>NZ_JBSWXN010000004.1:0-582473 GCF_056160625.1 Alteromonas sp. ABH4_457
TACCGCTGGCAGCAGGGCTTGCAGCGCCTTGGTTGCCGCATCGTCAGATTTTACAGCGGCTTTCTTCTTAGTTGCCTTTTTAGGTTTGGCAGCAGCGGTTACGGCAGGGTGCGCTTCCATCAGGCCCAGATCGGCAAAAGACATTTGGTTTTCGTTAAGCAGTGCAGTGCGTTTAGTCATGTGTGTTCTCTCTCTCAGTCAGCGAATACATAATAACACAGGTGACACTATATGTCAACCGAGGGAGTGAAAATAATGCCAAAAAAGTCAAGAAAATTTCGCACGGGAGCGAAGAGGGCGCACTGGCTTGTTACCAAGAATAACAGGTGGCCAGCACTGGGGCTGGCCTGAGTCGGTTCTGTCACTGCGGATATTTGAAAAAGTACCCGTAGTCGTGATCTGCCGGATCGTGGTCGGCAGGCGCTTTCAGATTGGCTTTTGCCATGCGGGCCTTTACGTCGATATTCACAGCGTCATTACGCAAGACCTCAAGACGGGCTTTTAGGGTGTCAGCGTCCTGCGTTTTGTGGTGGATAGCAGCCGAACTCGCGATGTACTTCAGCGCCTTCTCGGGCAGGCATGAGATGTTGCCGCTGTTCATGGCTCGGATCATGTCTATGCCGAACGTGCTGCGTCTGACAGAGGCTATAAATGCCTTGTTGATGTCAGTCAGGCTGGCGGCAATCCGGTTAAAGCCTTCACTGGCCTCACGGTTAATGTCAGCGATCTGGTTTTTGCGGATGTTGCGGTTCAGTTCTTCATGCGTAATGCCGGTCGGGTTGTCGTGCCACAGGCTGATAACAGGGGTGTTTGTGCTCATAGTCATACTCTCAGTTGATAGTCAGGTCAGTAAACTTAGTTATTAAAATCGCACAGGTTGTAGCCCTGTCGCATAATTATTCCGGACAGTACGGCAAACACGGTAAGAATCCATAGTCCTTCAGCATTGTGGGGATTTGAAGGATGGAGGGTTAATGCGCCTACGGCCACTGCGGCGACAATACCGGTGACACCGGCAAGCATGGCAAAGCCGTACAGCAGGTTTTCAGCGAATGTATTCCGGTTGCGGCGTTTGCGTGGCATGGCGGCTCCATCTCTTAGTCAGTAGAAATATAATAACACAATGATTAATATATGTCAATACAATTCCGGATATTATGGGCGGATAAGGTGGCCTTATCCTTTGTCACGGTAGGCCGCCAGCCTTTGTTGATAAATCTTGTCAGCAAGTGCTTTTTGCTCATCGCGGGCGGTAGTCAGACGGGCTTTTACTTCCTCATGTTTCGCGGCGTATGCCTTGCCTGCTTTGCGTGCTGAGCCTGACAGGGCTTTTGCAGCCACTTCTGTCACAATGGTCATTGCACGCGGTGAGATCTCCAGCAGGCGACCTTCTAAAAGATACTTTGCCATGTCGCGAAGGAAAACGCCGTTGCCACGGTTGTCGTAAACCGCTTTGGCAATATCATGCAGGCGGTCTGCCAGTGTATCTTCAAATTCGGTTACCGTTGCATCCAGTGCAGCCAGTTTCTCGGTGCGGATCTCCGAATTGGTTTTGCCGCCGTTAGCTTTGCGCTCTGACTGCTCGCGTGCAGCCTCTCTGGCCTGCCGTGCTGCCTCGCGTTTCTCACGGTTGATTTGGCGCTGTTTAAGCTTAATGCTGCTGACAAGACCTTTATCACCGGTTTTTGCCACGCAGTCGCAGCCTACAGCGCTTTTCTGGCCGTCAGAGGACTCAATGATAAAGTTATTTACGATAGGAGTGCCGCAGTGGTTGCAGCTGCCGCATGCCACACCTTCAGGCATTGCTGCCAGCGCCATGTTGTAACCGTGGGGGTTATGTTCTGCCAAGGCTGGGGAGGGCATTTTGTAGAAACCCACCAGCTTGAAAGGGGCAGTGCCTAAGCCGGAAACCTGAAATACGTGGACTTGATTGTCGGTCATATGTGCATCCTCTCAGTCAGTGAATATATAATAACACAAGCGATACAACATGTCAATCAAAAGGTTTTATTTTCGCGCACGGAAATTGTTTTGCGGTTTTAACCGAGGGCGTAAGTGGATTGAGAGCAAAAAAAACAGGTTCCTCTCTCCGAAGAGAGGGGGAAGTTATCGCGCAGCGTTGTTCAGGTATTCTTTCAGCCACTGTTTGACAGTATTGGCGTTCGTGCCAGCCTCAAGATGATTTTTCATGCGTGTTTTCCTTAGGCTGGCGTTAATCAACAATGGGGATGATTTAGCGTAAAGCTAAATCATCCAGCTCGACCAGTAATTCTTCCAAGTGATTTGAGAGAATGAAGTTGAGTTCTATCTGTGTGCCATCTTCCAGCAGGCCGCGCTCGGTATTGATGAAGCAAAGGCGTTCATCATTGATAAAAGCCTGGCATTCTGGAATAGCCAGAAAGCGCTCTCCGGCCAAGCCTGCCGATGCGGCGAGCGGTGAGGGTGCGCCGATGCGTGCAATCAGGTTGCGAATTTGAATGATGGTGTTGCCGCGAAGATTTTGTAAGTCAGCATGTAAATTCATATTGAACCTCTCTAAGTCAGTGAATATATAATAACACAACCGAGTGTACGTGTCAATAAAAGATAAGAGTAGCTGAAGAAAATCTGAAGAGGTGAGAAGAGCGCCATTATTGGCGCTTATCGCTGAGAATAACGGCGAGCCAGTGCCAGTTTTCGCTGTTGTTGCTGGCGATTTTCAGCATCATTGTCAGTGGAATGCTCAATAGCATGCCAACACTGCCAAGCAGCCACCCCCAGAACACCAGAGACAGGAACACAACGGTAGTGGACAGGCCAAGTCCTTGCCCCATGAATTTGGGTTCAATCACATTGCCTATGATCACGTTTGCCGCGATAAAAACTCCGGCCACCAGCAGGGCGGTGCCTGATCCCATTTGTACGAAGGCGAGGCAGACAGGTGGAACAGCGGCAATAATAGAGCCGATAGTAGGAACATAATTAAACAGGAACGCCAGCAAGCCCCATAGCAGAAAGTGTTCGACGCCAATCAGCCAGAGAGACAGGCTGATAACAGCCCCTGTCAGCAGGCTGATGCCTGTTTTGATAAGCATGTAACCTTTTACTGACTCAATGAAGTTATCAATTTTCTGCGACAGGTTGCCGCTACCGGACAAGACATGGATCTTATCGCGAAACAATTTCGCTTCCAGCAAAATAAAGATGGCGGCGAGTAATATTAAGAATGTATTACTTACGATGCTGCTGGCATTGGATAGGACATTGACACCAATACTCATGGCCTGCTCGGGATTCATCGCTGTCAGGGTCTCAGACAGGGATTTGTCGAACAGTTCTATCTCGCGCAAAAAAGTAATTTTATCCAGATGTTCCGCCAGCTGTGCCTTGTAGGCTGGGGCGTTAGCGCTGAAGCTTTTGATGGAGGTATTAACAAATTGCCCCAGCGCCGTGCCCGTGAATAAGATGATGGCCACGGCGATGAGTACGGCGGCTGTTTCGGGGATCTTAAGGCGCTCCAGTCCTGTGACAATAGGATAACTTAAGATGGCGACAAATAACGCCAGCAACAGTGGTACAACAATGCTCTGTGCGAGATTAATGCCTGTTAGTATGATCACCAGACTGGCGGCGGTGAAAAGGGAGCTGTGCGGCTTGTTAAGAGTAATCATAGATAATCCGTAATGATAAAGCGATAAAAATCCGTCGTATTATGAGATACTTTATCGCGCCTGACCAGCTAAATCATGCAAGCAGGCTACAGGAGGGCGGCTTCGTATTCTTTGCGCTCCCATGCTTCCATTTTGTTGGGCAGTACCTCGTTTTGCAGATAGGCGATCTGCCCTTTAAGCTGGCTTTCGCCAGCTGTTACTCAGGATTGTTTCGTATCACTACTGATGAGAATAAGCGGCTCGTAATCACTCCAGTGCTCGTGAGGATACAGGGCGATGATATATTCGTCCTCATCAGGAGGGAGATTGCAGCCGGTTTCGTCTGTAAGGATAACGGTAAAGGTGCTGGGGTCGTTATCGGGCAGAGAGATACTCTGGTAGCCGTAGGTACACTGACCGCCGCCATCAGCGACTTTTAGTGCGTTGCTGTTGTCAGGCAGCTGCGCGGCGATGGCATCCGCCAGTGCGGCTTTGTCAAAGTCAAAATCCGTGACGGTATTGTCTGACAACTTTTCGCGAAGGGCGTTTTTTATTTGGATCAGGCTGATGCTCATAGTTTCTCCTTGCGTGAGACAGGCCGGTTATGGGTGGCTGCCATCAGGCAACCTTCTCCAGACACTTTAAGGACACTTCAATGTCACCCTTCAGAATGGTTTTGATGTGTCTTGCAACATGGCGGCTCAACATGGCAGGGTTCAGCTCCTCAGGCAGTGTGTCCGTAAGGAATAAGATCTGACTTGCCAGTTCGTCCGCGTGCTCCTTCAGCATATGAGCAACCGTCACGCTCGGCAGGTACTGCACCGCCTCATACAGCGTCATGTTGTCGCGCATTGCCAGTGAGGTGATGGTCAGTTCTGCACCGGTTTTATAGTTCATCAGCAGTGGCATCAGCAACTCAGCGTTGTCGAATTCCACCAGCATAAAATCGACCACGGTTGGATCATTGATATAGTGCGTCATAGTGGCAGACAGCCACTTGCTGAGAACAGACGCTTCGGTTGGCACAGGGGTCTTTTTCAGCAGAGCAGGCAACATTCCGGTGATTTGTGCAGCGGCCATCTCTGCGATGGCTCCGCCTTTCATGTGTTTCAGTCCGGTTTTGTTGAGGTGCGCGGTGATGTTGTGGTCAATCTTCAGCATGGGGTGTTCCCTCTCTCAGTCAGTGAACACATAATAACACAAATGATATCGAAAGTCAATTTATTAACGGTGATTATCGCACGCCTTGTGCCGTGGATAAATTACTGTCACGAACTCATCTTCCATTTCCATGAATTCGCTAGCTAGTGCAGCCATGGGTTGTCCTTGCTTTCAAAAACAGGGGTGCCGCCCCACGGGTTGACTGAGAGGCAGGGCGGCAAAGAGGTTGCGGGTGATTGTCTATGATGCCTGCGCTATGGCAGCTTCGGTGGCAGCGAGTTCCGACTTGTAATCGGCAAGAACCGTTTCGTATTCTTTTCGCTCCCAAGCTTCCAATTTGTTAGGCAGTACGTCATTTTCCAGATAGGCAATCTGACTTTGAAGCTGACTGATTTTTTCGCGCTGATGTTGAATGATGATGCTCATGGCAAACTTCTCTCTCTCAGTTGACGCACTAATATTAACACAAGTAGCGCTACTTTGTCAACTTAAAATGGGTGTCTTTTGCGCCTCTATTTCCTCGATAATGTCTTCGACTGACTTACCGGTGTTCTCCATTATTCTGTTGAGTAGTGAGTCAGTAAAAACCTTGTCGTTACCGTCACCGGTATAAGCGGGGTTCCCTGCTTGTAATACCGTCCGTCGAAACTCAGCAAGGGACGGGCCGTCATCTACCTCTTCCAGCACGCCGCAGTCTGCATGGTAGCCGAAAACAGCAGTCACCTTGCAAAGGATGTCGTCGACATACGCCAAATCGCCTGTGTTCAGTCCGGCTGAGTTATCCGCCCATCTTTTGCGCATTCTGTTGTAGTCAGAGTCGATTCCTGAAGAATACAGGGTCATGAGCAACTTTCCTTGCGTCCTGACAACATTGACAGCCACATTCCCTTCGTCACCGATACGCAAGATCAGAATATTGTCCATTGTGCCGGAGGGCTGCTCTGCGGGGGTAAGGGCTTCAGCAGTGTAAAGTTGTTTTGTCATTCTGCACATCGGCCTCATAGTCAGTCTGTCGGAGGTTACATCCGTTACAGGGGAGCCGCGCCAGCGGTTGACTGAGAGAGGCTGGCGCGGCGGGCAAGTATTGCACCGGACAGGCTGCATCCGGTGTTCTTCGGATATGACAAGATAATAACACAAATGACGACAGGCGTCAACACAAATAGCACAAGGGAAGGAAAATCAGATTTGGTTAAGTACATCCTCAACAGTCAGGCCATGGCGTGACATGATGTCGTTTATTACCTGATCAGGGAGGTGGGTGCTGCTGTCGGTGTGTTGCTGGCAAGTATTTTCGAGGCTGAAAGCAGCCTGACGGAACTCAGTGAGTGTGGGAGCGTTGTTGATCACTTTCAGTCTGCCGTAGTCTATTTCTTCGAGAGCTTCGAGTGCTCTGGAGGAATCGTGAACCGTAACCTCGCAAAGCTTCCCGTCAACATACACCATGTCGCCCTGTTTAAGCCCTGTGGCTGTGTTTATCAGGATCTGGCGTGGCAGATCACGGGCGGACGCTGGGGCGGTGACGTTATGCAGGATAAGGGTGATGTCATCACCGGCCCTGAAAGCATGGCCGGAGAGATTGAGGCCGCCACGGGTGGCCAGCACCAGCATATTGTTAATATCATCTCGGGTGGTGCATTCGGGTGTGGTCGATTGGACAGAGAAAAATTGTGCAGTCATATAGTGTTCCGGTAATGTTATCCCTCAGAGAGTCAAGCATAACACAGGGCGCAGAAATACCGGAAAAGAGCGGGCTGATAAGTGCTGAAGAGGCCGCGCCAGCGGTTGACTGAGAGAGGCTGGCGCGGCGGTGGCAGGTCGTGCTCAGAATTTATGTAATTTATCCTTAAGGATAGCAACAGATGGCGTACAGCCATTCGCGAAATAGCCTATCCAGCGGGGTGAGTACTTTTCTGCCTGACGGCTTTTGAGTGCGTTTTTGCTGATTGTCAGCTTTTCAACCTTCTGGAACCATTGGTTGTAAACCGCTATAGGTACGGACTTTCTTTTTTTTGCTGCGGTTTTTCTTTTTTTTGCGGCCATATTGTTTCCTTTACTGTGATTAATCCGTTTTGAAGAGGTTCTATACTGACACATATCGAACAGGATTGTCAGTATCCGGCAGGCCGGTGAGGGTTGCCGCGCCAGCGGTTGACTGAGAGAGGGGCTGGCGCGGCATTAAGGGTTACTCTCTGACGACCGGTCTGTAAGGTTTGAACTTGCGGCCAAACCATTGGGTCTCGGCTACGGCGTCTGCGGCTTCCTTGAGCATAGTCTCTTCGTAGAAGTCGAACAGATCGTCTCTGGATTCCTCCGTCATCTGCCCGTTTATGCAGTCAAAGTCACGGGACTGGCCACCGTGGGTGACAGTCACAAAGTCATACATATACTCGCCGAACTTAACGGACAGTTCTGGATGCTCGGGAACAGGCAATATTTCGCCGAGCGGGGAGATCTGGAACGTATCGCTCTCAATAGCCACAGGGTGTCTTACAGTGCGGTGCTGGAAAACGCGGGAGTACATGGCGGCAATTTGCATAAAGTCCTCTCTCTGTGGCTCTGCGGTGCGATAATGCGGTAGTTTGGCTGGTGGATGCCACCAGCCGCACAAAAACTTAGTGAACAGCCTTGTTATAAGTCACAACAAAGATAGTTTTGTTGTCTTCTGTGTCCACCTGCTCAATACGGGTGACATTGTGGGCCACTTTAAGGCGGCGCAGGATAGACTCGATTACCTCAAAAGCAGATTTGCCATCGTCAGCATCCCGTGCATGGATGATAGCCGGATTGAGAAACATGCTGCTTGGCGTTGCTGCAAGGCTTGCAGATTCCTCCGCGCCGAACACAAAGCTGATACCGGATACGGGAGACTCCGCAGTCGGGTTGTGAAACGCGATAGTCGCCGCTGCACGGGTAGCGAAGGCAGGTTGTTCAGCATGTAACAGAGTAGTGGTAGTCATGGCAGTCATCTCTCTCTCAGTCAGTGAATACATAATAACACAAACATCACTACATGTCAACATAATTCAGAGACTTTTTACTCTCTTTATAAAATTGCAGCCTCACATCTGTTGCTGAATAAGTTACTTGTTCAGCGTCAGGCCATTCGTATTTTGGATATCGCACAGGATGTAATCTAGGCCCGACTTATAGCTGCAATCATCACTCATAAAGCCGACAGAGTGCGGGCCGGTAACTGTAATGGCGAATACCTCACCTTCTCTGGTGGCTTTAACTTCAAGGATCTTTTCACCGTTAAAAGTGCTGCCTGAATACTTCTCAGGTTCCCCCTGCTGGTAACCCTGTTCTTCTACTTTTGCAATCCAAGCGCGTGAACTCGGTTCGTAAAAGCTTATAAGGCTTTTAACCTTTCTGATAACACCGGTCTGCGAGATTTCACCAGCGTCAAGATCTTCAATCAATCGCTTTAAGTCCATGATGCGATCAACGGCCTCGTCAAAGCGCTCTGCTTTGCGCTCCAGCTTACGGACTTGTTCTGATACTGATAATTCCATGTGGTGCTACCTTTTAGTTGTTGTTCTGAGGGAGAGGACGGGATTCCGTTCTCTCGCTGCAAGGGGAATTATTGGCTGACAGGGGGCCGTAGCGTGAATCCTGCCAGCCGCCAAGCGTTACGCGGTGAGGTAGGCGGAGCCGTAGTCGAAAATCTTCTCGCCACGGATTTTGGCAATGCTTAAGTCCATTTCCTTGGTCTCAAGCACCTTGTAGGTGTGAACCAGTTCGGCACTGGTATCGCGGGCATAGCGCTGTGCTGCTGCCATGTTTTTAAAGCCGTTAACGGTATTGGCAAGTGCATTATTTACGCCCAGCGTTTTGAATACGCCGGTCAGGGTGGTGCCAGTGATAACAGTAACTTTTTGCGCAGGGTGTGTCATGTGTCATTCCTCTCTCAGTCAGTAAATACATAATAACACAAAGGTTAACATATGTCAACACAATATTGAAAATAAAGTGACTTTTTTGCGTGCAGAATGACGAAGCCACCAGCACAGCCAGTGGACTTGATATCAAGAATAACAGAATGTGCCGTCAGGCAAGTGCAGGGCGGCGGCACCGCCCTGTAGGGAGCGGCTTAGATGTCGCCGAAAAAGTTGGCTTCTTTACGCTTCAGTATGATGTTGTCCAGCATGTCGTGGATCACGGACTCGCCGCGCTCACGCAGGAAGTTGATTGCCACCTGCTGCTTCAGGCTGTGGCTTTTGTCGGTCAGCTCCGTGCGTTTGGACTTCAGTGCATTGATTTGCGCTTGCAGTTCGCGGGCTTCTGCATCCAGTGCGTCAATTTCGGCCTGTGACTCTACCTTGTCGTCCGTATTGCCGACAATGTGTCGGTAGATGTTGTCCGGATTTTGCACGTAGCCTTCCGCTGCTTCGGTTACATCGCGATTAACGAGCGACACCATCTTATTCAGCTTCTGGTTAAGTTCCTCAGCGATCTGCGTCTTCAGCTTCAGGAGTGACGCCTCATCAGTGCTCATAGCAGTCAGCTTTTCTGTGGCTTCAAGAAAGCGGGTGCGTTGCAGGGCTTTTGACAAGCCGACAAAGCTCAGTTCGATATGCTCGTTGCCTTTCGTTTCTTTCAGGATGTCGCTGTAGCTTCTTAAAACGCTCTGCGGGATTTTGGCTTCAATCTCCGCTGCCACTTCAGGTCTGAGTGCGCCTGTCAGGCTCAGGGTTGGGTAAGCAGTGATAAATGTTTCATCGGACACGCGGGGGGTGTCTGTGATCAGATCGGCTACCGTGATAGGTGTGTCGATAACGATGGCTTTTCTGTTGATACCGGTATTTTGTAAAGTCAGTTTCATTGTGCGTTTCCTCTCTCAGTCAGTGAGAACATAATAACACAGAAGGGTTCGCTTGTCAATATAGTATTGCAGAAAATGGAGTGCCAGTTGTTGCGCTGGCACTGATGTTTTTCAGCTTAGAGACTGAACTAACTTATCAAACTCAGAGTTTGAGGACGTCACGCCCGAGCGGCGGTGCAGGCTGATGACAGCATCGACCAGAGACATACAGTACTCACCGGAATGGAATGAGATGCCATTTTCGTTCTCACCGCCTTTGATGGTCATGTATTCATTGTCAGGGGTTTGGGTGGAATGCTTAGTACGATTGATCAGAAGTATGTTTTTCTGAACCGCGACAACTGTGCCGAATGTTTTTTCTGCTGCTTTGATGATAGTGTCTTTCATTATTGATTCCATTTCTCAGTCGGTGAACAAATAATAACACAAAAGTCATCAAAAGTCAACATGGGAATGTAAAAATACTGCACTGCGGTTTTAATCAAGGGTATGTCGGGAATGTGGTCGGCGCGGGGGTAAACGCGCCGTATCAGAAGGTAGTTCAGAGGCTTTTCAGGTACTCTTCTGCCGCCTCACGGGTGGTAAAGGCGTGGATCTCACTCAGCTCCACCTCTGGGCGATAGGCGTCATTGGCGCGGTTGAAAACATGAATAATGCGCTTTGCCTTGATCGCTTCACCGACAATCTCCGCATCGGAGAAATTGCCATATACTTCGGTGATGGGGTCGTCACGCTCTGGGTCAACCAGAAACGCGAACCGGAGCTGGTAAATGCTGTCTCGGGTCAGCAGGGCGATATTCCCTGTAGGCACGGTGCCAATCAGGATTTGGTCAACGCCTAAGTCTTCAACTGAGTTAAGGTCGATGCAGCGCTGTGCTGTAAAGTGTTTGATGCTGGTGATGCTCAGTGGCAGGTTGTCGCCAAGGGCGTGGGTGCGAAGAATCTGTTCAATGGCTGTCATGCGGTATCCTCTCAGTCAGTAAATACATAGTAACACATATGAGAGCGACTGTCAACAAAAGATTAGATTAAGTCTGCTTCTATCTGATAGTCTGCAATATCTTTGATGCGGGTTGCGCTGTGTCTGAACGATACGGAGCGGAATCCTGTGATCTCACCGAGATAGCCCTCACCATCGTAGTCGTAGATGAGATGTTCAATATCTTCGAGTTCGACACTGAAGTGGCTGGCAGCCTCTTGAAAGGTTGGTAGTGTGCGTTCCCTGCCTTCCTGTTTTGCTGTTCGGGTATAGAGCATGGCCCACGTATGGAGGCTATCGGGAGTGACAGGGGTGGCGGACTTGCTCATGTTTATTATCCTCAGGGTATTGGGGCAGGTGAGGTAACTCACCTGCTGTCAGATGTCAGGACGCCAGAGACGGGTGTTCTGCGTAGAAAGCTTCTACGGCTGCTTCGAGATCTTTAGGGTCGTGAATTTCCGTGGTATCAAACCCGTATTTTACGAACCGCCAGAAGGTGCAGTTAAGGATCTTGCCGTATTCTTCGTAGTTCACGCAGGTGACCCGCTCGATTTTGTAATCCGGTGTACTTACCACGGTGGCCACGAAGCGGCCTGATGCCATGTCTTCGAAGCTGTCAACGCCCTGTGAGGTCTTGCTTTTGCCAAATGCTGCTTTGACATCGGCGTTGTTACGAAGCTTGTGAGGAGTGTTATATACGATGGAGTTGTTCATGGTGCAGTTCTCTCTTAACCAGTGATAGTATATTAACACAAATTAACAATGCAGTCAATTCAATAGAGGTTGTCAGGCGGGAATTTCCGCCTGAATCAAGAGCCTGTGCGTTACTCAGCAGTAGTGAAGCTGACTGTGATTGTGCTGATCAGCCAGTCGACGGCCTGCTGTTTCACAGCCACCGGTACGGCAGGCTCGTCAGTGTTACATTCGCGTTTTTTAATGCGATCCCAGATTTTTTCGGGTTTAGCCTTGTGTCGGGTGGTAGGACGGTGGCCGAAGGTGTATCTGTCAAGGCGCAGGTTGGTTCCGATATTGCTGAATTCCCACGTCTCAACGGTTAGGCCATTGTTGGTGGTTGTTTTAATGATGTGTTTTGTCATGATGTATTTCCTTTCTCTCAGTCAGTGAATGCATAATAACACAAGTGATATCACATGTCAACAGAAAAAGGGTTATTTTGCTGGTGGATGAACCACCAGCACCGGAAAAGTTATTTGATGTCATAGCGCGGCGTGATCTGGCTTTGTATCCAAATCAGCAGTTCATCGTTCACGTCCTTTGGTACGGCAGGCTTGTCGATGTTCCTTCTGCGCTCATGGAGGCGCTCCCAGCGCTTGTCGATGCGCGGTTTGTGTCGCTTGGTCTGGCGCACGCCACAAGTGTAGCTATCCAGATGGACGTTGAAGTCAATAAAGCAAAATGTCCATGTTTCAACAGTCAGGCCGTCTTTGCTGAAGCGTTTAATCTGATGGTTGCTTATCATTCCCGATATCCTTGTTCAGGGCAGCTGGGTTATACCCAGCCCACCACTTTTTTCACAGACACTGTGCCGAGTTTGTAGGAGTCGCCGCACAGGGTAGACCCCATGAAGCCGCCGTGTTTAATATCGTACTTGCTGACGGTCATCAGCTTGCCGTTGTGTTCAACGGTGTCGCCGCGCTGGATGTCGGTGATGTGTGTGTCTTGAAAAACCGGTTTGCTCTGTGTCATACAAGTGTCCTCTCAGTCAGTGAATATATAATATCACAGTAAATACTAAATGTCAACACAAATAAGAAAAGTCGGGTATTCCAAGGGCCGAAAAACACACAGGCGGCGGACGCAGGGTCAGCCGCCATGCTCTTTGTCAGGCAATATGCTTCAGCAAGGCGGGATCTTGGGCAATGTCAGCCAGCATGGTTTCCTCATAGAGGTTGGTCAGTTCAAGCTTACCCTGTTCTGTCAGATCGCCATCTTCGCACGGGAACTCGAAATACTCGCCGTTGTGCTCAATCTGCACGGTGTCGCGCAGGTGGTCGCCAGTGCCATCCTCGGCGCTGTCAGGCTCACTGCTGTGGGTGATGCTTTTGGTGGCAGCATCAATCGCCACGTAGTGGATGATTTCTGTATTTTCGTACTGTGAAGCGTAAATACCAAATAATTGCATAATCGTCTCTCTCAGCTGCATTCAGGTTCAAGGCTGGTGGTGATACCACCAGCGAAAACAAGCAGGTGCTTAGTGCAACTGCATAGTGGATTGGCGGTAACCCTCCAGTGCCGCCTCCGCCGCCTCTCGGGTGGGGAAGTACCCTGACTCGCGGGAGTAGGGCGTGGCAGACCAAAAGCCGTGATCTTCCTCTACACACAGCTGCCCGATGTAATAGGCGTTGGACTTGAGGACATGCAGCTGGGTGGTGTACACCACGTCGGATTCCAGCTGGCCTGCATTGCCTGCGCCCAGCAGCGCCTGCACTTCTTTGTCGGCGGTATCACGGCGCAGAGGCTGGGGTGTGGTGCGTGTCTTCATTATGGTATTGTTCTCTCTCAGTTGTTGCAAATATAATAACACATTTGATGACACATGTCAACATTCTTACGTGTTTTTATGGCTTTTTGCGCGTTGATTATGTCGCTACCGATACACCTACACCCACGGGCAGTGGTATAGGTGGTTAGTGCCGCGCCAGCGGTTGACTGAGAGAGATGCTGGCGCGGCGAACGGGGTCAATGGCTGCGTGTAAATGCCGCCAGTTCATTGTCAGGATGAATACGAGCATAGTCTTTAGAGTACAGGTGAGACTCTGCCAGTGCCAGTGAAGGAAAGGTCGTAACATACTGGCCGATAGTGCGGTCAGTCATGTCCATAGTCAGGCGCTCGTTATTGTCGAGGTAGACGTTTCTGATCTTGCCTTCCTGCACCAGTGTCAGGGCTGTGGTTTTGTCCATCGGGTGGTAACCCCCCTGACGGAATACTGCAACGACAGCGGCACTGTTAATGTGTCCGGAAATGACTTTTTTGTTGTTCTTACGAATAGTGGTAAATTCCATGATGTCGCTTCCTGTCAGTCAGTGAAATAATAATAACACAAATGACATCACACGTCAACAAGATTAATCCGGTTTGATAATGTTTTTCACACAGATGGGGGTGGTTCCTTTTTGAATCTGCCGTTCTTAAAGGTGCCTATTTCAGATGTTCCATCAGAGCACAAAAATAATTGTAGAAGTTAGCTACAAAAATTCAATCATGGTGATGTAAGGGGTGTGTAGATGCAGTGGTTGGAGCCTAAACAGGCTCCACCAGCGTGGTGATATCCCCTTCCCAGTCTGTCATCGTGATGACGTGCAGGGCAGATAGCTCATCAATTTCGCAAGCTTTCAAGCAGGTATTCAGATGCTCCAGAGAGTGCGCCTCCAGCATTTCTTCAGCCGTGCCCTGCCCAGTCATGGTTTTGAGCATTTCAAGCTTGGCTTTGCCGTCCAAGGCGTCCCGTTCTGCATCGTATTCGCAATCACTGATGCGATCCCGAAACTCATTCTGGACATCCTCTTTTGTGTAGCCGTAGGTGCAGGTGCCCTCGAACCGGTATACGCCGCCCTGTTCAATGTCATCGCCGTCAGTCAGTTCGTTAACCAGCTTCTGCATATTCGCATGGTGCCACGGGGATTCTTCCAACGTTGGGTGCTGGGTGTTAACCATGACGGTATCGCCGAATTCGGAGTAGGCGAGCGTGATAATGAGGCTGTGCTTGCCCGAGGTTGGCCCCAGATGGCCCCACGTATCATGCATTACCTCGTTTTTGATGTCAGCGCCCCATTGTGCGCAAGCGTCAGCTATACTCATGATTGCAATTCCTTTCTCTCAGTCAGTGAGATTATAATAACACAAACGATATTATGTGTCAACAAAATTGATTATTTTATCACGGCTGACAGGCTGCGCAGGTATGCGGTGGCAATCTCCCTATCTGAGGGCGTGATGCTGTCAGGCTTTACATTGGCCTGTACCCAGACAGGGTTTGCTCAATTACTGGGGGATTGCACCGGTAACCGGCTGGGCAGTACCGGTGCGTCAATGGCCCTTAAGGTTTTGAATGGCTGATTACCAACGCTTCTGCATCAGCCTCATCCCAGTCAGGCTGGCCGTAGAGGTACGCAACATGGTTGTCGGGACTTGTCATGGCTCCGGTCTCGCTGCGATTAAAGAATGCCAGTACATGCTTGTCATCCAGTGGCCAGTACAGGCACTGCGTTCCGTCTTTGCATGTTTTCTCATGCAGATCGCCGATGTCGTCAGTCATGCCTGCGATAGCATCTTCTAACTGCTGCCCGCCGGATGTCCGAGAGTCTCGTGCATAGTCAATAAAGTAATCTTTTATGCTGCTTAAAGTCATAGTAATCCCTTCTCCCAGTAAGTGAAACAATAATAACACAACCTAAACTATAAGTCAACCTGAATGTGATATTTTAGAGGTGACTCACGCCACCTCCCACACTGCTGCCAGTTCTTCCTCGCTATGGAACACCTGAGTGATCTCAGCCTTCACAGGGAAGACGTAGAAGTAGTCCGGATTAAGAAACTCGCACGTAGCAAATGCCGCCTGTGGTTGTGTTCGTATATCCATGAGTTTACTGAGATTTTCGCCATTGCGCGTGCCGACTGCAAACATGATGTTTTCAGCCTGAAGCGCTGTCGCCTCTTCCAGCGTCTGTACGCGAGGCTGAGCTGTGTAGGTAAGTTCGCCAATGACCTCGGTTTCCCCTGATTCAGGCTTTCTGCTCAGGAATTCGGCGGCGGCGCTCGGCTCGATACTGATAACTGAGTGCTTTGGTGTGCTGCTTTTTTCCGCTAGGCGGCTGGTGATAAACAGCAGCGTATCGGTTGTGTTCATAGGCATGTTCCTTATGGGTGTGCTGATTTGTTGGCATATTGCAGGTAAACCTCATTGAACATGGCGCGGCTGGTCTTGTCGCAGTGACGGGCCAGATAGTCCATGACAGACTTGCGTTCAATTCTGAGCTTCTCTTCAGCAAGGCTGCGGGACTCTTCCTGAAGTTCGTTGATCTGCTCGGATACGGCCTCCATGGCTCTCTCAAGGTGCTTGATTTTAGCCAGCCTTTCTTGATCGGTCTTTTTCTCAGACTCCTCCAAAACTGACTGGGCCATGATAGTGGGGGAGTGGATGTTGACTGCCAGTCGCTCCAGTACACTGGCGTTCCATTGATTGACGATGAGCTGCAACTCTGTTCTAAGCTCTTCGATAAAATGCCGCATCATCTGATTCGCCGTGATTTTCTTACCTGCCTTTTCTTGCAGTTTTTCAATCTCAGCGCGAAATTTATCAGCCTGTTCGTCAGATATCCTGTCGCTGAGGATGATGTCAGAACGCAAGACGAATTCCACGCCGTCTTTAAGCTTGCCGAGCGGGACAGGGGTTGGCATGGCGGTTTCGATGTCCGCAATAAGCTCCGGTTTCAGTGTGGCGCGAAAAATCACTTTCGGTACGCCCCAGCAAAACGCTTTACGAGTTTCCGGTGTTATGTCTTTGATGACCAGATCTGTGTCCGTGATGGTTTTCTCTATTGTCAGGATGTGATTTTGCAAAACGGATTCGTGACGTAATTTCATCTGCTGTCTTCTTGAATTTCGATAATGAAATAATAACACAGCGAGAACCAAAAGTAAACAGCAAAGATAGAGAAAACATGCTTGTAAAAACATGCGGAAGGTGGAGGGTTAACCGTAATACAGTTGACAAATAATAATAATAGTGATAATATAAAGACTCAGAATCAATGAAGGAATAAGAGCGAATGAAAGCATCATTTCGGGCAGCAGGGTTGATTATCGCCACCGTAACAGCAATGGGCTTGTCAGCTAATATGGCGAATGCCGAGAGTATGCCGACCACCATTGTAGACGCCAAGGGGTGTAGTCTGATTGTGGGTGATGCAGCAGGGGTGGGTAGTTTCGATCTTACATGGTTAAACGTGCGGCATTTTCGCTCTGTGAGAATGCAGACATCACTGCCGACAGAAAATGCGGTGCCGCGATGGCGTTATGATGTGACTTACCCAGATGGTGAAACTATCACCCTGACGATTTTTAATGACGGGAACGCGAATAACTACCGACAGAAAGTCGGTAAGGTAGCCAGTGTCATTGAATCGTGCAAGTAACCGGAGGGGGTTGAGATGAAAAGAACATACCGCGCAGGTGAATGGACAGTGGAGGCTACGACAGAACATCATCATGGGTCGCCACGATACCGCTGGGTGCGAATTTATCATAAGAGTTTGCGTGAGGTGGCCTCTTCCGGTGCCAGTACGCTGCTGTTGGGTGTGGCGTCAGGACGGGGTTCGCTCTCGTCACTGATGAAAGAAGCCCGAATGGATATGGCGAAACGCCTGCGTGATTATCAGCAACAAGCGAAGGCGGTTGATGCTGCTGTCGACAAATTGAATAAAGAGGTAAGGCCGTCAATAATGAGGGGCTTTGCCTGATGCGCTTGCTGTCGTGAGGATAGATTAAAAAAGGCCGAGTGATTCGGCCTTTTTTTGTGTCTGAGAATGACTTTTTGCCGCCTTTCATGCTAAAGTAATTTTATAAACAAGGTATTAATACAATAAGGTGATGTATGAGTAATACACAGATAACATCGGTGCAGGATATCAAAAACCTGTCGCTTGAACAGTCCGAAGGTGTGTACGTTGTTAATGGTGATAGAATGTGGCTTAGTAGCGACCCCGAGCGCTTTGAAAAGGGGGATGTTGTGTTGTGCGCCACGATTAAGATTTCCTCTAGCCTGCTGTCGCCGTTCTCAACCCCTAAATGTTCTTTGGCTTTCGAGGAAATGTCTTACAAGGGGTCTGATATATCGGCTGAAGATAAGTCGTGTTGTTACGCTTTTGAAGGTCAGTCAGGGACAATGCAGGGTGTGAGTGAGGGCCAAATCAATCAAACACCCTCTATGCCTTTCCCATCGGTTGGTCAGGTAGAAGAACGGAAAGTAATCGTCATGCCTGAAGACAAATTAGATTTTGCAATGAACGCCCTGAAATGGCTGGAAGACGCATACAGAGATATGGGCCTTAAAAATGCGCGTGAGTTTGTCAATCGGTCTGTCAGGCCGTCACCGTCTTTAGGGACACCTGAGCGTCAGTCGCTGCCTGATATGGGGTTAGGTATTTGATTGTGGCTTGGTTTTGCGCCTCTGGTTGCTATCATGGCGATGTCAGTCAACTGGCAGGCGCTTTAGTGTGGTTAAAACAGGCGATAGTCCGGATCGTCACAGGGACAGAAAAGCGCGTCATGTGAGGTGAAAAACGGTGACTGGCAATGGCCACAATAGTGCGGTGTTGTGATATCAACTTCGGCCTCGGGATCTTTGGCCATTACCTCTGCCTTTCTCGTCACAATGTTTTTGTGGTTATCTAACAGTTCAGGCTCACGATTGACGAACATAGCGTACATTGATATCTCCTGCTTTACTTTTTTAAACGGGTCAGTCTTGCCTTGAGAAGTCGCAGCTCTTTCTGTGATTCTTCGACTGATTCCTCCCAGAGTGCGATCTCTTCCGGATCGTCTTCTTCTTTTTGGTAGTCAGCAAACCGGCGAATTTCATCTTCCTTGTCTTTGATAGCAAATTTCAGTGCCGCCAGTGGTGTAGTGTAAATGCCTGTGGGTAAATCAGAGCCAACCCTGAATTGCCTTCTGTAGTATTCGGGAATGGAGGGCAGGAAGCCGAAGTCGCCGTTCTTGCGCGAGCGCTTGCCCCATGTCAGATCTTTCACCTTGTGCGTAAGGTTGACGTACTTGTCCTGATTGAATTCCGCATCGAATCGCTTGATGCCATATTTTGACTGGCTGCCGCGCTTACGCTTGATGCTTCTGACATGCCACTCCTCAAGGTTAATGCTTGTCTTGCCATCATCGTCCGTAAAAGCACTGAACCGGTACAGAATGGCACCAACTTTGATGACAGAGGCGGGATATTTTTGGCCCTTGCCGAATACTCTCATTTCTTTTTGCTCTCCGGCAGTGCCTGAGACTGCCGGAAGGCGTCTTGGCTGTTTTTCGCCCAGATGAGCGTCTCGCCATCCTCGACAGGGCACCCATTGCTAATCCATGTCTGCGCCTTGCGCTTGGTGCGAAAGTCACCCATTCCATTGATGCAGCCGGTATCGTCGAGAATCCACGGTTGCTCCCCGACGCCGATTTCGCCGTTTCGGGTGACTGTCCAGCGCTCTCGCGCCCAGTTATGAAAAAAGTAAGTTGACTCAGGCATATCAGGCTCCTACCTGCTGCCACGCTGGGTGGTAGCTTTGATTATTGCGTGCAAATCGCAACATGCTGTCCCAGTATTCGTGAACAAGCTGGCTGTAGATGGCGTTGCTGTTCAGCGCCTTGGTGTCGTTAGCGTTGAACTTCAGCTTGTCTTCTGGTTCGCGTAGTTCGTTTGTTTTCCAGAGTTGCTTTTCCAGCTGGTGGTCAGTCCCGTCCAGTTGTAGAGTGAGGGCTTCGCGGCCTTTAACAGACGGCGTGGCGGCATTAGGTTCGATAATAATGCGGCCATTGTCGCGACCCCATTGCAAGTCCTGACGCTCATGGATGCTGTTTTTCAGCTGGTTTTGCGAAAAAGCGCGGGTGGTGAAGGGGAAGCTGGTTCCGCGAGGGGAGTAGCCTAAAAAGCGTCTGGCAACCACAAACAGCCCCTGAAAAAACGTATCCATCAGGAGGGAGTTGTTTACCAGCATCGCGTGTGCGATGTCGTTCACTTCCGGATTGTTTTCAGGTTGGAATTCAACGGTGTTGATGGTTGCCAGTGTAGTCATGTGTGATCCTCTCAGTCAGTAAGCATATAGTAACACAAGAGAGAATTAATGTCAATGTAGGAATAAAGAAAAAGGAACAATATTCAGCAATACGATGTTTGTCTTCATGTGCTCAAAATATCGTCCAGTTTGTCCATGACGCATTGCGCCGCACCTGCATCCACAATATGCCGGATCTGGGCGTCCCATCCGGAATTATTCAGATCGGAAGCATCGTGGCTTGCTGCATCCATGTGTGCCTCGTAAGCCTCCTCATCCTCGAACGGGCAGGGAGCATTGGGACTTGCGGCACGCTCAAACAGGCTGTGAATGGCATCATCCAGTATTTCCTGTGCCTCTTCGATCAGGTTCTCTGCTCTGGCCTGACGGAATTTGCTGCTGAGGATAGTGTGTTCTATCATGGTATTCCTTATGTGCCGGTGTTTATCTGCTGTATGCGTTCCTGAATTCGAGCTATCCGAGCGCCAAGCGCGGCCTGCTTTACCGCTATCTCGCCTTCGGAAGGCTGGCGAGAGGTGATGGACGTGATCAGCATCACCGGTTTCGGACAGCCTTTCGGGGTCGCCGCAATACGGATGTGACCTCTGCCGATATTGTCAAAATAGATGGTTGCTTCCCATTCCGAGGGGTGCAGGTTGTTGTTAACCAGCGTCCGGATAAGCTTCTCAGCGTTGCCATTCATAAATTGTTTTTTGTGGCATTGCTTGCAGCGGATGACCGTTCTGGCTGTGATTCCCATCTCGCGGTGGTGCTTGTGCGTGCCTTCCGCAAATCCCTTGCCTTTGCCGACTTCGCGGCCACAGCGGTAGCAGTGACCTTCGTACCGATTTGACATCAATATCACTCCATCATTCAGTAGACATATAATAACACAAGCGATAGCACAAGTCAACTCAATAAGGTAACACTGGCCGCTTACGCGACCAGACTTTGCCATTTGGTATCGTAGCTTGCGTGGGTGGCGGCAAAGCGCAGCATGTCGTCCCAGTATTCCACCAGCAGCATGCCGTACACCACGTTGCTGTTTACCATGTCGGAGGTAATGGTGGTGCGATCTTCCCTGTCCAGCTCTTTCTGCGTGTCTCTCAGGGCTTTGAGCAGGTGTATATTGGTGGTAGTGAGCACCAGTACTGTCTTTTCTTTGCCAGCAGGGGTTCTGCTGTTGGGTTCGATGATGATCCGGTTGCCTTCACGGCTCCATGCCAGACGCTTACGGCTATCAGGGCTGGCCTTCAGAAGCGAGTCTGAATAAGGAGTGGTCGTAAATACGCCGCTGCTGCCACGGGTGCTGAATCCCAGAAACCGCCGCGCTACCACAAACAGGTTTTTAAATAACAGTTCCAGCGTATTCGGGTCGTTCTTTACCAGCAGGTAAGCTGTGTCGCACTGGTACTCATCGTTGATTTCAGTCAGGGTAGGGCGGGTGATCGTTGCTAAAGTAGTCATATACATTCTCTCTCTCAGTCAGTGAACATATAATAACACAAGTGATTTCACATGTCAATAAAAAGAGAAGGTGTTTCGGGATGCAATCCTATTGAAATACCGGTAGTCTGGACAAACACAGCAACTAGGAGAGATGGATGAGTCAGGATAAGATTGAGTTAGCAGAGGACGGGCAGGAGAAAATACAGCTGCATCATACTCAGCAAATCAATGACATTATCAATCAATATGCGCAGGATACAGGGATGTCGCAGGAAGCTGTGATTTCAGCTTTAGCTGTCAACCTGCTGGCGTCCTGCGCCGCAATAGGTGAATACAACCTTGAGATGAACATTACCGGACTCGGCCAGATCACGGTGGTTGCTGATGAGACAGGGGGGTGATCCCCTATGCTGCATAGGCCGTCAGTTCATAGCGGCCTGATACCATCCGGTAGATAGCTACGACCACGTTACCGAACTGCCAGCGGCGTGTCTCTTCCACACTCACATGGTGATCGCCACCGGTTACAGGCAGGATGTCGTCATCCCAGTCGAGACCGAAGTGATCAGCGGCCACGCCGAGTGGATTGTTGTCAAAGTAAGTGTCAAGTTTGCGCGTTGTGCTCATGCGGATTCCTCTCAGTCAGTGCATATATAGTAACACATACGAGAGGTGATGTCAACTATGCATTTAGAGTAACGCGCCAGCGGTGACTGAGAGATGCTGGCGCGTCATTGTATTAATCTATACTCAGTGGTTTAAAAGCGACTTTTTGGTCGATGTATAGCGCCTGATCGTCCTCGCGGAGCATGTGCTGGCTGCGTGGCGTAAAATTAGGATTCAGGCTGAAGAATGAATGAACATTCTCTTTGTAAATGAACTGGCCAGCGTAGTGTTCTGACTTTAGGTTATCAGTATGCGCAATCTCGATGCATTGTGCGAGTCTCACGGCTTTTTCGGGGCTGCACTCAATGTTAATTTGGATGTACCAGCCTGCGCCTGTTGGCCCTCTGACAGGCTCTTTTATTTCAGGAATCAGTCCGAAGTTTTCGCTCAGTTTGGCGATATAATTGTCCTTTGCTTCGGGGGTATGGCCGAAGGTCAGAATTGTCAGCGTACCTGTCTCAGGAGCGCGGGTGTGTTTATTGATGAAATCCTCTACACATTGATAGAGGTAGTTTTCTAAGAATTCGCCTTCCCTTTGAGCAGACTTTGCGCCGGAAAGAATTTTTTCTTCCAGTGACTTCTCCAGAGCAGCAATGACGTTCCGCTCAGCTTCAGGAAAGTGTTTTATCACTTCACGGGTGCCTTTGGCTTCCCGCAGTGCGCTGCACATAAGCTCGTTTGTGTTCTTGATTATACCTTCAATCAGCTTGTTAAACACGGAAGCGGCGTCTTCCGGTGTGCTGATTTCAGGGCGGGTGGTGCCGCAATTGAAATACGGAAAGATAGCCTGAAGGGTATCTGTAGCTTCAGGTGACAGGCGAAAGCAATCATTGTCAGTGCGTTCAATATCGCCTTCTGTCACGGGTTCTTTGATCTGAACAAACCGGATGTTGTCATAAGTGGCTGCGTCTAATTTCATGGGTATTCCTTCTCTCAGTCAGTAGATATATAATAACACGAACGATAACACATGTCAACACCAAGGTTTTACTTTTCTTCTCGCCACGGATTGGGCGGCTTGCCCATAAAGCGTGTGAGGCTGGCTTTTGCTGATCCTATTGTGGAGCAATAGCGGGGAAAATAGCCATCGTAGTTCTGCGTGCCATTGCGCCGGTATTCAGGTTCTACTGTCAGGACAAACTGATCGCCATTGTATGTGATAGTAAAAGTCTCATCGTCACCATAGTCGGTGGAGAGTTTAATGCGTCGGTGTGCTCGTGTCATGGTCGTGTGCTTAAGGGGGAGGCCGCGCCAGCGGTTGACTGAGAGAGATGCTGGCGCGGCATAATCGTTATTCGGGAATGGTCAGGGGTGCGCTGAGGTGAAAGGTTTTTCCTTCCCGTGTCAGTGCAGTGATCTTTCCGTCTTTCAGTGTCGGGCTGTAATGCTCAAACAGCAGGTTGCCGTCAGGGGTGTATATCTCATTATCGACATACGAAGACACTACCTCTACCGTATCCCCTTCAGTAGGCTTGAAAGCAATATGCAGCCGCTTGGTGCCCTTGGTTTTAACCGAGACGGTGATAATGTCACGGTCAAGCAGGGAAGCGCGGTGGGCTAGCAATAGCGTTTTAAGCGCATCAAGCTGGCTGATAAGAATGTCTGATTTTTCGATGTCCAGCCGAGGTAAATCCTCCGGCGAGGTCATTGGGGCGTCTTTGCTCCAGAAGGCCAGCGCCTGTCCGGCAAATACCACATCCTTGATATTCACCTGATGAAAATGCTTGGCAGGATTCTCTGTCGGCACTTGCGGCTTGAATGCGTTACTCATGGTTGGGTTCCTTCTCAGTTGATAGAACAATAGTAACACAAAGGTGAATGATTGTCAAATAAAAGATTTAACCTGAACAGACTGCTTGAGGTTGGTTGCTAAGTGCCGGTTTCATGCGGCACTTAAGATTGGGAGAGATAAATCTACAGCTTATCACCGGTCAGGGCACGATAAATGCTGGCATCAATGCGTTCCGGATGTTTCATGAATGAGGCAGGAAAGTATTGTGCGCCTTTGTCAGGCCGTAATGTCGCGCCCTCGGGACTCAGCAACATACTTGCTGACGGGTCGGTTGTGGCAAAGTTATCCGTATCGAAGGCAGCGGCAATGTTTCTTGAGCGCTGGCTCGCAGCGACTACCACAACCACCCACTTTGCATGCTTGCCCTTGATTAAAATCGCAACGAACGCCACAAAATGCGGGAATGCGGGTTTCGCTGTTATGATTAAGGCTCAAGTTGCCTGTGAAAGTGTTTTGATGAAAATGCCGCGAGCGCCGTTAATGTCGCGATCTATGCGTTTATTTTCATCGTGTATTATTTTTCTGCCGCCTAAGTTTTCAATGACCCGCCCCGTGTGAGACACAGTTTTGGAAGTGTGGCTTTCGTTAGTGTCGAAAACTAACTTGCCTTTCTTTTTCGCCAGCCATTTAAGGCGTAGCTTGAAAGCGTAATGCTCAAGGCTCAACATCTGGCGGCAAGTGTTTCGACGAAGGACACGGCCTTTGGTGCGCTTTACCATGCCTCGGGTCTGAAAGTGCGGCAGAAAAATCACATCGTATTCTTCGGTCAGGTAGTGCGCCAGACGCTGGTGCAGATCCCTGACGATATCTTCCTTTTTGCACTTCAGATGGCGAATAGTTTTATCAATGTAGGTTAGTCTATCCCTTGCCCACTGCGGCATGTCGGGGAATTTGATGCCCTTACATTGATTCAGTATTCGCTGTCTTTGCGAAAGCAGGTTATCCACTTTTTTCATCAGCGGAAATAACTTTTCTTTCGCTACATTGTCACCTGCGACAATGACTTCGCTCGGGCTGTAGCAGGTGGCGAAAGTTCGCACGCCCTGATCGATGCTCACACATTTAGCCTGACCTTGTTTCTCGGATTTTAGCGTCATGTGCTGCTGAACATTGATGAACCAGCGGCCTTTGTTACAGGTAACTGTCACGGACTGATCGACAGCTTCAGGCGGTACAGATTCAGTCAGTGTGATCTTGTCCAGCGCCTTTACGGCGGGGTTTAGCCCCGCTGGCAGGCGGCACATTCTGAAGGAATGTACGTCTCCACGGCGGGACTTAAAATGCATTTGAGCAGGTGAGTTTCCTTTGCTCAATTGCTTATTTTTCTTACGCACCGCAACGAAGGTTTTCGTCGCTTCGCGTACTGCGTTGTCGCAGATCAGTGAGTTGTAAACACGCCCAGCGCCTTTCTGCTCAGGTTCGCAGATAGATTTCACCCAAGGGCGAAGGTTGATTAACTCACCTTTTTCATCACGATGTGTGCCTTCGCGGTAGCGTTCTACGGCAAGGTTGTAGGCGCGGCGGTACAAGAAAAGTGCTTGCTTATACTTCTCTTCATCGTGCGGAAAAAAACGTATTTTCTTAGTGGCTTTTACGACGACGTTTGGCGCTTCGCTTGCCGTAGTAGCTGTTGCAGAAGCTGGTAATAAAACCGACAAGGGTGTTTGTATCAAACGGCTCAGCGGCGTCAGGCGCGTCATCCAGTGTTGTGACTTGTCCTCCTGATAGTTCGATAAGGTGCTTGATAAGTTCGAATCCAGAGCGGGCAAGGCGATCTTGTGAGGCAACCACAACATGGATGACATCACCGCGCACTGCGCGTTCCAGTAGGTGCTGGAGTCCTTTTCGGTGGAAGTTAAAGCTGCTGGTAATGTCGCTGATGATTGCAGCGTCAGAGTAAGCGTCTCTGATGATCGCTTCCTGCGTAGCAAGGCTGCTTTTTTGCTTTGCACTACTGACTCTGACATAACCAATAACTACACCTTCAGGGACGAAAATTCGGTAATGGCCACTCGGTAACTTTTCAACTTTTTCATACACACCCGCTTCGACATCACGCCTAATGGTTTGAGATGAGACGCCGTGTTTTTTGGCAAGCTGAGTAGTGGACATTCACGCCATATTGCACCTGTTAATTTATACAGTTAAATGAGGGTTTGTCAAATTAATATAGCATTTAAATTCACGCCTTTGTTGCGCTCGTTGCGTTTTTAGTCAACCGTCAAGACTGACAGGGGAGTTGAGAGTGAGATCATAAACGCCATCTTTTTTCAACGGACTGGCTTTAAAATAATCCTGAGGAAATTCACCACCGGCGCTTTTGTACTGGGCGATGCCGCTGATGGCTTTCTGCCGTTCTTCTTCTGAGATCAGGTAGATCTGGCCTTTATCTGACGAATTCAGTTTCCAGTCGCTCAGTGCTACTTTGTCAGGGTAAACAGGGCTGTCAGCGCCACAGCCACTCAGCGCCAGTGAGGCAAATGCAACCAGTGCGGCTGAAAGATATTTGAAGGTTTTTCTCATGTGTAACTCCATTTTCAATTTTACTGTCAGTTGTCGTGATTTTGTGATGTTGAATTCAGCAGACTGCTTTAATGACGCTCCTTTGCCAGTTCGCAGGCCGTCCGGATCACTTCCTGCGCCAGTTCCGTATCAACAGTCAGATTTGCAGCGTCTATCCCGCAGGTATAAGCCTGAGCCACCAGCGATGCATGGCTTGTTGCGGTGAATGCAGGCACCCGCGAGGCACCCTGATGGTCAATAGCCGTATCAGCCACTCTGACCATGGCGTGCATGCAGTCGCTCATGACAATAAGCTGACATTCGATATTCTGCACAGACAGCCATTGTTGCATCGCCAGCGCGAACCCCCAGCAACCGCCTTCCTCAAAATAGAATCCGAGTCCGTGGCCATTGACTGCATCGGGCAGGGCATGCAGTACATCAGTGATATCGTCAGGCAGATTCATTGGCAGTGTCCGTCACGTATTTGGAGATCACCGGCCATACTTCCACTGGTTTTCCCTGTCATATTCGGCGTCTTCAGGGGCAACGTCTGCATCAAAAGAACCGATAGCCAGTGCGGCTACGCCTGTAAATAATGCAAGACTGATAAGTCCGCATCCCACCAGCACGAGTCCGCCAAAATAATATGACACTCCGGTGAAAGCCGCTAATACCAGTACAATACCTAATGTGAATTTGTTCATATATATACCCTCTCAGTCAGTGAGCACATAATAACACAAGAGATGCTTTAAGTCAATAAAATATTAATTTATAAAGTATTTGCAGGGGCATCAGGGAAACAGGATTGTATGGGTCGAGCAACAAGAATAAGATCTGACAGGATGTCAGGCTCTATTGGGCGGGACTGTTCCCGCCTTGTGCCATCGCCTGAATCAGCGGGTGACGGTGCTCAATTTCCACTTTGTTATCCACTATGCGCAGCAGATCACAGTCAAAAAAACGGTACATGTCCTTCTGGCGGTAGAGTGTGCAGGAGTGAAAGGGGATGCCCTGAAAGAGGATGTCAATTTGCTGCTCAGCTAAATCAAGGTACTGATCGGCCATGCCCTTGTTTGTCCATGGGTGTACCTGTAACTGGATTGGTGTGGCGGGTGTGTTTACTGGGTAGCTGACCGTTGCTGTGTTGCCCGAAAGTAATGCTGCTATTAAGAATGTCTTCATTGTATACCTGTAATGACAAGGGTGTCAGTACAGGCATAATAACACAAAGGAGGTTGTGCGTAAAATTAAAGAGCTGTTTTTAACACACTGCCTGCATCAGTACAGGCAGAGGTTTCAGGACTGAAACCGTTTTGCCGCCTTCAGGCATTGTTTGCAGGTTACCTTACGGGCGCTGTTTTCCCATGCCTCCGGTTCGCTGTAGCCTTGGTATTTGCTGTTATCCTTGCCACACAGAAAGTCGCCAGCCTCGCGGGAGAATCGCCCGTCTTTGAAATCCTCCATGACTCGGACGTGGGTGACGCTGGCGCGGTTCAGGCCATCACCTGAGCTGTGGTAAGACAGGCCGGATAAGACCGTCTTGTTGTCCAGTGCCCATTTAAAGGGAATGTTCAGGGACTGGTTGTGTGCCTTGGCGCGACACTTCTCGTTTTTGAGTGCTTCGGCCCGTTGTATTTTTGCCTGCTGGCGGCGTGCCTCCTGTGCAGTCTTTCTGGCTGCGTCATAGTCATCCAGTGCTTTGACGGGGATGATCTCAGTGTGGTAGCTGCATACGGTCAGATAAAGCGCCTCACCGGCCTCACGGGCGTTTATCAGGCAATAGCCTGCCTTGGCCTTGTCTGAGGCGAAAAGCACGGTTACGCCGTCCTCAGCGACCACGCAGGGAATATTTGACTGACGGAAAAGGCGCGGGTTGAGAAAGCTGGTAGTCGCTTTGTTCTCAAGTGACTGGGGCTTTTCGGGATATGCAATATCAGTGTTCATGCTCTTTGCCTTGCGTGATCTGGGGGCGGGCTACGCGGTAGCCCGTTGGCGCAACAGGTAAAAACGATATCGCGCCAGTGCGTCATCGACTAAGATTGCACTGAAACTCACACGACGAAGGTGGTTTCAGTGTCAGGAGTAAAGGAGATGGTTTCGGGATTTTCCCAGTCCCAGTAGCCGTTTTGTGCTTCAGCCCACGCTCGAAGTGGCTCAGCAATCCACATACAACCGCGTATTTCGCAGTCATAGGCAAGGGCGTCGATATCTCGGCAGATGAGGTTGCCATTCTCAACCACCAGTTCAGCAGGGCGGGTGGTGAGTTGCAGGTTGTTGCCTAAGACGTTAATTTGAATGTCGGGTTTTTGCAGTGTGATTACTTTGGCCATTTTGCTTTCCTCATCAGTCAGTGATAATATAATAACACAAAGTATAATACATGTCAATACTTTATGTTATCAATACTGCTGTGAGTTGCCACGCCAGCGGTTGACCGAGAGAGATGCTGGCGCGGCGAAAAGATTAGTCGAACTCTACTTCGCCGGAGTCGTATTCGTTAGCATCATGTTGCACTTCAAGAATGAAACGATGCACATCGGCTTTGTCAGATTCTCCTGCGCTGTTACACAGGACGTCTGTGACCGTCTGCTGCTGGAGAATTTTCTGGTTGTGTTGTAGCCCGTGCAGTTCTTCGGTCAGCGCCTTGATTTGCGCCTGTACTGACTTGATCTTAGCCGCTTCGCGGGATACCTCGTCCTGCTGGGCGTCCGACATCGGGAAGTCATCGAGTTGACCGCCCATTGCGTCGAGGGTGTAGTTATAGGTGTCATTGTTCAGAGATTCCACCAGTCGTTCCAGCGCGACGTTCATGCGTATCACCGCCGCTTCGGTCAAACATTCATGCTCGGCCTCAACCTTGGCATTAAGCGCATCCACCTGCGGCTGGATATGCTGACGAAAGCCGATGCGGGTGTAAGTTCCTTTAACCACATCAGTAAATGTTCCGGCCATGCCGTCCAGAATGTTCTTGGCCATGTCGAGATGAAAGTCAGATATGGTTGCCTGATCTTGGGCTTTCTTAATCAATTCGTTCAACACCGGCTTCAGTGATGGCATAACGGTAAACAGTTTGCCCGCCTCAAGTTGCACGGGTGATGTGCTGACAAAATCCGTGTTGACGGGGATATCACCTACTGCCATGACATCCTCGGGCGTGATATCCTCTTCAATGATGTAGAGCGGTAATGACGTTGTGGGGAAATTGATGGTTTTAATTTTCATGGCATTCAGTCCTTGTCTCAGTCAGTGCAAACATAATAACACAACACACATCGCATGTCAATAAAGTTTTATATCATTCGTTGTGGACTATGAACGCAAGATGTCTGGCGCAGGAGGTTGGATTGATGGCACGAAGTGCGACCATATACAGAGAGCGTTCTTCTGAGTCTGAATAATCGGTAAAGCAATACAACGCTGGGCTGGATTCCCGCCAGTATTTATTTTTGGTATGTCGGTTTTCATGCCACCAGCGTGCGTCCTGATCCCGCGTGTCCAGCGTGGCAAACTTTTCACCTTTGTCATTGCCTGAAAAGATGATGGCAACCTGAAAGCGCGATAGTAAGCCTTCCTTGGTCTGGGGCAAATCACACTGCTCAAGCAACTCCTGTAGTGTTGCCAGAGGTAATGTGCGCAGTGTGGTGGATTGCATATCGCGCTCCTTTGGGATCAGGTATTTAAGCAGCAGCAGGCAGGCTGACGAGAGGAAACAGGTTCCGGCTACCACCGATTTTGATGACAATCGTGCTGCCCGTCGTTGTTGCGCTGTCGCCTTTTACGTCGAACGGAGCAAGGCGGCTGAGCAGGCGCGGATCATTAGCGCCAAGTGCAAACTGATGGCGACTCGCAGAGCCACGCTTGCGGCCTTCAAATAAGATCACGCCGTTGTGCGGCTCTAGGCCACGCACGACCACCGTAGAAAACGTGTGGTGTGAGAAGGTGAATTTTTTGAACGCATCACCGACCTTGAGCGGGCTGAGTGCTTCAATGGCGCGGTAGGCGATGAGGTTGGCGTAATGCTCCAATCGCGCTTCAACAGTCTGTCGGGCGTAGTAGAAGTCCATCCCGAAGACGCCGCCTTCGTTTTTGCCTTCGTAGCTGTCGTGAACATGCTGCGGCACGAGATCTAACAGTTGCTCACGGGCATGGGCATACACGTCGGTGTTGTAGAACAGGCCCGCCTCCAGCGCACTGGTGAGGGCGGTCATGATGCGGTGCTGATCATACGTTGGGGCACCGTGAAAGTCTGTCATGGCCAATACCGCAAAAGTATTTTTTCCCGCAGTGGTTTGCAGCGTGTATTTCATATCAGGGTGTGGAGTATTCATGATGTTATCCTCTCAATCAGTGTTAATATAATAACACGTTGAATATTATTTGTCAATAAAATACATCAAAATCCGCAATATCGTTGCATGATGCTCTCGGCGCATGAGGCCGGATGTGTTTGCTGGCGTGCATCAAATTTCAGACTCAGGTGCGCTTCGACTTCCATGGCAATACGTGTCTTGCTCATGCCTTTTTTAAAGCCGACAGGTTTAACAGGAAATCCGCGTTTTTGGTACTGCGTCATGTCGTTAATTGCCTCGCAAGAGTTAGCTGGTGGATTCAATCCACCAGCTAAGAAATAAGATCAGTCTGCCAGTACAGGCAGGTTGCGGATGCGTGCTGCATCGGCATCCATTTTGGCAGTCTCTTCACGGGTATATGTGCGAAGCAGCTCCATACTGGTGTCGCGTGCATAGCGCTGGGCTGCGGCCATATTTTTAAATCCTTCCACGACACGGCTTGTAGCACTTGCCTTACCAATAGCTTTAAATACACCGGAAATAGTGGTGCCAGTGATAACAGTTACTTGATTTTTCATCTGCCGTTCCTCTCTTAGTCAGTGAGCATATAATAACACATTTGATATTATATGTCAACAGAATTTCTGTTTTAAAAAAAAGCGTTTTTCACTGGCTGTCAGTTCTCAGTCGCCGGAAAATAAGAAGAGCGTGCAAATAAATTCAGAAAAATGTTCGCTTTTTGACTTCGTAGACTTTATTAAAGTGTAGGGCAAAATAATTGCTGAAAATAACTTTAGCTTGAGATGCCTTTTATTGACTTTAACGTAACTGAAGTTCGAAAAACAAAACAACAGCAATAGGTGATTATATGATTGTTCATCCATCTTGGTATCAAAAGAACCGGCCTTTTTTCAATTTTTGTAAAAACGCGCATGTCTCTCATGGGGGTACACAGATGGGTGCAAGCATGGTGAGTAACAGGATAATCAGAGAGTGGAATGCTGAGCTGATGAAGAAAAAGGTGGAGCCTGAAACGGTTCAAACTGATTTCAGTAAAGAGATATCGCTGGCTCTGTATAGTGCAGCCTGCGCTGCACATGGGAATAATATCTTTTGTTTTGATTCAACGCTCGGGGAGATGCTTGAGAATACCAGCGCAAGTGATATCCCGCTGTCAGCGCTAAAATCCCCTTATGGTGCTTACTATATACAATTTCACCGGCCTGTTATGTGGGGAAAGAGAGGCATTATAGGTGCCTACGTAATTGATGATGACAGAACGCACTACCTTCAGGTGTGTCTGGTTCTTGAACCGTCCAGCCCTTCTGAGCACTGGATGCGCTCGCCTTCGGACTACTTTGCGCTTCTGATGGATAAAAATGCAGAGGGGGGTCTTGGTGAAGTGATAGATCAGACTATCGAAAAAGACATTATAGCAAAGTGGGACTTGGTAGCCCCGCATGATATTTTGAGCGAGTACGGCGTAAAAGATGTCAGAGAGGCTCGTGCCAAGCGGGAGTCGGGTGATTTGAGCAGCGCGAGGGAGGCTATTCATAAGGCCATGGAGTACATGGCTAATTGCCTGTGCTATCTGTCAGCTTACCGGCCTTCTGAGACGGCCTATAATGTGGATGCGCCAACAGCGCTCACAGAGAAAGTTTTGCATGCAAAAACACTCAAGCAAAAACAGAAGGCGCAGTCGCAGTTGCGGGCCATGGGTCATTTGCCCGTTACTTATGTCCGGCTTTCAGAGGCGCAGAAGCGCAAGCGGGTAATAAGTGAAGGTGTATCTGAAGGTTTGATGCGGCAGCATTGGCGCAGAGGGCACTGGCGAAAGCAGGGGTACGGGGCTGAACGGCTGGATAAAGTGATTATATGGATCATGCCGACACTCGTGGGAGGTGGAAGCGAAGAGGAACCCACGGACTCGGTACGTGAATATCGGGTTAAGCATTCCTGATGCAGTTTTCTTAAGTTGCCTGAGCAGTGAGCGTCAGATCTCCCGGACTTCTGCGCTTGCGTATCACTTTGCTTGTGAATTATCTGTGTTTTTCTAATGCTATTTTAAGCAGAGTGGGAAAAGGGCTTGTGCGGAGAAGGTAGCGCCAGAAAATGAAGAAGAATAAACGGTTGGGGTGCCGCGCCAGCGGTTGACTGAGAGAGGGGGCTGGCACGGCGAAAGGCTTATATTTTGAGTTTGGCGTCGGCAATAACGGCCTTACCGGCCTCGCCCTGTGCTTCCAGAAGAGTGATTAAGCCTTGTCTTGCCGCATCGTTATACGCCTCATGAGCGGCTTCAAGTTCCGCCTCTAGTGCCTCGATTCTGGCCTCAGCGGCTTTGATATTCGCCTGCGCCTCTTCCGGCAGTGTTTTGTTAAGTTTGTAAGGCATGCGTGCAGGGGCGCGTAGAAACCCTGTTACCATGCGCTTTTGTTGCGTATTGATGGTGTCGATGCGGGCGCGAAAGCTGTCGTTCAGCTCACGCAGTGCCTCTGCTTTCAGCTTATCCGCATTGTCTGCAATGGCCTTTTGGGTGACGGTCTTTATCGCCTCGTCCGTCCATTCATCTGCATTCGCATCTTGTAATGTGAAAGTGAGTTGTAGCATGCCTTTGTCGCTATCCATGCCGATGGCTTGTGACTCGACCACGTAAGGGCGGAATGCTTCGCTCGGCAAGGCTTGTCTGATTGCCTCAATGTGCTCCGGCTTTATCGTTACCCGCTGATACAGTTCCAGCGTCAGGGAGCTGTTCACGTCTTCGCTGCACAGGGAGTCAGGCTTATTGAACGTAACCATATCGGCGGTGATGTTGCCTGATACCGTGACAGTGTGAGTGTGAAGCAGTGGTATGCTGGTTATTTTCATCGTCGCAGGCTCCGAATGATGTTTTAGTGAAATGCGTTAGTGAGGCAAGGGCGGCATCGCCGCCCCACAGTGACTACCCTGAGTAGCTGAAGATGAAGGCAGGGTTGCTGACGTCGAAGGTCTTGTCGTCAATCTTCACGCTTCTTACGGTGCGCTTGTCGTCCTCGATAACCTTGCAGGATGGCAGCATTTTGCCACTTTTGCGGTCTTCGTAGCCAATCGGGTTGTCGCGATCATAGCTGACGATTTCAACCTTTTCGCCAACCTCTTTGTAGCCCAGTGTCCATACGCTGTCGAGCAGGTAGTGCGTTGCGTGCTTAACGTCGTTCATGTGTTACCCTCTTCTTAGTCAGTGAAGATATAATAACACAACTGATAATATATGTCAATTCATTTTGTGCAATAAATGCAAAATACTTCAGGAGAGGAACGAAGCAGAAGGGTGGATAAACAAAGAAGAAAAGGTGCCGCGCCAGCGGTTGACTGAGAGAGGCTGGCGCGGCGCAGACTATTTGATGACTTCGATTTTCGTCATGAAGAAGGCTGAAGGCTCTTCATTGCCATCAGGGATATGGTTCAGCAGTACTTTACTTACTTTGCAGGTACGCCCTGTACGGGAGAATACGGATTTGGCGGTGGTGCTGAGGCGCTGCCGGACAAGGCTGGGTTCCATATCCTCTCGCTTGGCCTGAATGTAAAGCCCGTAGCTGCCAGCAGGGCGTTCCGCCAGTTCAGCAAGGCTGATAGATTCCAGTTCTATCATGCTTGATTTTGATGGCTTCATGCGACCTCCTATAGGGTGTCTGTAATGTTCAGGTGTACGTTTGCCTTGCCGGACTCGCTGTCTGTATGAACGAGTATATCTAACTCAAGGTTCAATGCGTTATCCGTTGTGACTGTCCACAGGGTGCATTCAGGCGATGAAGAGCGCTTGTTGGCATCTTTCAGAGGGTAGTCTTCGCAGAAGGCGGTCATGACCCCTTCATGCGCTGTGTTAACTGTCGCATCGACAGGGTAAGCGTCCAGTAGTAGTTTGGTATGCGTGATAGTGGTAGTTATGCGGGCTGATAAATCCTCTACAGCTTTCAGTACTGCGTCTTTCACCTCTTCTGCACCTTCCTCGGTATAGAAAGCCAGAGTCACGCTGTCATCGTGGTTATCAAACAGGTTCACATTTTTTGCGCCCAGACTTTCGTATTGCTGTGCGGGTGTCGGCTGCTCCAGTCCCATCAGGGCAATGCCTATCAGGTACAGGGTTTTGCAGGTCAGGCCGTCAACATCAAAGTTGATAGTGTGAAAATTGGCGGAAGGGTTGTTGGTGATTAACGTTGCCATAGTTTAAATTCCTTTCTCTCAGTTGATGCAAATATAATAACACAAATGACATCAAGCGTCAACAATAGATTTGAAAGTATTATGAGTTAAAGATGATAGCGCCGGATCGAATCCGGCATCGCCATATGATCTTTAACTATACAGGGGGTCGCGCTGTGGCGTGGTCGATACCGGAAAGTCAGAAAATGCGCCGAATTCGTCCTCATTGTATTCATAATCAGCAGGATCGTCCTGCCACTCCAGCGCCTGATTAATCATGGCTTGTCGCCTGTAAAGCGGCAATATAGCGCATTGCCGCCACCAGCATAGTGTCACCGGTATAATTGCGGTCACGGCTCCATGAGACCTGACTGCAAGAGGTGGGTGTCTTCGCCAGCCAACTACCTTCAAAGTCTGTTTTTTTGTTGGGGCGGTACACCATCTGACGAGTTTGATTCGGCGGCGTCCTGAGTACATCGCCTTTACTGGCATCAAAATGCCGCGCATCCAGAATGGCGTAGTCAGGTGTCCGGTACTGGCGCAGATCGACACCAATGGTGTTGATTAACGCGCCGCCCTGAGCAAAGTCGCCGGAAGGTGAGAATTGCACCAGTCCAGCATCAGCGTCGGTGTCAGGAATATACTGCGCCAGCCATGCGGCTTCGACCCATACGCCGGTCACTTCATTGTCATTGTTGCGCTCAATGTGATGAGGTGCATCCAGTGCCACCGCAACGGCGATATCCAGTACAGTCCCTGTTATCGCTTGTATTTCTTCGTTTCTCATTGCTGTGTCCTTATGCTGATACTGTGGAAGGCTGTACCATGCTGCGCAGCAGTCTTTCTGCATCAAAGTGGTTGATGTAGCACCACCCGTTGCAGGCCATGACAAAACCGGTGTGTGCGACCATGCCAGTACGGGTCGGGATGGTGTTAAGCCATGCCGCCAGTGCTTCGCCGTAAGGCTCACAGCCGGATTGAGGTGGCTTACCTAAATCGCCACAGAAGGTGAGTTCGCCCGTCGACATATACTGTACACGAGCAGGGAAGTGGAAGGCTGCCGCCATGGCGACCATGGCTTCAATCAGTGCTTTCATACGCGCCTCACCTTTCGGATAAGGTTTCAGGTCGCTGTTTTGAATGCTGTCCAGTTTGGCGATGTAAGGGCTGAGTGTAATTTGCAGTTGCTCAGGTGTTGGCGTCATGTGTATGTCCTTCTCTCAGTCAGTGAGCAAATAATAACACAAACGATAACATATGTCAACACTTTTACAGTACTTTCATCTCATTATTAAAGATGCTGACTTTATCCTGATAAATCCGGATCTGAAGCTTAAAGGGAAATTTTGCCTGCCTGCAAAATGCCTCAGTCTCGTCTCCGAAGGTATTTCGGATAATGGACTCTAAGGTAAAGATCGGCTGGTAATCTACCTCCAGCGTCAGCTGAGGCTGATGTGGTAGCATCTGGTCAATCGCAGCATCAATGGCGCTCAGAAAGCGCTCAATGTGTTCGGCGCTGATGGTGGTTTTCGGTAACGTGCAGGTGTCGCCATTTTTCTCGCGGATACGCTGCACGACAGCAGGGACGTGGGTGTTAATGAATTCAAAATGAGATTGAAAGTACTGGCGTACAGCTGCTTTCTGCTTGCCGTATGGCATATTAATATTCCCCTCAGTCGGTGAATGAATAATAACATAAACAACGCCAAAAGTAAACAAGAAAAACGCGATTTAATGCTACTGCATCCCGCAATTTCGCAGCCCCAAAACTAACTGATCGTAGTAGTCGACATGCTTGTCCTGCTCATTGTCCGGCATTCTCACACCATAATGCGCCCCGCTCATGGTGGTAATATCAAAATGCAAATGGCCGCTTTTATCGACCGCAGAATGGACAGATTCAACGCCATTGAGACGTATCATCAGCATTTCTGCATTATCCGGCACACTGCCATCAGCCCTTGTGGCTAATACCATCAGGCACCCCATGAACTGGTTAAAATAGTAAACGGGCGGAGCCTGCTTAATTGGCTGAGGGATAGGATTGGTAGCGTGCGACATGCCACTCATTATGAGGCTAAAAGTCAGTAAAGCTGTTTTGATAAAAGGGTATTTCAATGCTGTCGCTCCTATGTCCATGAATCCTGATTTTTAGGTAACCGGTCATTGTCGTCAATCACGACTACCTGATGCGGTGGGGTGGCTGACCAGTCCCAGAATACGATATTTTTGGCACCAGCGGGGGCGGTGGTTGTAAAGCTTGGTACAATAATGCCTGCCACTCCATCTCTGATAAGCGCATCGGCTATCTTGTGGGTCACAGGATAAGGATCAAGTGCCCAGCCTGCCGCGAGCAGTCTCGGATCGAGACCCAGTATCTGACAGGTGTGGTCGCAGGTTAAGTCCACCAGTTCGCTGCATTCGACTTCGTAAGTGCAGATAGTCAGCGGCTGAGGTTTGTAGGTAAATCCCTGCTGCGCCTCGGCATACGCGCCTTCAAGCGTCAGGCTGGTATAAAGCGCAGCGGTTCCTACTTTGTTGAATCGTCCGCCTTTTAGTCTGGCACCTTCACCGGAATCCGGCAGGAATGACCAGCGAGGATCGTGACACCGGAACACATGGCCGGTATAAGTCGTAAATACGTCAGAAACAGGTTTCTTGAAGGTTAAGCGAGGTTTAGGCATAACCCCCCAGTGCAATGCTGTCGATGTATTCCTTTACGGCCTGCGCTTTACCCATTTTTACCGCACTTTCTGCGGTGATGCCGCCGAATGCAGGGATGGGTTCGCTGCGATACCATGCATAAGCCGCCAGAGGGCTTCCAGCCCACGGTGTTACCATGTTTAGGATTTCCAGCATCTGACGTAGGGTGCTTTGCGTTTTGGCGCTGTGGGCGCGTTGGGTTCGTTGCAGTACAGCTAAGCTTACGCCTGCCATTCCAGCGACCTCGTGCAATGTGACATGAAATCGATCAGCAATGGATTTAGGGGAGATGATCCCTTTGTTGTCGGCAAGTTCTGCGCTTAATAGGCTCATAAACACCTCTTGTCAGTAAATATAACACAAATATATGTCTAAATTACCGACAAATCAAGTTTACGCGCCAGTCAGTGGCGCGGCGTGAAATTACTTACAGAGATGCCAGCAGGCGGTTGATATTGACAGTAAGCTGCTGAAGCAGTTGCTGTTGATACTGGCTTTTGTTTTTATCAATATCCCGCTGTATGTCGATACAGGCGCGGTAACGGGCTGCCTTTTTGACACTCTCTGGCGTCGATGACAGTAAAGCTGAAGCTCTTACTTTCTGTTTGACGACTTTGGTTACCACCTGTTCTTCTATCAGGGTAATTGCAGCTTGATGAGCCGGTGATAACATCAGCGGCAATGCGCTTTTGATAGCCTCAACAGCCTCTTCCGTCAGTCTGGCGCTCAGTCCACGGGTCACGATTCCCTCGGGATTGGGATTAAGTGCGCCGTCATGATCTGTCAGGAAGAAGGTCACATCATCTTCATTCAGTGTGCGGATGAGTCCGGTGTCGCGTGGTACGTGATTTGCCATAGTCATAATAAAGATACTCCGTAAAAAAGACAGTCGTCGGTGGAGGGGATTACCCCTCAATGGCACGGCGTTCTTCGGGTGACATTGCTGCCACTTTGACAGCCTGAGTAACAGCTTGCTCTTTGGTGGCGAACTGGCCGAACTCATCGCCATTCTTGCCGGAGACGAAGAAAACACGGGTAGCTGTTTTGTGATCATACGGCACCAGTGTGCTGTATGCCTCAATATCGCCATTATCCCATACGGTGTCACGAGGGGCGTTCATCGCGCCTTCTGTGGAGACAAATACCTTTTCATAGCCGTCTTTGCCGATATAGCTTTGTGGAGTTTGTGCAGACATGTTTGTGAACCTCTCTCTTAGTCAGTAAGCATATAATAACACAAATGATAATTTTAGTCAACTTATTTATGCATAATGTGAGTCGAAAGCTGGTGGTTATGCCACCAGCTTAAGAATGGAGAAAGTGATGGGGGCCATTGAAAAAATTTGGATGAAATCAGCGAAAAAAGGCGTTCAGGCCATGCAAGCTTATCGCGAATGCTGCGCTCTTTTCTTGCGCGTGGCATCTATCTCTCTGTCTATCGCCATTTCTTTTATGCGCCCGAGTTTGCCCATTGCGAGTAAGTCATCGATAGACTTTTCTTCGTCATCAGAGAGCCAGCCGCTGAGTGTCGTAGCGGTGTCTAAGCCAAGATACGAAGCAGGGTGGGGTAGTTCACTAAGGAAAGCGCTCAGCAGTTCGCGGCTATGAGAAACGACAATAACGTAAACGCCTTTGTCTTTTAGTCGGTTGGCTTCCATAGCTATGAATCGGCCCATGGCGCGGGCATATTTTGCGGACAAGCCCAGATCAGGCTCGTCCAGAATGATGAGTGAAGGCTCATCATAAGCGTCTGCCCCGCCAAAGGCTTTCTGTACGCCACTGATGCTGGTGGCACCGGTAGACTGTCTGTCCTCATCCCCGAAGATGAAGGCTCGTCCGATAGACTTTGAGGCTCGATTACCCATGGATACGGTGCGGACTTCATACTCGGAGTTCGCTTGTACTGCGCTTTCGATAGCTTTGCACGCTAGGCTCTTGCATGAGCCGTTGTCGCCAAAAATCACCAGCGCATTGCCGTCACTGTTTAGCGAAACGGACAGAGACTCAATGACAGCCTGTTTTGTTCCGGTGAGTGTGTTTGTGTACTGAGCGCGGGTGAATGCGTAACCAGAATCTTGCATTTTCTGAATAGATTGAAAGACAAAATCACGCACCGACATAAAACACCTCATCCCCTAAAGAAACTGCATAATAACACACATAAAACTATAAGTCAAGTGGCATATGCATTATGTGAGTCGAAAGCTGGTGGCTATGCCACCAGCTTAAAGAAGCGGGGATCGAGGTGGATTACATCATAAGGGTGGAAGGAGCGGCCTTCAAAAACAGAAACTTTCTTGCCGGTGCCGACGATTTCGTTGAAATGATCGCCACGGTTGGTGCCCTCGTTGCTCTTAATGAGCAGGCGCGTGCCCTTTGGTAACTCAACCCGACTCGGGGAGTTGTAACTATTGCTGTTGCCTGAAGTATCCTGAATAACCTCAAACACCTGTTCTGCGCGGGGAGTGATAAGTGGAACGAGGCAAGTTGCTATCTGCTCGTCTGTTAGTGCCATATCAAAGGCGTCGATAGAAGGATAGCGACGGCTGATTAAATCAAAGTTTACAACTTTGAGTGTCTCTGGGTGTGGAGCACTTAACCCTGTTTTGTGAGATAAGTCGGTGCGCAGCCTTCCCCACACTTTGTGTGTTTTGAGGTCGAGATCGCGCATGGCCTTTCTTGTGATGTCAAAAGCAGTCAGATTGTCGATTAGCTTATAGCACTGTTTCATTCCCAGATTCCTCTCTCAGTTGATGAGGCCATAATAACACAAGTGATAACAAAAGTAAACAGAAAGCATTGCCCGTTGGTAATGTTTTGACGAAGTGGGTTACTGCGCCGGTCGTGGACTGAGAGAGGTGACCGGCGCAGTAAAGGTGGTTATGCTTCCTGAGGATAGAGCAGGCTGGCTACGGCGTGACTAAACAGGCTTGCGGTGTATCTCTCTTTTAGGATAAGGGTAATCTCTTTTTCATTCGCCCAGACAGCCTCACAGAGGGCTTGGGCATTCTCGGCCAGAAAGATGGCACCGGTCATCATCGGAGCGTACTCGACCCAGCCGAACAGGTTGCCGCCTGACTTATTGGTTCGGATCATTTCCTGCTCCATGCGGGTAACAGCGTCCTGCGGAAAGGCCAGCAGGACATCGGCGACAATCTCAGCCTCAGTTAACAGCATTCCCTTGTCATTGCTCAGCATGGCGTTACGCAATCTGGCTACAGAGCGTTGCGCGTTATGCCTGAGAACGTCGACAGTCTGCGCTTTGCCTGTAAGGATAGCCTGCTTGAGATCATCCGTGTTGCAGAGGTGTTTTATGATCTGAAAGGCTTCAGAAATGGCGTTGTCTCTGGTGTAATCATCGGCTTTCGGATCTCGGTACTGCATAGTAAAAGAATGTGTCATTGTGGCTTCCATAGGTATGTGGTCATTGTGTCGGCTGTCGGGAAAAGCGGCTTAGCAGCCGCCATCACAGGAGGTGGTAGATGAACAGTCAGAAGCAGAAACGGTGGAGGCTTCGGCTGGTGTCGCCACAGCAGCGGAACTGGCAGAAGAGGTCGTTGCCGGACGTGAGCGGTAACCTTTGCTGGTACTGCTCTTCTCTAAAAGCCACTGCCTGTCTCTTTGAAAAGCTTCATTGGCTTCACGGTACGTCCGGTTTATATTACGGAGGATAAGAACCGCGCAGATGGCTAAAACAAAAAGCAGGCCGCCTATTCCAAATGTTGCGACCAGTCCGAAGCAGGTTGCAGCTATGATCAGAGAATTGCGTGCGTTCATGTTCTATATTACCTCGTAAAAATACCTTATTCAGTTCCAACATAATAACACAAGCGATTCATGTTGTCAATAAGAAACAAAAAATAGCGATGTGCTAGTACATTGCTATTTAATGACTCATCTGACGCTCTATCGCCACCCGCGTCTGTTGGGCAGGCCGTGATTACGCTCGGCATCGTTGCGACGATTCTGGGTGTATGCACTGTCTTTGGTCAGCGACTTCTCTGTGCCATCCGGAGCCGTCCATGAGAATTTTACTTCGTAGTCCTTGGTCTTGCCGGAGTTGGAAGAGTAGGCGCGGACATACTTGGTCACTTTAATGTCGCCGATTAGCATAGTGCGAAAGCCACTTTCCAGCCCGAAATGGCGAATGAAGACTTCATTTAACAGGCTGTAGGTGAACTGTTCCGGCTTTATCGAATCGGGATAGTTCATCTGCTCCCATAGCGCATCTCGCTCTGCATTTTCCTTGCGTGTCAGTTCGGCGAGCGCTTCACCGCTGTTGGCATAGTCAGTCAGCGTTTGTGGAACCGGTGTGAGGCTTTTAGGTGCCTTACTAAACCAGTGGCCAGCTTCGTACAGTTTTATGGCTAATTTTGCGCCTTCCGGTGAAATGCGGAGGGGGCCGTAGCCATCGGGTTCGATACGAAGTCCGGACGATTCGCTCCATTCGATGCTGACGCCACTGAAGGTCAGGCGTGAAGGTGTCTCGTCATCACTCTCCAGAGGATTTTGTTGCATCCAGTTGTCGCGCAGTGTGGTCTGGATTTCTTCTGCTTTTTTCATCGCCGTGCGTGGACGAATGTCTTTTGATAGCAATTCAAAAAACGCTTTGCATGGCATGAGATAATGAGCTGCAATCTGTTCTTTCATTCTACCTCAATCATCGGTCAACTTAAGTGATAGCGAGCCTTGTAGCCGATCTGCCTGTTCTTCGAGGCAGGGGAACATACAGTGCAATTGCTGGCGCAATTCAGGTGTCAGGTGCTTCTGTATAAACAGGCGTCTAAGAAATGTGGCATACCAGACTTCATTTGAATCTTGCAGGTAGCTGAAAAGCGCGTCGATGGATGTTGCGGGCAAATTGGCTTGAAGCGTCAAAAAATCGCTCATGGCATAACGAAAACGAAAAGCGATTGGATTGTCAAATTCGGGGTCGGCAATGTGCTGACACATAGTATCCAGTATGCTGCCAGATAGTGATATTGATGACAGCGCTTCGAAGAATTCAGCAGGTGGCGGCGTGTCAGTCTTTGTTTGAAGTTCAAAGAGCAAACGAATGCAATCGATGCCTATCTGTTCATCAGGGCGCTTGTTTTTAAGGACGTCTGCCCGCGAAAGAGCCTTCAGAGCGATTGACCTGACAGGTCTTTCCAGTGCGGTGATAGGGTCGTGGAGTTCTATGTCGGACACGCTGATGCGTTCACTCAATTCACTGCATAGTTGCCGGATGAGTTTGTCTGAAATGACGTCAGTCTTGGGAACTTCGGCTTTTTCGCACAGCGCAGTGAGGCTGTCGCATTGCAACTCAGTCAAATCAATATCCAGCGTGGAAAGTAATTTGGCGTTATGCGTGTTGATGATGGTCAGCATGTTTTCGTGAGTTAAAAACGGCAGTAAGGCTTGAAAACGATCTTTCGGTGAATGCATAAATGTTACTCGGGTTGAAAAGCAGGAAGGCGGCAGTACGCCGCCTCAATGAATATCGTGGCGCTTAGTCTTTTCTGTCGCACTTGGTGAATTCTATCGCATCGACCACATCATCCAGTGCGCCGGAGTCGAGGATGGCGGATAAACTATACTGGTAGCCATCACAGTCCAGACCTACCTCGCTGTTGATGTGAGTAATATGCTTGGCGCTGAACTCCACATTGTAGGCAGAGATATTCAGGGCTTTCACGCCACCATGCTCTTCGCCATAGGTTTCTACCAACGCTTTGATGTTGTTACGGATAGCCATCATCAGAGCGCTTTTCATGTTGCGCACGTTCAGGAGGTTGGTGGTTGGCATGGGGTGTTGTTCCTTCACTTAGTCAGTGAAAGCATAATAACACAAAGGTTACTACCTGTCAATAAAATAATAGAAAAAACCCTGCACCTCATGGTGACGACGGATGCAGGGCTACAGCGCGAGTGTGTCACGTTTGTCACTTCCACACCCGTTTGTCAGACTACCTTACGACTAAATAAGGATAGAGTAAAGTCGTGAGGTCAATGCGGCATAAGGGGCGGTCTTACTTTTTAAGTTCCAGTAAGATATCTTCCAGTTCTTTGGCCAGTAGCTTGCCCTTTTTGTTGAGAACCAGTAGCTTGGAGCGGCTGTCTTCCTTGTTCTCTCTCCACTCGCACAGATCCAGACCTTGGCGGTTGTTCATGGCGGTTTTGGTCAGAAGATTACAATGGCGGCCAGCAGAGGCGCGGGTCATGTCCACGATATCCGCTACTTCAGACGGGGTGATACCTGCGGGTCGTTGGGTGACCTCCAAAAAGACGGGCAGGGTCTGAATGGGCATCTCAGGGTAGATGGCGCGGATGCGGTTAACCAGACGTTTCATGGTGATGAAAACAGTTGCGTTCATATAATACCTCGTATATCGCGTAGGGGTGGCCAGTTGGGTTTAGTTGTCCCAACTGCGCACATAGACTGTGAATGTGTCTGACCAGCCCGCTTGAGCGGCCTGACGGTGTGTTACGTTGACGGTCAGGGTCTTACCACCCACGTCCGCCTCCAGTACCGCGACACCATCGTCATTGAAGACAGGGGTATGGTGAAGGTGGATACCGTGTTCGTTCTTTAAAATCACTTTTGCGGTGTCTGGCAGTGCCGCACACACCACAGCAATTTGATACAAGGCTTTATCGTCGCCTGTGACAAATCGATGCTTAAACTGTTTAAATACCGTTTCAGCCTGCGTGCGTAGCGCTACGTTAGACAGTTTGTAGTCCGGATCGCACTTAATGCAGATCCTGATATTACCTTCAGGATCGGGCAGGGCCGCAATGCCAGTTGCAAAGGGCAGAGACTGCGCCAAAAAATGAAGTGGCGAAGAAACCTGCGATCCTTTTTGCGGGCAAATGTCGTCGAATCGGGTTTCAATATCATCAAACACTGTCGCGGCAAGGTCGGGCAGGCCGAGGTCGGCGGTGATTGTGTTACCCGTTATTGTTGTAATGTGTTGCATAGATACCATCTCTCAGTTGATGATTACATAATAACACAGATTATAGATATTGTCAATATAAAGTTTGCATTTTTTGGTCTGGCTGGTGGCCTACCCACCATCTGACCGGTAGTCTCACTGCTTAGCAGCTTGATTTAATTTCGTGTAGTGCTTGGCGATAACAAAGTCCAGTGTTGTCAGATCGGTCAATGCGACTTCCTTACCGGAACTGTAGAAAAACACGGAGTGACTGATACGATTTTGCGTGCAGCCTTCCTCATCGACGTGGTTAACTTCCAGAGTACGAAGTACTTCGTAGTCCTTTGTGCGCAGAACAGGTTGAACAAACTTGCCTGACAGCGCTTCAGCAAGCGTGCTGTCTTTTGCTTCAGCAAGGCCTTTATTGGTGCGTACTTCAAGATTGGTGGATATGCAGTTCATAATTTCATTTGTCTCTTAGTCAGTTATCGCATAGTAACACAAGTATAACTAAATGTCAACGCAATAAGTCACTAATATGAGTTTATAAAATAACCATGCCGCCGTACTCGTCAAACTCGTCCTTCTGGAAGATCCAGAAAGTGGCGTCAGTCGTGTCGTCGTCACCTTCAGGAAGAAACCAGACGTGGTGCGTAACTGGGCCACTGTCGTAGTTAACGTCGACGTCAATCTTGATGGTGCCATCCTCGATAAGAAAGTTTGGCTCACCTACCAGAGGAAGGTCTAGTGAGATAAGTGCAGCCACCAGCGTTATTCTGTCATTCTCAGTCAGTGATGCCTCGCCATTTTCAATGGCCAACCAGTAGGCGGGGAGGGGATGGTCTTGAAGGCTAAGGAAATCCTGAACAGAGTTGTAAATCAGGTCGCCGCCTCCAAAGACAAGTTTGGAAACGATGTGCTGGAAGTCGGCAGGCTGAGGCATGGTGGTGTGCGGGTGGCGAAATTTTCACCACCATAGCAGGAATACTGCTGTGTCGCTACATGTGTGTTGCAACCTCATAGTCTTTGGCCTCAACAATGATCATAAGTGGATAAGCAGCATCGATATGACCGGTTGGATAGAAAAAGGCGTAGTGTGGAGTGTAGGAGCCTTCATCATCCTTCAGGTAGAACGTTTTTGTCAGCACGTCCCGCTTGTGCCATGTGTCTTCCGGCACCTCGGAGAGAGGCAGGGGAGAGTGTTGCTTAAGTTCTTCAAGTTCGGCGACCACCTCGCTGTGCGGCACAACAGGCAGGTTTAACGACGCGAGACATGCATCCGCTGCTGCCCGCATCTCACCGGTAAAGTTTGACAAATGAGTCTGCGCCTCTTCCCACTCATCCGTGGTGATATGACTGTAATTGGCATCAATCACGGCTTTTACTGAGTTATTAATCAGCGCGTCAGGATTGTACGTTTTATAGTAGCTTCGATAGTCGCTGATGATGTGCGAAAAAGCGGCGATAGGCATCTGAATGAAATCTCACAAATCTCACTGTTGATTAGCTGCCCATATAGTAACACATAGTACATCAAATGTCAACAGAATACACATTAACCAGAGCATGCAGGTCACAGTTGATAAGAAATTAGGTGTATAGATAAATTATGTTTTATTCTTCTTGTTTACTACGTAACCTGATATCGCGACGAACAGGCCGACTGATAAGATAGAAAGCAGAAGCCAGTATGATTCTGGTTCGCCCATGTAGATGTCGCGCACCCATAAATAAACAATCGGGGTGAAGAGAAGGAGACCTAAAGAAATTGCAAAACCTATAAAGATTTTATGCTCAAATTCTGTAAGTGCAGTTTTGAAAAACGGCTCCGGATTTATGTAATAATCGAGAGCCAGAAAGAGTAGAAAAACCAGTCCTATAGCCCACAGTGTTAATAATAAACTAGCCATGTCTTACCCCATTTGTTTTGATTAAGATTTTCTGTTTATAAAAATTGCCTTGTGCAGCCAACTATGATTTCGGCCTGAATAACCTTAGGAGGTGGCACTATACCACCTTTTAGAAACTAAGCCCGTGTTCGTAGCCTGCGCAAAGATAGAACGGACGCGAGGATTCGCCATTGGTGTATTTGATGGCGTACTCTTCGTCCTTATCTCGTAGGTAGCGCCTATATTCCTCGGGGTCGCTGATGCCAGCTGCCATCATTTTGCCATCCTGCATCTTCTTATAGCGACGCTCACGGCGGATATCCTCAATGGCTCTGATGGATGTCAGCATGTGCAACCTGCCGTCACTCAGGATAAGGGTGCCAACCTGCTCCATATCTCCCTCGCTCTGATCGGAATCATTAGAAATACCGCTAAAGCCTTCAGGAACTTTTACCACTGCGCTTCCGTCCATATCTTCGAGGCTATTCGGCCATCCCAGAGCCATGTACTCTGGCTTGGTCTTGCGGCGCTTGAATGTGCTCAGGTATTGTTCTATGGACTTTTTACTGCTCATTGGTGTTTGCGCGAACACCTTTATTTTATTGCCATTGTCAACGGTGACGGTGAAGGATGTGTTGCTCAGGTAGCTGTAGGCGATAGACATAATGCGTTCTCTCTCAGTTGATGCACACATAATATCACAAATGATACCATCTGTCAATAATAATGAGGAAAATACCAATCATTCTGCCTTAATTGTCAAAGAAGAGGAGGTCAATACCATGGACACGACCCATAGAAAAAAAGATAGTATCCTGCGTCTCCCCCGCTCTGTTGGCAGTTATGACTCTTTCGTCTTCATTTTTAAGGTAGGCGGCGTAAGCATCAGGATCGCCTTGTCCTTCAAAGTCAGAGAACGTTTTTACGCGACACGCTTCATTGGCATTGCTCATGGTGTTGATAACAAGGTTGCGTCGCAGATGCTCCACCGACACCAGAGAGGTGATGATCGAGTATTCATTGGCTGAAAATAGCAACGTCCCGATATTCTCTAAGTCTGTTTCAGTGGTCTTGTCCGACAGTCCAGTGTAGGTGGCTGGAAGACTCACAACTTACGCGCCTTGACGTTCATGAGGACTGGACTCAGACATTGAAATAAGCATAAACTCAGGCTTATATTTACGTCTGGCGTAAGCTGATAGGTACGTGGCTTCAGTTCTGCCGACAAGGCAAGGTCTCTGGATATAGAGCTGAAACTCATGGCCGGTGTCGGCGAAGGCCCGAATGAAGTTTGCAGTGCAATACTTGCTATATTCGCTCATAGAATGTCAGGCTGGTGAGCGAGCCACCAGCCTCCTGTCATTACGCGCTGGCTTTCTGATCCTCTTCAGCCATCTTATTCAGTTCCGAGAAGACAAAGTATTGTTCTGTCTGGCTGTCATCATCTGCATCAGGCTCTGTCTCAAATCCCGGCTGGTAGACTTGGCCCAGAGCACTCAGGGCTGCATAGCTTTCAGATTCCTGACCTGCATGCCACTGGGTGTAATGCCAGTAAGCCGCTGGAATCATCTCTGAAAGGCTGCACTCATAACCTTCACCGATATAGATCCAATCGTCATTGTCACCTTCGTAGGCGTGGATGGCATTGGCCAGTTTGATGAAGACACCAGCGAGTTCGGGATAGGTCTTTGTAGGCTTGATGGTGCAGATGGTAGCGTTCAGGTCTTCAAACAGTGCTTTGATTTTCTCGATAGCGGTGTTGGCAGTCATTTGGCATTCCTCTCTCAGTTGATGAAAATATAATAACACAATAAACGACAAGTGTCAATGCGTGTTCATTACCAGTTGTCATCATTGATTATCGGTGCAGCGCTTTCAGAAAACCGCTTAAGTCTGCTGGCATAGTCTACGGGGTTGCCTTCTGAGTCCAAATAACTGTCGAAGCTGACTACTTCGTATTCAATCTTGTTGAAGAGATTATCAAATGTGCTGTAAATGCGCTCTGCACTCTGTAACTCGGGCTTGTCTTCAAAGCCGTTGTCGAAAAGACTGTTAGCAAAGTGGCCAGCTATCATATCGACATCTTTATTGTCTTTTGCGGAGAGTAGGCAGTGTGCCAGCGTCACAGGTATGGACTCTTGAAAATAGTCACTTACCCATTTACTGACGTGAATATCGTCGTCGTAATAATATAAAAGGTTGTCCAGAACACTAAGCGCGTCGTGGAGGTCTAAGGAAGTTATGTGGATAGAAAAGTTTAAATCATAGAGAAAAACTGATTTGGATAGCATGGTCAAACCATCTGGATCAGTTAAGATAGAGGGGAGTTTGTTGAGAATTTCGAGAGTCAGCATCTCTGATTCAGTTTCATTAAATGGCGTGAGTCGCCATTCTCCGTATTCGATGCGTAAATTCTGTTTTTTAATGCATCTAAGGTAATCAAGGAAGTCGATAAGGATAAATCTGTCGCTTATGGTGTCTAAGTCATCATGGAACTCAATTAACGTTTCTCTTTTTGTTCTGGTGAAAAAATCATCTTCCTCTTCTTTGTAAGCAGAAACTTCAATCGTAAGAATCTGTTTTGGGATAGTAAAAAGAGATGCATCGACAACGGCTTCAGAGGTTATTTTGATGTTTGTTTCAAACATCCCTCTGTCATTCTTAATGATGACTCTGGAACTGTATTGTCTTGCGTCAGACTTTATTTTGGTCGAAAGTTCGTAAAGCTGAACGATTTCGCTGTCGTTAGGATTAAGAAAGGTAAAAAATGACTCAATGCCACTATTGAGTAATGTGGATTTGCTTTCGATTTCATCTCTATTCAGCTTGGTGACGTCGATTAAGGTCTGCTGCTTGGTGCTCAGGCAGGCTTTTCTGATCCCATCAATGGAGTCAGGTGTGTTGTTCTTAAATAAAACCTGTTTAATGACATCATATAGCTTTGAAGTTATGGTTGAACGTATTTCCATGGCGCTATCGGAGCTAACGAAGTTGTCAATGTATTGCGCTCGGCTTTCTGCGATAGCTAGCATAAAGAGTCCTGTCTGAAAAAGAAGAAGTGTAACAATAAAAAGGGGGTCAAGGGGAGGTTGAAGCCCAGTGCTTCAACCTCATTATTGCTAAAAGTGTCCGGCAGCGGCCATGATGATTATCAGGGCGAACGTACCACTAAGTACGCAATTAAAAATACAAGGTCGGCGGTGTGAGTTTGGCATGTATGTATTTCCTCTCTTAGTCAGAAACTACATAATAACACAAAAACAACTAAAAGTAAATCAATTTACCATCCGCTTTATCGTTGTTTCTATGATCACCTTGGCGATTCCTTTGGGGGAGAGTGCAGGTTTATTGGGAACATTTGGTGCTCTTGTAACACTGCGGCCATTATAAAAAATAACGTTGCTGAATTCCAAGCTGATGTCGCTATACTGTTCAGAGAGAATTTTTTCAGACTGATCGTCTTTATACTCCTTGGCTTTCTTTGCCAAGGCTAGGGCAATGCGATGAGCCGCCAAAGTGTTATCAGAAACGCGCAGAATGATGTTACCAACCTCAGACTGTAAAGGTGAGTCTGGAGCTAATTGTGATTCGAGATACTTAATGAATTCAGATGTCATTTTGCGAATACCTATTGTAAGAATTAACCTTACAAAAATAACACAAGTCAATGAAAAAGTAAACTAAAATTATTTGGCGTTAGTAGAATGCTTTGATAGATTTAATATGTAGTATAGTAGATTTCGGGGTATTTATGGTTAATATAATCAACCCGTAGACGTGGCTGAGGATGTGATTAAAAATGCATGCCGGAGTCATTTCGAGAGCCGGATAATGATCTTGCTATGTAGTTGACTTTATATGAGATTCACGTTATTATAAACCCTCGTTTTTGGGGATTTTTATGGTTACTCGATTTGGAAAATTTGTGCGCAAACGCCGTGTCGAACTGGATATGCGAATTCAGGACGTGGCTGATAAACTTGGTGTCTCTACAGCCTACATATCAGCAGTGGAGTGTGGTAAAAGCAATCCTAATCAGGGCTACCTCAAAGCGTTAGGTCAGGTGCTGGAATTGGATGCTACTCAGCAGAAAATGATGGAAGAAGAGGCGTGTTATTCTAAGAATAAGTTCATTCTTAAGCCTAAAACGGACAGCGAGAAGTTAGTGGTATCGTTGTTTGAAAAGGCACTTTTAGATGGCAGTATGACCGATGAAAAATGCAGAAAGATTTTGGAGGTGCTGAAGGATGGCGACTAAATATATAAAGCTTACAGAAAAAGAGTTTTTGGCTATCCAGAAGGAGATATACGGCTCCAAGATTTTTGCAGGCTCTTACGAGGACGAGCCTCAAAAAGTGGCGTATGATGCCTTTGATGCTGTCAAAAAGGCCGAAAAACGAAATGGTGTGCCTGAGTTAGATATCGGTTAAATCCATCTCAAGTTGTCCTTTAATATCTTTCTCTTCGCTGTTGGAAGCAATCTGATCTTTTGTGAAGCTGGCTGTACCTTGAACTGTGAATTTATAATCTACTATCTCGCCGAACTTATTTGAGATTGATTCCTTGACAAAGCCATTTTTAATAACATCAGCTTTCGCCAGCTGCATCACGGCTTTTCTCATGTATGCCGCTAGATCCTGAAGTTGTTTCTTGTCGATAATTTCGCTTTGTGCTAAATAGCCAAAGTCGTTCATAGTTCTTCGTAGATTAAAGTGGAAGCTCTTCCCTTCCGCGCAGTACGTGTATTTTAAAATGAGGTATTTGTGCAGCCATCTGGTAAGGGATCGGTTGTGTTCGTCGGCTTTAGTCCAACTGTAGGGTCGGTAGGAGTACTCGTCGATACCCTGTTGTACAGCTGGGTGAAATAAGCAATAACTCTGTTCTTCGGGTGCGTTAACGCCTACTTTTTTACTTGTGTATCGTACTGGAAGATAAGAGCCGGAAACTTCATTAATAACGACTTCCGTGGATATGTCCTTACCTGCGCTGTTTTTTGGTGATTTCTGCTGAGGAATGATTTCTAAATTAGATTTATGAAGAACCTCTATGGCCTCCTTGATATCTTTGGCGTTCATGCCTGTAATTCTTCGGATCATGCCTACTGTAAAATAAGATCCATAGCCTGTTATTGATCCTGTGGTTATCTCTCGAAGGCCGCCGCCGCTGGCAATTTTGATGATTGCACTCTCAACGCGCTCTTCTCGGTCAGATGGCCACATGATGATATTTTCTGTCTGCCCATCGATAACGCGCTTTATCGGTGCGCCTGTTATTCTTACAGTAATGTGCCATCCATTGGTTTCTGTGTGGGTTTCTACAACGGTATCTTTTACTTCTTGAACTCGGTTCCAGTTGTAGCGTTTGCGAACGAACCTCGGTAAGAGCTGGTAATCTTTAAAGGCATTAGAATCATCCTTGTAGTTCCTGACAAAACTATTGATTTTGGGATTTTCTCTGTAGTTGTCAGAAACTAATGCTTTTGCCATTGTTTTGATCCTCTCGTTGTTTGGGATCAATATACAGACTTTACTGACCAGATCAAGATCTCTAAAAACCACTAAAAACCTTTATATTACATAGACATGCCGCATGCACCTATGTGGATCTGATATGCAGATCGCAAAAAAGTTATTCTGCTAACATGTGAGTAGAGTTCTTTTTTATCTTGGCCAGCAGAGCTGGGAGTTAATTCAGATCTTAAAGATCTAATAATAACAGGCTAAATAATGGTTAAAGGGTAAAAGCAGGTTAAAAGTGGCTAAAAGAAGTTGCGCGGGGTAAGGGAGAGTCAACCCCAATAAGGACAGGACTTGGCGGGATGATTGACAATCACTCAGCTAACAAGCTTATAGGATTTTAGCTAACAATTAACTGAGGGGCAGGCTCACAGGCTGACAATCATACAACTCACAGCTAGGTGGGTATTAAACTCTACATTATAAATACTGCACACACATTATGCACAGCATACCAACAACTTACTAACAGAGTTACCCACAAATACAGGGTGTTATGCTACTGCAATTGCATATAAATATATGCATAAATCACTCAACTAACAATTGAATAAGCGTTTAACTAACATGTGAGTGAGGAGCTGAAAAACTAGGGAAGATTGTCCTTAACGTATCGGTTAATTGTGAGTTAAGCACTCAATACGCTGAAATTTCCTTTATTCATTGCGTTAGAGTAATTGTGAGTAGAGTCATTATATTACCTGTAGGCTTCGCCAGACGTGACTTCCGGCGTAATTGTGAGTTAAATACTTAAGGTGATGAAGTTCCCTTCATCCATTGTGTTAGAGTAATTGTGAGTAGAGTCATTATATTGCCTGTGGGCCTCGCCAAGCGTGGATTCTGACAGACTTGTGAGTTAAATACTTAGAGCGCTGAAATACCCTGTGGCTGTGGTGTCAGGCTAATTGTGAGTAGAATGATTAGGTTCCTCGCAAGCCGCTCCAAACATGGCTTGCGGGGTAATTGTGAGTTAAATACTTAGAGCGCTGAAATACCCTGTGGCTGTGGTGTCAGGCTAATTGTGAGTTCAGTGGCCGAATCGGCTGTATCCTTTGACAGACCTGAGCTTAGGTGTGTTAGGTCATTCAAAGCACTGTCAGTATATGTCTTCATTAGCCAAAGCCGAGATAGAAGGTGACGCCTTTTGTTTCGGGATCTTCAGCGTAGAATAGAGGAATAGTAAACGTCGAGCTGTTGTATTTGCCATAGGCCATCATCAGGTGAAAGCCATCGACCTGTTTGGGATAAGCCTGAAACTCTTCCACATTGTTCAGCATGGACTTGAGAACAATAAGACCCTTTCCAAGTTCATCCATTCCCTGACACAGGTAGGTGAGTGGCAGGTGGTAAGTTCCCCCGATTTTTACAAGACGTTTATGCAGCAGCTCAATAGGCTCTTTCACGCCGTCTGCGATGGCTTCAATGTACTTCGCCTTATCATCCTCAACATACGGCTCAAGTGCCAGAGTAAACCCTGTGACGCCTTGACGGTTAGCAGGAGCAGCACTGAGACAGTGAGGTGCTTTGCGCTTTATCAAATCAGAAGGAGAACGGTGGCAGTAAACTGGGTTGGCACCGAGTGCTATGAGACTGTTTTCGAAATTCCTGAAAGAGGCAGCGGTGAGGCCGTCCTGATGAAACTGTTTGTCGCCAAATGGAACAAATATGGCCGGAGCTGCGCAAATATCACTGGTGTTCATTGATCGTCTCTGTCTCTCAGAAGTTGTAGGATTATAATAACACATAAATTTACAGTTGTCAATAATAAAAGAATCTGGAAATGCCAGCCTATTAAATATACAATATATTAATTATATATGTGTGTATTTATGGTTGGCTATGAGCAGTAAAGAAGTAAACGACGCGATAATTCGCGTTCCGGATTATCAGCAAATCGTGATCGTACCGGAAGGTGAGAAGAAAGCGTTATTTCCACCAAGATTGGTGAGTTTGTTAGGTCGGGCAGCTTTTGCGTTGTCGCTCCTGCTGTATTTATACGCGCCATTGGTGGACTACATGCATGCAACGCTCATTTTGGGATTAAATACTGTTTTGACAGGATTTGGTCTCTTCACCATGGGTGAAGAGGCTGAGTCGGAGGAAAGTCGTCATACAGAGTCGTTCTGGATAAATTAGTGAAATAATAACCTGTCTAAATTTTGAGCACTTGTCGATTATTGTTCCTAAAACATCACAAAGTGACACTTGAGAGGGTAGCTGCAAAAAGCTCTTGGTAAATATAAACTAATTCAGATCACAAGATTCAAGATTAAGATCTAAGAGGGTAAAGCATCAGCAAAATAATAGGGGCCAATAGCTTTAAAAACAGATAGATACATAATACCACATATTTATTTATACCCCTCTCGGATCTCAATAGATGACCTTTTGGATCGGTTTTATGTGGATAAAGTGGGTTATTAACACCTGACAGATCGCAATTTAATCCCTATACTGATCGCAGTGATGTTTCATCGTATTTTCGTAACTCACAGAAAACACACAAGTTATTATCTGTTTTTCCACGGAAAGTCCGATCTGAATAGTGGAAAAAGCCTGACAATGTAGCGATCTCACTTATGCTGCGTGCTACGGAGCGATCAAAAAGGGGGATAAATATAGATTTGGGGTCAGAATGGATGAAAAGTGAGCAAAAATCGCCCTGAGTCTGCGTATTTGCAGAGCTTTGATTACCAAATTGATCGGATTTTGAGGTAAAAAACCGCTATGTGTCGATCTGGATCGTAATTTAGCTATTAATTGTTTGATTTATGAATAGGGCTAATGTCTGGCGTTCTTGCGCGTTGAGTTCGATAAATTTGGTCACAAAAGGGATCTGTTGCGGGTTTGTCAGCTTGCCAAGCCTTGACGATATGCTCTGGTAGGCTTAAATGACCAATATGATCGGTCAGGGGTTCCTGTATCTTAGATTCGGTGAATTTGGTGATTAAAGGTGGCTGAAGGCGCTATGAGGGCTGTCGATGCCAGTGCTGCTGAGGACTGTAGGGCTTTTATGACCAGAAAGATCGGTCAGGGGTTCCTGTATCTCAGATTCGGTGAATTTGGTGATTAAAGGTGGCTGAAGGCGCTATGAGGGCTTTCGATGCCAGTGCTGCTGCGGGTTGTAGAACTTTTATGACTGAAGTGATCGGTCAGGGGTTCATGTATCTCAGATTCGGTGAATTTGGTGATTAAAGGGAACTCAAGGTGCTGGGATGGCTGTCGATGCCAGTGCTGCTGCGGGTTGTAGAACTTTTATGACCGAAATGATCGGTCAGGGGTTCCTCCATCTCAGATTCGGTGAATTTGGTGATTAAAGGGAACTCAAGGTGCTGGGATGGATGTCGATGCCAGTGCTGCTGCGGGTTGTAGGGCTTTTATCACCGAAATGATCGGGCAGGGGTTCATATATCTCAGATTCGGTGAATTTGGTGACTAAAGGTGGCTGAAGGCGCTATGAAGGCTTTCGATGCCAGTGCTGCTGAGGGCTGTAGGGGTTTTATGACCAGAAAGATCGGTCAGGGGGTTCCTGTATCTCAGATTCGATGAATTTGGTGATTAAAGGTGGATGAAGGCGCTATGAAGGCTTTCGATGCCAGTGCTGCTGAGGGTTGTAGGGCTTTTATCACCGAAATGATCGGGCAGGGGTTCATGTATCTCAGATTCGGTGAATTTGGTGATTAAAGGTGGCTGAAGGCGCTATGAAGGCTTTCGATGCCAGTGCTGCTGTGGGTTGTAGGGCTTTTATCACCGAAATGATCGGGCAGGGGTTCATGTATCTCAGATTCGGTGAATTTGGTGATTAAAGCCACTATGGGATGCGGTTCTGTGACGCGAGGTCTGTGTCGTGGTGAGTAGGGCGCTTAAATGACCAATATGATCGGTCTGGCTGGTATCTTCTCTCTTGTTTGTTCCGATCTGTGCCTGATAATGACGCCGGATCTAGCTTGTTTGGTCATTAAAGTCTTTCTGTGCAGGTTGGAGTTCTTTCAGAGCGGCTTTGCGTGATAATCATTTGCCTCTTTAATGACTGGTTTGATCGGATTGTCTTGCAGTTCTTTATCTCGCCTGTCGCAGGTGACTAAATTTGTGTAATTTGGTCTTAAAAGTGGTGTTGTGCGTGGAGAGAAATCTCGTCAAGGCCAGTTTCGGTGGAGCTTTCAGGAGTTTTATGACTAAAATGATCGGCTGGGTGAAACTGTATATCGCATTCGAATAATTTGGTCATTAAAGTGGGTGGAGGCTTGTGGAGAGGTCGGTATACGCCTTATCTGGCAAGACTTTGATGACCAAAACGATCAGGTTTAACGAGAGAGCCTCTGGTTGCGATCCGATGAATTTGGTCATTAAAGTGATTTACTCATATTGCCTTCATTATAAGAAGGTCAGTAAATATGGGGGCTGTAGGGCTTTAGTGACCAAAATTATCAGTTGTCAGGGTATCGATTCGGTTGGCAATGAACACCCCCTTTTGTCACCATATTGATCGGAGAAAACAGATCAAAAAGGGGATTAAAGCAAAAAAGTCAGATCTAAAAGGGGATAAAATCCAAGTTTGATCTTTCATGATCGCAATAGATCTCATAAAGTGACTTAAAAATGAGCTTAGGGGAGCAAGCTGTGACAAAAACAGTGACCGATGCAGTAAAAAAACCAAAACAAGAATTTCTGCCAAAGGAAGTAAGCACTATCAAGGAACAGCTTTCTTTAGACCCTAATGAAAGGGTAATGAATAAAAGTGTTGCTCTTTCTGGTCTGTCTGCCCCTAACTATACGCTAAGAATGTTTAAGGCCGCTCACGTTATCACCTTCTTTGTTGTTGAAAACTTTTTGTTACGCAACCCCTCATTCAATCATCGCAGCCTTAGTACACTTACTGAAGACTATTTAGAAGGGGCTGTGACCACCTTCGATATCCCCGAGTCTGTACTAATGGAAGCCATGGGCTATACCGATAAGAAAAAGTATTACTCAATGACTCAGGTGCTTACCGTCTTTGAAGAGCTGTCAAATCAGACGCTACGGTTCGACACGCTGGGCGTAGCTCTGAGGAACGGAGATACACAGGAGTGGAACGGCTTCACGAAGCTTATCAGTAGTGTTAAGAGGATTAGGGGAGCATTCAGAATACACGTACCCCCTGCAATGACTTATCGTATCCTGAATCCGGAAACATCGCTGTCAGTAAACTTAAGCTCAAATGGATATACAACCCGTTACGCCCCGCCTTTGTATGAGTCGTGTCTGTATTATTGGCAAAGCGGAAGGACAGTTACCGACTACTTTGACCTTGATGAGATCCGCGCCATGTTCGGGGTTTCCTACCGCTCCTATGGCAAGCTTAACGAGAAAGTGATTTCTGTGGCCATCAACAACATCAACGATGCGCCGGAGATGGAGTTTCATTTAGAGAAGGAAGAGGAGTTCAGCAAAACCGGAGGCAGGCCTTCAGTGGTTGCCGTGAGATTCAAAATCACTCGGAAAGTAGGTTTTGAAAGCAAAAATCGTGAACTGAAGAGAGATGTGGCGCTCTCCACCTATAAAACAGAGATGGGTGCTTTCGGGGTTGCGCGTAATCAGCTGGATGCAGTTGTTGATGAATCCCGCACTGAAGATGGTTCACTTTGTATGCCTTATCTTAGTTGGTGCATTCGTCGGGGGCGTGAAATGCACGCTTATATGAAGGCCGTCCAGAAAGAGAAGGATGAGGACAAGACCTTCAACTACGGTGGCTGGTTCCGCAAGCATATCATTAATGCCGCCAAAGACGACTGGATGCGTAGTCACGCCCTTTTTGAGACCTATGCGACCCAGAAGATACCCAGTTACTCTTCAATGAGCTACGAGGACAAGAATCGCGTTCTGGAAGATCTGAAGGAGACGGCGAAGGACGGTATTACAAATGAGTACATCAGTTTGCTGTCTGATAGCGGGTATGCGTTCTTTGTCGAGCAGTTTCAAGCGTTTCTGAAGATGCAGGACAGAAGGGAATATGAACAGCTTGTGGTCAAGAAAGCCTACGGTCAGGGGATAGCCGACCTTAATGATAAAGGCCGGTACTCTGTGAAGCTGTATCTGGATGCTATTGAAAAGTTATTTACCGCCGAGTCTTACGAAGAATATCTGAAATATCATGAAATGCGGATTTAGTGGATGCGCCAGCCATTAAGGCTGGCGCAGACTGGTTTAAAACGACTTTACTCTTTCTACTTCCGCAATGTGTTCCTCGCTGGATAGAATTGCACCACACAACTTTTCGAAGTGACGATAGTACGTGTTGAGATCATCTATGATTTTCTCGGAGGTTCTTCCAAGCCGGATAGCTCCGGCAGGTAAAGCGAAGATGACGCCTAAACAGATGTAACCCAGTATAATGGCTGCGTCGTGATCCCATTTGCTGTTAAATCTCAAGTGGTTATGCTCCATAATCACCGAGAGGATGAGGGAAGCGACTATTACCAATAATATAGGGTAGAAATAAGCAGCGTGATATCTTCTGGCCCATTTTCGATGCAGGCTAAGCAGCGTCGAATTAAATCTGGGCAAGGACGGAATATAGATATCTATATTTTTGTTAAAGATCCCGTAGTAGAAGGAAAACGGCATGATGAAAAATATCGGCAGTAAGTACCACGGTGAACCTGAGAAATAGTAAATCAAGTTGTGAACAATCATCACAACGCCGATAGTAAGAAGAAAATTCCAGACAAGATTTACAGGGGGAACAAGATTGGGGAGTTTGTAGCTCCACAAGCATTGGTCTTCAGGGGATTGGTTAATGAACGCACGGGCCTTCGTTGTCTCATTAACCGCCCACACCGGTCTCTCTGTGTCGTAAACCATAGTCAGGACGTGTCCTTCGCGGATATCCAGAGAGTCCGGAATGGTAACAGATGTTTCCCCACGCTCGGTCAGTATAAAAATACGATGATAGTGGGATTCAGATACACTGACATCAGTATAGGATCTAAAATCTCCGAGAGTGTACCGCGTTGGAGGAGTGTAAGATGCCGTGGTGGTCGAAGAAAAGTGAGAAACTTTTTTTCCCTGAATGGCAACCACCTTACCCGTGAGTGTAGTCACTTCCATATTTAACCTTTTTGATAGTCGTCGAGTATTGTTGTTCTACGCCAGCTTTATACTGGCGTAGTTATTAATATCACTTCAGTCTTGCTCTACATGCTTGATGTTTACCACTGCCCCGCCCACGCTGATGTCGTCGGTAGACAGTGCGCCATTTAAGCGCTCATTTTCGATAGCTTCAGACAGGTTGTCCCGCATTGACTCTTCATCGATAACGCCATCGTCCTCCACTGACTCGTAGGGGATGGTAACTTCAAACGTAATGACCTTCGTGTTGCTCATACAGGCTCCTTGGATGCAATTTTATAAGCGGGTTCGGCGAAGTCGTAAGGTACAGGGACATCGCCATCCATTAACCATAGGCTGACGAACATGCTGTTCGTCAGCAGGCATATCTCCACCTGATACACTTTTCCGAAATTAAGTATCCGGCGCTTTGCTGAAAGCGGTTCCGAAACCGACAAATCGTCCTTTCTCAAGGCTTCAGATCCGACGAATGGTAACGCAATAGATTTGTTATGACTTGCCAGCTCAGGGTTTTCGAAGCGAATGGTTGCTGTCGCTGACTTTTGTTCGCTATCGAGTTCAAGCGAGACGGTAAAGCCGTGAGAGTCACCGGACTCTTTGACGACAAAACCCAGCGGTGCTGTTGTTACATTGATTTGTGTAAATGCTGGAATACTCATCTATCACCTTCTCAGTCAGAGATTTAATAATAACACAAGTGAGTAAAAAGTCAATAGGATAAGGTTTTAAATAATATACAGGTGTACTCTGAGGCACACCTTTAGTGTGCCGATATCAGGCGCGGCACCGGCCACGGGGAGCGGGGGTGTTGGCGATCTGATCAACGAGTTCGTTAACCATCACGCCTCCCTCAGATTTGAGGCGGGCGATGGCTGCGGTGCGCAGCATCTTGCTGCACGCTCCACGAAGTTTACTACTGCCTTCACCGCCTTGACGGCACTGGGTCATGAGATTTTCGTATTCGCGCAGTGCATCACCGCTAAGCAGCAGTTCTGGCTTGAGCATGTCAGGCTGAGTGACGCCGCTCATAATGCTGCGCACAGTATCACGATTAAAGTGATCTTCGAGTTCTCGGCTTATCACCGAGTTTGCCGCCTCTGTCAGCTCACGCTTGATGGCAGCTTCCTGCTCAACGAACCTTTCGGCCACCAGCTCACGCGCCTGATTATAAGCGGCAATTTGCTGCTCAAGATCACGGCCACGTCGTGCAACTTTTTCAGTGACGAAAGCGTTAAGGGGGTGAGTGTCCAGATCTGCGTTTATCAGCAAAGCGCCTAAGATGGTTTTAGCCTGCTCAGCCTCGGCTGTATCACCAGCCTCTTTCAGTGCTTCAATCAGGGACTGCTGCACTGAATCCTTGAAGCGAACAGCCACGCGGAGTTTGGCTTTTTCAAGATACGCATCACGAAGAACAGGGTTTTCAACCATGTCAGCTGTCATCTCGTCAGGCAGGAATACCTCAAAAGAGAGGTCGTTCTCAGTCAGCTTTCTGGCCAACTTCACAAGTGTGCCGCGATAAGTAGATTCAGCGATAAACATAAAAAACAACCTCTTCATTCTTGATTTTCATATAATAACATAAAATATCACATGTGTCAATATAAGTATGTAATTAACAGTCCTTGCCTCACCTTGAAATCAAAAGGATGCAAACTGGTTGACGCTGAACTCAACAGCTTCGTTAATGCAGGAGGCGTATTCTTCGTGAGAGAACTCAACTGTGCCGCAGGTTTTTACCTCTTTCAGCAAGTGCGCAGCTACATGGTCGCTAATAACCAAGAGGGGTGCTTGCTGAAGTGTTTCATTCATCAGGCCACTCAGCAGGGTTTTGCCTTCACTTGCATCTTCGGTGATGAAGGAAGTCAGCTCCACGTTTCCATCATTGTTTAGCGTTCGGTTCCAGATGATGCGCAGGGGTTTCGCAGGCACCGCGTTTACGGTTTCTCCGGCGATAGTCAGAGGGATGCTGCCTTCGCGAGGCTCAACAGAAACGGACTCAAAAATAGCAAAGAATGCCAAGCTTTTAGGTAGTGCGTTAATCAGTGTGTGCATAATTATGTATCCTCTCTCAGTCAGTACGGATATAATATCACTGGCGATATTAAATGTCAATACCTATAAGGAGATTAATGCTTATCCCGCACACTAGGAGTGTACGAGTAGCGTGGAATGACAATCGAGGCTGCGACTATCCGGCCTGTGTCCGTAAGGTAAGTGCTTATAGTTAAAGCTCTGGGCGTCTGGAAGCGTGCTGAGCGTTACAGCGTCATGGCCATAGGCATCTTTACGGGTCACTACAATCGCGCTTCCAAAGCGCACTGCCTCCCCCTGTGGCGGCATGATGTGGATATCCAGCTGGAAGGTTATGCTGTTGTCGGTATTGCTCAACGGATTGGCTTTAACCACATTGTATGCAATGTCAGCAGTAAACAGGATCTGCTCTATCGCTGCCCGATGGTCATTAACGATATGTGAAGGATACTTAGGAGTGTCGGATAATGAAAACACAGCATCTGGCGCATAGCCTTTCTTTTTGAGTAGCGTTTTCGCGCCCTGAATCGTCAGGCTGAGGGTTGTGGTGTTAAACACAGCCACCAGCCACATACGCGGTGCGTTGGTGTCCAGTCGCAAGGTATCTATATCAGGCGTCTTTTTCACGGCATTCCTCAGAGGTCGGCGCTGTGATAGAAAATGTGCGGGAGGTTTTCCGCGCACTGCGGCAGTGCTGTGCTGGGGCTGCATTTTTCGCAGATCCAGCCTTTGTACTCATACATGTAAGCAGGTGAGTAGGAGACGCTGTAGGGTGGATATCTCTGTTCGCGCTCAAACTTTTCCCACGCGAGTCGTCCTTTGCCGGACTTCGGTTTTTCGGTATAAATGCCTTTCACGATTTCTCTTCCAATGCTTTTTCGTAATCGGCCAGCATGTCATGCAGATTGTCGTACAAATCCATTCCTGCGCAGTTCTCTGTTAGCTTCTGCATGTCGACATCATTCTGCGACACAAACAAGCGGGCGTTGATATTTTGCATGCCTTGCTGATGCATGTATCCGGCGCAGGCATATTCCTTGCCCTGTTTGCTATGGTGGCACGCCATAATGCGGAAGAAACCATCGGCCTCGGGCATCTCTCTGGGAGGCACCGTAGTTCTGGCAAGGTTGCGCATCATGTTGATGTCAAAATTAGGGATCGCCGACCCGCCCGCAGGGTTAGCTTTACGCCAAGGGCAGCTAGGACAGGGGGTTGATTCGCAATTTTTCATCGGTTAACTCCGGATAATGAACTCCGGATATCCGGAGCTGGCTCCGGATATTGTACACCGGACATGACCATTAATCCTCGAAAAACTCAGACCGGTAGACAGTGAGGGTGTCCAGATTGATGGCGGCAGCGTGGGAAGCTTCCCAGAAATCGAACACGATCTCATCATCCTCAAATGTCGCCTCAAAGGACAGTTTGTCGCTGAATCTCACGGTCAGCGTGTCTTTGCTCAGAACGCTTGTCAGCGTGTCTCTGAAGTCATTAATGTCCGTATCGCCATCAAGGTTAGCGATAAGTGCCTGTGGTTGCAGGTGCTCATCCTCAAAGGTCAGTCGGAGTGTCGGGTGGTCGATATTGTCAGCAAAGACACGAAAGATAAACGGACGGCCACTGACGGTGGCGGTACAGCGAAACCCTACTTGGTTCTCGCTCTGCTCGATAACCGGTTCTGACAGGCTGATTTTCATAGCTATGTTCCCTGTGTGTGATGAGGCGCTTATCGCGCCACGCTGTCTGACTTCAGTTGCGCATTCAGGTACAAGGCCTTGCGTTTCAGTACCTCGTTTCTCGCTGAGATATCCGCTTTGTTGTAGTGGATAACATCAACAGGGTCGCCCTTGAGTCGGGCTTCAGCATTAATCTGAGTGAAAATGTCGATTAAATCGAATTTCGACGGGTTCACAAAGTATTCTTTGATGAAGTTGGTCAGTATGCCATCCTCGTCCCGCTCAAAGATTGCGGCCTGAACAGAATACTGGCGAATCTCGTCAGTATGGTTTGCAATGAAGCTCACAAACAGCACCATAGGCTGAGGCTCGTCACGGAAGATGAACTCAATCATGTCCAGCTCCTGAAGCGCGGCGGTGACATTATAGGTATCACTCAGAGCAGGGCTGATAAGGGATTCATTTTCTTGATTCCACGCAGCAACAGCATGTGCAAGTGCCTGTGAGGCGGGGGCGGAGTCGAAAATTCTGGCGGTAGCAGTCATGTATTTTTCCTCTCTCAGTTGATGTGATTATAATAACACAAACGATAAGAATAGTCAACTGAAAAAGCAGTGAGGTTAACGTTTTTTGCAAGAAAGAGAGCGCGGCGAATTTACTATTGACAATTTTCCGCGCTTATTTAACTGAGACTTACAGGATATCCGGTAAGTTATTTTTCGTAATCAGAAAACAAGAACCTTTCTGCATTGTTTTTGGCTATAGCGCGGATTTGACTAAGTACGACAGCATCCACGTCAAGGCTGCGTATCAGGTTGCGGCCATTTCCCGAGTGAATGATCTTTTAGTTGCTCTGTCTTGGATAGCCAAGTATAAAGCGAGATGCTCTTGGCTCAGAGCATCTCGACAGACTGACTTACAGACCGATGGTGCGAACGATGTATTCGTCGTACAGGTTGGAGAAGAAGCCGTCTGCATTGGCGTTGAGAGCATCGGCCAGCTCGGTGAGCTTGGTGTCCGCGATATTTTCATAGAGCCAGTCAGCAAGCTCCTCCTCAGCCACGATTTCATCATCCGCATGCCACATGCTGTCCTCATAGTATGTGACAGTGCAGTCGTTAGGAAGCAGGTTATGGTTGCGCAGAACCTCTTCCATCTGCTTGCCTTTGTACTGACCTCGCAGTGCATCGATAAGATGCTGGAATGCTTCTTCCTCTTCCAGAGTCAGGCTGAAGTCTTTAGGCACCACGCGGGCGTCGTCCACGTTGATAAGGGCAACCTTACTGCCGACAGGTTCTTCAGTGGAGGTCGCATCCTCGGCGTAGCCACCAAAGCCGTCAGTAGCGTTCCAGAAACCTTTGGTAGGGCTAAAGATAACATTCTCAGACATTGCATTCTCTCTTCTGTGATTGAGGGGTTATAATAACACATGTGATTATTAATGTCAATATTATAAGTTGAGGTATGAAATATTTTGTTCGCTTTTTGTGTTACAATGCTGTGTATAAGTAACGGCATTCATTATGGAGTATTTATGGGAAAAGTATATGCAACAGGCCAAGCTGCAACAGGCCAAGCCTGCGAAATAGCGGAAATGCAGATGCAGGAGGCGACAGATGTGGCCGTAGGAGCGGTGATCATGAGTAAGGCATCCGGAAAAATCTTACTTGGCAGACGTTCTGATATTGTCGAGATGCCAAACGTACTGGGTATTTTCGGTGGCCGTAAAGATGATTACGAGAGCGGTGAGGAAGCGCTGGAGCGTGAAGTGCTTGAAGAGGTCGGGTATCCGCTTTTTGGCTACAAAGAGCGTATAGCGCAGTATTACGATCCAGCCCGTCAGTTCCTTTATGAGACGTATATCGCGCTGGTGGATAATGACTTTGAGGTGCAGCTCAATGACGAGCATACCGAGGCAGTGTGGCTGACGCTGGCTGAGGTTGATAACATTGCGCCTTGTGATATTCATCCGGCCTTAAAGGCCACGCTGGACAATCAGGCGGTGCATGAGCATATCGGGCGGTTTGCAGTACACTGGAGTCAGGATAATGAACAGAAACAGGAGAATAGTTGGGAAAACAGCTTCTGAATGAGGTTGGCTGATGCAATGCTGCATCAGCCACAGACCGGAGTGAAGTTCGGATCAGGCTGCGTTACGCTTTCGCCAGTTTGATTCCACCTGTCCCAGCTTAATACCGTTGCAGTCAGCCGACTTTTCCAGTTTCGCCAGATCCAGTCGCGATACGCCGAAGCGGGTTGCCTGCGCATGATAAGCAGCGTTTGTATCTTCAGCAGCAGCGTAACACAGGGCGTTCAGAGCTGATTGGGTAATGCTACGCACAGAAATTGTCTCATCCGTTGCCGAGGCAGTGGCTGTAAAGGACATTGAGCAAGCGGCGGTCAGTACTGCGAACATGATATTGCGAGAGTGTGATTTCATATAGAGCTTCCTTATGGAGTGGTCTTGCGTTTCAGTGAGGTTATAATAACACATATATAAACAATGTCAACAAAATAAATTAAATCATTTTCTTGTGCGATTTGTGAGCAGTCAGATAAGTGTCGCCTGTCCAAGGTAATATCACCCGTGATACTATTTAGAAAAGCAAAGGCTTTTGGTATTTATGAGGTATTTTATGAACAGGCAGTTGCAGGATTTTGTCCGCGCCAGTAACGCGGTCATCGCCGCAGGGTTAATATTTAAAACAGAATGGGACAAGCAAATGGAAAGGCTTGAGGATAAATGCATCAGTGCGGATAAAGCGGAGTACGCTGACGCCAAACAGTCTATCCAGCTTACTGCACTGGATACGATGCAGACAGTGGGTCGGTCTTGTCGCAGTATTCAACTATCCGGTTGTCCGGATAACCTGACAGAAGATATGTATAAACAGGTGATGATAGTAGCGGAATCCGTCAGAACGCTGAGCTGCATGGACAGTGCTGAGTACGATGTGATTGCTGCGCCAGACTATAACGTGATGAATACGGCCTTAAACAGCGTGAGGGCTATCCGAGAGAATGCAAAGCGGCAGGTGTTCGGGTTATCCCCTGTTGATCCAGAGCGAGGGCTGTCCATGTGACGGTCAGGTGTGGCTTTCTGACAGCGCCATATCACCTTCTGTCTGGTAAATTTCTTCCAGTACTTTCTTTCTGTACAGTCTTGCCATGAGCAGAGAGGTAGCGTACACGCTGATAGAGAGTGTAGTCGGCAGAGAAAACAGGATAAACAGCGCTCCCACGCCCGCCCCGATGGCGGTATACAGTGCATCCATCTTTGATTTAAACAGTGAGTAACTGGCTTCGCCATTGGTGACAAGGCTGTCTACCTGCGTCAGGACAGGTCGCATCAGCAGGTTAGAAGATACGATAAGTACCGTTGCGACAGGCAGCAAGATCTCCGGTGTAACATTAAGGCTTACCAGCAGATATCCGACCACAGAGAGAAATTCCATTGCCAGCGATACGCGGAAGGTGCGAAGCGGACTGGATACCGCAAATTTTCCCAGCGCAGGGACGAACAGTACCAGTGCGAAGAAAGAGATGGCGTAGTCTTTCAGGATCACGCCCTGCACGCCGAACTGACCGATATAAAACGTTGCGGTCACAGCCACCAGCATCGTATTCACGAACAACAGGAAAAACGCCATGATCTGTTGATTTTTGCGTAGGGTGCTCAGTGATGTAAATTCGGAAATAATGCTCATAACGCCCCTCATTCAGTGAGGTCATAATAACACAAATAATAGTAAAAGTAAATAACTGATTAAAATATACGGCGTTTTATAATTAAAACTCTGTATAATAACGAAGCGCGTTGCGCTCACTGAAAATTGTAAGGGTATTTATGGAACAGGATTTAATTTATTGGCTGGCGCAAGCCGTGGGTGCGCTAGGGGTCGTAGCGGGGATCTGGGCGTCGGCACAAAAAGAGGATAAGCGACTCATAACAGGCTTTATGATCAGTAATATTCTGGTGGCAATACAGATGATTGGTCTTGGCGCTTTTGCGACGGCGGGAGCGAGTGTTGTGAGTTCTGCGCGGCTGTACTTTGCATCAAAAACCCAGCGTACTGATATCATGCTGGTGTTTATGGCGGCACTGCTTGTGCAATGGTTTTTCGTCGGTAAGTCTGTAGAGCTTTTCCTTGTTGCAGGCTCTCTGATAAGTACGTTTGGCTATTTTAAACTACAGGGCGGCTGGCTGCGCCTGTCACTGGTGCTGATGAACTGCTTCTGGTGTCCTGTGCTGGTGTATTACGACGCCTATTTGCCTGCGCTTTTCTACGGCATTAATAGCCTATTGATGCTGCCTGTCATCCGGCAGGACTGGCGAGATATGATGCGAAAAAATAAACCATCCCCGACAGGATGTAAGGGTGCTGCCACAGATTAATATGTTGTATGATTACACAGCGCAGCTGGACTGCGATTTGGTATTTAGGTGGTTGATCGTGCGCCTGTGCGCTTCTCTCACACGTTTGCGGCCTCATGGCTGCTCGGTGAAATGTACTCTCGGCATTAGGTCAGTCGGGGGAGTTGCAGAGCGCCTTGGGGCGTTCTTTATTCTGAAGGTGTTTTGCGTCAGGATTAAAAAGGTATTTAGATTATGGAACTGAGTTTTTTGGTAGCGCAAGTGTCGGGCTGTCTTAGTATCGCGGCAGGAATATGGGCAGCGGGTCAGGTAAGTGACCGACGACTCATCTGGGGGAATGTCATCTGTAACATGCTGGTGGCCTTGCAGATGGTATTGCTGGGGGCTTATGCCACAGCGATAGTCAGTGTCTTGGCTTCAATACGCTTGTTTGCAGCTGACCGGACGTCACGCACCGATGTCATGCTATTTTTTATGGGATTGATGCTGGGGCAGTGGATGCTGGTGGGTCGGATGGACGAACTGGTGCTGATCTTGGGCATGTTATTGTCTACTTACGGCTACTTCAAATTGCAGGGCGCGAAGCTCAGGGTGGCACTAGTTATCATGAACGTGCTGTGGGTTCCGACGATGCTTAGTACAGGTGCATATCTGTATGCTGCCTTTTGTGCCTTTGTCAGCGTGCAGATGACATGGATTGCTTACAAAGAGATATCAGGAAGAGGTGCCGAACCAGCCACGGAGACTGAGAGAGAGGTGTCGCTGGCTCGGCAATAGGGGCTGCACCGAGAAAGTTGACTGAGAGAGTCGGTGCAGCATTAAGGGGCGGACTACATCAGTGCGATGACTGAGAGGGTGACTGATGTAGTCCTAAAAGGTCGCCTTACCCTGCGCCCGATTTACAGGAGCTTAATCGGCAAGCGATTTACGCCTACCAAAAGGGTAAGACTCAGACCGGTGTGCGCGTTCAGTCTGCGCACTGGGTAGTAGTAATGCTAAAGGGTTATAGCTTCTAGCAGGACGGATAAATCGACGTCCCGAACGTCTCTGTAAAGCGCTATCAGTTTAAATAAAATGAAAGCAATGACTAAAGCTGCTGCTGTTAACCACATACTGCTACCTCGTATTGGTGCAAGTGGCCGAAGCCACCCGCTTTGGGTTGAGTCTGTGAGGTAAGGAGCACTCCCTACCTGATGACTCAATATTATCACATCAAAGCTATTTGTCAACACATTTTTCGAAAAAAATTTAGAAATTGTCAACTAAATAGTTATTCGCCGCTGTTATAGCTGTCTAGTGAGAAACGGTGGGCATAGGCTAGTGTCTCGTCCGAAAACTCACCCAGTGGCACCACGGGTTCGCCGCCAGCCAAGACTTGTTCATACAGGGCGTGCAGCTCAAGGGGGGAGATGACGCCAAGCTGGCGTTTTCCGATCCCGTCCATGTAGCAGGCGTAGATGCGGCGTGGCGCATCATCCGGCTCGACATTCAACTTGCTTGCGATATCGAAGCTTGTGATGTCTCCTGCTCCGGCTTTTCCCAGTGTTTCACGCCATAGTTCCAGCAGGAAGTCAGAAGGTGCAGCGAAAAAACTTTCGTATTTTCCGTCAATGAAACCGCCACCTGCGAACAGGTAGTGTGTCGCATCTTTTTTTGCAGACAGGCTGCTGAAAAGCATAGCAGGCGTGAGGGTGTATTTAATCAATGGAACATGGATGCGTGACATGCTTATATACCTTCTGTGTAATTCAGTATGAATATAATAACACACATGATATTTAATGTCAATAAAAATAGCCTCGATATGAGGCTATTTAATGAATGGCGGGTAAGTCTTATTTTGTGCCATTGTCCGGTTTGGCTTGCTTGGCTGACGCCATCATTTGTCCGGTAAGTGTGGCCTGCATCGGATCGATGGTGCGACTGCCTTCCTGTCCGGATTGTACAATCACCATGTTTCCGTATTTGGCCGCAGAAATCATGGCGTCCTGCGCACTGATGTCGGACATAAACTTAATGGCGATATCAGCTGGGATGCCGCCCGCTACCATTTCCTGAACCGCTGCGGTGGTTTCGGCAGCAAACTGCTTACGGGCTTCACCGATTTTCCCCAGTCGGATCTTCACGGCTTCACCGTCAGCCTGTGCGTCACCGGTTTTGGTGATGCGAATGGTTTCGGCGCGGTCAGTGGCGGCTTCTTTTTCACGCTTGGCGATAAGTAGCTCATTGTTCGTGGCTTCAACGGCTGCGGGGAGTTGTGGCTCATCACAGGTGACGTCTAAGATCTTAATGCCGTAATTTTCCATGTCGGCCACCAGCGCTTGTTTGATTTCTTCCCGAATGTCGTCTTTGCTGCTGAATACTTCGTTAAGCGTCATGCCATTTACCACGCTGACAGCGCGGTCTGTCGCGAGGGAGTCCATGTCTTGGGTGTAGCTTTCCGTGTTGTATACGGCCTTATATGCCTCAGAAACATTTCCGGAAATACTGTAGAAGATTTTAATACCCAGTGTCAGGGTGGTCTGATCGCCCGTTTTTACGGTGAGTGAGACGGGGTGTTGATTTCGTCCGGTATACTCGGACGTATCGACTTTGGTGATAAAGGGAATTTTAAAGCCAATACCCGCATCAAGTGTTTTGTTGTATTTTCCAAACATAGAGATGAATGTCAGGTGTTTTTCTTTGGTAAATACGATACTGCTTGCTAAGGCGCTAAGGCCAAATACGCCGATGGGGATTAGGGCAAATTCGATAGGTAGTGGCATTAATAATACTCCGTAAATAAAGCGCAAGATGCGCGGTGGGAGGATTATACATAGTCTATTATAATAATAAAAGTGACTTTTATGAGTGAAGGTGTCTATTGACACCTTCGCATCATTTCGGTCAGCTGGCCAGCTGGTATCCGTGTTGCGCGAGCCGGTGAAGCGAAATGCTGACACTCTCTCTGTATCCACGGGGCATGCCTGACACGCTGAGCGGATTGACAGCGTTGCCGATATTTTCCGGATCACGAATGTCGTTGGCCTGAAAGGTCAGTACCTTGTCGAGACTGAGGTGGTAGTCAAAGCGGGCAACTTTGGCCTTGCCTTCCGGCGCAGGTGTGGTGCGGCGAAAGTGATTATCCACCACATCATCAATCACATAGCGGCGGTAGCCTGCTTCGAGTTCCTCTATGGTCAGTGGCAGGTTTCTGTCCAGTATACCTGCCAGAACCGGTAACATATAGTCTGGATCGCCACACAGTCCCAGCTGTGCTTCAGATACGCCTGTTGGCGTTTCGATGGTGATACGCGCTGGGATCTTGATGTTGCGTGATGCAGGTGTTTTCTGCGAGAGTGATTCTGTCATGCGAGTCATTCCTTTTGTGAGTGTCTGAAGGAGAGCGAAGAGCGGCTTACGTCGCACTCGCATGCGCTTGGCATTGCGTCAGAATGTCGTAGCGAAGAACAGCTTTCAGATGATTCGCAAACCAGCGGCGGATAGTTTCTTTGGATTCAAACTGAAAATCCAGTGCTGTTGCGCTTTCGAATTTGAATACCGCTGATGCCAGCTCCCCGGCATGCTCAAGCAGCATGTGTGCGAGGGTGACACTTGGCAGGTAAGGTGCAACTTTAAACAGGGACTGGTCAGGGCGCATCGCTAATGTGGTGACGCTAAGTTCTGCGTTGTGATTGAAGTCTGTCAGGTAAGGCATTATCACCTCAGCGTGACTCGCATCCAGCAACAGGAAATCAACTGCTATGGGGTTGTTGATGTAGTGCGTGCAGGTCGTTTTGAGCCACTCCGCCCACGCTTCTGCGTCTTTGGAATCAGGGATAATGGTCTTTGCGAACAATGGCAGCAGACCCACGGTCATCCAGTGCGCGATGGCCTTCGCGTTATCCATAAGTGCAACGTCACAACCATTCGCTTTCATTGCAGCATTGCGAAGCGCTTCTTTTGTTAGTCTCAGCATTTGTATTTCCTCTCTCAGTTGATATGATTATAATAACACAGATATTATTAAAAGTCAACTGTAGAACAGGATAAATCCCGTGAAACATCAGGAAGGCGAGCGAGCTAAGTGGAAAGCAATAGAGTGATAGTCAGTCAGGTCGCAGAGACCTGACCTTCTGACCATGCTTTATAGTCTCCATCGACCTTGGCACTCATCCATTCGTTGATGGACGTGGTGGTGTACTCAGGACTTTCCAGCCATGCATTCAGCACCTGTTCGGCGTATTGTGTAATGGTCTCTTTTGACCATAAAGATTGCCGCGCAGCCCGAGGTTCATTTGGAAGATCGAGTACTGTGATAAGGATATTGGCTTTACAATATGGATGTGAAGCATCCTGACCTAAGCGCTTTGCGAGCAAGGCCAGTATCGTGTACCGAATAGCCATGATGGTGACGCGCTTTTCTGAAAGCATGAAAAATTCCTTTCTGAAAGGCTGGCGGCTCAGGCCACCAGCAGCAGTATTAGCCTAAATCTGCGGCATTGAGGTTGGCGATTTCTGCTTCGAGTCGAGCGATGTATTCCGCCCGTTTTTTCTTGGCGTATTCGAAGAACACCTGCTTTACCGTCTCCAGATTTTCCGGCAGGCAGTAGCCGAAGCATTTTAGTTCGCCACGGAAAAAAGCGATATCATCAGAGAGAGTCATAACGTCCGGATTGATTTCAAAGATACGATCCAGATTGGTGGAGCTGTTTCCGATAAGAATGTCGCATTTTGGTGCTGGGCCAACATTGCTGCGGTATCGGTCAAAGGCGGTAGGCGAGGTTTCGATTTTGGGGTTTTCGCTACCCTGCTTAGGATGGCTGGTTACACTGAAGCTGAAGGCCACCAGCTCAGTCCCTGCAAGCGCGGTTTGGCACTCACTGAAAGACATTTGCTTTAGTTGTTCCGGTGTCAGATCGTTAATCATCACTATTCTCTCAGTTGCTGTATTCAGTATGCGTATATAATAACATGAAAGTTATCACATGTCAACTAAATAAGTTACTATGTTGAGAATTTGCTGATATTTAACGTGTCGGTGAACCGCTGTTCTTTTCCGCTCCAGACATACCGGAAGTGAGCGCCTTGGATGGCCGGAGAGCTGGCTTTGGGTCGAAAAAGTGCAACACACAGGCCATTATCCTGTGGATGTCTGACACTGCGATACAGCAGGCCATTGACGCCTTGTTCCCGCATCGTTTTTCCGAATGTCTGTGGCTTACTGTAATCGTCAGGTAAGTGCAGGCTGTCGTCATCTGTCACATCAACCACAGGCAGTACTACCTGTGTGATGTACTGACGCATAGTAACCTCGCAGTCATCTTGTTGCGTGTCGGCCATGAATTTTGCGTAGTGATGATGTTGTGTTTCGGCGATGGCTACTGAGAGTGTATTGGCGGCGTAGTACACGCCGTATTCGCCGTTGGTGAAACGGGAGGGGATGCCAATATGGGTAAATGCTGCCATGATGGGGGTAGAGCCGCTGCCAAAAATACGCTCTTCCGGAGGAAGCTGGGCGATGTCACCGACCTCGGCGAGCAGACGGTCATTGGTCAGGGATTCAATTTCATAGAGAATATCGAATTCATCGTTATCCGCCACGTCCTCAAAGACGCTGATAGGCGGAAAATGAGAAGGGATCAGGCGATGTGCCTGCTCCCAGTCAAGTTGAATATCCTGCATGCTCAGCCCCGTACCCCGTCAAGATATCTGCGCATATCAAACAGGGAGACGATACTCCCGTTGGCCAGCACCTGACGGGCGGTTTTACCGTGATAATGTGCGTTAGGGCGGTTCATCCACTCATGTGCCTGCTTGACGGTTGGAAGCAGGATGCGGAGTGCTTTATAAATCCCGAGAACCAGAGAGATGCGTGTCATCTGGTCATTACTGATCTTTGTTGCTTCACCTTTCTCCCACTTATTCAGGGTGGTTCGGCTGGTTACGTCCAGTAACGCCATTTTTTCGGCAGTTGTCATCTCCCATTCGTTCGTGATGCGAAAAAAGGTTTTAAGGGCAACCTGAACCTTTTTGGTATCGGTGGCAATTGCCTGTAGTGTTTCTGCGCTCATAATGGTGACTCCGGTATTAGCTGCCTTAATAATTGCACATAATTGGACAATATGCAACTAGATGTCCGCATGTGGACTCAGGCTACGTGCCGAGCAGAAGACAAAATGAATTCATTAAACGGGCGGGACACCTGCTGGGTAAGAGATTGAACGGCATTGTCCAGTAGCGTCTGATAGTTACGCACAGCCTGTTCCGCGTCCTGATGTATGGTGGCGTGAGATGTACCGGCTGGGTAAATGGCGTCAAGATGAATGAAATCAAACCCTGTGCCGAGCAGATAGTTTTTGTGAGATGCAAGACTGAACGGGGTCGATAAATGAATCGTTGAGAAAACAACACTTTTCCCGTTATTAATTATTCTCGCCGCCGTTTTTTCGGCACGCTCAATAATCTGGTTATCATGGATTGTCAGCTCAATGCCGCTTCGTGTCCAGAGAGGTTCTGTTTGTGCCTTCATCTGACTGTGGAAGGAGGGAATGCGAAGCACTGCGAGAGTGATTTTGTCGCCGACATTGACAGATTTGATCATGATTATATACCCTGTAAAATACAGACTTAATAATATCACAAACTATTCAAAAGTCAACTAAATTCAGGTTCGGTGTCAAGCTACCTGAGTCATCAGGTAGCTGCGTTGTTCCTCGGAAAGGTCTGGGTGGGAGAGTAAGTCGGTAAAGGCATTTTTACGACTTGTGGCAGTTCTGTAGGCACTTGCCATAGCTTCGAAGTAGGGGAAGTAGCGATCTTTAGTGGACACGACATTCTCAATCGTCGGTTTTCCGAACAGAGTTACTAGCATGAACTTGGTCATTTCGACGGGTTCGCTGTCAGCATGCAGGGCGGCGAAAAAGAGCGTTTTGGCTCGTTCTGCATTGTGTTTATCCCGCGCCTTTTTAGTGTTGTCTATCGTAAAAGACGCCAGTTTATGGCAGCGTTCTTCCAGATAAGGGTTGCGATGCTTGCTGATTATGTCGGTGAGTTGCTCAAATCCTTCATCGCTCATAAGAGAAATGGCTTTACTGACATAGTTTTCGAAATGTCCGTTGTCCCTTGTGTTGTAGTGGTATGCCTGTCTGTTCTCGAAGTAAATCGGGATTATCGTATCCTGAAACTTTGTCAGTATACTGGGTTTGCAGTTGTTAAATAGCAGGAAATGCAGTTCGAAGATCCGGTCTATATGACACCCATTCTGATCTGCGTATAATTTTAGGTATTCATCAAAGCGGGATTCGTCATTATTTTTAATGGCTGATTTCACGAGATAGAGGTTGAAGTCCCACCGCAGGTAGCGATAGGAATGAGTGAGCATCAGTCTTATCAATGTTTGGCGGCCAAAGAAGCTGTCCACCCATGTGAGGAAATTGTCGCTGAAGTGCAGCGCTTGGGCTTTAAAATGAAGAAATTGTTCAGATAGTATATCGGCGTTGCCAATTACTTTGGCATGTGCTGAAGCCTTCCATACATGCAGTGCGACGTCATAATTATCCGGATTAGGCCATTTTCCTTTCGGATCGGCAGCCATGATGGCAGTGATTTCGGTGGCGATAGCAGGATCTAAACGAGTCACTGACATAGAATACTTCCCCTTATTAATGAGGTGGTATAATAACGCAAATGAATCTAGTTGTCAACAAGTAATGTCATCAGTTCGCTTCGTTGCCAGTCGGACAAGGCTTGCTCTCCAGTTCTTCGCTGAGTGAAATCGGCATGGTTATCCTATCAGTTCCAAGATAGCGGATCGCTGCCAGTCTTGTAAGTCAGGGTGCAGGAGTAAATCCGTATAGGAGACGTTATCGCCGCTGTTGCTCAGATAGGCTTCGGCAAAGGCGCTAAAGTAAGGTGCATGGCGAGCATCAAACTGAATAACGTTTGTGAGTGTCGGGATGCCGAAAAGCACAAGAAGTATATCGTAGGACAGTTGATTACTGCGAACAGGCGGACAATCAGGATGCAGTGTCGTAAAGAACAGCGCTCTGGAATGTTCAATCGCAACGGGTGTGGCGTTATTCATAATCATTTGGGAAGGTGAGGTTTCATAGACATCGTAAACATAATCCACGGTGCTCTCGGGGAGAAGTTCGCCGATTTCGTATTCAAGCCCCCGATGGCGGTGTGTTCTAAGCAGACTAAGGCACTCTGTAAAGTGTTCAGCATCCGACGCGCTGTTGTGCGCCATATCTTTCAGGTGTTCAAGGAGCAGAATGCGGGACTCTGTTCTTAAAAAGCCGCCGCTGTGCGTCAGGCATAATGGCAGCAGGATATTTTGAAGAGAAATATAATACGTGTCAGCTCGGGTTTTTTGAGGACTGTAGGCGTGGGAAAGTGCGGCAACGGCCACTTCAGTGAGGGTGTCTGCACTATGCTGCTTGAGAAGCGGCAGGAGTGTTAACAGGTAGGCTTGTTCCTCGTGCTCATTTGCCACTTCAAAGACGATTTTTAAGAAGTCAGCATGAACGATGGTATCCGGCGCAGGCTGCATAGCAGACAGGGTATTTTCAAAGCCGAAAAAGGCAATCATCCAGCGAATAAGGACAGGGTAAAACCCATTTGTTTCGGAATGGATGTGCAGGAAAGGCTCGCGATTGTGGTATAGCTCCACAGGTTGTTCCGAAAAGCTGGCAATAGCAATGTTATCCTTGGCTTGCCAGACTGCTGCTGCGACCTCCGCGCCATTCGGATGTGGCCAAGGTTGCGGGTTGGCGTCACTGGCAAGCTGAGTAATCCTGTCGGCGAGTTCGGCGTGTAGCGTCATGAATGATTAACCTTAAAATGACAACACCGAAATAGTAACACAAACTAATATAAAAGTAAATTAAGTGAGTGTCAGAAAGATGTCTTTTTTCCATTGAGCCATGGAGTGGTTGCACAAAATTTCATTGTATATATCGCAGGTATCAGCGTACCGATGGACGAAGCTTTTGGCGACAAGTCCGAAGAGAAATTTATGACTATCAGGGAATGAGAGCAGTGTCTCTGTGCTGATGCTGTCAAAGAGCGTATTGATGGTATCTTCCTCTGCCAATGGATGAATAGAGGTGTTGTCCACGGGGTCGCGAAGCACGCTGTCAGAGGAGAGGTGTACTATTAAATAGTTTAATTTCTTGTGGTGCTCATCGCTGCCGGTTGCCTTGATGATTCTGATAGCAGCTTGTCTTAATAAGCGACTGACCTGATAAGGTATGTTATCGGTAAGAAGGTTGCAGAGTGCCTGTGTTTCGGGAAAGGTGGCGAGTATGATGGTTTCACAGAAGCTGTCTGCCATGCTTTCTGTTGCAGTGTACTGAGGTATGTCGGCGAAGCGGTTGTTGACGCAGGCAGGAAGAATTTTTTGGGCAAGCAGCATGCCGAGCTTCGGCTTACTGTCCTGAAATGCAAACGCAATGATGGAGACGCCGTGATCGAGTACATCGTCAAAGCCGAGTTGTGCAAATTGATTGGCAAACGTTGAGACTTTAACCGGATTGTTTTGCATGACTGCCCTGCCAGTGAGAAAGGTCAGATGATGGGCATTCAGTGGTCTTTTGCTGTGTCCACGCATGGCTTTGATCAGCGCAGGTTCACCAAAGAAATCGGCCATCCAGTCCCACAGGAGGTTTCGGAATTCGCGGGTCGATGCAGGAAAGTGCAAAAAGGCCGTAAGGTTTGATCCGGATTCTGTGGTTAAGGCATCGGCAGCGGCATTCCACACCTGCTGTGCCACTTCCTCGGCATTGCCGTCAGGCCATTGCGCGGCCTTTTGCGCGTGCAATAAGGCGAGTTTTTCCTCTAGTTCTTTGGAAAGTGAGTTCATTATTTGTCCTTTAACATGGCCAGTATGGTGTTGCGCTGCCAGTCTTGTAATTCAGGGAGTGAAAGTAGATCGTAATAGGTACGCGAGCGGCTGGCTAAATATGCATCAACAATCCTTGGGTAGTAGGCGGCATAATCTTCACTCAGCTGAGTGATGGCAAGGTCTGCTTTACCGAAAATAATTTCTGCGCTTTTGAGCCTTGGTGTACTGTGTCCGGCAGGGAGTTTTGCAGCCAGTTTTTTGAAGGCTTCGACCCCGCGCTTGCGTAAGTCGCTGTCGTCGGCGCGTGAGACTGACAAGTCAAGACGCGCCAGCAGGAGGTTTCTGAGTAAAGAGGATTTTCCGTCGATAATGACCTTAATGATATTCTCAATGTATTCTTCAGGCGCACAGAGAAGTAATTCAAGCAGGCTGCTTGTTAATTTCTCTTCAAAAAGATTATTGCTGTCAAAATTGTCGCGCTTGTAGGTGTCTGTAGCATACCACCTTATCAGGAATGCTAAATATGTGGCGCGGATTGGCCATGATGCCTTTATGATGTCGTATGACATAATGTCAATCAGGCGAAGCGTATTGATGTCAGCGCTTCGTCTGTTGCATCCGGCTATTGCGGCTGTAAGCAGGGGTTGATTGTTTGTTCTGACAGCGACAGTCAGCCAGTATTCTGCCTGCTTGGCTGTCATGTAGTGATCCTGCTCCACCAGCGGCGTAAGCGCGGTTATGGTGGACTCCGGAAGGTTGCAGCACAGCTCGATAACGCTTTCATAAAAAAGGGTATCGGGTGCTTTCAGGAGCTGACAAAAATGTCGCGCACTCCCGATACAGTTGATGCCATTCAGAATGTCCTGAGCTGAGTGTGGCTTTTCTGGCAGAGATATCAGGTCGTCGAAAGAAGCAAATATCATCGTAGTGTGCCTATCGGGTTTTGGACAGGATGATATTGCGCTGCCAGTCGCTGAGTTCAGGGTGGCTCAGAAGTGCGTAGTAAGCGTCATCTTCTTTGTCTCTGAGATAGATGTCTATCACTCGCGGGTAGTAGGCAATGTGGTGCTCAGATATGCGGGTAACAGCGGTTTCGAGTTCCCCGAAGATGGCGGCAGCATTTTTGAGTCGGGGTGGTTTCTTTTCTACGGGCAGGTCGCTGGCCAGAGCCAGAAACGTGCTTACTACCCTTGCCCGTTCCTCGTCGCTTTCAGGCTTGTTTAGTGCTGCATCTAGTTTCAGGAGCAATTGTACACGTAGCGGAGTAGTGCCGTGCTCTGTGATGAGGTTAATGATGTCAGTGACCTGCTCCTGCGGCGCGTGTTTGAAAAAGGTAATGAGGAAGGGTTGGCACTTTATTTCAATATCAGCGCTAAGCCCCGTGCCGATAATGTAGTAGAAAAACAGTGTTGCATGAATAACGTCCCGCTTCATTGCCCAAGAGCAGGTCTTGCTGTCAAAGGCGTTTGATAGCAGTTTGGCGAAGGTGTTCGTATCCTGTATGTTTCGCGTAAAAGTAAAGCGTTTTTTGAACCCGTTTAACCCTGCTTTGAATAACGCTGTTGACCCGACAGTGACGCCAGTTCTCATCCAGTACTTAGCCTGCGCCGTGCTCATAAATTCATCCTGAGCCACCAGCGCGGTGAGTGCTTTTAACGTTTTATCAGGCAGGTTGTGACACAGAGCCTGAGCTGCGCTGGTGTGAACCTGAGTTTCATTGGCCATTAGTTCGCAGAAGTGGCGCAGGCTGCCGAAACTGTTAATCACCGAAAAGATTTCGTCAGCACTCGGTGAGCGGGCTGCGAACTCAGAAAGTTGACTGAATTTGGTCACAATCATGCGGTCACCATGCCTAATATTTTGCCGCGTTGCCAGTCAGCGAGGTCAGTACGGGAAAGAAGAGAATAAATATCTTTCTTCGCGCCTTTCAGATAGCGCGTGATTATCTGTGGGTAGAAGGCCGCGTGCTGCTCGGGCAGGCTGAAAATGGCGTCAGAGGGTTTTCCGAACAACAGTGTGAGGATGGATTGAGTGAGTTCAGGCACGTCCTCTGCATTCGCTGAGATCGCCTTAATCAGCGTCACCATTTTCTCTGTGTTGGATGTTTCTTTAAGCTTTTCGGTGGCAAGCTCAATGACCTGTGACTTGAATGGATGATGACGGCATGCTTGGAATTCCACCAGCGCGGCGGAGCGCATCGCGGCAGGATCGCGGTATAAGCAGGCTAAAACAGCGGTTCTCTGGCCTTTAAAGGTGGTATCAATATCAGCGTCATTGATATGCAGGAAGAGCTGGTGGAAAAGGGGGGTCGCTATCTTCCAGCACTCGTACTTGGCGGCAAAAACAAGAGAGCTTCCCAATGCAGTTATCTCAGCGCTAGCGGTGGCTTTTTTCAGTCGCGATAAAGCCGCATCATGTAGGGGCAAGTGGTTGTTCATTACCGCGCAGCGCATAAAGTAGGAAGGTACGGTAATGTCGCAACCCTCACTCAACTTCGCTGTCTCAATGTTTTTTGTGAGTTCGTTTAATACACCCTCACGCAAACAGGCGGTCATGTTCCGGTATTTCTCACTGTGCAGGTGTTCAAATTCCCCTTGCTTGGCAAGAAGCGTGATAGTCTCTATCAAGGAAAGCGCATCGGCTTTGTCGTCAAGCAAAACAGTCATAATTAATCCAGCATGGAGAGAATACGACCTCCCTTACGCATCCAGCCACTGCTGGATGCTACGGACGTTCTCTAAACTGACTTCCCACTCGGGTACGCCGCCGTCCAGATCAATGCCGCTACGGCACTGCTGAATGGTATCAACATTGTAATGGGAGATATGCTGGCCGAATTCGGTAAAATTAAACCGAGCGTCGTAAAAAACAATAATGTCTGTTTTCGCGGAGTAGGGGTCTCCCACGCTGGATAGTTGGGCAACGTGGCCAGCGGGAACATAAACCACATTGATTGTCAGGTTTTTTTCGTTAGTCACTTGCAGTTGCTTCAGCATCCGTCATTCCTCTCTCAGTTGATGCAATTATAGTAACACAAAATGAGTTTAAAGTAAACTAATTGTTGCGATGTATCCGTATTTTTTATGCGTCAGGATGACAGGGATGTGGCAGCCCTTTTTCTTCCCAGTGTGAGGGACAGTCATCCACAGCGGGGCATGGACGCCCCACCAGCTTCTCATCGCCCTGCTCGAAGAACTCGCGGCCACATGTGTTGCAGGTTTGTTGTTCGTTGATCATGCTGCTACTCCTTGTTTCTGTGTATTGTTGAGCCAGTTTGTCGCTCGCGCTGCGGCGTTCAGGATGTTAGTCAGGTGTGGAGCGCATTGCTTTATTTTGCTCAGTGATTCTGGATTGCTTTTCGGCTTTCTGCCGTTATTGCATCTCAGCTCACGAAACCCGTGCTTGATGCATTCAGCAACAACCTCATGGGTCAGTGGCTGGCCATTGCGCTCCTTTAGTGTTTCTTGGAGGTTGAGCAGGTACAGTGTATCCATCCCAGTGTCGTTGCAGAAGTAGCCGAATTCATAAGCATCCATCGCTAGCCAGATGCTGCCATTGTCAGCATCAAGGTGAATGCCGAGATTCAGGCTTTCGTTGTTCTCGGTAGTGAGTTTGGTTTCAATCCATTCGGCACTTTGCTCAAACAGGCCAGCGCTTACGGCATCGCGAATGCAGCTGGTCAGTTCGGAGTCGTGTTGGAGTGTGGTTTTAAAGTGGCTACGTGCAGTGTGCTTTGTCATAGTGCGCTCTCTCTCAGTCAGGAATTATATAATAACACATGTTAAACTAAAAGTAAAGCAAGAGTTGAGGAATAAGGTAATAAAAAACCGGCCAAATATCGCGTTATTAAAGATTAATGGGCTGGCATAAGGCCAGTGAATATAGACTCAGTGCGCTTGATAAGAAAGATTTTAAAAGCCGCTGTCTTTGATGATGTTGTCAGCCAGTTTCCATAACGTTGTCATCTTCACTTCGCGGCGCATGCTATCTAAGATAAGTCGCTTCTCTTTCAGGTACACTCTGGCAAAGTTCTTATCAAAATGCAGAATAGACGCACTGTTGTGGATAAGGTCACATACCTTGATGATTTGCGCATCAGGCGGTGCAGCTGCGGTATGCTCGCGATCTTTCGCTTTGCGTACCTTGCGGTTTCCATCTTCCGGTTTGGAGACATCAGTTAACCAGTCGACTAATACTGCGACCTCATAGCCAAAATGCTTTTCGATATCTTCGATAGTGTGTGGTGTATCTTCTACCACATCGTGTAAAATGGCGGCCTTACGCTGGGCAAGGGTTGCGCTGGGATGGCCGTCACGCAAGATGCGCTCAACGCTTACAGGGTGTGTGATGTATGGGTCGCCAGTGTACTTCCGGAGATGGCCTTCGTGTGCCTTTTTGGCAAAATCAATTGCGTCCTGTAATTCGGTAGCCATTATTATTTCCTGAAGGTTAGTTACGGGAGTCGTCTTTTGTTCAGTATCGATATAATAACACGTTCAATAATTATTGTAAACAAGTTTAATCAAGAACGAAGGTGTCTGTGTTCAGAGCGCTGGAAGGATCTGGCTTGTCGGACACCTTTCTTTCTTTGCTTGCTTTTTTAAAGCGTTTCAACTCCTCTTTGATGTCTGTGTCCGTAGTCACCTCATACTCATTGTCGTTACAGGTGAAAGTGACACGAGCGCTGGTAAGGCTGGCGATACGATGCGCTTCTTTAAGTAGTTTTTTCAAGCTGGTGGCTGGCATGGAAGGTGTCAGCTGTAACGTAAACAAAGGCTCTTGCTTCGGTGAGGTCATTTCTGCTTCATCCTTAAATGCTCAGAGTTTTTCGCGTTCTTTTCTGATGAATTCTTTCGCATTCTCTTTGTGGACAAAGTAGTAAGATTTGGCTATGTGTCCGTTTTTGACGGTGACTTCTGTCAGCGTGGGATAGACCTGCGCCAGACTGCCATCCTCTGTCATGATGTACGACCCGAGGTCGTCACCTTTCACGGTCTTGGTTGAAACGGTGGGAGTTGCGTTCATGTGGTCTCCCTGTCAGTTATGCGGACTTCTGCGATGGCGAGCCTGACTTTTATCAGAATCCTTTCCTGACGCGCTTTCTCTGATTTCTTTTTAGTCAAGATGACACATTGCTTCGTGTATACCTCAATGGCCTTCAGGAGTGTTAACGGCGATTTAAAAGGTTTGCCACATGGCTTTGGTAGGGTGGCGAAAGGTTTGACATCGAATCGAGTCTCGATGTCCCGCGCATAGTCGATAACACTACCGTGAAAGTTTTCAGCGACCTTTTTGCTTCGCCCCTCTGTGTCGATACCCAGATGGGAAAATGAGTCCACCAGTTGTTGTGCCATGTGAAGGTGCAGCACGTAGGTCTTTTTCTGTCGCGAGCGGGACATCGCATGGTTATCCACACTGGCAAGCACACAATCTGTGAAATACTGGCATTTTTTAGCGGTAGTCTTGTATCGTTCATGCATCAGTCTGTATCCTCTGCTGGCATATTTGCATCCAGCTCGCGCTGGATGATAAGTCCCAGTGCCTGTACAAGATTGAAGCTGGCTTCGGGGCGAGTCAGCGCATGATCTTCAGGGTGAATAAGAGGATTGGTAAGTACTGCCAGTTCCTCGTCATCTGATGTTAGTTTCTCAACAAACCAATCAACATTATCATAGAGAAACAAGAAGGCAGCGGCAAACGCTTCAGTCGTAGGGTTGGGCAGAAATGCGCCTTTAAATTGATCTGTGAGTGCGCCGCCAATAGCCCTGTATCCGGAAAAGAGCAAGGTAGCGTTGTCAGCTGTCTGTTTGTTAAAGACGGTGATATAAGCGCTGCTGTTAACTGAACCACACCGTTTTAAGCTATTCATTGTTTTTTCCGCACCTGAAATCAAAGCTTTGGGGAGCTGCTCAATCACGGAACTGTTGTTATGCAGTTGTGTGTTTGTCAGGATTACGTCCAGAGCCTGTGTCAGTATTGTTTTGCAGCAATGCGCTACACTGGCAGCTTTATGCTCGGACAGTGTGCTCAGAAGCGAAAAATTAAGTGGTGTCGTGTTCATATTTATCCTTACTGCCTGATTCCGGCGATCCATTCGTCGCGGGGTACGTCTGTGCGGCTGACTTCAAAATAGCAGCCGTCAATTGTCATTGCAGATTCACTGTAAGTGCTGTCATCCAGTGCTATTGCCAGTTCGCAGTTGTGAAGGGACGGTGAGTAGACAGTGATGTCACCGAACTGCATGGTCATAAAGCCCAGTAAACTCGCATGTTTCTGGGAGAAGTGTGAGTCATTTTTTGAAATAGCCAGTCCGATGTCGTATTGGTCTAGGCTGACTTCTTCATACTGCCCTGTCTCGGTTTTTACTGTCACCACTTTTGATTCGTAGGTGGGCGTGGAGCGATAAGACTTTTCAAAAATTTTCTGCTCTTTGTTGATAGGAACTGCTGCACAAATCCACCCCTTCGCTTCTGCCAGCTCGTCCAGTGTCAGGGTATTATCAGGCGTACTGTTCATGCAGGAGGTGGCAAGGTAACCCTCAGGATTGGTTTGGGAGGAAGTAGCGCGGGACTTCGCTTCTTCAAGAGTAAAATTTTCGCCACTGTAGCCAAGGCTCGCGCAGCCTGTTATAACAAATGTGCAGGCAAGAGCTGTTGCGGCAAGTAGTGTGTTTTTCATTGTTCCGGTTATCCTGTGGTGTGAGAGATATTCAGTTAAGCGTACTGGTAATCATACCCAGTGCATGATGTGTAGCAATATCCTGCTCTGTAAGAGGACGGATGGTGCGTGTGTAGTCACTGCCGCGTGTCGAATCTACATTCTCCATCAGCATACCTTTGTTGGTATCGGCAAAATATGTGTTTTTCCATCCGGCCTTCCGGCGCAGACGCTGACATGCCCAGAACACCACCTGCTCGCCGGAAACGGTGACGGTCAAGGGCTGAGATACCGTAGCGTTCATGGTGTGCAAGTGTGCTGTTGTCATCAGATAAATACTCTCTCATTCAGTCTCTTTATAATAGTTCATTTATCTTCAAATGTCAACCCTATAATCAATAATCAATGCCGGATGGTGAGTGAGTGTATTTAAGTAAATGAATATAATATAAGATATTAATTAATTGGAGTGAAAGGTTTGAAATTACGCCTGTGAGTAAAAAAGGTGGGTTTTGTAGACGGTTGTCGTGATTGTGACTATGATACAAAGTATCTGCATGGAAAGCAGTTCATCGTGATATTTAGAGCACTTTTTGCATTTGAAGATGAGGATTTTTTGCTATGGAATTTAGTACAGCAACACCGAAGGAGTCAGGATGGTACTGGATGCAGGATATTACTACATTTAACGATCCGGAGATAGTCTTTGTCAGACCGGTTCATTTGGATCAGGATAGTGAGCTGGGGTTTATGCGCGTAGGTTCTCAGTCTGTGAAGCCACTATCTGCATTTGCCGGAATGAAGCAATGGCAGCTAATTGAGTTTTCAGAAGAAGAAAAGCCGAAGTCGCTGGTGATTGATCAGGCGCATGAAAAAGTAATTTTCAAAACGCGAGATGGGCTGGAGTATCATGTTGTTATAGACGAAGAAGACAAATTGAAGATCCAGTGTGCGACCAATAGAGGAACTCCTGCAATGTCTGTTGAGCCTAGAGCAGATAACGCCGTTTGTCTGACGCGCAGGGTGTAGAAAGGTGTATTTTGGCAGAAAACTGCTTCTTTGGCTGGCGCTTCAGCTTTGTGCGGTCTGTGTGCTGGCACAGGAGGAAGTCAAAGTAGAGGGATACCACCGAAGCGATGGTACTTATGTTGCGCCACACTACCGGACGAAAGCGGATGCTACGATTAACAATAACTGGACAACAAAAGGAAATATTAATCCACATACTGGCAAGGCAGGATGGATAGACAGACAAAGAGTATATTCTGATGCAATGATCCCGTCAGGTTCGGTCGCCATTCCCGCTGATGCATTTGAAAAGATAGCATCGCGTCCCGTTGTCTTAAAGGAGGTAGAAAAGTCTACAGCAGCCAGCTCGGCAGTTGTCATCGTGTCACTGGGTATTTTGGTTTATTTATTTGTCGTTAAGCCAATAGTTTGGGTGCTTGGTATTAAAAAGCGGTTCAGCGATGACAAGGGGTATGTGGAGAAAAAGGTTCGCAAAGCAAAGAGCAGCATTAATCACGAACTCAAAACTGTAATGATTGCACTTGCGCTGTCTGTGTTGCTTTTTGGTGGCATGGCTCTGACAGCCTTTCTGTCTTCTTAAGGTGACAAGGAAAGCCTTTTTATCGTCTCGGGAGAGCCGGATTTTTTCAGCGCCTATAAAGTAGGCGCGTTGAGGATCTGGAGCAGTCCGTGCAGGTTGTCCCAGTGTTCACCGTCTGCCAGATCGTCGATCTCTTCCATGGTGTAGTATTTGCCATTAACGTCCAGAACTACTTCGGACTCGTTGCTACTGTAGCCAAAAAAGTTGGCAACCTGCTGGATAGTGGAAAGCGTGTTTTCCAGTGTAGATGGTGTGAAGTCATCATCAGGGATGTTGACGGGATATAACGCTCCGGAGGACGCGGCGTCTGCTGCATCTTCATAGTCACCAGTTTTAAACAGTTTCAGCGAAATGTCAGTAGTTGTTTCGGCCATGTGTGTCTCCATGAGATTCAGTTAGGATGCTTTTAGCATTCAGAGGTTTTCTGAGATGCTTTTTCAGGCCATATCTCCCTTAGGATCATGGCGAAGCAGAGCAGTAAAAGTGTAGCTATCATAATTCCTGATAGTCCGGTCGCACTCAGCAAACGGCTTTCTGTTGCTCTGACAAGCAGCATAGCCACCAGCACAGGTGCAGGGATTATTATCAGGGTCAGGCATTGCTTCAGTAGTGGCATTGTCATTACGTCTAAAGGTAAATAAGTCAGTTAATTCCGGCAAATAGTGTAAAACTGCTTTTTTTCGAGATAGTGCTGCGTAGCAACTTTCAGTCCTTCACGGAATCCGTCTCGGGCCAGTGTGGTTGCACGGGGTGCAATTTCTGTCACTATTTCCTGATGCCATTTTTGCCTTTCCATGTCGTCTTTGTAGGTGCTGTCCGGATACCAGAGTGTGTCCGTAAAGTACTCTTTTTCTCGGTTCTGCAAAAAGGTAATGAGTGCGTCTGCGGTGGTAATGTCTTTCAGGTGAAGACTGGCGCTCTCATGCGGGATAACGCGGATCAGGCGGTCAGTGACAACAAATACTGCCCGTTCAAATGCGTGTTCCGCTGCATCACGAAGCAGTCCGGCAATTTCCTTTGCACGCGCAGGGCAGTAGTCCTTTGTTAGCAAGTCGGCCACCAGCTTGTCCTCTGCCAGCTCTGGGTGTTTCGATAAGAAAGAGCCGGAGATTTCAATGATTGCGTTTTTCATGTTAGCCACATAACGCGATGCAGCATCGAAATCCTCGATAGTATCTTCAGAGAAATCGTTAATGCTGTATTGTGTCATGAATTAAGCCCCGTCAGTTGATAGGGTTATATTAACACTAAAGCGGACTATTGTCAACTTGTTTGTTATCGATATTGTTTATCGCGTTCCTCTTTTTCGGCTTTTTCTTTTATTGCAGCATTTACCGCCGCTTCGTACTCGCTGGCATCAGGAAATGTTGCGCCAGCCAGCATGGTATCAACCTCAACACCGATGGATTCGGCAAGCTGCTGGGCTTCTCTGGCGAAGCTTTCTTCCATCGCGGTTCTCATGATGAGCAAACCTTGTTTGGTGGCTGTCATTTCAATCAGCGGCACGGTAGCGGTCACAACTACCGCTCGTCTTCCATACGCAGCGCGGCAATACTGGTTGTAGATGCCTGAAAGGATCTTCTTAGGATGAAGCTCTGTGACTTTTCCGATCAGGCTGGCATCCTGAGTCCCGAGATACGCTTTGTGTTCCAGCTGTATGCCTGCATTTCTCTCGGGTGCAAATACCAGTCTGACACTGAAGCAATCACGAGGGATGGCATCTTTGTGGTGATTAAAATGTTTGCGAACGAAAGTCATGGTCTTAAATCACCTCGTACTCGGAAAAGCCTTCAGCAACCTCTACGCCTGCCATAAACTGCTTCTGTTCTTCCTCAGACAGATCTGAGATGTCTACGTCTTCCACGTCTACGTCCTCAGGGTAAGCGTCCACGGCATGCTCTACGCCTTCAATAAAAGCGTCCTTCTCACCCTCATTGGGAAATGTCTTTTCGACAGGCGCTAACTCACCTTTGACAGTGCCAGTACCCAGTTGGATTTTGAGTGCAATGCTCATGATTGTTATCCTTATATGTTGATTATGCGAATGACATTCGCGCCACAGCGGCGTCGATATCCTGATAGCGCGTCTCGATAAGTGGGCTGTTTAGTTGCCTTGCTGCGGCTCTCAGCCAGTTTCTGACAGCTTGACGAATGGTGTCAGCAGGGGTGTCAGCATAAAACACGCCATAGGTTGATAAAGTGGGATCTGTGCGCTTGTGGTGAGTGTGTGGCTGTACACCTGTTGTATCATCGGTGCATTCGAGTTGCTTGCCGATATCGCTTTGCTTTACGCGGTACTTTGCTGAGCGACTTTGGTTCTCGGCAACGGCCTGTTTGTCACCCGCGCCGTACACCTTGGCGGAAGTGTCGATATCAATAGAGAAATCATCTGGGCATTTGCGATGAAGTCCGCCAAAAGCGACTTTGACAACGATGGCTGGATCACCAGATTTCAACATAAGATACTCCGTAAGAGGGTGAGGTGGCGAGAACCAGTGAGAGAGAGACCTCCCGCCACCTCGGGTTTGGGGCTGATTGATCTGTCATCAGCACGTTGTGCGGGGAACGGCTGGCAAGCCTGTTGCCAGCCCGCCCGTTAATCTTCGATGGTGTTTAAGCGGCTGAGCTTCTGCTCCACCTGCGCGGGTGAATTGTTGCCGGATACCCGCAGGCCTTTTTCGCGGAAAACCACATCCCGTACCATCTGCTTGTTTTCTTTCTCTCCCCGCCCGATTTCCATCTGGACGTGGACGCTTTCAACTTCCTGCATCACGCGAAGATCCTGATAAGCCACCAGCAACTGTCGTTTAAGACGCTGGTTACTCAGAACACGTTTGGTCGATACCATCAGGCCAATCAGGGTGATTGTCGCTGCGATAATCATGCCGCCTGCTTCGATGCTTGAAGCGATAATTTCGTTTGCAATTGCCATCTTGTGTTACCTCTCTCAGTCAGTAGGTCTATAATAACACATTTTGACAAATAAGTCAAGTTTGTTTTAATTTATTTCTAAGAATTTCTCCCCTTCATTAAGGCAAAAATTCATCTGCGTTAAATCGGGTTTGCTTAGGACGCTATCTACACTGTCGTCGGCGCTGAAGAAAGTACGTATCTCGCCGAATTGGGAGACAAAGTGCATAGAGCCACCTTTTGAGGAGAATCTTGCCAGCTCAACTTTCTCGATATCTTTGAGGTTTGAACTGTCATTGATTGCTTTATTGGTAATGTTAAGGAGTGAGTGGATATCATTTCTTGTTAGATATATATGAACAATATTTACAGCATGCTCCCCTATGGCACTCACAAAGATGTATGGCTGTTCGAGTTCGTTAGCGAACCCGACTTTCACGGTTTTGGAATTGTTTCTGAGGTTGCATATAGTGACTCTGCCTTTTCCAAATTTGACTAGTTTCTCAATTTGAGAAGAGGCTTTTTCTACGCCAGCCTGAAGATTTTTAATTTCTGATTGAGAATGTATGCTTTGACATGCGCGTTCTGAAGCGGTGTAGGCCCACACTTGCTCTTTGTTTTTATCAACAAAGCGATACTCAATATCTACGCCTGCTTTTCTGATTTGTGATTCAATACCTGTGACCCCGCAGTAGGTTGGGGCTAGGAAATCAGTCAGGCGGGTTTTCATTTGATCGATATCAGACTGCTGTATGTCGGATTTCTCTAAATTATAAAGTTGAGTGATGATGATGTTTGTATCACCTTCCATGTAAGAGTCAGTAAGTGAAGTGCCATTCCCTTGATCAATCGGATAATTGCTTCGCTGTTCTTTGACTGCATGTTTGTATTCCGCTTTCGTCATGCTTGCTGCATAAGAGAAGCATGAGAGTAGAGTAAGTAAAAGTATGACGTAGCTTTTCATTTTGGTTGATATCCTTATCTTGGTTGAGAAAGATTGTTGCATATTGAGTGATTATCGCAAGGTGTTTGCTCAATATACTGAGATGCGGGTGGTTGGCATGGTGTTATGGATTTGATAAGCATACAGCGCAATAGCGCCATCTTTTGGTGTCAAAAATGGTGTGGCGCAAAGTTTACTGAGGTTGATGTCTCCTCGGGTGTTGCTGAGCTTCAGCGTGTACCACGTCCGGCCTTTTAAAAGGTGAAATGCAGCCCCTTGGGATTTGGCGTATTCAAACACCTCCTGCGTCTTAACAACATGTAATTCGCCACCGGCAGTGAACGCTGCCGCGTTAGGTACTGACGCATTCATAATGGCGGCCAGTTGTTCCGGTTCACTGGCACGCAAAACACCTTCGTTGATAATGACCTTGGCTTGCGCCAAGGTCATTTTAGTGTCTGTGGTGCTCATTATGCGACGAAACGTTTCGCCCCAGCCTGCGCGGGTCGGGGGGTCAGGTCGGTCAGTTGCAGCAGAGTGTTCAGGCTGTTGTGCAACTCTTCGGTGTAGTCTGACAAGTCCAGACTGAAGTTCAGAGTGCAGAGCTTGGAGATGCTGGGGTTAAGCAGCTTCTCTGCTGGCAGGTTGATATGCTGCGCCAGTGCTTCCAGAAAGGCCTTACCTTCTTCGCTGTCCAGAAAGTCAGGTTGTTGAATGGCGAAGGGATCTTTCAGTAAGCCTTTGTTAAAGGCTTTCTGACTGTCAATGAAAATGGTGCTGATGCATTTGTAAGTGTCATCTGGCTCAGCTGGCTTTTGAGTATGCAAAGACACACCGGACAATGCTTGTGAGCAATTAGTCAGCGTGGCGCTGCGTTCACTGATGCGAGATCGGGATGAAGAATAGGTATTATCAATACCTTCAGCGACATTCTGCAACAGTGTAATGACTTTCTGTTCCTGCTCTTCAGGTATAAATCCCAGTTTGACACTGAATTTCAAACTCATGTATAACTCCTGTGGTGAAAGAGATTTTATATTAACACGGAATGCTGATATTGTCAACTTGTTTGTGTTTTTATTGTCAGTGTTGAGTGCAGGTTCAGCTTTCTTCTTTCTGGAAGTTAAGTGAGTTGATCAGATCTTTAAAGTCCTCAATTTTCACGTTGGCCTGCTGCAATTGTATGGCAAGTCTGGTTGTATATCCGCGCACAAAATCCAAGTTTTTGTACGTTTTTCCTTGATTGAGTTTGGCGCTGAGTTCGCGAAATGCAGGAGGGAAGTTGCTGGTCTCCAGTTTGGGGATCATGTCACGATAGTGGAGTGTGTCAAAGCCGAAAAACCATGAAGACTCGGGTTCAAAATGATAAGGCTCTGTGAGCGGGACACTATTGCCTGAGTAAGTCACGCCGTGGTAGGCGCTGAGTCCGCCATGGGGGAGGTACTCACTGAATAGTCCGGTGCTCTGATCGCTGCCATGCAGAGGATGGCTGTCAGGGATGCCGACATAGCCATTAAGCGTGAAAAAATCACCGTTTCGGACAATGACGCATTCCATACCGGATATAGGGCAACGCCAGCGGCAGAAGTCAGGTTCGTGCAGCCACTCACCCTCTGGCAAGCCGAGAGTGTCTTTGTCTGCAATGAACTGGGAGAAGGTGAATACGTTAGTCATCGCGCCGATTATGACAGTTATTGTGTGCAATTGACAACAGTAGGATGTTGTGTTGACGCAGCAATGCTGCGTCATGATAGTTAATATCTTAACTGTGAAACAGTACAACTGAATCAGCAATATCTTCCCACACTTCATTGCCGAATACGCTCTCAACAAGCGCGGCATTCTCGGGGTCGTCTATGTCGATGTCGGAGGTGTCCAGATAGAATTCATCGGCTCTGTCGGGGAGGGTTGCACAGGTGAAGGCAGATTGAATTTTATCTGCTTCGCTTTTGGTGTCCAGCTTTACGCACACCATTTTGCTCGTGCCTTGTACTTTCATTCTCTCAGCTTTCCTTTTGTTGTCAGGGATGGGGGATTCGCAAGCAGGGCGGGCTTAAAAGCCCTGCGCCTTATGCTTGTCCTTGCGATAGAACTTGGTGCGATCACGCTCGATGCGCTTTCTGAAAATCGGCGTGCGAACGACACGATTAACGGCGCTTTTGCCAGTAGGTTGAGCCATGATTCTTCCTCTCTTAGTCAGTGAGCTTATAGTAACACAAATGATATCTATTGTAAACTCATTTTTAGAAGAATTCCCGAAAACTATTGTGGAATCGGATGTTAGAAGGAACGTCGATATCAGCCGTAAACATCTCCCACATTTCTTTTGGTGAGTAGCCGTTCAGGTTTTTACTATGGGCATTATAAGCGATAAAAAAGACTTTTTCAGGATGTTGAACGGCGCAGGCGTACAGTTCAATAATGTTGTCTCTGATCTGCGCTTTGGACAGGCTGCGATTGCCTGTCTTGGTATAGTGAATGCCTGTAGCTTGTTCAGTGTAATTGCGCCTGAGGTTTTTGGTGACAAGGCCATAGGTGTTGCCCACGATGCCGCGCCCGCCACCGAAAGGTTTTGCGCCAAACTTTCTGGCATCCAGTGCCGCGCCCCTGCCATTTCGGAACTCGGGGTTGGCACCGTAAACAAATATATTGTTGCCTGTCATCTGGGTGATTTTTTCACCCTGCCAGAATCTTAAGCGAGACATGCAGCCTCATGCACATCGCTGGTAGGTGTCAGTCTCAATAGTGCGGCGTTGCGCGGAGAGCTAAAGTTGATTCGAAGTTGCTTGGCGTGGGCAGCTTCAAAGCTGAAGAAACTTAGCCACGGCGCTTTTTCAAGTTCAGCTTTGCATTTTTCAGCATACTGCTTACGCACTTCTTCTATCCGCGCCTGACGGGCAGGATTGAACTGAATGGCATGCCTGATGTAGTACGCTGCCAGTCGTTTGGCGGCATGAAGTGCGTGCAGGGCGGTATCGCCGTAGGACTTGTAGTCCTTTTCTTTTATGCGTTGGGTAAACAAGGTAGCGGTTTGCTCACCATCCTTCCGCCCCAGCGTGGCGTAGGCATCAGCAATGCGCTTGGCAAGTTGTGCGGTGCGGCGTTCAACGTAAGAATCGGTAATGTTCATGGTTTGCTCCTTAAGCAACTTCGCGCTTGTCACTGTGATGAGAGAGCATCTGCTCAATCTCATAGGCTTCCTGATGATACTTTGTCAGAACTTTCTTGTACTCAATCTGCTTAACTTCGTCGCTCTCACGAGGAAGGAGTTCCTGCTGAATATACGCAATCATTCGTCTGATTTCAGCCAGTTTTTCAGCGTGTCGTGCAAGGGGGTTGTTTATCACAGAGGATACCTCTCTTAGTCAGGACTATATAATAACACAATTAAATAATAAGTCAATGTGAATTTTGGTGTAAAAGGTAAAATACATCTCACCAAATGTCACTTTAGGTAAAATGCATTTGACTTTGATTGACAATATATTATTTAAGGGGTATACTTGATTCAGGATAAGGAAGGTACGTATATGAAAAGTGCATCAATAGAGTTTGCTGGCATGGATATTCAGGCAGTAGCGGAAAAGCTGGGCAGTGATATTCGGATTGCGAGGAAGCGCAGAAAGGAAACTCAGATCGACTTTGCCAAGCGGTGTCATATCAGCAAGCCAACATTGATTGCTATTGAGAAAGGGGCACTCACCCCGTCTATCGGTTCCTATCTTATGGTACTGAAAGTGCTGGGTATGTTAAATGACGTGGGTGATTTAGCTGCGCCTGAGAAGGACGCTTTTGGTAACGCCATTGCGGAGGCTGATCTTCCTCAGCGGATCAGAAATAAAAAGGTGATAGATAATGACTTCTAAGAATGAAAATCAGGCTTATGTTCACGTACAGCTTAATGGTGAATATGTTCTGGCGGGAAGAATAGATATCCATGAGAAGAAAGGTACGTTCGTGTATGGTAAAAGTTATTTATCGCGGCCAGACGCATTTCCTCTCGATCCCATTAATTTACCTCTTAAGGAAAAGATTTTTGAATGTCCCAAGACTAGGCTGAATGGTGGTGTATTTGGCGTATTTCTGGATGCTGGGCCTGACAGCTGGGGGCGAAAGGTATTAATGGCGTATTATGAAGATTCGCCATCCACGCCGTTGGGCTTTCTGTTGGCAGGTAACGGTGGTGGTGTGGGTGCGCTTCGCTTTACTCACGAGCCAGATTCAAAACCTTTGATGTTGCCGCATAATCAGGTGTCTGACTTGTCGGGACTGCTGAGTGCGGTGGATTCGGTATTGGGTGAGGCTGAAGAATTGCCGCAGGCATTCAGAGAGATGTTGTTGGACGGTAGTTCTCTGGGCGGGGCGCGACCCAAGGCAACCATCGTGATTGATGGAGAGCTTTATCTTGCAAAGTTTAATCGCGCAGATGATGAGATAGATCAGGCAGTTATTGAGCATGCTACCATGCGAATGGCGAGAAAGGCTGGTATTGTGGTGCCAGAAACTAAGTTGCTGAGCGTCGAGGGCAAGAATGTCATAATGGTAAAGCGGTTCGACAGAAATGCACAGGGGCACTGCCGACATTACCTTAGTGTAAACTCACTCTTGCCGATGAAGGTTAATCCTGATGATCATAGTGTCACGTCACCTTATAGTTATACTCATCTGAGCGGGCTTATACAGTCTATTTCGAAAGAGCCTGAGGTTGACCGGAAGGCTCTGTTCAGGCGTTGTGCCTATAATGTGCTGGTCGGCAATACGGACGATCATGCCAAAAATCACGGACTGATGAAGTGTGAGGAATCGCAATATTATCGGTTATCGCCAGCTTTTGATATTGTTCCTCAGTTGACGAATATCGGCATTCACTCACTGGTTATTGGTAAATCAGGCAGAGCGGGTACGCTGGATAATCTGGTCAGTGCTGCGCCATACCACGGCCTGACCAAAGAGCAGGCTCAGGATGAGATACGACAGCTTCAAACTGTTGTGAAGCACTGGCGTGATTTGTACAGAGAGTGTGGTGTGTCAGAGACTGATATTAAGCGTGTTAGTCAGTCTTTTCTGTTCGACAGAAAATACCTGAGTGCAAAGCCAGCGGGTGGTGGCTATACGCTTTAAGGTTTTAGAAATGGCTTCAGTCGCTTTTTGATGAGCGTCTCGCTGAGGTTGTCGTCGCAGGTAAATTCGACTACTGTGATGCCATTGGCTTTGCTTTTTGCCAGTTTTTCCTTATCGCGGGCTTGGGTTTTTTTAAGGCCTTCCTCACCCCCGAACAATGGCACGGCTTTGAAGTGCTGGATGCCATGGTACTCCACGGCCAGCTTGAGTTCGGGAACATAAATGTCATAGCGTTGTTTGTTAAGCCAAGGTGGTGAGGCTTCACGTAGTACTTGGTAGTCGGCAAACAGTAAAGTGATAAAGTTAAAAAGCAGTGTTTCGTTAATCCACTTCTCGCCAATTTTCGCGATCCCTGCTGCTTCTCTTGCCAGATTTTCTGCATCCCTTTCACTGCATTCCTGTTCGATTTCAAATTTGCGAATGTACGACCCGTAGCGGACTTTAAATTCAGAGCCGTACATCGGCGAGCAAAAGAAGAGATCGGATGGCGTGTGCGTGCATAGGTGGCAAATATCGCGCTTAAACCATTGCATTTCGAGTGCTTGTGTCAGGTGTGGTGAATCACGAAGCAGCCTCTCGTCACCTTTTTTCGTGATTGCCTCTCGGAAGCATTCGCAAAAGTAACTTTGGCCTGTGATCTTGTGATAGAACGTTTGTCGCCATTCATACGTGCCAAGTTTGGATGGCTCTAAAGCGATGTCAGTGTCTTTAAGCGCCCAGAAGATTTTGCTGAGTAATTCATTGGTCAGATGAAGGCTGAAGAGTTCAACCTGCGTGCGGGACTTGGTTTTGAGTCCGAATTCCTTTACACGGAAATTCGTATATTCATCATTGTCGGTGTGCAGAAAGTCTGGCAATAATACGCGACTGACGGCTAAGTCGGTATCGGGCGTACTGTGCAGGTCGAGCCGGATATCGCCGATGGTCAGTTTTTGAAAGTGAATGTATTCGCTCAGGCTTTGCTTAGTGTCCCAGTGTGGCGTGAGATGGCGAAGTTCAAATTGCGTAAGGGTCAGGCCTTCTGGCTTGGCGAAAAAGTCTTCCAGTACACTCAGGATGTTGTCCACCAGCGAGCCACGCTGGGTTGCTATCTGGTGGAGGCAGGCCTTAAGAAATTCTGCTTCAGTGAAGCGAAACGTTAACTGCATAGAGGATAAGGCCGCATCAGCAGCCTGTTGCATTATGCCACGTAGTAGCCAGAGGCAGAGTCAAAGCGGCGCTGCCTGTCCCAGATGTAGGTCAAGTCCTGTTCTTCCAGAAACGTTTCGTCGGTCAGATCGTCATCGCTCAGGTCATTTTCACGGATAGTGGCGTGTAACTCGTCAATGCGATCTTCATCGCCGCCGTAAGTGTCAAATGTGGGCGCATCATCGCGGGCTAAAATCATGAGTTGGTCGGTGTTGTTATCCACCAGCCAGATCCCGCTTTTGATTTCAGGCACATCAACATAGCAGCCTTTCTCATTGTCGTACAGTCCGATCCCCATAGAAGCTCCTACTCGTCGTTATTAATCTGAAATCGCAAATGGTGCGATACTGTAGTTATGAAATTCCTTCAGCTGTTTGTAAACATTTTCAGGAAGAACCGATTTTACAAACACGATCATGCTATTTTCAAGTGCGTTATTAAGCAGGACAACCTGCGGCTGAGGTTCGTCATTCAGGTAGATAACAGCATCGGTCTCAGCGTGCTCGGCGACAGTGCGGATAGCTTCTGCTCGCTCAGCCTTTAGGAAGGAGCAGGCAAAGTCGATGGCAGCTTTGCGCTTTTCACGATTGGCAATGACCGTTTCTTTTATGCTCAGAATGTTATCTTCACGTTCTCTGACGGACAGATCCGCCGTACTGGTGAAGTCCTGTCCGATGATGCCGGAGAGATCTTCTGTCAGGCCCATGTCGCCTTGTTGCATAAGTGAACTCACACGACTCTCCTTAAGCTGCTGATGCAGGCTGCTGTTGCGCGAAGAAACGCTTCCAGTACGCTTCCATATCCTGATAGTCCTGAGCAGCAGCCCAGTCTTGACGGGCGATTGCAGCAGCGTGCTGTTTCTTGCAGAAGGCGGTGATTGAATCCATGGTGTTGTCCTCTCAGTTGATAATTCTATAATAACACAAAATATATCAAGTGTCAATATCAGGCAGGGCAGAAGGCGTTATTTAAGGCAAAATTTCGTTATAATCGTCATCATATTTTCTGCCATAGTCTGCTCTGGCCTCAGTAATGCTTTTGCCTCTGCCGAGAAACTTCTGGCCTTCTTTGCAAAAAGGAGAGGTGTGCCTGCATGTAGTTATGTAGGTGGTGCCTATCACAGAGCCGGAGGGACTTATCTCATGCTGTGACAAGGTGTTGGTTTTTCTGCCACACGCGAGGCAGTCAGGATTGGGGTTGGTCATATGCTACGACAAGGACAGCGGTTTTCGAACTCACATTCAGCGATGAGCTGATTAGTATTGGTTTCACCGAACTCATCTATCATAGCAGGGATGGAGTCATAATAACCACTGATGGCTTGTTCGGCATCAATCTTGGTCACGTCAATGGTCTGCTCAAAAGTCTCTCCATCCACATCAGTCCGGAAGGTGAAGGTCTTGTCAGATAACGCTTTGCAACGCTGATATCCATCATCTTCATCGGTGATCTGAAATCCTTTCCGGATGTCAGTTAGTACGTTTGCGGGGAGGTTTTGTTTATTTTCCATCAGGTCTCATCTCAGTCGTCAGAATAGCTATATAGTAACACAAAGTTACTTATATGTAAATACCTACCTGATGTGGTGCCGGATAAACGCTTTGCGATGCCTTTTGTTGGCAAGAGCCTGAAACACTTCCATGCAATCACACTGACATGCACGGCTGATAAGCAGTATTTCGCTGTGGCACTGCCGGAGATTTGCAAGCTTTTTCAGGGGGAGATCCTGATAGCCTGACAGCATGCGAAAAAGATCGTTGTAGTCTGCCTTATCTGCGCTTTTGGTGAGTGATATGAAAGTATCGAGTGCTTTTTTCGTGCTGGCAGAAGTTCTCTTTGGTCGCAAAATAAAAAACAAAGGGCCAAGCATATTAACTGGCATCAGAAGCACCGGCAGGACGAACTAATTTATCATCACCGGAAAGGTTTTTCGGCTGATCGTGGAATTTAGTGACAGGTTGAGATTTGTTGTCTTCCTCTGCAAATCCTTTGTAAGCCAGATATGGCGAAAAGCTTAATACAGCCAAGAAAACAAATCCGGCATAATAAGGCCAGTCGGCCATATGGGAAACCTTGAAAAAGCGCATATATAAGTCTCTTAAATTAATAGTGTGTATATTATTGAAGTGCATCGTTGAGTTCAACCGAATACATGATGCACTGATGAGCATACACACACTTACAGGCACCTTAAGGGGTGACTTGAGATTGATTTGTTAGTATTTATAGTGTTCCCAGCAGGTCGTTAAACTCCTTGGCTAGCAACTCAGGGTTCGCTTTTTTAGCGTGGCCTGAAATACGCAGGGTGGTCACCATAAGTAGTTTAAGATCTTTTGGATCGTCGTAATTCACACCCTGTAGTTCATAGTCGGCCATGAACATTTTTACTGCCAGCGCCTTTTTCTGGGCCTTCACGTTAACTTTTTCGAGTGCGGCAATAATAAGATCGAGTGCCCGCTCTTGTTTCTGTTCTGTCGTGAGATTGCCGTTGTTCGTAATCAGATTTTGTTGCTTTTTCTTGATAACAAAATCTGTTTTGCCGGTGCGTCTGACTTCGAGAATATGCTCGCGTTTTTTGGATTCTGGAAGATCGGATAAGAGTACTTCCATAACAACTTCCTGACTGTGAGGCTCGCTGACCGCCAGTCCTCTCTCTACCTGAACGCGGAAGCGTTGTTCCAAATCTTCAATCGTTTCGCCGCCTGCCAAGGCCGCGCCCTTGCGAAACGCATTAATGCGTTTGATGAAATATTGAAATTCGCCGAAAATTGATTCTTGCATCATAAAATAAATACCTCTTAAATACGTCTGCATAATACGTATGCAGGGCGTAAAGAATAGCAGGTATCAGAATATAATACATCAAGAATCAGCGTCGACGCTTGAGGTGTATGGCGTCAGATTGAGTGAATGTCAGCAAATAGCGCAATCTAAGTTTCAGGTTTAATAATTTATGATATATTTACAAAGCAGGATGACGATACAACAACACAACAAAAAGGATGTAGTTAATATGAATAGAAAATCAATCTCGCTAATAACGATGTTTGCCTTTATGGCTCTGCTACAGGGCTGCGTTTCCACCGCTCCCACACCCCCAGTACAATATCAGTCAGTCATTGAGTTTGACGGAGAGCCATCTAAAGATGTTTTATTTACTAAGACGCGACTGTGGCTCGCCGAGACATTTGTCGATTCTAAAGAGGTGATAGAGCTTGCAGATAAAGACTCAGGTGTTCTGGTAGGCAATGGCGGCATGAACTTTACGTTCCCACTGGTAGCGCCGATGCCCGGTAAGTTCTCTATGCGTATAGACATAAAGGATGGTAGAGCAAGAACAACCTATTCGAATTTCCAAATCTTTTTCTCTGGTCAGTATAATAAGGGATGGTCAGTGGTAACGACAGGCATGGGAAATGATTATCCGGAGCAGGCGATCAGTACCGCCAAGCAATTGAACAGTAGCCTGAAAGCCTTTGTTGAAGGGGCTGAACAGGATGATGATTGGTAAGTTGTTTTAAATCCCGTACAGGTACTTTGCCTGCTTTTGTCACGCGTCCTGCGGCAATGGCATCAATGGGGCAGGTGAGGTCGGTATGCTAATCGCTACCGACCTTACTGATATCAGACAGTGACAGAGATCAGTCTGCTATCACGGTCAGGATATTTCATGCTCATGTTGATGTCGCGCAGTGTATCTTCAAGATTGCTCTTGATGTTGAGCGCCATGCCGATGGGGTGGTGACTGTTGGTTGCTGTCAGTGCGAGATTGTATGTCTCACAGGCGGCGATATAACGGGGATCGTCCCGATAGGCTGAATACAGGCCATGCTCCACTACTTCTTTTGCTTGTTCTACCAGCTTGTCAAACACTGTGTTGTAGGCAAAGTAAGCTTTTGGCAGCTTGTCTTTCAGTGCGCGTATGCGTGAAATGGTAGAGCCGTTTCTTCGCGTTACCTTGACCTCAACACCTGCCTTTTTGCCAGTGGTCTTGACCTCTTTGTACAGGGCTTCCAGTTCCTCGCCTGTTATCACCGGTTCTCTGTGGATATTGAAGAACGAGGTGCAGGATTCACTGCTACTGATCTTAACGGTGTTGTCGTCCAGTGACAGTCGATCAAATACGATGGGGAGTTTTAAGTCTTGTTGTGTCATGTGCGATATCCTCTCAGTCAGTGATTGTATAATAACACATGATAAACCAATTGTCAATATGAAAGTGAAAAAAGCTGGCTCAATGAGCCAGCTTGAAGGTGTTACTCGTCACTGGTGAATCTGCTTACCTGCTCAGTAAGATCGTGAGCAAACGTCATAGGGCAGATAGAGGCCAGTGTGGCGGCAGTCACTTCGCACGGGGTGAGATCTTCCCCCCCGCTCAGGATGTCGTGAATACGTTTAGCGCCCTCCACCAGCAAGCCCGCAGCAGGTGGCATGTAGAATGATATGGCTCCGTATGCCACAACTTTAAGTGATTCAGCAGGCAGAACCGTATAATGCTCAACACCGCAATGCATGACTGTTTTTTCTGTCATACGGCTGATTTGCTGATAATTGTATAGCGGATAGAGTGTTTCGGATTCCGTGGCTTCATAGACGGCGTTGTAGTGCTGCTTGTGCTCTTGTTCGCAATCAGAGATGCCGTGCTCAACTGATGCCATATTGAGTGCAAGTAAAAACCCTTCGTCGCGTTTGTTTGCTTTCGCATATTCTGTTGCCAGTTGCTCAGCGGAAGACCAGATAGTGGTCGCAGGGTCGATATACTTAGCGTAAATGCCGAAGCCTGCTGCTGCCAAAGCGGTAAGGGTGGATAGTGTGATTAATGTTTTCTTCATGGTTTTTATACCTCTCTTGTTTTAATTATATGAAGTCGTACTCTTCGGTACTTTTTACATAATAGCACCATTTATTTTTCATGTCAACAATAAAATTAAGGTTTCCAGAAAAAACTTGTTTATTATTATATATTTATAATAATGCGCGTTTCTGTTTTTGTGAGAAATATAAACTTTTGCAACGGGGTTAGCTTGTAGTTTTGGCTCTCTCGGTCAAGGTTTTAATAAATACTTGGATTACCTTAATGCCTTCTGCGAGGCTGGGATCAGATAAGCGGCTGGATGAAAATGTGACAGCAGGTGGAGAGGTACGATGGTGGTCATAGCGATACTGCGGGAAGCATTATCCTGCTGGTGGCAAGCATGATTACTTGCTGTGTACTGGGTGGGATCGGCTCTGCCATGCAGCCTCAGGATGAGGTTGGCGAAGCCGAATTCTGAACAGATTCAGTTGGTGGAAAAGCCTGCCAGCTCTGCCATGCCTTTTGCCAGCCGCCGCCCTCGCTGATTGGCTTTCTTAATAAAAACCTCGACCCAGACATGGCCGTGCAACCTGTATGCGAACAGGCGGGAGTTTGGTATATCCAGTTTTTCAGCCGCAAACTCCACGGCTTCACGGCTATTAGGCCAGTCCTCCTGAAGGCAGGCGCACAGGCCCACCTGCCCGTCTCTTGCTAAAAACAGAAACATGCCTGTTTGTTCTTTTGAGTCGCGGGTGAAGCGTGCGCTGGTGGCCGCATACTGTGCGTTGGGGATGTCTCGGGATTTTTCCAGACATTGGCAGATAAGCCGAAAACGCTGAACTTGCTTGGTGATTGAATTACTCATGATATAGATACCTCGTAAAGCCAACGGGCGTATTATATCATATTTTTTTAAAGACTATAATCGGTCGAAAATTTGAACAGATAGCGCAAAGAAGAAGGGGGTGGGGCGGCTCGTCAACTGAGAGGAAAACTTTGCCGCCCCAAGTCACTGCTAATGTCTGACTAAGAGAAGTGACAGTGTTAATATAACAAAAACCTTGCTTTAAGTCAATCTAAAAGCTTGCCTCAGTACTCAAAATGCGTGTTATTGAATTGCGCTTTAAAACGGTTTTCTTTGCGAAGTGCATCATGGTCAATACCTTGGTTTGCATGGTATCGGGCGGCGACCTCTTCATAGCTAAGGCTGACAAGTTCAAAATAGATATTATCAGGGCTGTTGTCTTCCTTACAGTGTAGCTCTGCGGTCATTCGCCACACATGTAGTATGTACGCTCGTTAGTCTGCTTCACAGGCACGACATTAGTGTCGCCAGACCAGCAGCATACCAGCGCGTCGTTCGCCTCACCCAGCGTGATATGGCTGCGCTCGGAGGTAAAGCCTTCACAGACTTCGGCAATGGTGCCGGACTCTCGGGTCGGCAGCAGTTCGCTGATTGAGGTTAGTGTTCCTTCTGGCAGTGCGGCGCTTGGTTTGCCGTTGAAGGCGACATGGTAGTTATCATCATCATAGAAGCTGGTCAGTGCTACGCTGTAGCCGATGCTGCTCACTACCAGATACAAGCCGGTCAGCGCCAGCGCCACCTGAAGTACAGTACTGAAAAAGGAGGAGTTCTCTTTTTTGCTATTGTTCTCAATTGACATGGTTAAAGAGTGCCCTTCGGTTTCTTTTTAAGCATAGATGCCATCACCAGATGGCCGCCTGCCATGATCACGAGTTCTGCATAAAAGCGGCGTTGCTGTTTTTGCATTGTCAGGGGTGAGCAGGGGATGCTGAGTTTATCAAACACTTTTATGACACTGCCAATTTCGACGGGCAGGTTGCGGTTTTGCATCTCAGAAAGCAGGTCGAGTTCCATGCCCCAGTAGTCAGCTTTACGCGGATTCAGTTGTCGGCAGAGGTGTTTTGTGTCGGTGAGTGCTTCTGCGGTGCCGAGATCTGGCCAAATGTCGGCCCAGAGGTAGTCTACTGTCCCGATCTTCTGACGAAGTTCACGCGAAAATGACTTGGTGCAGTCGCACTCTATGAGCTGAAGGCGGCCTGAATCTAAAGCTTCCAGCCACCGGCGTCGGGAGTCTCCCTTCAGTAACTGGTCATAGTTGTCGATAAGCTTCTTGTCGTACTCCAGTACCGTCAGCTTTCTGACAGAGGGCTTGTTCAGCAGGCTATTTGCGATCATGCCGAGTCCGAGGCCTGCAACGACGACATTCCCCTTGGCGGCATACTGCGGCAGCATGGCGGATTCAATTTCCAGTGGGGTGATCGACATCCATGTTTTTTGATTTTTAAGTAGAGCGATCCCTTCTTTTATGGGACTGACAGGAAGAAAATAGCCCAGTGCGCCGTCGTGTGTGTTCTGGTAGGCGATATCCCAATCTGCAACACGGGTGATGTCCTGTGCGTACTGGGGCGGCGTGGGGAATCCTTTGAAGGTGTATTCAATGTTGGCCCTTCCTGTCTCAGAGAGCTGGCGCAGTTGTGGTGTGTTTCCCTGTTTCAGGATATCAATGTAATTCATAACTCATTTATCTTCTTTTTTGGCGAGCGTCAGTCACTTTCTGCGCGGTCACTTGGGTCGGGTGAATAATACTAGCATGCCAAGCAGTACAGCGCCCGTCAGCCATGATACCAGAAAAGTAAATGTGTTAACGGCATCATCAAAGATGGCGGTAAGCGCCATCAGGGCTTTTTTGGTGGACATATCTATCAGCCCGTAGTCTGCTGCTACCAGTAGTGCAAAAAATGCGCACAGGTTGAACACGATGAACGTCACAGCAAGAAATTTTCCGAACAGGCTGCGTGAGGAGGTATGTTTCCTTGGCAAGCCACAATGTGGGCAGGCAGGTGCCGCATCGCTGATATGGTTCTGGCATTCGGGGCAGTCGATAAGTGCCATATTTTTGTTACTTCCTTTTTTAATGGGGCTTGTCTGTCGCGGTATTAATTACGAATTAGATCAGAATGCCAATCATCATCAGGTCGCCTGAGAATATCACAGGGAACTGTTTGTCCTCCTGTGTGTTGCGTCTGGCGGTAGTGGTGGCATGAATCGCATGGATCAGTTTTACATACTCAGTATTGCTAAGCTTCATGGACTCGATAAATGGCGCAGCCTGTTCTAATACGCTTTTGGTGGGATCGTACAGGCAAGAGTACAGCGACATAAATGCGCCTTTCTCGGTAGCGTGAAAGCATTCAATCTCTTGCTGAATCACCTTGGTCGCTTCTGCCATGACATGCTCAATATCCGCATCAATGTTGGTGCAGAGTGATACGGCAGTGGTTCGGGATGCGGGCTTGTCAAAGCGCGGCACTGTCCATTTTATCCTTCGGACATCGGGCAATGCCTCAAGTTGCTGAAAGGCGCGGCGGACAGGTGGCTCACTATCGAGATTGATATCGAGCAGGCCGCAAGCCTCAAACGTGTTATATCGTCTGTCGTAAAGCTCAATCATATCCTGAGAGTTAAGCTTTGAGGTAACATCAAAAGTGATTTCGATGCCTGTCTTTCTTGCAGTCACACTCTCAGTCATTTGTAACCCCCGCAGGTGCATTGCCGCCCTTGGTAAAAATGAATTCGAATCCGGCTGTTTGAATAAATAGCACGGCCTCACCCTCAATCATGGACAGATACACGCCGGACTCAGGATCGCTTGCCATGAAATCCACCAGCGTTTCGTCTTCATCCAAGAGAGTGTCGAGATCCGCAAGCCTACGCACTGCCTCTTCAACGCCCTCGGGGTTTTCTACGGGTAGTTCGACACGGTTGCACATCATAATGTGCCAGCATGATTCGCCATTCTCATATTGCGTGCGCCACTTGTCGCACTGCGTGAAGTACGTCAGAGGCGCTTCTGAGCTGACGGCATGCATCAGACTGTCCAGATCCAGCGGTGTACCCAGTTGGATCTGGCAATGTTTGCACATCTCGCCGTCAGTGCTGTCGCTGTCGTCGGCGCTAACGACTTTAGCTGTAAAGGGAATACCCTTCTCGCGCAACACGGCGGCATGAGCCATCTGGTGTGCATCACAGCAGTAGTGGTGTTCGCTGCCTTCGGCCAGAGTGGCGGGGAACGGGTACGGCATAATTACGCTTCCTTACCGATAAACGGCTTTAATTCTGCAATGATTTCATCATGAATGGCCCTGCCGGTCTTGTCGTTGTAGGGGGCGTAGCCGCCAGATTCCCATGATGACTGGATAGCAAAATTTGCAGGCAATGAGCAATACACAAACAGATGGCTTGCGGCAGTGTGAAGCATTGCAGCATCAGGGCTGGCAAACGCATCTTCTGCGTCATCAAACTCAGGGTCGAAATCTGCACGTTCGACGGCGTAGGTTGATAAAAAATCCCGAATTTTGCGAGCAAGTGATGAGCTGTCCATTGTGAGCCTTAGATGTCTTTTCAGTATGTGTTTATAATATCACAAATGATTTCAGGTGTCAATTTAATTATGCTGAGCTGAGAGGATGCGTGAGATAAGACGCAATACGGGACGGTGCGAAAAAAATTTTTAAAAAAAATTCAAAAAATAAAAAACGTTTAAATTAACGGGAGTTAGCGTCAGGATGTGAAAAAAGGCACGGTAATATAACCAAAGAAATAAACAAAAACGTTGTAATTCAATAACTTGCGATTTGACGGAGTGAAAATCAGCGATATACTGGTAATCAGCAGCACGGGAGTGGATGGTGAAAGTCACAGATAAAAACTGCTTTTTCTCCCTCCTGCGGCGCTATGTAACAGTAGGATGGTTGAGCAACGGGTTTAATCACCGACTTCACAACATCAGGAGCTGAATGATGGCTGAGATCAATGAGTTATTCGGGTTATGTATGCTGGGCGGACTTGTAGGGCGTACAGGTCTCTTTCTGGCAATGCGGGAAGCGCAGAGTATTGCGGCGCTGAACAAAGGTGAGATGCCTAAAGGGACGTCCGCGCAGGTTCTTTGTGCGATGTCGCAAACCATGGTTGTCGGGGCGTTCATGGGTACGCTGGCTTGTGTGGGTATCGTTAAGTTGGGTATTGACGATCCTGTTTCATGCTTTCTTGCGTCGGTAGGGGTGGGGGCGGTGAAGTACACTAAGCTGGTTAAATGGCTTCGGAATGAAAAATAGAGCTGCGAATGTCTGACTAAGAGTGTGAAGCGCAAGCAATGCTTGCGCTTATTTTAAGTATTTGAATAAAAACTTCTTTTTGAGTTTAATGTCGGCGTTCATGATTTCTTTTGCGCTTTCTATGATTTCATCCGGTGACATGACACCTGCACACCCTGCTACCGCAGGTCGGAGCGTAAACGTCGTCTTTGCCTTGTTCATGGGATACATAACGGTGATAAAAGTAAATGGGTTCGGCGCGTGATTTGTCAGATAGATTTGCCCTGACTTGGTAGATGCCATATAGGTCATACCTGCCAGTCCGACATCGGTTATCAGCTCGTCACTTTTATTTTTATTTTTTTGATAGCGGAGAGCAGTCTCTGCCAAGTAGCTGGCGCAGCCTTCTGAGTCCAGCAAAATATCGCCATGGGTTTTGTTAATATCTTTTAGAAATTTCATGTACACGTCGACGCTGGACAGCGACATGATCATGTCGTGATTATGGGGATAGTACACCACAAACTGGGCAGCTGTGTCGTTGGAGATATTTTGTTCGCTGTGGACGTTTAAGTCCCAGCCTTGTTGGATGAGGCTTTGTGAGAATTGTGCTGCGCGTCGGCTCATAAGGCTACTCTGGAATTAAAATTCAACATGGTAATCGAGTTTTTGCTGTCTGTAAATCTGACTCCACCAGCTCAGAGTGCTGGTGGTGTGTCGGAAAGTCCGGTGTGACCTTCGATATCGTAAAGTTTGTCCTTAAAGGCGCTTTTCAGGCGATTGGCTAAGGCGATATGAGGGGAGTTTTTGTCATTAAAGTCACGTTGTTGGTTAAAAGGCTCGGGCAGACGGCTCAGTTGTTCACAATGAGGACAAAGAAAGGCGTCTCGCTTGAAGCTATATTTGTAAGTATCGCCACCGGTACAGCCCCAAGGAGCCTCATACCAATAGTGCTCCACCAGCGTAAGTTCTTTGATGAGGTTGGATTGCTGGCAGTGATTGCATTGAACAGAGCTGTTCTGCGCCTGTTCAGTCATAGCTGTCACTCGGCGCTCCAATACTGCATTGGCGGTGTCAACGTCAGCCTGTGTTGGCGCATCTGACGAAAAAGGTGCAAGTTCAAACATGTATTAAGCTCCTGTTGTCAGTCGTGCTGCCATTTTTTCGATGCCTTCAATCATATCGGCGTCCAGTGTCAGATACCCTTTTTTCAGCTTTTTATGTGAGAAATGCACACTCAGGCCGCTGGTCAGACATACACTTTCTTTGTCTGATGTGCCGTTTTTCACCTTTCGGATGGCTTTCTGTACGTTGCTGTTAAGCTTTCTCGGGTAGTCTGAAGGCAGTGCGATCAGGCGGTAGAGTGTGTTCAGTACGGGATCTTTGGTATACATCCCGTCCGCTGGAATAGCCACTGCCTCGTAGCCCAGCTCCGTGATCGGGTGCGAAAACGATTTGACGTTGGTTTTAACGACGACGGCAACCTGATCTGTGATAAGCGGGTAGCACAGTTCTTCATTGTATTTGACGTACACAATACGAACCGCTGGTTTTTCAGGCTCGCGAAGGATGGGTGTGGATTTGCGAGCCTTTCCGATCCGGATGCTGTCAAACTTGTTGCCGCTATCCAGTTTGCGGATTTGATTGGCAATAAAGTTTTCTACGTTCTCAACGGGTTGTTGCAGTTCCCGACTGATGACATGTTCGCCATTCAGTTCGCCATCCAGTACAAAAACCGCTGATCCATTGGTCAGGGTGAGCACGCCTTTTAGCGCGTCTTTAGCTTTTTTGGATACAGCTACGGCAGTAAATTGAATGTTTTGCATGGCGTTATTCTCTCTTGTCAGTCAGTGTGCATATAGTAACACATATATTATCTATTGTCAACAAAAAAGGAGTCGCTGATTTTTCAGCTGACTCCCGTTTATTGCGTTACGCGACCTGACGAAACACGGCTTCGCCGTTGGAGAATCTGCCTTCGCAGCGCAGTGTAGAGAAATTGGCATCAAAGGAGTTTGCAATCTGGCTAAGCCAGTTATCCGCCATGGCGTCTTCGCTGGGTTCCAGATAATCCTGTTTTACCGCCCAGATGCTCACGAGGCCGCAGTATTCGGAAATACCGAATTTAGCAAATTTGTTCTCAAGGATGGCGTGATCTTCATTACTTAGCCATTCATTGCAAGGGCGCAGCGAGGGGTAGGCTGCTGTGAGTCTCTCAGTGACGCCTTCTTTGTAGGAATCCCATTCCCAGCTGCATTCGTCTGCGTCCATTGGGTTGCCATCTTCGTCATCCAGCTCAATGTGGCTGTAGGCTACCAGTTTTGCGCCGCTTGGAGTTGATACGCTTCTTCCCATGTCTGTTTCCTCATCTCAGTTGACAAGCATATAATAACACATTTGAATATATTTGTAAACTAGTATTTGAAGAGGAGGCGGTAATCTATGCTGGGCGTTCCATGATCATCATCGAACCGGTGGAGCTGTATGGTAACAGGTTTGCGGCAACCGGAAAGACTCTGCAAACTGGGAATAACACTAACAATAAGAAGATCAGTACAGGACTCGTGGAGCTGGATATTGTTCAGGGCAATGCCCGTTTTTTTTGCAAGACAGCCACGGGTGTCCGCACCTTCGGAGGGGCATGTAAGCAATGAGAAACCAATAGTCTTGTTTTCAGTATCAACATACAGGCGGTTGAGAAAAGAGGCGACAATGCAGGCATGCTCTTCAATTTCAGTTTTAACCCGTGCAGGAGTAGCCTGCCGCATAGGAAAATTGATTTTGAGGCTGGCTGTGCCATCGTCATGCAACGTCTGATGTGAACTGATTTTGCAACTGCGTCTTTGGAACTGATAGGTAAGTGTTTCCCGTCGCATACTGGCACTGAGAAAATGCATTTGCCGTTCAACTTGCTGCAATACGGCAATAATATTACTGGGAAATCCTTCTGGAAGAGCTGGTAAACGGATTTGTGCGTCAACATTGATGCAATCAACGTAACCGTAAAGTTTATGGTAATCGGGTAATAGAGGCTGGTTCATCATATTTCGCGCTGGATACTCCTTCAAAATCAGCTTTGCTGATTTAGTGGGAGAGGAAAGCGCCTCCGTTTAGTTGTATTGATATCCATCGCTTGCCTGTTGCAAGCGACAATGTTTGTGTTTAATGCCTTGCACTATCCCATCAGTGGTTGTGATATTAAAAAATCCATTGGCCCGAACGGCTACTCGGCCAGTGTGCCTGCCTTGTTTCTTGCCTGATGGCACATCAGCAAGAACAATATCACCTGTCCTAAAGCCGTTGATGACGCTGTTCTGCTTTGCAGAAGTGCGTGGGAAGCCATACTTATCGACACGACACATCTGGCGAGTCCCGTGACCTTTAGCAGATATAACCAGTGGTTTTAATCCCGTTGGGATAAAAACACTACTGCCCGTATCACCCGCGCAGCTTGCGTCAATCCAGTGGTCTTTCTCGTAACTCTGCTTAGCTAGGTTGAATTTTGTTTGTCCACCACTGGTGAACGTCACGGGTAAACCAAATTGTTTTACTGAATCACCCAGTCTGTATCGGGCCTCGTTTACCGCTGCTGCGTCACGCATTGGTGTGAATTTCCCCGCAATCACTTTTGGTATATGCAGCACTCTGGCTTTTGCCAGTTTGCTGCGCATTTTCTTCTCTTTGGCAAGCCAATCTTCTAAAAGAAGGTTGTTCTTATCTTCATTACATTTGCGACAAGATGTGACGAGATTTTTAACGCTGCCGCTGCCACCTTTTGAGCGTGGTTGTTTGTGGTCTACGTTCAACACCATGTCATTGCTTGCGCCATGACAGTATTGGCATACGTGCCTGTCGCGGAACAGAATGTATTCACGTAGCTCATACCCAGCAAGCTCCCCCTGTTGATACTCGGCACCGGAAATGTCGGGGTTCGACATTTTCTGGGTGTCGAAACGCACCGTTTCGACCACAAAAGCACTGACAGGAGCAAGTTTGGTTAATCGGCTGCACCAAGTCTCACAGTTGTGAACTCGGCTCATAATACTGGGGGCCAGCCAGCCTTTCGATTTGACCCGATTATCAAAGCGAGCTTGGCGGTAACGTGTCTTTCTGTTTCGTCTCGCTCTGCGAGTCGCAGCGCGACTCTTAAGAGCTTCACTAATCTGATACCCACGATGGTTCAGGTTGGCGCACCAAATGGCTTTAATACCTCGCTTGCCATGCAAGTTCAGAGCAATGCCTGTGGTTTTGCTCCCTTGATCGAGTTTTACCTCGATAGGTTGTACAGAGCCACCATCCCGATTTTTGAGGATAATAGTAAATGGAAACTTGCGATAAACCGCTGCTTTCCCATTTTTAAGCATCGCTCTTGCCCGTGATGGATGGCACGGCATAAGCGGTTGCTTATTCTTGTCTAAGACTAATGTTCGTTGCATTTAGTTACCTAAATTTCTCCACCGAAGTGGGTAAAGTACGCCTCGACAATGTTATTTTGAGGTTTGTTGATAGCAGCACTGAGCTTGACCCTTTCGCTCTGTTTAACCACTATCCGCAGTGTTTGGGGCTGGCGAGAGTCACCCCAAAGTGCCTATTTATTCTCAAATAACGTAGCACCCTAAGTACTTAGTCTGGTCAATCAGGCTTTTGCAAGCCCCTTCCAAACGCTACCGCGTTTGGTGGGGGTGATTGACTAAAATACTCCTGAAATATTACCTTTTATTTTACAGCACAGTTTGAAGTTGTAAATCATGCAGAACATAAGAGGCGGGCAAATCTCTGCGCTCCAGCGGCTCGTCGGAGTATATGGCATCGGGCATCTCCTCCATTACTCTGTGATGAGCCTGAAAACCGTATGGCACAGGGAATTTCCTTGTGGGCAGGGCAACATAGCGGCAGGTGATTTTTATCAGATTTTTCCGGAGTGTCTGGGTCAGGTATGCCGCTTCAATATAGTTGAAGTATGTTTTTGCCATCTCCATGAGGTTGCGGTTAGTCTGTTTGTATTCTTCGTCCATGGTGATTTGTCCAGCCATTGCGGCCTCTATGAGATGACTCATTTTGGCTTCAGCTTGCTTGCCCTGCTCTATCTCCTTGCTGGTTACACCCTGTAGTTGTTGCTTGAGGATCGCTAATCTTGACTGAAGATCGCGTGTGTCAGCAGGTATAGTGTGAGCAATCTGGTTGCTGTCACGACTCATGATTGTCCTCAGAATACTTTATCCGAAAGATGCGCTTCAATTACGTCCAGCTCTGCGATAAGCGCCTGACTACGGGCTGCGGCACCGGCCTTTCTGTGCGGATGGCATTCTGTGGCTGAGTGACGCTGGCCGAGGTTGATGCGTATGTCAGCAAGTCTTGAGCGCGGCGGTGAGGTCTCATGCGTACCCCTAAAGGTGAATGGCTAAGCCAGTGGTGCGCTGAAAGAGTGAGATCAGACTGTCGGCATAAATCTCCTTGAACGTTTCCACTTCGGTATAGCTGCTTCCCCATACCCGTCCGAACTCGACCGTGTAGAGGTCATTGCATAAACTGATTTTGCAAAAGTTCAGTCGCTTTGAGTTCTGTGCGGCGAACCGGAAACTTGCGTAACGGTCTTTGTCGGAGAAGGCAAAGTTCTTGGCTCCGATCATAGCGCAAAGACGGCCCTTGCCACCAAGTTGTTCAAAGATTATTTCAGCGTTTTCACGAAAATCAGGTGCGGTCTGCGTTATTGGCATAATGAATCCTCTCAGTCAGTGAATTTATAATAACACAACCATCGTCAAGTGTCAATTTAATAATTGGCGCACAGGTAATGAGGGCAGTACAAATTGGCCATTATGCATATCGTATATACGATATTCATGATTTTAGATTAAAAACTAAAATATAGAACAATTTTATTGATTAATTGAATGATATCTTCTACTGTTTAAAAAAACATGAGGGTTTCACAATGAATATACGTTATGTCATTCAATCGTCTTCTTTTGAACGGGTACACGGGTCGCAATGGGTATTGTCTGCAACGACACGACAACGTAAATATGGATATTCGCCGGTGGCAGATGAGGGGCAGGATCGGAGCCTGATTGATTTGCGGGCATGCCCGAAGGGGGCTGAGTTGATTGTGACCTACAGACTCAGGAAGGCCACGCTGTTGCAGATTTGTGAACTGACCGGTATCGGGGATTGCGGGCATATGACGACGTATGCGCTCGCTGAGGCGATATTTTCTGCTAGGGATAAGTTGTTTTTGCTTTTTGGCTCCCGAGACTATGCTCATATTGATGTAATTCGCACGTATCTGGATGTGAACGGTGAGCAGTTTATTTGTCTGAGGCGTCCGGACTACATCGTCAATGTATCAGAAGAAATGACACTGCCGGAGCCGTGGGCGGAGAGCTTAATGTCTCCCACAATGAGGATAGTTTCACAGCTGAATAATTGCGCTCAGAACAACGGTGGTGCGCTCAATGCACTGAGAAGGTTAAAGAAGGCAGGCAGAGGGTTTTCGTCGCGGGATGTGTTCATCGCAATAGGAGCTGATGCACTCTATGATGTACTGAAAAATCATGAGTGTTTTGATAGTGCATTCTCGCAGTCTCAGATGTCGGTTTGATAAGCTGCGCCATGAACATCAAGGCGCAGCTGTCAGCATGCTCAGACAATGGCTGAGAGCATGCTGGCACTGAGCTTGCCGGTGAGATTGTGATCAGCAATAAGCCCGTAAGGGGTCTTATCCCATACCTCGCACAGATCGCGAAGTGCGGCATCATCAGCTTTTTTGGACACCGCATCAATAAGTGCGCTGAGGATATCGGTGCGCTCAGAAGCAGGATAAGCCGCCAGAGTAATGAGGGCTACTGCCGACTTGGAGGGGTGATTTCCGTTCAGGTTCGCCCGATACGCCGCCAGAATCTGTTTTAGTGATTTGCCTGCGTAATCTGAGTGACTGAGCATGTTCGACCATGACGCGGTTGAGGAGCATTCCTCAACTTCTTTCGCAAGCGCTATAATGCCATCCCGTGCCTTGGGCAGACCGGAGTTTTTCGTCGTGGCAAATGCGCCCAGTGCTTTTTCGTACCAGTCATCGTCATTAAAAAAGGCGCGGAATCCATTTGTCACCCGAACCCCTGCGCGGATTTTTTTGTCGTCACCGGCAAAATGGCTGGCGACCCTGCTGCTGAGCAGGATGATATCTGTCTCAGTGAGTAGGCCGGTATTCTGAACGCCCCTGAAGAGCGCATTTACATCGTCAGCAGACTGGGATTCAGGTAGTATATCGTGCATAAGAGTGGAACAGATATGCTTATCAGGTTCCAGTGCCCGCGTAGGTTCGAGTGTTTTAGATTTGTTGTAGGCCTCCAGTATGGCTGGTGTAAAGGCGACTATCTCATTTGTCATGCCCAGCTCCATCATTTTCGCCGCAATCTTGTTTGGAAAACTAAAGAACTCGTAGTGCAGTGTTGATGATAGCGAAAGATCAATACTGTTCCCGTAGAGTGTGCAGAATGCTGCAATCATATTCTCATTGAAAACAATGTCATCGGGATGTTTCATATTGCCTGTCATGCCGCGAGTCTTGTTGAAGAATAAGCCAGTAATGGCGTCGTCGGAAACCCATTCAAACGCGCCGGTGTAGTCGATAGTCTGGCTGGGGTTGTATCCCCATTCCGCCTCAAGAAACCGGATTAGTCCGAAGTTGAGCGTAATGTAGCCTATGGCCACCAGCTCGCTCAGACTGAATTGTGCTCCGTAGACTTTCAAAAAAGAATCTATGCAATCAACATCGATACCGCTCAGGCAGTAGATTAGCTGATCTTTGGGCATAGACGAAACCGCGTTGTGCTTCATTGCCAGCTTTGCAGCCTCCGGATGCTCACTGAGAAGTGTGCGAAACGTGCTGGCGGAGAGGTTGTCTGGAGTTGGCAGAATCCCTTCTTTGATAAGAAATGCTGCTTTATCAGCCATGCCTCTGCTGAGGGCATCATCCGCCACGTTGCTGTAGGGCGGGATAGGCTGGTAAAACGACGGATCGCGCTGGTAAAACACCTGAAATGTCTTAAAGCTGGACTCATGGCCAGCTGAGTGCCAGATGTGCGTCTCGGGTTTGCCGCCAATGTTGAAGAGCAAGTCGGCGAGGTCGGGGGTATCGCTGCGGTATGCGTCATACCAGAGCATATCGATACTGTGGCCGCTGGTCAGGATGTCACTTTTAAATTCTTTGTAGAGATGGTTCGCATGACGATAATGGCCGGATTCTAAAAGTTGTGCAAAAGACTTTGTGAGAATTTCGGAAGCAGGACTTTTTGACATGTTTTCACCTCTGTTATTGAGGCTTTAATGTAACACAAAATAATGCTAATGTCAATTGAGATTATAAATATTCGGAGGAGCTTGGAATATTCTAAGCACCTCCGAAGGTTTGGAAGGCAGCTTAGAAGGTTTAGTCGAGAAGGGGGTGTATTTTACGGTATGCCTCATTAGACAGGATGGTGCCTACCTTAATGAGGCTCACGGTGAGAGCGAGTTCCATGCTGTGGAAAACCCAGTCGGGATCGCCGGAGAGAAGGGCATGAAAGACAAAGAGGGTGATGGAGCCTGTGATCAGGTATAGCGCCCCCAGTTCGAAGCGGACATTGCCGTCCTCAGGAACTGTGCCCAGCCAGCTGCCTGCGCTGAAGCGCATGCAGGCCATGCAGAAAATAATAAAAATGGCGTAACCGAGTTGTGCTTCCATGATGAACTTATTCCGGTGTCATGTGCTCAATGCATGAGATGAGAAGGTTTACCACAAACTAACACAAAAACAAATAAAAGTCAAGTCTTGTGAAATGTTTCTGCCTGCCACTCACTGTGACATTTGGCATATTCGAGAGTCTTGTGCCAGTACTTATCGATAAAGGCGTGGTAGATCTTTCTTTCATCCATCATAAGATTGGGAATTTTATTTGCTTTGCTGCGAGATTTGTTGACCTCCAGCAATGTATTTTCGCTAAAGCGGGTATCAACAAATGCAATGATGGTAAGCGGCTGACGTCCTTCGAAGGGGGTGTCAGATTCGATAATGATACTGCCTTTTTCGCGGTGCTCGCGCAAAACCTGATCCTGTACGGCCAGATTTTCCTCGTCGGCATCGGGTCGGATGCTGGTGGTGGTGATGAGCGGGATCGGGCCGGTTGGCGGGAAGCCTAAGTGGCGTCGGGCCAGCTGGAATAGTGAGGCAAGTAGCGTATCTCGGCTTTGCGGATCGCGCAAAAGGTGCTGAAGTACAAAGGACTCAGGGGATTCGGGGTCAGGTCTGTATTGTCCGGCCATAAACAGGTTTCCGTAGTCAGTGGGTTGTTAGTCTGCAAAGAGCGCTAAAGCATCATTGATACTGATGTTGCCGCTCAGTAATAAGTCTGAGCTGACATCCACCAGCTGCTCCTCAGGCTCGGTATTCAGCATTTCGTTGAGCATGACAGATTCGTCTTCATTGTATGTCCACGGGTTGTACGACAGCAGGGCGGGTGCTCCGGCGTCAACAGATCCGTCACGCCCGTGGTATCGTGTGACATAAATACAGGTAAGAAGGTACTGTAACGACTCTGTGTATCTTTCCAGAAGGGATGCATGATTTTCTGCTACAGTTTCATCTGTTAGCATGTATGTGCAGTAGTAACCGGCACTACGGATGGCAAACATCATGGGTGAGTCGCTATAGTCATTACCCTGACTTGGGTCGAAGCTGTCCATGAAGTACTTCAGGGTGTGGCGGACTATAGGCAGGCAGCTGCCTTCTGCCAGTGTTGTGCGGACAAGTGGCAGGAAGGTGAAAATACTCACGCGATAATCGATATCACACCCTGCAAGGCGAATGGCCTTGAGTGCATCGTAAAGATGATAGTGAGGCAGTAAAATGCCGTACTCCAGATCTTGATTTTTGTCTTCAGAAAATGCTGTCAGTTGATCCAGTCTGCCAATGAACTCGGCATCAAAATCACCTTCGTTTTTCAACTCATGTAAATTGAGGAAGATGTCGCCAAGTACCTTGTTATCATGTCCTGAAATTTTGATAGCAACATCACAGAACCCTTTCCCGCCTTTTTCTTTATATCGGGAAACGTGTGTCATGTATTCCTGTGTCAGGTCTTTCTTAATCGACCCACCGGTGCTGTCACTGGCAAGTTCTTTCGCATACAGGTAGCTTAGCGATGTGTTGAGTGTCAAAAGAGGGTTATTGCTGGGCATAATACTTCGTCATGAGTTCAAAGGTCAGGAGGATATCATGTGGTAGGCCATGACACCACGAAGGGCAGTTGTCATGGCTTATTCAGTGTCGCAACTACGTCCAGTCGCGGACGCGGCTTTCACCATACTGCCTGTCGACAAGTGGCTGTAGCTCGTTTCTGATGCGCTCCTGAATCTTTTCAATGACCTGATTCGCCCGTTCTGCCACTTTGTCCTTAATAAAGTCCAGCCATGGTTCTATCTCTTCGTTGTCGGGCAGATAGACGGAACGGTGAACCACACTTATGCTTTCAACTATCTTGCCGAGTTCTGCCTGTTTTAGGCGTCGGCCATCCAGTGTGAATGTCTTTTCACCGGCCTTGTCGACCACAATGCCCCGTATGACACTGAATCTGTGGTCTTTGTCTGATTTGTTATTAGACGCACGTTCATCGTGTGGCCAACTGAACGTGATCCGCATGATTTTGTCGTCAACCTGAACCTGTGGAAATGCTTTGTTCATGCCATTGGCCTTTGCTGTTTTGATGCTGAACATAATAACACGGTTATTGTCATTTGTAAACGAAAATAAAGGGGTCACCCCCTTTATTTGTTATTCATGGTCATCAAAAACGAGGGGGATTTCCAAGTCATCCTCACCCATCTCATGAACAGGCCATGATTTAAATACTCCGTAAATATAACGGAGTGTATGGTCTCAGGTAGCCTGTGGAAAGTCAATCAGGCTGCAAGGGGTGGAGGTGGTGTTTTTCGCAAAGCGTTATAGGTATCAATCGTCATATGACGAAAGGAGCCATTTACCTGACAAAAGTAGCCATCATGCATCAGTGTATTATCGAAAGTGGGTATGGCTGAGTCGAGGTCGACAGGCAGTTTTTTCGCGACATCAAACGATATTGCAGGAATAGTGGCGTCTGGCATAATGAACCCTCTCTTAGTTGATACGGATATAATATCACAAAGTCCTCCCACTGTCAATGTGTGGCGCTGTATTTCTGTACTGCTTATGATGCAGGCTGTTGCTTGTCTCGCAGAATGTAATTTGCATCAAGTTCAGCGGCAAGGCGTCTTTCAACCAACTGCGAAAATGCTGGCTCATTGATGCCTGCGTACTCATTTTCCCAAAAGCGGCGGACGACAGCAAGATCTGACTGATACAGGTAATGAATGGGCTGTCCATTTTCATGGCAACTCTGTGAGCCTGCAAAGAAAAGCGTGTCCAGATTTCCGGTTGCCTGACCATTAGGCAGGAAGCCGAATGGCTGCACTTTGTCGATTACCCGATGGATGGCACGGACAGAGACGACACTGGGGATTTGTGATGATACAAAGATGGCCAGCGTTGCACCGCGAGTGGATACGGCAAGATAGTAATTGTGGCCTTCTGCCACATAGCGTGTAATGCGCTTAACCTGTGTACTCAAACCCTGATTGCTTAAAAGCTTGTTAGCAAACTTCACGATGTCATTATCAGTAAAAGCAATAAAGGGGTTGGTTTGGTTTGTCATGATGCAGTATCCTCTCTCAGTCAGGGTGACATAATAACAATTTTAAACCGTATTGTCAAGTTGATATTGTATCCTGCACTACACTTGCATTGTTATCAGGCAATTAATGCTTTTGCGTATTCAGTGCGACATAAAGGCTGGGTGTAACTACATGATGAAGCATGGCGCGACGGAGCATCGCGCCGGAGAGAGGCACGAAGTAGACTTGCCGGGCAAGAGAGCTGGGAACATGGAATTGCTCAGGAAAGACAATCAGGCACGGGAGCTGGCTGTTGATAAGCGTTTCTGCGATTTCAAGTTCGGTAGCCCCTTTGACGACCACCAGCTTCACGTTATCAGGCAATCTGTATTCACAATCGAGAAGTACTTGGATAAGCGCTCTGGGTGCATTATTGATGGCAAGGTAGGGCCGTGTGCGAGCTGAGGATGTGATTTTCCTGAAGAGTGCCACGCAGTCCTTGGGAGTCATCATTTGGCATCTGCCTCGCTGTCCGGCTGCATGTAGTTATCACACTCAGGATTATTCGATAGATCGTAGAATACGCCTTCGTATGAGGAAAGTGAAGTCCCGAGGCGTCGGTATAACTCGCGAAGCGTTTCACAGTTCCGGTCATTGCCACGGGCGTCGAATCCGGCGAAGATATGATTCAGGTCGCAATCACGCTTCAGTCTTAATACGAAAGGATCTGGACGCCATCTCAGGGTGCCGTTTTCATCGCGCACAATCTCATGTGTGTGGTGCGACTCGGTTCTCAGCATCTCCTGATAGCACTCAGGGACATCGGTGCGTGCGATGGAGATCATTTTTCGTTAGCCTTTCTCTCTTCCAGATGTTGCAGGGTGTTGCGGATAAGGACAAACTCCTGCTTTGAAAAATGGTGCTTATGGTCAACAAGACTGGCTTGTGTCAGCTTGCTGGCAATCAGCGGTGGACTCACCGCATTTCTAAGTGAAATGCCTGCATAGATTTGCAGACCAAACCAGATAGATCCGGCAGCAATACTGGTAGATATAAATGCGCGGCCATAGGGGGCTAGCTGCGACAATGCCAGCGAAGCAATTGCCAGTGCTAACAGTACATAGAAAAGGGTAAGTGTGGCTTTCCATAGTAAAGTTAAGCGATTAACCCTGAGAATCTGCGCATTCAGGACGGCTTTGAGTTCAGTATAGATATGGTTCACCTGTAAATATGGAGCAACAGCAATATAATAACGCAAAATTCATGCAAAGTCAATTCGTGTTCGTGACGCTTATGTGTTTTCCCATTTTTTGCGCTGCTGATTTGCCAGATTAATAGCTTCCTCCAGTGTGCGTTGGTTACGTCGGGAAGGATAGTCCCGATAGTTGAATGTTTTTTTGATGCGAGGATCTTCAGGATGTACAGCCCGCACGAACTTGACGATTATCGACCCCCCGTTGGTGTCGAAACTGGTATAGTGCGACTTTAACACGCCTGTTAACAGGCGTGAATCACGTTCTTCCGGTGCTGGTGGTATTGCACGTTTGTTATTCATACTCAGGCCGACAAGCATTTTTTCGCAAAAAGCTTCAGCGCGTTTGAGGGACAGGGAGGGATTATCATCAAACATGCTGTCTGAAAAATGTTCATCGACGAAGCTTTTGTCGTTTATGGGGATTTTGACATACCAGCCTGAGTGCTGCCTGACAATGAAAAGGTTGTCAGTAAGTGGTAAAGCGTTTTCTGTGGCCGGAAACACGCCTATCTCTTTTTCCCACAACTGGCGTGAGGCAATGGCAAGATAACGGGCATCTTCCAATGTTCTGCCACTCCGGCCATCGTAGCTGAAGCTCTTTGTAACGCTCGAATCTTCAGGGTGGATAGCATAGAAACGCGCTCTGCGGTGACCGTAGGTGTCTTTGCAATAGGTGTGCATCACGCCTGCGGGCAAATCGAATGCACGGCTCTTGGCATTGCTTCGCGGCTTTCTTCTGATGCCATTGGCGCGGTGTTTTGCTTCAAGTTTATCGCGAATCTTCTGAATGGCGCGAAGTGATTCCTCCCTGCCTCCATGCGCCCTGTCAATTTCGCGCCTGTACAGGTTCTCTCCGGTCAGTCCGGACAGCATTCTCATTGTCCAGCCATTCCCGAGGCGCGTGATAAATCTTAAAGGATTTCCTGTATTCGTCATCAAGGTTGTTGTTAATGTGAAATGAGGAACCAGAATACTGCCCTGTTGAGTACAAATCAAATCAAGGCATAAAAGTTTGAAAAATGTCGCATTTAAGTTTAAATATACAGTGTATTAATTAAACGCATAGTGTAAAGCTGGTGTTAGGCACCGTAATCCTGCCGTCATTTTGGTATTTATTTGTAAGTAAACTAAAAACGGGGGATTACCCCCGTTTTTGATATTGCGCCTGCTAAATTACTTATCCAATTGTAGGGGGTTAGCTGCCTTCTTGCTTCCTTTTCTTAAAGCTGCGTAATCTATATTGGTCAGTATGACACTTTACTGCTTATGAGGCCTTAGTACTCTCATACAGAAGTTAATGCAGTTCTTTTTCTTGTGCAGCTCCCTGCGCCCATTCCAGCATCTCCACCAGCTCATCAGCGCTGGCGAACAACCGGAAGAAATCATCCGTCCATGCGTCAGGTTCGCCGTGCCTGAACAGGGTGTAGATCCCGCCAGAGCCATTTAAAGCCTCAGAGAGCATCTCATGAACACTTTGTGCTACGTCGGCTGCACTGGTCAGCAATCCTGCTGAAATCGTCTCACAGGGCAGGTAGTGCTCTGTAAAAGATGCAATAAATGTCAGAGACAGCTTCCCGTCTTCCTCACTGGGCCGGACATCAAACAGTGCCTTCTGGTAGGCATTAATGGCACTGATAAGTCTGTCCAGTACGTCACGGGGCTGCTGCGTTCTGGCGTAAGGTGCAGGAAAAGTGAATGTCACCTCTGCGCTGTCAGCTTCAAACTCATTGTCATCAAGAGAAAATGCAGCCACCAACCGGAAGTTGCCCTGTGAGGGCGTGTCGAGTGAAGCGCGGAGGAATTCGCTGGGTACAGGTTTATTCACAGGATGTCTCCCTGATATCAGTAAAGCATTGGTTTTCGTCCAGCCAGATTCGGGCTTTCAGTGAGAGGTAGGCGTTAAACGCAAAGAGCAGAACACCCAACTGGCCATTATCAGGCAAGGAGAAAAAGAAAACACTGAGTGCGATAGCAATAAATAACGACCATCGCTCGTACTGCAAAAGTGTATTGCGCTTGTTGATATAAGCAACGGCAATCTTTAGCCAGAGCGGTGCTTTGTGTTGCCACGTTGCGCTGTCGCGATCTATTATTTTCATGCTTGATTTTGATGGCTTCATACCAACTCCGTAGAGTCACAAATTTCTTTTACCTGAGCCATTAGTAGTGCTTTCTCCAGCGTGTTCAAAACCACCGGCTTGGGGTTGTCCGGATACGAAAGTGATTTCAGGTTGTTCAGTTCATCCAGAGAGGCTGTTATCGGCCTTGCAGTGGAAGGATGTGCCAGTCTGACAACTCGGTCAGGCGGGCAGTCGGCAATAGTCAGTGTCATTATAAATACTCCGCATAATTGAAGTATTATATTCCATTGATCCTGAAACTGCTAGGTGGTCGCGATTAATGCTGCGCATAAATGGCATTCTTCTCCTGTTCGGACAGGGGAATGATCTCGGCATCAGTTCCGATATTTATCCACGTTGCCTCACTGAAAGATTCAACCAATGCTTGTTTTAGCAGTGTGCCATCAGGCAGCAGGCAATGACGCAGTGAGTACGCATAGCGAGGATAAGCGGTAAAGTCCTGATCAGAGCGTGAGGCAATGCGAAAAAGCGGATACCTGTTGTCAATCAGCGGCTGTAGGCTTGGCAGAGCAAAAGGCGGATAGGTGGACGATGGTGTTTCGCAATACCAGCCAATCACAGCGCCGTTTTCCGATGCCAGTGCATGGCCAAATTGCAGCGTGTCACCTAGTTCGGCGATAATCTGTTGAAGTGGCTTGTTGGCATCAGCTGCTGGAATTGCGTGATATATTGGCATGTATCTGGTCTCAGTCTTTAGGATGAATCTATAATAACACAAACTCACTGTCTAGTCAATGAATTAGTTCCAGATAGTGTAAACTAGAAACGTGCCGTAAGGTCTTTCAATGTAATGAGTAGATAGTCCTTTGTTGAGAACAAAGTCTGTGTTTAATGCTTCGACAGTGGCAGTGAATTGCTTATGTTCAGCGTTGCTGTGAATACTTGTAAATCCGGTTACTGATGTCATCTCCAGCGTTAGATGCAGTGTATCCGGTGTTGTTGCCTTTGCATGGATCTCCCCCCCATACCGGAAAGGCTCGATGGTAGCAGGATTGCTCTTGCCTATCTCAATGGCCTCAGTGCCTTTGGTCATGTGGTAGGACTGATAATCCAGCGTATCGCCTTTTGTGGGAATAAACCGGTCTATCAGTGCGGGGAAAATGTCCTTTGACTCGCGAGTGACATACTCAATAGCAATCACCTTGATGGCAATGCCTTTAGAGGCAGGACAGAGATTAGGAACGAGAGGTAAATGCGCGTGCGTATCGGTATCGCTGGCAATGGTGGAATGTTTCGGCGTAAACGCCGTCCATGCACGGGGTATGTCCTGATCTTGGCTCGTGGTCTGTGCATTTTGCTTTTTGCATAGCGTGTAAAAATCCTCTGTGAATGTTTTCAGGTGATCTTCCAGCTTCCATTGTGTTCGTGCTTCATGACGTTTCGCGCCCTGATTGAATGCCCGCAGTGTCTCTTTAAAAAGAATGCTGTCTGACTGCGATAATAAGAAGTCAGCATGAGCAGGCCTGTCATTGAATCCAAAGGCGCAAAGCGAGGTAGTGGTCAGCCAGATACCGGCGAAAAGTTGAGTAAAAGATATGTTCATGTGTTACCCGAAAAATAGAAAATCCGTAAAGTGTTAGCAGCATTGATGTTTGTAAGAATGCGTGTACTGGTGGTAGCGTATCACTGGAAGTATAGTGCAGCAATTTCAGGTGGTATTATTTTCTGATAACCTGTTATGAAAAGGTAGTTGAAGAAAACAGTGGGATGGTCGAGCTGATGAATCCACCAGCTCGGATAAAGCATTAAAGGAACTCAGTACTGAATGCCTTTCTGCGTTCACGCTCGGCTTCCAGCAGCATGGTAATATCTTCTTTCAGGGCAACAGGATCTTTTACTGCGGCAAGGTAAACGCCTTTTCTGCCGTCCGGAGTCTGAACTGAAGGAATAATGCCGGAACTCTCCAGACTGGGATCATTGCTGTAAATAACCAGATGCCCGCGCCCTAACAGACGAAGCAGGAGGGGTTTCTTGATGCTGATATCAACGATACGAAATAACTGTGTCTCGTCCAGTTCGCGGCTGAGTACGCCTGTTTCGAAATGGATAGAGCGCGGAGTCAGGCGATAGTTTTCAAACAGTATTTGAATGTAGCGCCAGAGGATCTGAATAAAGCCAAATGCGGTGCATGCCCCTGCGATGTAGCCAAGCATGGGGGTATTATAGAGCATAACCTGCAAGGAAAACAAAGGTGAACCCTCGGTAACATAGGGGATTACAATGCCTTTAGATGATGCCACTGAAATCGCGAACAGCGTGCCGAAAATTGAGGTAAGCAGTACAGATGGTAACAGCAGCCACTTTGAGGGTGAGGCTTTCCATAGGGTCAGGTTCTGGTTTTTCTCTTGCGTTAAGTCGACACCTTTCAACTTCACATCTTTATGCGCCATAATAAACAGCCTTTTAAAATTAATACATCGTATAAATAGAAAAGTTATATTACCTGACGGATGAAAAAGAGCCAAGCGGGAATTGGTGTTGCAGTCAGATTCAGGCGCAAAAAAACCGCCCTAAAAGCGGTTTAAATGCGGATTGGTTGTCCGGCCTGCACAGAAGAAAACTTGGTGGATTCACCTCTATGAAGACAAAAGGCTAAGTCTAGTGACATCTGTATATTAATTCAGTGGTGTCTTGCTGTCAAATTATTGAGCGATAAATCAAGAGTGGTGAATAAAATTGACTTTGTAGGCTAATGGTGATAATATATAACCGTCAACTAGGGCATTTCAAGAGTGGGCGCAAAGGTGGTTTCCTCGCGGCTCGTCTGGTAAACGGGTTAGTCATAACTCTTGGTGCTAAGTCTGGTGACTGCTGACTACCTGTTCGAGCGAGGCAACGTTTACTGACATCGGATAGGGTGGCACTCCTTACCAAAGGAGGTTCAGGATGGATATTGTCAATGTTGTTATTTCCGTCCTCACTTTAGTCTTGCTTGTGCTTCGGATCGCTTGGACTTTGTTCCAGTTTTTCCAGAAGAAAAAGCAGACTGATTAGGTGACGTAAAAAGGGAGCATATTTGCTCCCTTTTTGTTGCTGATAATTAAACTGTCAGTCTTCGTCAACAATGATCTCATCGATAGCGAAAAAGGTGTATCCCTTACCAATATCATCAGTGTAGACAGAGACAACACTGCACCCGTCGAAGTGGCCGGATGAAACAGCGGGGGTCAAAGAAGCATTACTGTACATGGATGAGTTATTGAAAAGATGACTCCACGCACCATTTACAAGGCAGCTGACAGAAAATCCGCCTAAATTGCCGTAACCATCACCAACCGCGTGTCTCCAGCGAACAGTAAACGTGCCGGTAACAGGACGGTCAAGATAGTAGCGTGCGCGGATAGCGCCGCCATAGTTCGCAAGAAAAGTGTCTGTTCTGGTGGCGGTGTCACCGTCAACAGCCCGCATCGCTTCTTCTTGGGTGTTGTAGTTTGTGTTACCACCCCATGCGATAGGGCTGTAAGTCCATGTGATCGGTTCCTTCGGCGCTTCATCCTCAGCCTCAGTGTTATCCGGCGCTGAATCGTCAGTAGAGCCACTGCCTGTATCAGTTGGCGTCTCCCCTGTATTTCCGGCGCTATCGCCGGAGCCAGTGCCAGATGCAGCGGTTCCCGCTTGGATTTCGGGTAGTGCCGTCTTGCCGCCCTGAGCGCGGTAAACAAACTGCTGGGCGTTTACTGAACTGGCAAACATGCCAGCAATGCATAGATATAATAACGTTTTCTTCATAATAAATACCGGTTAGATGGAGCTACAATAAATAATACCTCGTATAAATATAAAACAAAATAGGGAAAATGTAAATTGAAGTAAATTTTACAAAGAGAGATGATTTGCTTGCGCTGAAAGGTTGGCGGCTCACGATACAGGAATACAATGCTGTTGCTGGGGATGTTTGGATTTGTGTCGGTTTTCCGGAGGGATAGCAGATTTATCAGATGATGTAAAAAGAGCATGTAATTATGCTCTTTTTTTGCGCCTGAGAATTATCAGTCCTGATTAACCTCGATTTCATAAATATCAAAAAACACAAAGCCTTTGCCAATATCTGAGGCGTACACAGCAACAGTGGTGCAGTTCTGGACATAGCCGGAAGTCGTGGCAGGTGTGTAGCTGTTATTACTGTACATGGCGCTATTTGCAAACAGTGTCACCCATGCGCCGTTAACCATGCAGGTGACATTGAATTTGCCTGTATTGTTATATCCATTGCCCACGCCGTGTCGCCAATGAACAGTCACCGTGCCGCTGAACGGATGATCGGCATCGTAAAAGGCGCGTATAGCCCCGCCGTTTGTAGCCAAGAATGTATCAGAGCGTGTTGATAAGTCTCCATCAACAGCCATCATGGCTTCGGCAGTGGTATTGTAATTCCCGTAATCGCCCCATGTATTAACTCTGTGAGACCATGTGATAGGTTCGGCGTCAGTTTCCGGCTCGCTCTCTTCATCGTCAGAAATTACCTCCTCTGTCGCTTCGCCGTCACCGGTTTCCGCAGGTACATCGCCTGCATCTTCGTTAGTAGTGACGCCTGAGTAGGCTGTGCCTGCTTGGATTTCTGGCAGCTTTGCTTTGCCAGCTGTAATGCGGTATATGTTCTGCTGGGCCTGAGCCATACATGTGAACAGGGCTGTCATGCAAAGTGCCGCGCAGAGTGGTAAAAGTTTTGATTTCATAATAAATACCTATATAAAAGACCTCAACAAATAATATACCGCATAAATAGTTCTTGCAGCAATTATTGTGTAAAGAAGTAAAAAATTCTACCTGAGTTTATTCGCTCGCACGGCCTGCTAGGTTTTTTAATCGCTATCTCTGTATGTAGACACAAAGATCGTCTTCGAGATCGTCTTCGCGGTTTCCATGTACATCAAGGTCAGTGTATATCATTCAATGCAGTTTGAGCGATTGGCATGACTGAGGACGGTAAAATTTCCATTTTCATCTAAAATTGCTTCCGGAGCGTCAGTTTGTAGTAACGTGGTTACCGACGCACTACAGGCAACAGGGAATTGGCTGTTCTTCATAAAACACAGTAGCGCGGAAGCGTTGTATGAGTCAGTCGTCAGGGAGGCGTAGAGGCGTCACAGGAGAGAAACGATGGAAATCTTCGACACTCTTGAGTTTATTTTGCTTATCCTTCAGATCCTGAATGAATGGCTTAAACTCAAAAACAAGCAGGACAAATAGACGACGTTAAAGGGCAAAATAGGATTTCAGCCCGCATATGCGGGCTTTTTTATCGCAGATTCGGAATAAGTTGATTCAGCCAGTTTGACAGAAGGGTGTCGTTGTCTGAGTTGCGCTGTTGTTCGACAAACAGAGGTATTCCGATATTAAGAAAAGGGGGGTTGTCGGAGCCAAGCCACCACAACTTTCGTTCTGCATCAAATACCTGTAGTTCATAAATGATGACTTCGGGAGCGAAAAAATCAGTGTTTGCAATAACCTGAAAGCGTTTTTCGTTCAGTCCTTCTATTGCATATAGCGTCCCTAGCGGGTGGTCGTTGTCCAGTAGTATAAGTCGGCTATCCACGGTTAGTGCCTCTCGTTATTCCGGTTGTCTTTTGTTTGTTGAACAGGAATATAGTTTGAGTTACTCAAGAGCCATGCCAGCGGTTTTTTTAATTCTGGATGAGACTGAGAAAGTTCCTGTAGTCGGGAAAGGCCACCAAAAGCGCTGACAATATCCAGTGCGGCTTGATGATGACCATGCACTTGCAGATAGCTAAGGGTGATAGCGAGAAAATCCTGATCATTTTCTTTTTGAATAATGTCACTTTGTAGTTCGGACACCTTATTTTCAAGATGCGCGATAAGTAGCGTTAATTCATTTTTGTCTGCCTTCCAGCAGGCTTTCTCTTGTTCACTCTGAATTTTGAGTTCAATCAAATCCCGATTGAGGGCAAAGTTTTTTCTCATTGCCTCATTCAGTTTGGTCGACTCATTTTTGATGCGGTTGTTCAGGAACTTGACCCTGTTTCTCAGAGTCAGCATTTCATGATCATTCATGTTGTGATAAAACCTCTCAGTCAGTGAGGTTATTTTATCAACAATCCACCAGCTTGTCAAGTTCCTCTTTTTTGATGCGTTCTGTAACCTTATGAACTACCTGAGTAATCCATTCGGGGGTGTTATGAGGGAGTTGTTCTGAAAGGTGAAAGGCAACGCCTTTGCCGATAGCGTCAGTGAGTGACATCATGCGCTCATGTAGCATAGTCGAAGAAAACTTCATGGTTGTGTGCATACCTCGGCATAGTGATGCCAGTGTAAATTCTGCCTGCCGAATGCATTCTTCCTCAATGCGGAGAGCTTGGCGCTTTACATCAAATAATAGCGTCGCAATGATCAGGTCGTATGCAACTTTTGCCTGTATGCTATCTTCGTCTTTGTCGTCAAGTTTGTCATAGGCAATCTTGGCATTTAAGGCTGTGACGTCACTAATATCCTGCAATTGTGTTTTATAGCTGTCATTAAGCTGGCGAAGTTCTTTGTTGGCTTCTTTTGTCTGCTCAAGTTGCGCTTTCAGTTGGTTAATTTCATCAAGCTGTGCAGTAATAGTGTCAGCATTTTCTGTGAGTTGCCGGATGTGGTTGGCTTCATCTAATTGCGCTTGAAGTTTCTTGTTCTCGGCCAGCAGGCAGGCGGCAGGTAGTGTTTGCATGATGGAACCTTATTAAATACGTCGTAAATATTGAGTGGAGTATAAAAAAGTCCGGCGCGATGTGCCAGTCCAGTCAGCGTTTTTTGTCAGGCAAAAAAGCGTCAGCAAAGACTGTTGAGTGCTGTGCCAGTGTAGCTGATGGTGAAACAGTGGAAAGCTTGCGTGCTATATGTGCTTCCTTATAGTTATTGTGAGGCATATCAGAAAATACCGCGTCAGGCATTGTGTGCAAAAAATTGTCGCCCTGAGATGCCCCGCAGTGAGCGCAGGTATTCATCCAGTATGCGCCTTTGTATGTTTTGGAAAATCGCCATGAGAGTGTGCGGGGGCGCGGTGCGGGAGGTGGTGTTTTCCCGAAAGGCGTATCTTTCCACCAGAATACAGGGGTCTCTTTGTGGCACCGGAAGCATTTTTCTATATCTGCGACATACGTAGCAGCGGGATCGTGCATGGGTGTGTATAGTTGACGGGGAAATCCTGCTTCATCACAGGCTTTCACCACTCGCTGCAAGTGATTTTTGCACGGGCTGCAAAACGATGGCTTAAGTCCGGACTGGAGTGCGTGCCAGTGGTAAGGATCTTCAAGCACTGCCTCAGCATCCAGTTCAATCCATTTTACAGGTAGCGTCGTACCCTTGTGGGAGTCTACTTCGTGAGTGTGGCAGATCTCGATAGCCAGAACGGCGCTGTCCTGCTGGTAAGCCATGACATCGCAGATAAAGCCACCAGCGCCGACCTCTTGCTTGGCATGACTGAATGCCGAGGCAGGAAGGGGGAGGGTAAATGCAGTGCCGCACGCATCACAGGGTTTATGGATGTTGATAGTGGCTTCGCGCCTCGCGTGCTGGTGGATGGTTTGTTCGATGACCATCTTTGCCGTCTTGTGCAGCAGACTTTCCTGACTACAGGGTGCGTCGGTGGGGTGCGCGAAATGCTTTGTTCGCAACTTACCCTCTCTCAAGGTCAGCTTGCTGTTGCAGCAGGGACAGGCGTAATGCTTGCCTTTGTCTGCCATCGACACACAAACGACCTCACCATCGCTGGTCAGGCCGTAAGGGACTTTGAGTTCGCTCATGTGTCTTTACGGAACCGGTAGTGGTCGGTGCCCACTTCCTCACAGTCTTGCTGATTCAGGACGTCCTGCGCTGCCTGTGTGGGAATATGGTTCTGATCGAGCAGTCCTGTAAGTTGCTTGAAGTCAAAATACTTCTCAGCAAACTTGGTTTTTGCCAGTGAAATTGCCTTTCTCACCTCGGATGAGGTTGGAGATAAGGTAACACTGTTCCATGCGTCTACGATAAGCATAAAATCTCCTTAGAGGTGAGTGAGTGTATGTGGGTATATTAACACATATATCTTCCAAAGTAAAGGTCTAATTCAGGTATGGTGGACGCTGCCAATTAATACCTAATGAAATTTTTTGATACCCTGTGAGGCACGCAATTATGCTACAATACAGCTATTCTTGCAGGTAGGTTTGCGGTGATTTTTTCAGGAGCGACAGCAAATGGATATTCTGAAAACAGTGGTAGGTTATGTTTTCGAGGTACTGGGTCGTGTGTTCTCGCTGGTGGTGATGTTGCTGAGCGCAATTCCCTCAGATGATGACACTGACGGCAAGCATGCCTCGGATTCAGATGCGCGAAATCCGGCGATAGACTGGCGTGGTCGCATGCCGGATGATCCTGATTACCGAAGTGACAAATGGTGAGTGCGCAAAAGTAAGTTTTAGTGCTCAATTAGGCAGATGAAAAAAATCCCTGTTTGAACAGGGATTTTCTAATTTGTCTCTCTGCTTACTTGACTGGCAGGCCTTTCACGGATAATACCTGTTCATCATCCTCTGTTATCGAGACAGTGATCATTTGTCCGGTGTTTTTAGACAAGTAAGGTTTAGCGGCTGCTACCATTACGGGGAGCACTTTTCTTAAGTCGCCGGAAGAACCTGTTGATGTAATGGTTGTTCTCCAGATCTCCTTGCCTTGTTCGTCAATTCTGTACTGATTGAGGTCGATGCCTGTTAGCGACAAGTAGCGTGAGTAGGTGGTGTACGTGCCGGAGTGTGTAGTGGAGCCGTTGATCCCGTAGCTCGGCCTGTAGGTCGTATTTGAATTTACCGTTGCCGTGTTGCCATACACACTCACGGTTGAGTTCGTGGTGGATGATGATATGCCAGTCCTTCCATAGGTAGGTATAGTATAGGTGTAAGAATTGCTCCTCGGCTCGCCAATTCCATAGCCTACAAAGATGGCCAGATCGGCATCATCAAAATCTGCCGCTTTGACGAAACCTTGTTCGGCGAGCGCCCGCTCTACATAGCTGCCGTATTCAAGGAATTGCAGGCTGTCTGGTAAGACGCCTTTATTTTCGGATAGCAGCACGTAGCGTTTAAGCTGATTGCTCTCCGGAGCGCTGATAGAATCGACGTTAACGTTGAAGTTGGGTGATGTTGACTGACACCCTGAAAGTAGAAATACAAATACGAAAGTGAGAAGCGCATTCTTCATAATGATAGTCCCTTAATTGATTGATTTAAGTTGTTTTTCTTGCACTTTACATTATATCCGGCGCTAGGTCGCGGATTCCTTTGGTTGTTCGAAGAATGCCTGACACCGGTACTCTGCAAATTCACGTAGCAAGGTATTGGACTCGTATCGCTCACCGAGAAAATATTCTGCATTTTCGGCACAGAAAGAGTCGAGAATCATCATGCGAATAACGTCGTTGTCCGATAACTCGTCAGAAAGTGACATCCCGAGAGTTGGATTTGCTTCAAGCCATAGTTTTCGCTGTTCAGGGCTGAGTGTGCGGTATTTAGCTATGCGATCTGCATGTTCGTGGATATCCTCGTTTAACTGCTCAACAAATGACATATCCTTGTGGCTAACGTAGCCATACCCGAGATTGTCCATAATGCGGTCTACCCACGGGTGCCAGCTGCCGTGATACTCTTCCCGAACAAGCTTTAGGTAAGCGTCGAGTTCGAAAAGCGCACTCAGGCTCGGCCTGTGGAGGTGCTGCAAGGCATCTTGTGTTGTGTTATGCCAATATTTCGGGTTCTTACAAAGAGAGGCGCGGGAGTGGCCTTTGATACTGTAGAACAGTGCCGATAATTCTTCTTTTGCGACTTCGGCTTGGCGCTCTGTGATTTCGTGGTTGAAAGATGGTTTGTTCAACGCGATCCCTTTATCTGGAAGAACTTTTTATTTTACAATAGTAACACAAATTGATAGCAAGGTCAACCTTGAGTTTTATCTTCGGGTTCGCAAAATCCAGCGATGGACTGGCGTAGTCGCATGCCGGATGATCCTGATTATTGAAGCGACAAATGGTGAGCGAGCCGAAGCACGCCCAGTCATGCGCTACAGGACAAGCTTCTGTACTTTCGAGAGGTTTGTCAGTAGCACGACGTCGCGTGGGCCAAATGTGATGATTTTACTCAGCACTTTCTTTAACTCGTCCTGAGATAGCGAGTCCAGTTCGGTCTGCGTATCAACGCGATATTCCTCGCTGCCTGCCATGCTATCCTCTACCACCACAAGGTAGGATTGCATGGCGTCGACGAACTCACCTTCCTCGGGATCAGCGTCGGTGGTGAACATCGGTGGATTGTCGACGTTCTCCAAGGCGTAGTCGGCCAGAAAGCCATCACTAACCGCATCGCGCAGTAATTCGTTCAGGCCATCGGCTATACCTCCGGTGTCTTTTGAGTCCTTTGCGCCGATAAGCAGTCTGGCAGTGATAAGTGCGTGCGGCGCATTAGCGGTCAGTGCGTGCATAATAGTAACCTCTGATTAACGAATCGGTTTGGCGGCATTATACCGCCTGAAAAAATTACCAAACGATGATATTGTCTTTGTCGGGATGAAGTGACACTCGGCTTACGGCGCATTTTACGATGTCCAGCGATGTCTGGTAGTCTGCGTCGCTGGAAGGGGAGGGGATTTCGCCGCTCTCCAGCATTTCGTACCACTCGTCGTCGCTCTTCGTGTGGTTGTCACGATAGTAGGTAAGCGGTTCATCATAAGCGTTTCTGTCGGCCTCAAGCGTGGCCGTGGGCGCGTCAACCTGAAGAATGACCGCTTCGTCGCACTCCTTTTCGCATTCCTCAAGCGCTTCGCCAGCGAAATATTCCGCGATGTCCTCATCATTAGTGAGGTATGTGTCTTTGTAGGTGCCAAGCTCAAGGATGTTTTTCGCTTTGCATCCGCAGGTGCCGTGAAGTAACGTAATTGTGGCAGCCATAGTAAATCTTCTCCCTCTCAGTTTGTTTTTTTATAATATCACACAAAGAATAAAAAGTAAAGTAAAAAATGATTATGTTATTGACTTATAGATCCGGTATGTTATATTAATGATGTATTAAAACTGGAGGTATTTATGAAGGTCAAAGATATTATGCCTGATACAGTGAGTGCGGAAGACCGCTTACTCGGCGTTTGTGGTGACATTACACCACCACGTATTGATATTGAGGTAGGCGTATGGGCTTAAATGAAAAATCTTACTCGCCACTAAAAGAGTGGAATGATTAATGACTAAGTTATTATCGCAAATGAAAGCTGAGGATATGTCTCAGCTTATTTCGTTTAAGACGCATCAGGCTTTTAAAAAGCCGTTTGGCATCGCGAGAATACAGCGTCACCTGAGAATTGGTTACAACAGGGCGTGCTGGTTGGTAGAGGATGCACTAAAGCAGGGTGTTATTGAGCCGGATGGTAATGTATATCGCTTCAGCAGTTAATCTTGTCCTGTATTAAAAAGAAATCATGATAACGTATCATGATTTCTTTGTTTCTGGCCTGCCGGAAATGCACACTGCGTATGGAGGTTGGCGTCAGATAAAAGCAATAACAGGCCGCATCTCCCACTCTGTCACTTCTTCTTCATCAAATTCCTCATAAAAGACCTTTAGAATGATACAGCCGTGCTTATCCGGCTCTTCGACAGTAAAGCGCAAAAGTTTGCCATACATACTAAGGTACTGCTCGCCACTTAGCAGGTGCTTCAGTGCGTCCTCAATGCGAGGCGCTGAGTTGGTAACAATAACGCCTGTGGAGTCGGCATGGCCGGTGCCAAAGAAGATTTGGTATATTGGTTCTGCCATAGGAGTTAACTCACGGTAATGGTGATTTCGTCGCCTTCGCCTTCCTTCAGGAATACAGAATAATCAATGTTTTCTTCGCCAGCGGCAGGCACATGGTGTTTGGTGGCTAATGCGGCGAGTGATACGAACCAGTCTGCGGTTTGTCGGCTGTCAGATCCCATTACACTTTTCAGGTGTGACAAGATGCCGATGGCGGGTGTTGCTGCCGCCGCAAATTCTTTTACGTCTTCCTGAAGTTCAGCAAGCTTGCTTTCTGCATGGATAGAGTGGTCGTAGGTCTCTTTCAGGGCGCGGATTTTGGTGTGCAAATCCAGCATGGTTTCTGGTTGCGATTCGTCAAGCCAGTTCCAGTCTGTGGCTTCCCGCAAGAGCACCAGCGCATAATGCAAATCCTGAAGCACAGCAATACCGGTGGTCAGTGCATGGGTATACTGGACTTGATTATTTGCGGTCAGAAATGTCGCGGGTGTGGATTTGCTGAAATCTACGTACGTCATGCCTGCAATCAGTTCATGTGGATTTTTGATCAGATGTTGAGAAGCCTTAAGGTGCGCCTCCGGAAGCGGAAAAGCACATGGAATTACAGATTCCGCAGGCATGATTGACACCTGATAGATGCGCTCCATTGCGGCATGTTCAAAGCTGTTGCGCTTTGCATCTTCGTTGTCTTCTTTTGCGCTGATCCAGTTCCACTCTGTCGCGCTCGCGGCTGAGTTTGCAATTCCGGTTATCAGGGCTTTGATACCTGTTTGTGCCACCAGCACATTGGCCAGCGTTGTCCGGATAAGATGGCTGTGTGCCTGATCTTCAGCCGAGAGACTGTCATCGGACTGTTCCACGAGGAAGGTGGCAATATCGTGCAACAGAGTTTGTGAAAAAGATGGCGCGTGATGCATGAGCACTCCTGTTAATTAACAGACAAATAATATCACTAATAAAATATAATGTCAATTAAATTGCGGTTACTTTCGATGCCTTAATACCTACTTAAAAGCCACTATTTTCAGTGGGAAATGTTTCGGTTGAAGACGAAAATAATCGTCGTTATTCTAATCCGCCTATGTGACGGGTAACCTGTTCCGGTAAGTCTTAAAGCGAGCCGTCCTATTCTAATCCGCTTAAATATGGCGGGTAACCATAGGTGAGTGTTTCGCCGTCCTGCTTGATAATTCTAATCCGCCTACATGACGGGTAATTCACCGACCTTCTTCAGTTCGTCGTCAAGATTATTCTAATCCGCCAGTATGGCGGGTAACCTATGGCAGCAACGTTTTTTGCGCATTATGCTGTTTTAAGCCGTCTGCATGACGGGTAACTACACGCTTTTTGAAGTATTGCATTATTAAAAATTCTAATCCGCCTATACGACGGGTAACTGTTGTCGCCGTTGAGTATGTTTACTACCGAAATTCTAATCCGCCAGTATGACGGGTAACGAGAGAAATGTTATAGTTGCTTACAATTGTATTTTTTTATCCGCCTATGTGACGGGTAACTGGTCGAATGAGGAAGGCACCTTGCTATCATCATTTCAAGCCGCCTATCTGACGGGTAACACGGGTACAATTTAACTTGCCATTCTCGATAAGCTCTAAGCCGCCTACATGACGGGTAACACATCCAGACAAAGCGAGAACTATGAAAAGCTTTTCTGATCCGCCTACATGACGGGTAACCAGTACTTTCTAGTTGCGGCACTTTCCCATAAATTCTAATCCGCCTATGAGACGGGTAACACATCCAGACAAAGCGAGAACTATGAAAAACTTTTCTAATCCGCCTACATGACGGGTAACAACAGTGCGGTTTGTACGTCACGGCTCGCGTTATTCTAATCCGCCTAAATGACGGGTAACACACACGCCGCCATTATCAGGCATTCCCAGCAATTCTAATCCGCCTAAATGACGGGTAACTTCAGGGTTGGCAGATGTGGGCATGGTAGCCAATTCTAAGCCGCCTACAAGACGGGTAACCGAACCGAGATGGACGGATTACATGTTCACCTTTTCTAAGCCGCCTATGTGACGGGTAACTTCTTTATCCAGCGTTTCCACTTCATCCAATCATTTTAAGCCGCCTGTGTGACGGGTAACAGGAGAATTTATTGAAATTTAAACGCAAAAACAGCGAGTTAATGCCATAATTTGCATTTTACCTTATTTATATTGTTAAAGAGCGGGAGATTAGGCTAAGCCACAAGGGATAAATGCCTCTTGTGACTTCGTTTTGTCCCAGTAGGGCGGGTGACATGTCGCCATGATAGGGGTGTCGTCCTGCAATAAAGAGAAGGGTTTGACGCGCTGCTTCCATAGCTCAGTGGCACTATCATCCTCTTTGATATCAACATGAGACAGTCGGCCAAGACCTTGACGCCGCCGTGCGCCAATGTGGGTTACCCAGCCGCTATCGACAAGGTATTCTTCTAAGAAGTCGCCGTCAGCGATGCAGTAGGCGACCATTTTACTCACCGATGTTGTATTGTAATAGCCTAAAAGATTGCGTTGATGTCCACGGGTTGTGTCGATTTTATTTTTGAATGACAGGGGTGGCAGTGGCTCGCCTTTGTATCGGCCAATCATGATTTTGCCTTGGCTGGCAAGCGCTGCCATTTCGCCCACGTCTTGGCGTTGCGTGTAGAACTGTCGGCTGTGCATCATGGCCCCTTCGGGTATCAGCGCGGACGCCTTGTATACCCATTTTCCGTCCTGTTCGTGCCTCTCGATGGGCATATCCTCAGACAGCGCTAAAATGTCATCATGGGTTGCGTTCTCATTCAGTGTAATGAGGTTGTCCTGCGTGACCGCATAGGCGAGTAACGCATCCAGATGCAATGGCATGGCAGGGAAGGCCATTTCATTGGCAAGGTGGAAGGTGATTTTGTACGGTTTCATGAAGGCACCTATGCGAGATTCGTAAAGTAGCTGATCATCTCTTCCTTTGAAACTTCATTAATAGCGGTTTCTGCGTCGCTAATTGCCGATTGTACGGTGTCTGAGAAGTTTTTGTACGTAAACGCATCGGCTTCGTCATAAAGGCTTTCTTCAACCGTCTCATGGATGTCGAAGTTATCGATATCCATGATCATCGATACCACTTCGAACTTACCAAAATTAATACGCCCGTATCCGCCAAAGTAGTTGTCGTCAAAGATATCCTTTAGGCCGATGAGGAGAGCGCCAAACTGGGCTTCATTTACATCCGGATCGATAGTCACGCTGAAATGCATCATTGCGCCAGTGGCAATGCATTCAATAGAGAGCCAGTTGGCAACCGATGTCTTCTTCGTAGCGCCTGATTCATCGCTTTTGCGTGCTTTATCGGACGCTTGGTTGTCTGTAAGGTATTTCGCAACACCCTCTTCACCGCCTTCCACAGCCTTGATGACTTTATCCATTTGCAGGCCGCGAGCAACATCATCCACTTTAAAGAAGTCGCGTTTTTCAAGCAGATGGTATGGTTCAAGATGAACCATTTCATCGCCCCGTTTTATCATCATGTTGTCAACAATCGGCTGGAGCTTTTCTTTGGCAATGGGAAAGATCCCAGCATTGACAGTGTGGTTAAGGATTGGGGCAATATCAGAGACCTTATACCGACTCTTCAGCGTCCGCGATCCGCCACCAAACAACCCCATATAGACATGGCCTTGGCTACGTACCAGCTCTTCTACGCTGACATGGCTTTTGTCAGGTTGTGCGCTGGACGACCCTGTTTTCATACCGGTGTAGACATTGGCAGGGATCGGGCCTTGGATGTCTGTCATAACGTCAATGATGCGATCAGCAATGGCACGGCGTAATCTGCCTCGAATTCCATTCCCGAGAAAGCAGGGTACGGATTTCTGCGCAATTTTCTTGCTTTGTGTCAGTGACATGTTGCCGTGAGCTTTTGACTGATTGTCAGGGTAGGCAACGTGCCAAGGTTGAGTAGTGCGTAAAATAATATTAATGGTGTTTTTCATCAAAAATTCGGCAAGGATACCGCGACTCGATTCTTTGAATGAGTCGCCGGAGGAATTGCCGCTCCATAGTTAAAGTTGTAACCATCGCTGCGCTGGGTTATCCGACAATGTTTGTAGGATATGCCCTGCACAGCCCCATTTTCTGTTTGTACATTAAAATAGCCACTCTTACGAACAGCGACCCGTCCAACATGCAGACCTTGTTTTTTACCAGTAGGGACGTTGGCAATCACCAAATCCCCTGTTTTAAATCCGTGAACGACCGATTGTGTTTTTGCAGACGTTCTGGGGAAGCCATACTTGTCTACGCGACACATCAGCCGTGAGCCATGCCCTTTGGCTGAAGCAATAAGGATATGATTGCATTCCAGAGATACCTCACCACCGTTTTGACCGATGCAGGCGGCATCAATCCAATGGTCTTTAGGGTATTGCTGCTCAGAACGATGTTTTTTAGTCAATCCGCCTGACCAGAACTGCGTCTGTGGAACGATGAATTTGATTCGATTACCGACAGCGTAACGGGTTGCATTAACCGCAGCCGCGTCTTTCAGCGATGGGCGATAACCTGCCATAATGCGCTGCATGCTTTTAGACCGCATCAGGTTTAGTTTGTCACCGCGCTGTTGGCATAGCGTTGACCATGCGTTCGGATGTAGCTTGCCTTTGTCCTCGTTGCATTCTCGGCAACTGATGACATGGTTAGCCAGTCGGTTTGAGCCGCCCAATGCTTTCGGGATGATATGCTCTTTCTCAAGCACCACATCCTTTGTCAGCCCGTGACAATAGGCGCAGGTATGCTGGTGTCGGTACAGTAAGTATTCGCGCATTTCCCAGCCGAACAATGAGCCTTGCTGGTAGTCCTTTCCGGAAATGTCAGGGTTTTCCATAAACTGCATATCAAAGCGCACCGTTTCCACATTGGCTGACGTCACAGGAACGAACCTGCTTAGACGCTTTGTCCACGTCTCCACATTGTGTACTCGTGACATTAACGAGGGTGGTAACCATCCGGCTGGACGGGTTCGGTTTAAAAAACGCGGCTGACGATAGCGCGTCTTTCGGTGTCGTCGTGAGCGACGGATAGCGCGACGGCTTTCCAGTGCATCTCTGATTTGCTGCCCACGATGATTGATATGTTGCCCGTAGATAGCAGTGTGACCACGTTGGAATAGCGAAACCAACGCAATGCCTGTGGTTTTGCTTCCCGGATCGACATTCAGTGAGACAGGTTGTGTTTCACCGCCTTGTCTTTCTTTAAGGATGATGGTGAACGGATAACGACGAAACACCGCTGCTTTGCCATCACGCAGGAGCTGACGTGCTCGCGCAGGACGACAAGGCATCAAAGGTTGCTTCTGATTGTCGAGTACCAAGACTCTCACGTTATCCAAACTCCAAAATTATTGTCTGTTACCAGACGGATCTCCACAAAAGTGGGTAATGTTTGCCTCGACCCTGTTATTCGGAGGTTTGAAGAAAACGACACTGGCTTAACCCGTTACACCTGTTTAATCGTTTTCCGCAGAGCGTGGAACTGGCAAATCATCCCACGGTGCCTATCTATTCTCCGATAACGGCTCCATCAGTTACCCGATGGGGTCTGGTCAACTCAGGCTTCCATGCCCCGACTTAATTCGCTTAGCGAATAAGTCGCGGGTCGTTGACTGGGAGTTCCCTGACTTAAAAAGTGACGGATTCTGGTTTTTCCAGCTTTTCGGTGAGGCAAAAATCGAGCGCCCAGCATTCCTGCGGGGTTAGTGTGAAAAGTGGCTCAGCAACTTTCGCTGCCTCTTCGTTTTCTTTGATGATTTCTGTCAGCCAGCGTTGTGGTTCGCTTTGGTTCACCCTTTGGCCTTTCAGATCGCTGTATGTAAAGGGCTTAAGATTCTGCGCGTCTTTTATTTTTTTTGCCTTCTCGCCGCGCTCAGTTGCGTGTTTTTCCGCAATTTCGCGTAAGGCATTCACAGCAGAAACCGCCTGATGAAGGGGTTTCTTTCTGAGTTTCACCATGTCGTCGCCGTGACGAATAAGAATGAGATCGTTGCTGATATTGACAGGCGCACGCCACGCGACGTGCTGAGATTTGGTGACGCCGAGAATAAAAAGGTAAGGGGGTTCTGGCGGATTCATTAGCCAGTAGCCGCGATGGATCTTTTTGTTGGCAGGGAACACACCGTCTTTGCAGAAAATATGCGCGGAGTAGTTTTTCTGAAACCGTTGATCTGACATCACAGCTGCGCAGCCATCACAACGATACTTGGCGCTAAAATCAGCGATGTCACGGGCGTTGGTGAAAGTGGCTGGCAACTCTAAAGGATCGGCAGGTTCGCCTTGCTTTATGCCAACCCCGCAGACGCCGCAATGACAGTTTTCGTCAGCTTTTTCCAAAGCGACATCCGGCAGATTACAAAGGTCTTTGATGAAGGCTGTTGGACTTAACATATAAAGTGACCGCCTTTGTTTTTCGTATAGATAAGTCCGTGGCCTCTTGAGAGCAGCTGCCCTGCCTGCCATAGCCCTTCAAGCTTGAGGTTCATGGCAAACTGACCGGATGTTTTGTTGTAGAAAAGGCCACCTTCACCGTTGCCGTGTCCGGCAGGAATCCCGACAGAACGGGTCTCAAAGATGGAGAGATTAAGTTCCTTCTCGGTGGGCAGGATGTCGAGGATATCTAGCTTCACGGCATTTTCGAGCATGCGCCAGATCATATGCTGCATGTACTGTGCATCGGTTCGGCTGTGCAGTTTGACGTTTTTACTTTTATCAACGCCGCCACTGAGTGAGTAGATGACGGGTTCATCAGTGGGGTATGCTGCCCGTTCCCGAGTTAATAACTCAACACCGGCATTGATACCCATGTGGTTAAGTACTTTGATGGCGGGGGTCAGAACGCGATTCACCATACTCTCATTGATTTCTGAGACATAGCCTACCCATCCCTTTCCACCCACAAATCGGCTCAGCGGGTAAGCGTCGACACCTTGTCCGTTTTTGTAGTTAAAGATGTCATCCATACTTGGGTTGTTGACTTCTTTTGCTACAGCTTTTCGCAAATCGGAAGGGTAAACCGTCACTCCCCGGGGGAGTTTGAACTTCACAATATGTTGCTGCATAGGAACCGTGATAATGGTTGTTGTCGTTGACTTTTTTTCATACTAACCTTAGGATTTTACCAAGTCAAACCCATAGAGATTTATTTTGCCGAAGATTAAGATACCCAACAAGATATGTACTGCTCTTTTGCCGAATGCAGATGTTGCAAACCTCACGGCTGAGCAGGAGGGTGAGATATCTCAAGCTGTCAAAGATATGATTTCGCAGGCGGTAAAAGAGAAGCTATCGCTCGGCAAGATTAAAGATGAGTACGAGAGTGAATTTGCATTTCATAAAAATATCTCGTTCCCGCAATTGATAGACAGGCCGATAAAGTTTCTTTCCAAACAGGAAAAAGAGGTGCCGTCTCGCATATGCCTGAGGCTATTAATAAGTGCGTTTGATAAAGGCTTCCACATCGAACACATCTCTGCCAAAGAGAATAAACTCAGTCATTATCTGTCATCGTTAGGGTATAGCAGTCGCCATCATCAGGACTTGCTGTTTGACTGTATGGATGAGGCATTGAATAACGGCAAGTGCGGCATCATTGAAGGCGGGACAGGAATAGGAAAAACGCTGGCAATCTTTGCTAACGCCAATGAGGTTGCAACGCACAACCAGCAGAGGGTGGTCATTGCCACCAACTCAATCAGTAACATTTATCAGTACGTAAATGTGTATCGGGATTTGGTTGATGCAGGGCATGACGTACAGCCTGTTCAGGTGATCTTGGGGCAAAGCTCGTTTGTCTCTGTGGAAAGGCTGAATGCCCTTGTTGAGGAAGAAGAGTATTCGCATTATCAGGATGTGGTAAGGGAGTGGCTGAGGCAGGGAGCACGTTCAGAGGAAGATAACGAAGCGCTGGCGTCGCATCAAGTGGGTTCAATTGAAAGGTTATGTCCGGACTTGCCTGCGTCGGAAATCAGCTTACAGCGCTATGAGACAGATGATCCCGGCATGGTGGCGTATCGTGAGCAATTTAATTTAAGCGATTCCCCGAGTGCAATCGTGCTATGCACCCATGCGATGTTGTGTGTGGATGCGAAAAAGCGCGTTTTCCGCAAAATAGATGATGACCAAAAGGCAGTCGCCGATGAATTTAACCAGCGGATAGAGCAGTTAATCGAAAGGCGGGAAGCGTCAGATTCGCAATCGGAAAAGGTTAGTCTGTCATCTGATATCCGTCGTGCTATTCAGGAAAAAGAAGCTGTTATCAGTGCCATGTTTGGCGACAGTTTAGTGGGTGTATTGCCGCAGTATGATTTCCTGATAGTGGATGAGGCACACTTGCTTGAACAGGCCATGTCTGATGCACTTAGTCAGCAATTATCCTTTAAAAGTGTGGTAAGAGGCATCAAGTCCCTCGCTGAGTCAGGCGTAATCGCTGAATCAGTGTACAAACGGGTAAGCGCCATCGCGAATGAGATACAACAGTGTTATGACGGCGATAACAATCAGGTATGGATAGGTGATGAGTATAGTGATCTGAAGGATGCAGTTCGAAGATTCTGCGCTGCTATAATCAACGCAAAAGGGATGAAGCAGGCTAAGTCACCTTTGCTGGATGAAGTCAGATATCTGTCTAAATCCCTCGAAAAAGCAGGGGATTACAGCAATCGTTTGTTAATTAGTTATTCTCCGCTCCGGCATTACCCGCAAGCGCTTATGGGTAAGGTGAATACCAACAGCTTTTTAAGTGCCCTTTGGAATCAAACAACTGCCAGTTGCTGTGTGAGTGCGACGCTGTATTTTAAAAAGTACCTAGAGTACAGCGCCTCCTACTTTATCGATGTGCTCAACATCCCTGCGGGTCGATGCATGACATTTGAGCCTATCAGTCCGCGCTGGCTGAAGGAGCCGATTAAAGATTTCTTTATTCCCAGCAAGGAAGATCTTGCCTTCTACCCTGTAGAATCATCGATAAAAGACCGCGCTGAATATGACGAAAGGTTAGCAGCATGGCAGGATACCATAGCCAAAAAAGTGGCTGAAATCTATCAAAGCGCGGCGGGCGGTGTGCTGGTATTGATGACCTCATTTGCCGATGTGGAAGCGGTAGCAGAGAGAGTGCGGGATAAAGTAGATACTCTGGTGCTTGCTGACGGGATTCATACACTGAGCAAGCAAAAGGAGCAGTTTATCAGTGCAACAAAGCAGGGCGGAAGACCGCTCTGGTTGGCACTGGGAGGTGCATGGACGGGTCTGGACGTCAATGGTAAGGATATCGGGCTGTTACCCAGTGAGATTGGTGAGAAGGATAATGTCCTGACCGACTTGGTTATTCCGAAAATACCTTTTGGTCTGAACATGACGCTCGCCCACACGGTTCGTAAGCAACAGCGATTCAACAGGGGGAAGCTTGAAATTATGGATACAGCCATTCGCTTTAAACAAGGACTGGGCAGACTGATAAGACTGGAAGGGCAGCCGAAAAACAGAAGGGTGTTTATGTTGGATGGTCGCATACATGATCCGAGAAAGAGGGGGTTTTATTCGCCGATCATTCAGCTGATAGAAACCTATCCGAATGTAAAAACGATGACGCCGGATGAAGGCTAAATGGCTGGCGTGTACTGGACAAGGATTTTGTATTTAAATATACAGACTATTAATTGACTGCAAAATAAAAAGTGCTATAATCAATTCATAACATAAGTGATATATATCTAACATATACGAGGTATGAGTGATGATGAGCATGCAGGAGAGAATGGCTAAGGCCAAGGCTGACAAGGCTGCTGTGAAAGACTTTTTTATTGGGCTGGCGCTTTGTGTCGTTGGCTTTGTGATGCTGACCAGTAAGATTGTTGTCAGTTCAGGATTTAGCATGGGGTATCGCCTCTATCATCATGCAGGCATGTTTGGCACGGGTTTCAATTTAAGTATCACGACGGGTATGGTTTTCATTCCGATGATAATCGGGATCATGTGGCTGTTTGCCAAGCCTGAAAGTATTTGGGGCTGGACACTGGCGGGTCTCAGTTTTCTGGCAATGATTTTTGGTGTTATCGCGTCGTTGAAAATTACGATGCTGCCAATATCGACGTTGATGCTGGTGATCATGCTGGTCATTGCATTTGGCGGACTGGGGATGTTGTTAAAGGGTATTTGGGGGTTGTACCACTCACCTGAATCTGTTGACAATTAGTTGCAATTGTGATAATATGATAACATAGTTTGAAACCAATATTACAGAGGTTAGCTAGGCCATGTCACTATCTATTGATGCGATTATTACTGGTGCTGGCACGTCACACTACGCTTCACGCGACCTTGGTGTGCGTGTCGAGTATACGGGGGATAAGTACGGACTTAACGACCAGCTTATACATAGTGGAACTGACCCGATGCTGGAGATTTACTGTATGCCTGAAGATCCTCAGTCAGGCAAGCCGTGGTTGGTGTCCCGTTACACGTTACCGGTACTGGATGCTCAGGTAAAAGGGGGTCGTGGCCTCTTGATTGAAGAGGACTTCAATGGCAAATTCGCTCTTTCTGTGGAGCAGGCTGCATCCCTGCATGAAAAAGTCATCGCAGACTACAGGGCCAATCTGGAAGCTTACTTCGATTAAAGGTGTCAAAAGAAATACCTTTGCATATATTCATAAATTGACAAAACATTAAAATGAGGATATTATGTGAATATACAACGAAAAAGGATACCGTCTTGAGCAGTTCATTATCTCACTACATAAACGCCTCTTCTGAGGTGTTCCGTCTGATCCTGCGTATTCAGGTTAATGCGTTGGGTGTTGCCAACCCGCAATACACAATGGATAAGCTAATTGACGTCAGCGGCTTGGATGTTGAGGTTAATCAGCGGTCAGTTAAACTTATTGGCGTGGACTATCTTGTACTGGAAACCTTGGAGCGAATCCCGCTATTTGAGGTGCTGGAAAGTAAATGCAACCTGCTTTCTCTTATCGACATGGTAGAGCAACTCTGGAATTCTGTGTATTTGAAGATCACCGTCAATAAAGCTACAGCTATTTACCCAGTGTCGTTTAATTACGCGGGCCTGTTGCAGGAAAATGTCACTCTGGAAGAGATCCAGAATTCGTCTCCGTTCGGTATACCAAATATTGACTTCGACAAGCTGGCAGAAGAGTCGGGGTGGAGTGATACAGGCGGAGGTTGGCGATTCACCTTCGAGACCTTGATGTCTGCCATCAAGGAGTTGTACATGGTAGGAGCAAAGCAAACGGTAAGAAACCCACATGATCCGTTGATTGTTGCGGAGTTTGTAAGGCAGGAGGAAGCGTGAGCGAAACTCAGAATCCAAGCAAGCCCCGTCAGAAGATTGTGGTAAACGAGCCGCTAAGGGACTATCTGGCGGGATTTAGCAAAATGGGAGATCATTACGTCGCCCGAGGCTGCAAGTTCTTTGTGGTCGGCAGCAGTGGTGTGGAGTCAGAATTATCTCAAAATATCGACTCACAACACATGCTGGATGTAATTGATGCAGATAACCGCTTCATGGCGAGATTCCCGATCAATACTCTCACCCCGCCAATGCTGGATGGGTATATCTCCGGCATTCGTGGCAATATTCATTAATTCTTTCAGGCCCAGCGATGCTGGGCTTTTTTATTGAGACAAATATCCGGCTCAGAAAACAACCTCTAGTTACACAAAATATACAAAGCAATCTCCTTGTACCATTATGAAGAAGTTGAAATTTACTGGAATATTTCATCTACTATTCTAAAAAATCAATGTCGAAAATCGTGCAGAGAAAACTCACAATTAACAATAAAACTACAGAACATAATCCTGATACACCAAGGAAAAAAAGAGCTGTAGATAATAAAGTGGCTTCCCCTTGCATGAAATGCTCTACTATTGTCATATTTTCTAATTCCGTAATCTTACTTTGATTCAGCCTTAATGTTATGCACAAGAAAGGTTAATACCTTGAGAATAACTGCCTTTTTGCGAGATATATTTGTCGTCACTGGATGCTGACATACAGGGCATCCAGTCTTTCGTCAACAGGCTGCAAATGCACACCTTGTTCGCTAGTCTGAATAATGGACTTATCTATAATAGCGGCGGCATACGAGTGAGTCTCGCCATAATCATCATGACGGAAGATAATGACTTTGTACTGAGTACCTTGCTTTTTCAGTTCTGAGAACACCTCGGTCTCTTCTTGAAAAAGTCTGCGTAATATCCTTTTCTCATTTCCTTTTGTGAATCCCTGTGAAATGTACTGATCTTTGAGGTTTTTGATGCGGACGCCGAACCGGTGTTTCAACAACTGAAGGACGTTATGGCATTCATTTTCATTGGCAAACCGAATATTAAAAATTTTCGCTTCACTTTCATTGACGCCACAGATCTCGTCTTTAATTGAGACGGGTAGTCTAAATAGCGTGGGTGTACCAAGCAAATGGCGGGAGACAGCGCGTGCAGTAGGCGCGAATATGGCAACGTGAGTATCGTCGTATTCCGGATAGATCCCTGCATTCATCGAGAGAGATTTTTCCGGTGTAGGTCGGCTATAGAAATGGTTCATTGTCATTCTCTATGTCATAAATTTGCAGAGACTTTCAGGCGTAAGGTAAACTTCTACAATATTGAGAAATCCCTGTATTAACGGCCTGTTCATTTTGCTTTCGTCAGTCCCGTAGCTGTACATATAGAATTTCACACTCAACTCTGGTTGAGCTTTCAGCACACGGTCTATTTCTTTGAAGATCTCAATCTTCTCTTCTGGTGAGTATTCTGCCAATGTCTCGGCGGTAAAATTGCATGCGAGAAATCTGACTTCATCATTGTATGTAGAGGCAACCTGCTGCATAAAATCAGCTGCATCTTTACTTAGATTCAGTGTTGTGAGGTCAAAATCAAACTCGACGTTCATGAATAAATTGATGAGATAGCAATAGTACGCAACAGGTATTGTCACTAACATGCAGGAGAGTAGGGAGCCTGCACCCATCTGCATGGCAATGGAATAAAGGCTGAAGCAAACAAATGCCAGCACGGGGAGCAGGTATTTGTGTTCATCAATTTCGTTGCGAGCAATAAATTTAGGTAGCGTGTAGCTGAAAAACGACATTATTATGATCCTCAAGCGGGCGTGGCGAAAGCAATACCTTCGCCACGACTTATCCTAGTGTGTCAGGCCTTGGTAGTTGCCCATTTTGAAGTGCGCCATGACTTTCTTGGTAATGGCGATACGCAGCGATACCATTTTGTCGATATCATTTGCCAGTTGCATACAGAAGCTCAGTATGGTTTGTTGAGACATGCCTGCGCCATCGACTTCGGGCATAGAGTTTTGCATGGCACCTTTGTACTCTGATTCTGAAAAGCCGCTGCTTTTGACAAACGAAATAGCCTCGTCGTTACCCTGAGATGCAGCCTCAGCCTCCTCAAGCAAAAATTGCTTGGCGACCTTATCATTCGGCAGCAGGCTGATAATCTTCTCCGCACAGGCGTTAGCGGTGGCTTCAAGGCCGTATTGTTGCAGATGCATGGGTACATTAAATTGATTCATCAAGACTCCTTAGATGATGACAGAAAAATAGCCTGCATTAGGCAGGCAGTTGCATTATTGGTTTTCGTTTATTGCTTTCAGAACAGCGGTAAGCTGAACGGGAGACAGCTTGGTCACTGAAATATCGAATTTCAGCTCACCGAGGTCATGCTTGGATGGCGCATGATGAATCTGGACGCGGTGGTCAGGCTCGATGGTTACCATCGTATAATCAGTATTTGTCGGAGTATGCAGAACGCCGCCAGCCACCAACGACTGATTGATGGCATCGGCCACCAGCGGTGTTACGCGCTCCTTTGTCGCAAAACCGGCAAGACCTTCCAGTAGTTCGTCAACAAACGCTTTAATTGAGCGCTCTGACGTCTTCTCCAGCACGCCACGTTTATCGGCGATGAGTGTTCTGGTGCGCCTGCGAGGTTTGAAATTTCCCGCAGAAAGAAACTTCACCCACACCGAGCACTGATCAAGCAAATGTTGCGAGCTGACGCTAAAGCGAATTTTGTTGTCAATGCATCCGGTGTCTGCGGCGTCTTTCTGAAGTGATTCAGAGGAAGGTGTGAATACATGAATGTCGCCATCAGTCTTTTCAGAGTGGGAGTATTCCCATGTGCCTGTGTCTCCAAGGAGAGTATTGATTGTACAGGCGAGTGATCTGCTGTCGTTGAAATTGACGATATTACTCAAGATTGGGCAGCTCCGGTATTATTTAATACTTCATATAATAACAGCAAAACTGCCAAAAGTCAATTTAATTCAACAGGTTTGTCACATCATCAGCGTCAACCTGATAGAATACCATCTGCTTGATATCTCCCTCCGGCGCGTTGCTGTCAGGAATATGATTAAAGATGAATGTTCCTGAGAATGCGTCAGGTATATGTTCACCTTTATGTACGGAGAAGCGAGCTGTTGGCGCAGTTTCGCCAATGAAAATCACATCGTGGGTATCTTCGATGTATTGAGGCATACCGAACTCGTCAGCACCTTCCGTGCTGTACCTGAGCATCTCTATTTTTCCTATCGTCTTTTCGAGATCGGCTACAGAATGGCTCTGTGTTGAAGGGACTAAAAGTACTTTAGAAACAATGTCTTTATTGTCCGCAAGATACGTTATGGAATAAGATTCAGCATCAGGAACAGGGTAAGCAAAAGAGCAGTGAATATCATTGCAAAACGAAGAGCCGTCAGCCTCGCCGAGTGTTACTTTCATCCCATCTGCTTCGATGACTGGGTGGTTTGCATCACCCGCCAGATCAGTGATAAGTCCGGCATCGAAAATGACTCTGAGAACAGTTTCGGAATCAAGCCACTGTTCATTCTTATAAAAATGTACGCGCTCTACAGACATGCTGTGTATTTTGGGCGTCGCCCTCGGGTAACTGGTTTGTGTCGTGATGACAGATGCCAGAAATAGAGCTGCTGCGGCACCGGTGCCAAATAAACCTATCCTGCTAAGTATCACGCGGGTGCGAAAAGAGTCTTTAACCTGATTGCTCACAATAAAATACCTCGTTTAATTAATTGCGAGGATATTACCACGGGCAATCAGGTAAATATAGCTGTAGAGGAGGTTGTTGCCGATGTAAATTAGATATTAGCCGCCGATATCTGATAGGCGGCAGCAATCCCAAAGCGCTCAAATGCTGAAATATGGCGCAAGTGTGCATCCACCAGCTCACTCTTGTCGTGGCGTGGCGCTTCATCTGTAGCAACCAGATGAGCGGCATTCACAAAAGCGGTGCGGGACTCTGTGCTTATAGCATAGATATCAGCCATCTCCGGTACGCAGGGGGCAATTCTTACAAATGCAGCGCGTTGGTTGTCTGCTGATCTGTGCAGCATGTGGATCTGAGCAATCTGTGCCGACAGAACAGGGCAGGATAGGGGGGCCGGTTCACAGATGTAGTAGCAACCCAATACCGCGTATGATTTCTGTGCAGGTATAGTTGAATATCGGAAAATGTACGGCTCACGAAATGCGACATTATCGCCAATGTTAAAGTGCATTGAAAAGCTCCTTTTATACTTGATATTAAAGGCTAGACATTTTAGCAGCTAATGTAAGTTAAGAGCGACAAGTGTCATTTGAGTGCGACGAATGTACTCAGGTAGCGGGCAGGCTATCTTTCTTTTTATTCCTGTGTAGTGAACTTTCAGCATAGTAGCAGAACCAGAAATACAGCATAAAATGGTAACCCGTATTCATGTATGCAAAGCGGTCTAAAGAAAGAGTCTCGTTGCCTTCAGGCTTCGCAATACCACCGAGAATGAGTGCTCCTGATGCGAAGAAGATGCCCCACAGGATAATAAAAAGCACACCGCGTAGTGTTGGCTCAGAATGATATTTGCTGACAAGTTGCGTCAGTGGTGTGATGAGTTTATAACCAGCAGTAAGTGTTGTGAAAAATACAAAAGCTGCGGTTAGGAAGATATGGGCATTGGCAATTAATGACATAAAAAAATACTCCGTATTGGAGCATCATTGTAGCACCTGCTACGAACAGAATGCATCAGGTTATTGATATTTTTATGTACTGCTCCTGATTTGAGAAGTCCCTTTTCCGGATTTCATCCCGAGCAGTATTACCAAGGGGCATGCAGCAACCGGAGCCGAAAGCAGGAGAGAACTTGGCGCTGGGGTGGGTGATAATTTCGTCATATTTGCCACAGCGGGAAGTATTGTCGCTGTTTCTCATCAGATATCGGCAGGTGCTGTCAGATTCACTGATGGTATCGCCGAAGCCGCATGGAGCCTTTGTGCAGCAGAATCCGCTATTAAGGCATTTGCGAACAGTCATAGTCTCAGGCGTGTCTGTTTTCATTGTGAGTCGTCGGACAAACTTGGACTTGAAATTATCGGTATTTCGAGGTTTTTGTCAAGAAATAAGGTCATTATTCAGACTTGCTGAAAAATAAATATACGACCTATTAATTAATTCGTGTACAATATTTCCGCTGCTGTAAATTTATTTTAGCGAGGGTATTTATATGTTATCAATTAAGAAATTAATCTTTGCGGGGTTTCTCGCAATAAGCATGGCTGGCAGTGCCAGTGCGGAAGTTATCCTGCAAGACTGGACGATGACAGTGACCAACAGTGATTCAAACTTTCTGATGGATCAGGAAACGCTGAATCTGTCAGTCGTTTATGATGATGAGGGAACATATTTCAGCAACTGGTATTTAGGTGCTAACCGGATTCTTGAATACGGCGCAGGCGATGATATGACGCTGGCTCCCAGTGAGACATCGGGTGATAGTCAGGTGTTCAGTGATGCCGATCTGTACGGAATCGATTATTTGTGGAACTTGTTGGCCGGTTACTATGACGGGGTGCTGTCTGTAGCAACCGATACAATTTTCGGCTATTCAAATGCGCAACTGTATAGCGACGGGTTCTATACAACCTACTCATTCGGCAAGCAAGATGAGTACGGCACCTTTCAGGTGTACTCTGATACACGCTCAGGCACTTACACGATGTACTATATTGACGATGAAACAGGTCAGTCAGAGAGCACTGTATTTGAGATCACCGGTTTTGTCCCTGATGATACAAGCGGCAGTGATCCGGTAGCTGTTCCGGCACCGGCATCAGCAGGGCTTCTCGGTTTAAGTTTGTTGGCAATGGGCTGGCGACGGAGCCGTAAGCACGGATAACTAAAATTCAGCAGCGAGGCCCGTATTATACGGGCCTTTTTTATCAGGTGCTCAAAACAAGGGAAATATAGGGCGTCCGGCGTTGCTTGGTTTCCGGAAGCTCAATATGCTTGTCTTTTGATTTCGGGTAGGGGTGCAGGCTATGCTTAGCTAAGGCGATAACAAGCATCAGCTTGATCATCTTGCGAAGGCGGGTAGGGTTGATACTCGGATTCACGATTTAGTCCTCAGCGTTTGATAGATACCAAGACTGCTCTGCAATTCCATATTGCCGAGCAGTCATCTTATTACGCTGAATATAATAACGCAAACTATGACTAATGTCAAGTTGATTTTATAATACTGGTTAAATAAGGTGATTGCGCAAGGTATCGCTTCGTTGTCCTGTAAAATGGCAACCGTCATGTGTGGTCGGTTTTGAAGAGAATTCGGAGAACACAGGCTTATGATCGGAAATGCCAATCACTTCCCGCAGGCTTTTTACTTTGCTCATATGTTCGAAGTACTTTTCTTCACCGTATCTCAGTGACTCAGTATTAATGGCCTCGATTGCTGGCGGTTTTTTCTCGGTAGTTTCAATGGCTCTGATGTATGGCATCATGAAACGCTTCACATCATTCAGCGGGCGGGTGCGGCTGATGGCTTTCCGGTTATTGCTCTCAGCGTGTTCATAGGACACGCCTTGATCTTTTAACCAGTCAAAAAATTCCTGCCTGAGGTGAGGAAAGGTTTTGTGGTCAATAACGAGAAGATCAGGTTTGCCGAAAGCATTTCTGTAAGCAGGATGCGGCAGATCTCCGAACCGGCTGGAGGGTTCAGACCAGAAATGTGTGAGCAGGGGGGCGAGAGAAATGGAATCTTCCTGTGTAGCAAAAACCATTGCGTTCCGGCTCACTTCTCCGTGAGTGATCCCCGCTACAAGCAGGTGGTGGCCACCGGCTGCAAGCATATCGTTCAGGGAGATGGGTGTGCGAAATGAAACGAAATCCATACCCGTCTGACAAACATGAAGATGAAATTGTACAGAAAGAAAGTGTGTAATCATGCTTCTATCCTTGTTGCTTCTTCATAATTTGTTACGCAGCAACAAGGACAAAAGTTCAGCAATTAAGACAAGCTCGGCTGGCCTGTTAGATGCAGGTAAAGCTCTCGGTGCCATATTCTGCTATCCATATCGCCTCGCAGCAGGCATGCATTGGTGTAATTTCGGATGGCGTGCGGTTGTAACTGTACTCAAGTGATCGAATAGGATCTTCAGCATCATAAATAAACCAGCTGAACCCCATCTGGTCATAGGGTTCGTAGTCGCGACAGAGTAAGAATTTATTCAGCAAGACAGGGAGCCAAGCAGTGTTGGTTAACAGGTCGAACACAGCGTGTGGCTTGTTATCTTTCGTCAGCCAGACATTCCCTGCGTAAAGGCAAACATCAAGCTTCAGCTTTTTGGCCACCAGCAGTGTTAGTGCAGTCGGTGATGCTTCCATTTTGTATTTTTCAAAACGCTTTACGGCTGGATTGACAGGCATTAAATTCCCCTAACTATGTCGCATTTAAATCAGTCTGTATAGTAACACGGTTTAATTATAAAGTAAATTAAATTGTATGGTAGTTGTTCATCATTTGACAGCGCTGAGACGTGATAAGTTGCTTTAGTGCCGGAAGGTGATCATGTGGTGCATAAGGTGTATTGCTCAGGGCGTGTCGCTTGATTTCTGAATAGGCGAAAACGCCTTCCTGACCTACTGCCCGCACGACAGACATGGGAGCCATGCACCGGAAGGTTTGGTTTTTGAGTGCGTAGGTGAACTGGCACTGCCCTGAAACAGGCACGGTGGAGACCTTTGCAGAAACTTCGCCCTGATAATCGTGGTGGGTGATAGTGGTTTTCTGCGCGGCGCAGGTTGTAATTCCGGTAAAGGCGTTGATAAGACTCATCCACTCTCTGTCGCGGGCTTTAATCATGCTGATGGCGTCTTCAATATATTCCTCTGATAAAGAAGAGACAGGTACTGGAGAGCGATCATGCAGGATCTGCATCGCATCGGTGTCAGTGTAGGGTTTAGGTAAAGAGTCTTCGGGAAAAGAGGGGCGGGATAAGCCGATGATAAGGAACACACCTATCATCATGCTGCTGAGCAAGACAGATGCCTTTTCACTGAAAGACCATTTATTATATCCAACCATACTCACACCTGTTAATACATCGTATATTGGTTGATTATAGAGCTATTTCCATTCAATACAAGACAGGGGCGCTGGTGGATAAATAATTTAGGCAAGGTATTATAATTGGAAAGTAAAAAGCAAGCTTTCAGGCTTGCTACAGACTGCCGTGGATCTCGCGGTATCGTTTCACGCAATTTTCCAGCGTGTCGGCTTGGGCGATGCGTAGCCAGCGTGGAAACGTCTCTGACTGATGGAAAGCCACCAGCTTGTCGTGATGTGACTCAGGCAGAAAGTGTGGCTGCTGTGGCAGAATGAGGTCGAGTAAGTGGATACAAATATCAGCTTCGCCAGCTCGCATAGGCTTGCTGTCCACAAGATTGCAGAGAGATGGCTGAAATTCTTTTATCCACTGTTTGATCTGCAACTGAGAGTCTTTCATCATAATTGAGTCAGGATTAAGGTCGGGATTGTTGCTGTAGAAGCCGTGTTTAAAATTCATAATGTTCAGTCGTTAATGATCTTGTTGGCAATCACAAATTTGGCTCTGTCATCAACAGTGTTGTGGTCGCGGTAGATGAGGTCATTATCAGACACATGCTGTTCACAGTAAATGGCAGTCAGCTTGCGAATAAGTGTTTCAAGCTCGTAGTCGCTCAGGGTGGAGGCGTGCTGTGAAATATCTTCTAGTGTCATGCCTATCTCGCAGAGTTGTGTTTCGTGTAGCATTACACATACGGAAAGCCCCGTAAAGGGGCGACAGGGAGCGGGAAGTGACCCCCTGTCGCAGGGGGAAACTTATCAGTCTTCGGCTTTGCCCTCTTCCTGCTCATTCAGCAGGCTGGCAGGGTCGAAGTTCTCAATTTCGTGCGCTTTGGCACCGAGTTCCTTCAGCTGAGCCAGCAGTTCCGCAGTCAGGGTAACGGTGACGGTCTCAGCGCCCTCGTCGGCCTCAACATCGCGGATAGCTTCATACAGCGATGAGGTGGCTGTATTCAGGCTGCGAGTCTCTTTGCGGTTCATGCGGGGCGCAGCGTTTTTCTTTGTGACCTTTGTTGCGCCGGACTTCTCAGCATTTGAGATCATTGCTTTCGCAATCTCAATCGCCTTCGAGCCATGCTGGTCGTACAGCTCCTGAGCCTGAATGACTGCGATTTTATTCAGGAATACCAGCTCCTGAAGCTCCGCAGGCATCTCACCGTGAGTGATGGTTTGCTGAACGTGGGTAGTGGTTTTGCCCATGTGTTTCGCAATTTCTTTTACATCCCAGCCTTGGCGTTGCAGGCGGATGTATACCCGCGCCAGCTCCAGAGGCTTCAGTTTGCGGTTGTTCTGGCTGGTTGCAATCAGTGCAATCTCTTCCAGATCGGAACCTTTAAACTCATTGACCTCAACGCGCTTCAGGTCAGCACCGTACACCTCAATGGCTCGCATCATACCCTTATGGCGGGTATGGCCTTCGGAGACGTATACATTGCCGTCAATGACCCGTACCGTAATAGGGGGTACGTAGCGACCTTCTGCATAGGCTTTTGCGAGGTTGTCGATGTAGATTTCGTACTCTTCCACATCCATGTCGGCCATTTGTGCCAGTTCACGGACGTTGAAATCTTCACGCACCTGAATGATACGTGGGTCAACGTTAAAACCGTCAGGGCGACCTACAGCTTCTTTGTGGTCTTTTTGAAAGGCTTTCAGGCTTTGTGCAATCTTAGTCATGTTCTCTTCCCTTGTTCTCTTAGTCAGATGTTGTTGCTGTCTCACCCTTCCCCCGAAGGGTGAGGTAGGAAATCTCCCTACCCGATGAGCATATAATAACACAGCTTTTTGTATGTGTCAACTTACAGTGAGTATTATTATTCATTTTTTGTACTCAGGTAGAAAGATTAATAGCTTGGTACTAGTACAGAAATAGTATCCTTATAATGGTGTGATATTTAACCTGTGTTTTTTGCACGCAAGGTAATTCACGATTGCCAACGACAGATAGTCTGGTAGTATATGCTATATACGATGTATTATATTCAAGGTGATTCAGATGACAGCAGTTATTAATGAGCAGTTTTTGCAAAAGTGCCGCGATACGCTTCGCGACAATGTAAGGCGTATGCATGAAAGCAGTGCGGAAGATATGGTTGGCGAAGTGGCTGATCAGGCAATGGGTCTGATGGCCGCCGTGGATAAGCTGACCGATAAGGAAAAGCAACTTATGTTCGGGCATCCTGCATACAAGGTGATGGATGTGCATTTTCTTAATGGGGTGGCTGAGGTAGAGGATTCGCCTCTACGCCGTTATCTGATGAAGTTGCCTTTTTTTGTGAGTGATGCTGTGGCACTTCATGTGCTGAAGGAGAACTTTTCCTCTTGCTATAAGGCGCTGGTGACTTCGCATCGTGCGAGCGCGATGATGCTGGTGTTCTAAGGAATCATGATGCTGAATATTAAAGAAAAGGCCGAGCTGATCGACATTACTATGATTGGCTTTATGCTGGCCGTGGCAGGGCCATTCACGCTGGTGGATTATATGATCCCCTACGGCGGATTTAAGGCTTTAATGGACGCCTGTCTCGTCAGTCTGAGCCTTCTGTGGATGATTGACACGATGGGGCAGTGGCAAGGAAATATGAAGCATGTCGATAGCATGAAAGAAGCCTTCGAAGAGCATCAGAACCCGCACCTCAGAGAGGCGAAGAAGGCCGTGTTATTCGGGCTGGTGGCTTATGTCATCCTGATAACTGCGAGTATATAAAAAAAACAGGGGTTTGCTCCTGTTTTTTGTTTTAAATCAATAACCTGCTGGTCTATATGGTGCAGCTGCCTGACTCACATAAATTTGAATCTTTCAGCAATTCTTCGCGCTCTTCTTCTGCTTTTTTATCAACCGCTGCCTGCTTAGCGCTCACTTTGCTCTCAAGCGCGTCAAAGTCAACATTATCAAGTGCGTCAAAATCCATATCATCCATTTTCATTACCTCAAATCAATTAATAGGTCGTATATTAACAAAAGTTGCAGGATTTGTCAATAAAAAAATCAGCAGATGTTGGTGCTCGTTAATACGCCTTCAGGCTGTGCCGCCTAATCAAAGTTTGGCTTGAACCAGCCAACAAGACTGGCCCTGACCGTCTTAACAACAGGAATGCCGTGAGGCGTACCTTCAGGGAGCATGAATCCCTGTCCTGACTTCTCATTTAGTAACTTGCCATCGATCTCTAGCTGGTTATCGCCAATGAGCGGCAGGATCAAGGTATCATGCTCAGGCAAATACGTATCAGTATGGGTATCCATGAAGTAGTTAGTCCGGTAGAGGTGTATTCTTGCTTCTGTGAAATGTATGCCGAGGAATCTTTCTAGTATACGAAGTGATCCTGAGAACGGGCTTTTTTTGCGATCTATGGTGGCATATAGAAAGCGTGAGTTAATACCACCCTCCTCTTTTCGGGTCGTGTATTCATTTAAGTGATGCTGATAAGTAGAGATGGTTGAGATCAAATCAAAACAGAATTTAGGCGGTGCAGAGAAAGGGATAACGGACTTGATGCTCATAAAATACCTTTTATTTGAGTAAACTTAAGGAACTCACCGTTACTGTGATGTGTTTTTAACGTTGTCGCTTAGCCTCTGCTCTGGCCTGAAGATACTGGAGCGATAAATCCATGCATTGGGCATATGCCTGAAGCGGGCGGTGACCTTTTTTTTCAGCATGGGCAGCGTGATTTTTACACTCATCTGAAATTAATTCCGCCTGTTCCTCGGCCCATTCCGGCGTGGCGCAGCCGCCCAGTGACAGGCCGAGTGCGATGGTGATGATGTGCGGGGTGCGTATAAGCATGTATTAGTCCTCAATTCCGAAGTGTTGTCTGTGGCGCTTAACCAGTACATTCATACATACACCGAAATCTTGCCTGTACTGCTCGGCATACCGAGGCTGGCCGGACAGAACAAACGCAGCACCGTTCACACAATAACTGCTGGCCTCAGGTGCCAAGCTGGTAAGCATTGTCTTTGCTGAGAGAAATGCCGGATCGCTGAATCCCTTAATATCGTCCTCGCCAGCACTGGACAGTGCTGCAAACGAGCCTAAAAACATAACGGCAAAAACAAAAGAACTAATATATCTCATAAACTCTCTCTGTCAGTTGATGAAATTAATAATATCACAATAACTATGTCTTGTCAATTATGTGCTCGCTCGGCAGTAGATTTTACGCCTTTTTATTTACTTTCTCTTTTTTATTGATAATATAATTAACTATTAGGAATATTCACTTCCTGATATAAGTCAGAATCGTTAACTAAACGGAGATAGCATGACCAAATGTAAGAATTTACATACCGCTTCAAGCGACTGGCGCGAATTAACCATTTCTGTATCAGTCTTGGTAATGGCAATCGGGCTTGTGATTGCATCATTTAATAACGGGTGTTCATCCCAGCCGCTACTAGGTGCTGTATGTAACGACGAAACCGAGAAATGGATGTATACTGGATTTGGAATGGTGATTTTAGCGCTAAGCATTGCAAGTTTTGCCGTAATCTCACTCGTAGCTAAAGATATTTTCACTACTTGTCGTGTAGCTATGGGTAAACTAATGGTATTTTTCAATAAACACTAATTTTTTAGTTTCTTCGCAACGCACAAGGAATGGGAGTGTTCTAGTGAGTACGACCTAGTATATACGGAACAATTCATTTTTTTAGCGGGGCGGGTGATATAGAAACATACATATCAAAACTCCGAAATCGCTTCCTTTGCTTCCATGGAAGATCAACATCTTGAGAATGCTGGTGTTAGCGGATATTGTATCGGGTGTGGGAAAGTCGAGGGCAATCATCGTCTTGAGGCGAATAAATGCGGCCTTTGGCTAGTTCCGGAATCAAATATAATATCTTTTCGAGAAAATAAAATTAATACTCAACGACAGGTGCAGCTAAAAATGCAAGTGGTGGGAGTTACAGCTCACCTGACTTGGCTATGTCTTCTTCTGACACTTTGTGGTAGTTAGCGGGCGGGTCGGGCTGTTCAGGTATTCTCAGTTTATAACCTTGCCTGCTTTATTGCGCGGTCAGCATGACGGGCATCATCACGCGCCTTGATGGCCTGACGCTTGTCATATTGCTTCTTGCCCTTCACCGTACATAATTCGGCCTTCAGGAAAGAACCGCTAAAATAAAGCTCTCTGATGACCAGTGTGTAGCCTTCGCGTTCTCTTGATGCCAGCAGTCGGCTGATCTGCTTTTTCGTCAGCAGCAGCTTAATGGGGGCTTCTGGTGAGGCATTGCGAAGCGTCAGAGGATCAGTATTGGGCATCGGGGTGACATTGAAGCCGTTTGCAACGGGGATGTTGTCGCTACCAAAGGTGACATAGGGAACACCTATGGCGGAGATACGCCCTGCGCGGATAGCAGACACCTGCCAGCCAGCCAGCTTTACGCCAGCCTCAAGGGTATCTTCCACAGTATATTCGTGATTCACTTTACGCACAGAGACCACGGTCTTTTTGTTTTTATTTGACTGACTCATACATCCCTCGCATAGCGTGACAAACAAAGACTAAGCAGCCGCCCGAAGGCGGCTGTAGTGACACAGAGTTGGGTGACAAGCCTAGTGTCGAGACTCGGTAGCGGCTAGGCCGCTACAGCATAACGGTTATCGTTTGCATTTAAGTTTAGGTAGCTTTTTCGATAGCGTACTATCGGTGAGCATCTGCCTCACAAGCTGTCCGTTTCGTTTTGCATCAAGGTCGATACCATTTTAGCCCCATAAATATAGACACTTTAAAAATGCCTATATGGTGGAGCTACTCGGGACTCGAACCCGAGGTGTCTCGATACGCTGCGTCACATCAACCAGCTCAGGTTGTATAATAACAAATATCGTGGAAATGTCAATACCTAGTTGGCAATTAATTGCATTATTTTTGCCGTAAGTGTAATTGGGCAATGAGTGAGTAAATCGACAACATCTATGCCCTGCTGCTCAGTAAACTTGGCCAAGGCATAAAGTCGTTTGTCGACAAGGACAGGATCGCCCTGTGCTATGGCATCCAGAAACTGAGGCAGGTTGTCCGGAGTTGGCACGATCATTCCTTCAAAGTCAGGTGTGTCAGCCCGAAACAGGTCTAACTGGATCAAAGCAAAAGAAGCAAGATTGGCTTCTTTCAGTCGTGCTGAAAGACTTTCAGGTAAAGTCGGGTCAGCGCCTGAAAGGCAGGTGCCAATTTCAAGATATCTTATGATCTGAGTTAATGCGTCTTGCGCTAAGAGTTGTGTGATGATGTCAGCTGAGATCTTTCCCGCTGACAAGGAATCAGGTAAGCCAGCAATCTCAGCAGGAACAACGTAGTCAAAGGGATCGGCGGTCAGTCCGATATAGCGGGAAAGTATTTCTGAGTCAGTTCCCCATTGTGCTGCTATACCGAAAATAAGATATCTCGTGCTGTTATTAATTACATCGAGTGTCTCTCCCTTGTCTATCGCTGCTTCAAGCTTGCTAAATGCGCTTGCGATTTTGTCCGGAGGCGCACTGCCTGTTGCAATAGTGAGCCTTTGAAACTCATTACTCTGATGCTTGGGAAGCGTAAAACGGTTTTGGTTCAGGCGGCGTTGCTTGTTGATATCCTGAAAGCTGCTGGGGGTATCAAACATGCGGATGGCGCTCAAAATTCCATTTTTGTTGCCATAGGCGAAGGTGAGGGCGTTTTCAAAAGCATGCGGCGAAACATTCGCCGCCTGAAGCATACCGGCGATTGCTTTCGCACTGACGTTAAGTTTTGCCTTGGTGAATTCTGATAAAACTTGCTCAGTAGCGAGTGTCTCAGTAACAAGCGATGCAAGGCTTTTGTCTATCTTTCCCCGCTTGATCATCTGTGTCGTTGCAGCTTTTGCGGAGCGGTAGAAAGGCGCTGTGAGGATGGTAGCATGTGACGTCACGCCAATTCCGATAGCGTCGAATATTAATTGCGTTAGATTTTCCGTCCGGAAAGGTACGGGTTTTCCGAAGCGTGACAGTAACTCCACCAGCATCTCGACCTGACCCTGTATTATTGAGTGTTCCTGTTTCGATTTCGACACCACGCTTAAAAGCTTTATGGCGGCGTCACGCTGGCTTATTTTCTTTTCCCCTGTAAGTGAAAGAACAAACGTGTGAGACCATCTTCGTAGCAGGTGCTTGAACTTGGGAAAGGTGAGTTTTTGTTTGTAATCATAAATAGGCACATTGTTTTTGTAAGTCAGGCTGTCCATATTGAGAGGCTGTTCTCTTAGCGCTTTGGATAGATGACGGGCTTCGAAGAGCTTAAGGAATTCAGCGTGCCACTTCTCGTTCCTTTCTGCTTGCATGGTTTTCATTGTATCGATGTGCATCAGCCAGCTTTCCTCGATTGTATTGGTTTCAGCGTCATAGCCTTTGAGCATGGCAAAGGCCAGCTGAGTTTCTGTTACCCGCGCTGCCTCTTCAGCATGCGCCAGAGTCGTATTAAGAATGGATATCGTACTGGTCAGGAAAAGCTCTTCTTTTTCAATGCTTGGTTTTCCGTCCCAGTCCTTACTTACTCTCGCTGTATGTAAGAACTGTCCATCGGGCAGCCATATAATATCGTCTTTATAGATATGGTCATCAGCTTCCAATATATTGAGTGACTGGAGCGATCTGAGGTAAGAATAGGGAACAGAGGAAGTTAGTCTTTCAGGAGTAAGGGTGACAAATTGCTTCATCTTCTCCAGAAATGGTGCAAATAATCTTTCCTTCAGATTGTCTATATTTCTTGCGTGGCCGGGTCGGTTAAACTCATCACGAATAGCCGCATGGCGGGACATGAGGATCGCAAATATTTTGCTGTCAAAAACAGATCTAAAGTGAGAAAAATGATAATGCCTGCTTAAGATGCTTTGTCTCAGGCTTGAAATATTCTGATGAAATGCCAAAACGCTTGTTCCTTATGTCCGGCAGGTTGAGACACCCTAATATTAATACAATGAAAAGTATACTATTGTAATTGCAATTATGTACACCAAGCTTTCCAATATATTATTGTTTTTAATGCAATTTAAATAAAAATTAATTATTTATCCGGAATTTCCAGACGCTGCTTAATTATTATATTTTATTTTCAAGCTTTCAAGGCAAGAGATTTATTGTTGAAATCTATTTTCAGGGCTACGACATTAGGTGCAACCTTCTGTTATAACAAGTTTTTATGTAAAAACCTCTCAACCAAGGAAAATTGCTTGAGAGGCTTTGGGTTTCTGGCGGAAGTGAATGTCAGAGGTTATCAAAATCCATATCGCTGATAGCGATGATAAGCTCACTTAACGCCTTATTATGATCGCTGTTTACGCCAATGGAATGCAGTCTCTCCGGTGATTCAAGAAAGAGGAGTACGTTATCCTTTGTCTGCTGAATGCACAGTTTGTCATCACGCCCTGCTCCAATTGCATTAAGTGTATCGATTAAGTCAGTAACGTCAGCCAGCGGAAAGTCGGGCTTGGCGTAGTTTACTTCTTTAACTGAAACAATTTCACCGTCAGATACATCGATATGTGTAAAAGCTGCCATAGTTCATCCTTCTGTGGTTTTTTTACACAGGAGAGATTCAAATACTATGCCTGAGAGTGTAAAGAAATTGCTAAGCAGCCTTACAGACCTTGATTTCACTGGCAATTAAACGGTTCACGCGGGCCTCATTAGCGATACGATCTTCTATTAATCGTAATCTATCTTCTTCCGGCTTATATTTATAAGCGTCTACTGTTGCTAAATAACGACGGTATTGCTGGGTGCTTACACAAAATTGGTAGAAGTCCCGTTCTTCATCGGTGATAACTTCCTTGACTGCGCTTCGACCTTTATCGATTTTGCCGCTGGCATAAAATGACAATTCGGCGCTTGGTTTGCGGACAATGCAAAGGGCTTTAACCTGACAAACGGTTTCCTGAGGAAAGCTGAAAATAGCGTAACCTGACTTTCCGCAGGCGAATTGCACTTTCGCAGCACTTTCATGACTGCTGATATCTACATGTGTTACGGGAACGCCGATCCCGTGTTCGCCAAGGATACTGTTTAACGCATTGATAAGGCAATGTTGGGTAAATGCGGTACGAAGAATAAAGTCTTTCTGCATGTGGATTATCCTCTCAGTTGATGAAATGATAATATCACAAAATAACTGATAAGTAAAGTTAGTTTGCGCTTAAAGTCTCTTTTTATTTTTAAAATGCGCAATAGCCTCTGTTGTGGAATCGCTTGTGAAAAATCTCTGGTGTAAACGATATAATCTCCACCAACAGGGTTAGTGAAAATAAAAATTTAATCGCTTGCGAAGTACTACCGGCCACGTCGATAAAGAGGATTGTTATCAAACATGCGATACCAGCCATGGGGTCGCGAGGATATGCTGCCGCTGACATCCTGCTCGGCAAAGGTGTGAGGCAGGTCTTCTCTCAGGGTGATATTGATATTATGCGGGCAGCAGTCTAAGAAGTCAGCCTTTGAAGGCGGTACGTCACCTTCCACAACAGCGACATTGCGGATGTTATGGCTGGCTAAATGATGCGCGACTCTGCCAGCAGCAACTGCATTGCCAACAACTAAAACTTTCTTATCAGTGCCTGTCATAGTGATATTTTTCCCTTTCGATTATTGCTAGATAATAACACAAATAATGCTATAGGTAAATACGTGTCAGTTTATTATTGAACGAAAGTATAACTGCCAAATCGTGGAAACATTAACATTTATCGGAAGCGAGGTTGTTCATTTAATTAATACGTTGTATATTTAAAATATAGTATTTATGTTGGTATTTATGAGGGTTAAAACGTGAAATTTCTGATGAGAAAAGCATTACTGGCGGCAGCGATGTCTGTGAGTGTATTGGCACCTGTAGCAGAGGCGCAGCAAAACGTATTTCGTCATCCGGTAGATTATTCCGGCACGAATCTTCTTGCGTCAGCGATTGAAACCGCTGAGGAAGTTGTTGAAGAAGTGACAGAATCTCCGTTTTTGCCGGGGCTGGGTGAGGTGTCTCTACCTGAGGCTGACTCTGAAGAGGAGTTGACAGATGATTTTGGGTGTCCGGTTGGTCATGAGTACCCTGAGCAGTATGCGGCTGATGTGCAACGGCATCAGACGGGTGAGGATATCGGATTTTTCGCCTTTGCGATCCGCAACTACTGCGATAATTTAGGTTCTGGCGAGGAGACGGTATCTTATGTTTCATGGACTTATTCTCCGGTAATTACAACAGCGAACGGAACGTTTAACGATTCGGCTGTAACTGACTTCTCTCGTGCGTGGGATGATGATTTTGACAGCACTGCGGGTGCTTTTGCTATTCAGATGATGAACGGCGAAGGTGGTACTCAGGAAGATTACATTGAACTGTGGCCTGATGTGGCACCTACCTTCGTAGATGACAGTCTTTATATCGAATTTAATGTGTGGAGTGACTCTGAGTCAGATCAGAGTATCTTCTATATCCTGACTTGTGATGGCAATAGTGAAGAGGGTGTGGAGACGCTTGGAGGTGGTAGTCTGTCAGTGCCTTCAGGATCGGTGAATGATCTGTCAGCATCATATGGCTTGTATTCAAGTACTTGCAATAGCGTGCGACTATACTTACAGCCATCATCGGCAGACACCTTCTATGTGGACTTCGTAGAATTGCAGGCATTCCCTGCTGAATAATGAAGCATTAATAACTGAAGGCGGCCATTGGTTCTATATAGTACATAAAACTGTGTAATTCTGATAATAACCTCCTGTCAAGGGCAAGCAGGTGGCATCAGAGGTGTCATCTGCTGTTTACATATTGAGAAAACGAACCTTATAGAAAGAGGTCAGTTTATGATAAATAATTCTGAATTTACATTAGAGATGCTTACAGAAAAGCTTCAAGAGATGCAGCTTAGAGGGGAGGCTAATACTGATGAATATATAACTCTGTCAGATCTATGTTTTATTCTCGCGATTGACGAGGAAAGAAATAAAAAGGTCAGGTAATGAATCTATTTTTAGTATTGGGTTTTATTGGGGCTGCTATTCTAACGCTAAGCTATACAGCTCTGACACTTGGATATATTGAAGGAAAGTCAAAAACCTATCCGTTTTTAAATATGGTAGGAAGCATCATGATAATGACTTCCTCAATTTATCTTGATTCCAAAGAATCTATTGCATACAGTTTAATGTGTTTGCCGCTATCCTTCTTTGCCGCAATTGGAAAGTTCCCGTCAATTAAACTTGCACTTTACCCTATATATAAAATAGGACTTTTATTATCAATACCTTTGTCAGTGTTTTTAAACTTACAAAGCGCTACTCTTGAGCTTATATTTTCTGTTATGGGTTTTGTTGGCGTTTATATGCTGATTTCGGCATACATAATGGTTTTATCAAAACAAATTGAAGATTATAGTTACATTAAAATCAACATGATTGCTGGCTTTATTTTCCTGCCAATATTGCTCTTCGATAACAATTATCCTAAATTATGGGATGAGACGTTCGGATTGGCGTTGGAATTTTATGCTCTATACAGAATAAGAAAAACCCTCCAGATGACAGCCTGTTAAAAGCAATCAATTTATTATAATTAAGTCAAAAACCTGGTTAATTGGTGGCATTCTGCTTTCTATCATTTTGCAAAAACATATTCAAATCGTTTTTGTGAAAAAATCTCACTTTATATTTATGTCATTATTAATTGTAATTTCTGGAGCAGGAGATTATACGTCGGGGTTACTGTTGCTATCGCCAATAACGTCGTGTTAAATGTGACACCATTTAATCAAGGATCGACTTTTGAGTTTTGTAATAAAAATCCCCAGAAAACTTCTAGGGACTTTTCGTGGTTTTGGCACCTGAGATGCCACCCGTATGCTGTCAAGGGGGTTATTTTTTGCTTAAAATATAGGCGTACCTATAGTGTAGTGTGTAATATGTGTAATAACTAAAAAGCCCCAAGAATGCAGTATCCAAGGAGCTTTCAGTCAGCCAGTCAGTAAATTACATAGAATTTACTGTATTCTTCTCTTGCCGCTTTTTTATTTGATATTTTGGGGATTCCTCAGGCTTTTAATACATTGTATATTTATCTCAATAAGGTTTTTGGATGTAACCCGCAGGTATATATGAGGAAAATGCAATGTTTGGTTTAAGCAAGTCGTTACTGACTTTGATAGTGATGTCTGTTGTGGTGGTTCCGGCTGTTAAAGCTAAGAATGTATTTTGCAAATGGAGGCCTGCTTGCGTCAGCTTTGGATGCGTATACTGCCTATCATGCCAATATCTTTGAGGTTCAGGGTTACCCTCTGGCCTTATAAGTGATTTCTACGAAAAAGCGGTCTGTGAGGTCGCTTTTTTGTATCGGCAGGAGGCCTCTGCCGGTTGTCCGCAAAACAATCATCCGGTATCATTTACTCCGTATTTACGGAGTATTTTATTATGAAAACCTTATCAGGCTTATACGCCGAAGTGGGAAAAAAGCAGTTTGTTTTCATGTGTCTCTTCCCTTCTTTTGTTCTTGTTGCAATTCCTTGTTGGGGTGCTTATCTGTCTCTGACAGGCAAGTATCTGGATGCATTTATTATGTCGCTGGTGCTGTTTTCGGTCATGCTGTATGCCGGACTTAAAGGGGATGGTGATAATATGCTCCACAGACTGCTGAAGCGCATGGAAGCACCGCTCTCTAAGGATGTTTTAACTGATGTTGAATCAGGTGCCAACATCCTGTTGTTTTTTAGCGGGAGTGCTGTCTTGATCACTTCACTGATGTTCGCTTTCGTTGACATGTTGTCGTAGGTGGTGTCGTGAGTGAAGAAAGGTTGGTATTTTCCCGCGCCTGTCTGTCAGAGTATGAGATGGCAGAAAGGTATTTTGGGGGTGACTTTGAGAAAGAAATAGTTGGTCATCAGGTGTTAAATTACGAAGAGGTAAAGTCCATCGTCGATGCGGCGGTATACGCCGATATGGGCTTTGACGAAATCCGCTGCCGTATAATACAGTACCGGAAATACAGTGCCTTTTGTCAGGTCTCAGATGGTATCCCGTGGCTATACATGGACAGTACTGTTGTCGCCTGCCTGTACTGGATATTTATCGATACCGTGACAGCATGGCATCCTGTTTTGCTGGGTATGATGCTGACAGCCTATATTGCAGCCAAAATAACAAAGGGGTTGCTGTATACAATAGATATTAATGAGCGTCGTGAGAAATTATTGCGCGAATACCTGCTTAATAACCGCACTGATCTCGTCAATACAATTCATCACACCCGCCACCAGCGTACAGGCGTACCTCGTGTCGACAAGGTGCTGGTGGTCAAATTGTACCGCTTGCTAAAAGGGCATTATGATGACGCCAGTCCGGTGACTATGCTGGATATGAGTACGTTATGTCAGTCAGCCGCCTCCTGTGGTTATAATCGCGGCACCGCTGTAGATTCTGTGGAACAGCGCATTCTTGCAGGCAGGATTAAGGTGTAATGTCTGACGTGTAAGGAAAGGCATTTTTTAACTCTTGAAATGGTGTTTATGCCAGTACTTGAGTTCTCCTGACAGTTTAAGTTCTTCCAAGGCTAATATAGCCAGTGCTTAGCTGTAGTACTCGTACCTCTCGGTATAAGCAGTAAAGCCGGTTGGATCGATATACAGAGAGGCGTGAAAGGCATGGCGGATAATGAAATACCGGTGCCCTTTGATTTCTTCTGCATGGTAGGCTCTGAGGTTTTGGCTTAACGTCTCAAGTGTTAGATTCTCTTTCATTCTTTCAGGGTGCCCTTGATTAAAATCGCAACGAACGCCACAATATGCGGGGTTCGTTGTTATGATTAAGGCTCAAGTTGCCTGTGAAAGTGTTTTGATGAAAATGCCGCGAGCGCCGTTAATATCGCGATCTATGCGTTTGTTTTCATCGTGTATTATCTTTCTGCCGCCTAAGTTTTCAATGACCCGACCCGTGTGAGATACTGTTTTTGAGGTATGGCTTTCATTAGTGTCGAAAACTAACTTTCCTTTCTTTTTCGCCAGCCATTTCAGGCGTAGCTTGAAGGCGTAATGCTCAAGACTCAGCATCTGGCGGCAGGTGTTGCGGCGAAGGACGCGGCCTTTGGTGCGCTTCACCATGCCTCGGGTCTGAAAGTGCGGCAGAAAAATCACATCGTATTCTTCGGTCAGGTAGTGCGCCAGACGCTGGTGCAGATCCCTGACAATATCTTCCTTTTTGCACTTCATATGGCGAATCGTTTTATCAATGTAAGTCAGCCTATCCCTTGCCCACTGCGGCATATCAGGGAATTTAAGGCCTTTACACTGATTCAGTATTCGCTGCCGCTGCGAAAGCAGAGCATCCACCTTTTTCATCAGCGGAAATAACTTTTCTTTCGCTATGTTGTCGCCTGAGGCAATGACTTCGCTCGGGCTGTAGCAGGTGGCGAAGGTTCGCACACCCTGATCGATGCTCACACACTTAGCCTGACCTTGTTTCTCGGATTTAAGCGTCATGTGCTGCTGAACATTGATGAACCAGCGGCCTTTGTTGCAGGTGACAGTCACGGACTGATCGACCGCTTCGGGCGGTACGGATTCAGTCAGCGATATTCTTCCCAGCGCCTTTACGGCGGGGTTTAGCCCCGCTGGCAGGCGGCACATTCTGAAGGAATGCACGTCACCTCGGCGGGTCTTAAAACGCATTTGAGCGGGTGATATTCCTTTGCTCAACTGCTTGTTGTTTTTACAAACCGCGATAAAGGTTTTCGCCGCTTCGCGTACTGCGTTGTCACAGATCAGCGAGTTGTAAACCCGCCCCGCGCCTTTCTGTTCGGGTTCGCAGATGGATTTCACCCACGGGCGGAGGTTGATTAACTCACCTTTTTCATCGCGATGTGTGCCTTCTCGATAGCGTTCTGCGGCGAGGTTATAGGCGCGGCGGTACAAGAAAAGTGCTTGCTTATACTTCTCCTCATCGTGCGGGAAAAAACGTATTTTCTTAGTGGCTTTTACGACGCCGTTTTGCGCTTCGCTTGCCGTAATAGCTGTTGCAGAAGCTGGTAATAAAACCGACAAGGGTGTTTGTGTCGAACGGCTCAGCGGGGTCAGTCGCGTCATCCAGTGTTGTGACCTGTCCGCCTGATAGTTCGATAAGGTGCTTGATAAGTTCGAAGCCTGAGCGGGCAAGACGGTCTTGTGAGGCAACCACAACATGGATGACATCACCGCGCACTGCGCGTTCCAGTAGGTGCTGGAGTCCTTTCCGGTGGAAGTTAAAGCTGCTGGCAATATCGCTGATGATCGCAGCGTCAGGGTAAGCGCTTCTGATGATCGCTTCCTGCGTGGCAAGGCTGCTTTTTTGCTTTGCACTGCTGACTCTGACATAACCAATAACTACACCTTCAGGAACGAAAATCCGGTAATGACCACTCGGCAATTTTTCAACTTTTTCATACACACCCGCTTCGACATTACGCCGGATGGTTTGAGAAGAAACACCATGTTTTTTAGCAAGTTGAGTAGTGGACATCCACGCCATATTACACCTGTTAATTTATACAGTTAACTGAGGGTTTGTCAAATTAATATAGCATATAATTTCACGTATTTGTTGCGTTCGTTGCGTTTTTATTTAACCGTATGAAGATACGGTTTTGTAGAGCACGTCTTGTGTGTCAGGAATATGTTTGAAGCCGGATTTGCGGAGCAGTGTTGCCAGTTTGAGGTTGTAGGTAAGTAGCATATTGTCATTTACTTCCTCGCTCCTGAGTTCGGAAAAGGTGAGGTTGGTTTGCGTGAATACCATGGCCCGCTGGTACTGTCCTTCCAGAAAGCTTTCAAGGCTTTTAAGGTAATTACTGAGCATGCCAATGCCACGGTATTGGGGCTTTATGTAGATCTTCTGGATAATGACTATGTGATGGGTCTGGGCGAGCTGAGAAAGATTGAGATGAGTCTGACACGTTGTGAACAAATGAAGCATGTCCGCAGAGTGGTTGGTGAAATATTCATTTACCGCAACCGAGGACTCTTTCAGGACGGTGGGCGAGAGAATGGCCAGCTGGCAGTGGCCAACATTGATGAAGTCGCCGTTGATTGTACCTTTGCTGTGGCGAGCCTCAATCGTGTGCTGATGATAGCGAAAGGCGTGCTGAGGAGCATCGCCATAGAAACCGGTGGGGGTGTCTTCAACAATAGAAAAATGTGCGTAGCTCGGCGGTATGTATCCATTCATAACAACCTCAGAACAAAATCAGGATAATATGCTGCTGTAACTGGCCGAAATATTCCTGTGAATTAATATTCAAAAACCCGCAGAATGTAAACGTCCTCTGTTTATACAATATAGGTCATTAACTAGATGAATTCCCTAAGAAAAATAATATAATTTTCTTAACAGACTTTTAACCCGTACTTTAGTATTAATTTGCTTTATTGATATAATTATTTCACAGCATAATCTGTAAGGTTAAACTTTGACCTTATACTCCTTCGGCTTCACTAAGCCTTTAACCGGATTAACCAACTTTCGCGGGATGCGCTTGATGCGTTTCTCTGTCCTTCCTTTGCCTGTCCAGTAAGTGTTGAAGTGTGCGCGTCGCCAGTGTGTCGACTTCGTGTTTTTAGGGAGATCTCCATCATTGACTGTTGTGAGCATGATGGCTTCTTCTCTGGGGAGTGAGATTTTAATATAGTCGCAGGAAGATGCGCCGCTTCGTTTCAGTTTGCGGATCTTCGCTTTGTTTAGTGTGCGCTTAAGGGATTTTTTATATTCGGTGCGCTCTCTGATCTGATTTTGGATACAATTTTCTGAGTTGATATAGAGTAGAGCTTTAGCAAGGGTTTTTATTGCATCCGGTATAAAGTGTCGTTCCTCGTCTTCAAGGGTGGTGGAGGTGTTAATTTTAAAAATTTTGTCGAACTCGGATTCGCCCGCGTCCTTTCTGGATTGCATTTCCCCTGAGCTGTAGGAGATATAAAAATCGATCAGCTCCTGTACTGAGCTGGTGTCTTCCTGAAAGGCAAAGGAGATGGTTGCAGTGCAGTCATCCAGCAGGTGGCTTTTGCCAACAGGAGAACCTGTCAGAAGAATATCCATCATGGTGATGTCGCCGCCTTCTGAAGTGATGAAGCCATTTTCTAGGGCGTGCCAGAGGAAGTTCTCTTTCGTCATCATTTCACGCCACAGTGGATCGTCTTCCTCGTCATCCTGATAGAAGCTTTTTATCGCGTCTTTCACAGACATAGAGTAGGTGCTGATGTATGCGCCTTCAAGGTGGTGCCAGTGACTTTCCTGATGCCAGATAAGCGGGGTGTTTTCGTGGCGCTTACTGCCCAGTTCCAGATAAATAAAAGGCGCGGGCGGCTGAAGAAAGGCGCAGTCAATCTGACTGCCGATATCAGTCTGGCAAAGTTCGAGGTACAGCTGATCGTCCAGCGAGAAGAAAGGCGCACCAAGCATTTCAAAACGATGAGAGAAATAAAAGTGCGAGTGAATGCCTAAGTTGGTGCCGCCTGTAGGATGTATGGCTGACGCCGCTTCAAGTGCTTTCTTGATATTGGAGTTCAGCGACATTCCCACGGAAAGCATGTTCAGTGAAACATCAATATCAGCCAATGCCAGCATGAATTGCTCGATGTCTTTTGGTGGCAAGGGTCGGCTGCCCATTTCAAACAGGATGGGGAGTTCTCCAATCAGGCGCTTTCTACGGGGCAGGGAGAGGTGGTAATGATCTACCCGAAACATCTCTTTGCCCTCAAGGCTCATGAGCCTGTCCCAGTGTTCAGGATCTTTGCGGAAGGAGTTGGCTGCTTCCTTGATCATCTCGAAGTACTCAGGGTGAATGTGTTCCCTTAGTAACTTTGACGGGCGTTCAATTTCGGCCATGTAAGGTTCTATCGAGATGGACATTATACTGCGGTTCCCTGTTCGTGTTGCTGTTAACCGGAAGATGCTAGCATAAAGCCTCAGCCTGAGCTACAGGGCGTCTCTCAGGCGACTTTTTCGGAATCTTGCAGATAGGCAGTCATAGCGGCACGAATTTGCTCTGACTGTGATTGTGTGTAGTTCATATGCTCCGGCTTCAGGTTTTTCTCATCCACTAGCTCCCTGTCGATAACGCGACAGTCGATATTCATGCTGCGCATGTCATTCAATGCGCCTTTGCATGGTTTCGTGACATCGGAATGACAGGCCCACGTTTTGCCATGGATCAGGCGCATACCAACAATCTCAAATGGGGATGGCAGGCAGCCTAAGCTCTGGATGTTCTCAGACTCATCGGTAAACGCAAAAGGACAGGATGTGGTTGAGCAGTCTTTGTTGCACATAGGAACTCCTTATTCTTTTGTATATTAACACAAAACATGCCTAAAGTAAATAGGCTGTGGAAAGCCTGTCTTCCGGAATGTGTATCAGGGCATATTGATTGTGCCGATGATCTCGTTATTGTAGCTGCTGGCGCTTTCGCTCTTTGACTCTTTCTCTGCTTCTAACGCGAGCGCCTGCTGGTGCTCAATAGCCGCTTTTTCACTGTAATATTCCTCTGTCAGTGCAGAATCGGAAAGGCTGATCTTTACATAATCGCGGTGGTCGGTTACTCTCAAAAACCTACCATCTTTACTTCGCCAGCTTTTGGAATCAAGTTCAGTCTTAGCGGAGATATAGAGGTTAGTAACTCCCAGTGGGAGACTCACTTCCAAGAGAGGGTTTCCGTACAACTTGGAGAAACTATCCACCACGGCGTTGAAGAGGGGCGGATTGTCACCATCACTGCTTTTGTAAGCAATCGTTGTGATGGCAAACACCTTTTTTGAGGTCGGCATGATCCCTGCGAGTGTTGTGGTTTTGGGATTGGCATCCTCATCAGTGGTGGTGAATTTAATGCCTGCCTGATTGTTATTCAGTGAGTTATGTCTGAAGCTTAACTGGTTTCCTAGCAAGACAAACTCCTCCTCTTTTTTCAGGTTCATCCCTTCGATGGCCTTCCCTAATGTAATCCCTGAAAGAGATGGTTTGATCGGCGTATGCGTCGGCGCAACGATACGGCTCATAACGGATAATTGAAGAGCAATCAAAGGCACAAAAATCCACAGCGATGTCACAATATATTTGTCAGACAGGCAATGCGCCTGCTGACCTTTATCCTTGGATTGGACAAAATCCTGTCTGGCAGTAATGCCAAAAGTCACTATTACAATGCTCGCGAAGGTCAGAAGGAAGGCGAAGAGCGAAACATACTCTTCTGTCTCAGTCACCGACAAGATGGACAGGCCTGTGTCATACCTTGCGAGGGACATGCATTGGATAGAGGCAGTTGCGAGCACAATAAAAAGAAGCAGACTTCTGGTGAAGAAAGGGTGGTTTGTAATATCGCGAATAATTGTCACTTTCTGTTCTCTCAAGGTTTGTTTAGGATGTCGACCATGCGGAGTGCGCTCTCTGATGCAGCAGACTGCGATGACGATGATTCGGCTGCCTTTAGCTGCGCGGTGATTTCTGAAAAGGATTCGGATTTGGATTCGTCTATCAGCGTGACATCAAGTGTTGAGTTGGTATTGCTGACTCTCAGGATCAGGCCGTTTTTATCTGTCCAGTAGTAGTGGGCGAGCAAGGAGTGCAAGGGTTCACCATACAGAGCGGTATAGTTGCTAATAGTTTCATCGAGTAAGGCGTCTATCTCGGTCTCTGTGCCCGCAAATTGAGTCTCAATCATAAATACTTCATGCGATTCTGGCAGGGAGGCGACAAAAGTTTCCATTCTGATATCACCTTGAGTCAGTGGCTCGAATGACAGGCCGTACTCAGGCTTGCCAAGGGTGGTCTTAAGGTCAGTGTAATCCCCTGTGTACTGGTAATTGATGCCACCAAAGTTCACGTTGTACACCCACTCTTCGTTTGCTGAATCTTCTATCTTGGTGCCAAGAGTGAGACCTGCGAGGGATGGCTTGATGCTTTCAACCGGCGTGGGATTGCCTATAATGAAGTAACTGCTGTGAGTGATGATAAATGCAGGCGCAATAATGCTAAGCAGAATTCGCTTTAGGCTATATGTTTTTAATATCCCTCTATTAGCGAATTCAGGGTCTTTTATGCATGAGATAACTATTGCCACTACAGTTGAAATGCAAGGCAGTATAGTGATAGTCAGAATTGTAAAAGTGACGAGATTGGGGTCGTTAATGCCGCTGACGATTTTGCCAGAATCTCTCCAGAACCTCAGAGAGGGGGTGAAGTCAGGGAGGATAAGGGATAGTGAGCAGACGCCTGCCATATAGACCAGAATACAAACAAGTACTTTTACAAAGGGTGAAGGTTGGGTAGGTACTGTAGTCATAGAATACGCCGGAATGTTGTTGTGTCATTTAATATGGCGTTTATATTACATTATTTACGTGTTCAGGCAACTATTTTTGAAAAAAACATGAAGGGCAGGAGTTGTAAATTTATTTTTATGGTGTATTATAATACGCCTGAATGGCATTGTGACCCGTATATGCGTCCGAAGCTGTAAGACAACAACATGTAAGGTGTATCTATGGATAATCACTCCCCCTCGGCCACGCCGCAGGAAGGCTCACCGGAGCCGCAAAAATCTAATATAAAAAAGTCCACGGGCATAGTATTGCTAGTCAATGTCATGATGTTTGCGTTACTTATTTGGGTCTGTGCCACTGCGCCGGATTCACCATATGGTGTTGAAGATCGTAAGTCAGAAATGGTTGACGCAGTGATTTTTATGAATATGATGCTCATGCTTTTATCTACCTTTCTGTGGGGGGCTTTTCGTACAAGATGGTCTTTCATTCTTTCAGGTTTCACTTTTCTCTCAGTGTTATTTGCCTCTGTCATGCTGTCTCCGTCTTCTGTAAAGGTAGAGCGTCTATTTAATATTCCTGTGGGTGAGGTTTACTCGAAAGCGAACCTTGAAGAATGGGTCGGGGTGTTTGAGGGGTATCGAATCGCCAATTACGAGGAAAGATGGTCTGGGGAGATTGTTGCCTTTTCCTTAATTCCTGAGTCGCAGCCTGATCGTGTATCCTCTTTGCTAAGTGGTGAAGATTGGTCTTCGAGGGTCGATCTGAAGCTAGTGATAAATGATTATGCTGTGGTGACCATGGTGGAGTGGGAAAGCCCACTTATGAGTGGCGATTATTACGGCATTGAAGACCAGTTGGGTTTATCTTTCTGGGATGCAGGAGTGCGCAGTAGTAGCGAAGAAAAGTTCTACGCATACTGGGACGGCAAGCATGTATTAGACAGAGGCGTCGGCACCTCGTATGAAAAAGTGTGGCGCTTGTGGCTGGTGGACGATGCTACAAAGCCTTATGGAGAGTATGAAAAAGAACGACAGGCTGGCGAAACAAAACTGAATAAGATGTTTGGAAACTAAGGGGGTCTCATGAAAGTATTAAAATCATTATGGAAGGCGTGGGATTCTCGTTGTCAGTCCAGTACTTTGTTGTCAAAACTTGCAGTAGCGATGCCTTTGGTGTCATCAGTATTGTGGGTGTCGCTCATTCCTGAGAAGTCTTTCTTTGTATGGGATATTGTCAGTGGCTTGATGGCTTTGGTTGCGTATGCGTTTATCCTCCTTTATCTCATAGCGAAAATCAGTCTATGGCTTACAAAAGATGAAGAAAAAAGGGAGGAGATGAAGGCGGATTTGACTGTTTTTGAAAAGCCGAATGGGTTTCTCTCAATAGTGCTGCTTGCTACGTTGCCTGTCATGATCCTTGCCGCCAATGCGGGCGGTGATACTGCTATGCCTATTACCAATATCGACGGGATTTACTTAAACGAAAAATTGGACGTCGCTGACTTGCTGGAGAGAGGATTTGAGCTGGAGGCGGACGGTAACGGCTATACGATTAAAGATGCGTCCCGTCCTGAAGTCACTTATGAAGTAGAGAAAGATCCAAGTACGGGCTTAGTGTATGCGGTTGATCTGACAATGCAGCTGTCGAACAATGATAACGTCAACGCGCTTTTTGCGATGACACTGGATATCTGGGATGCAAAATACGGCGGTGCTAATCAGGGGTTGCGTAAGCGCTATTATGATGACGTGTCAATTTTTGCCTACCCTGATGCAAGCGAACATGTTGTAAAAATCAAGCTGGAAAAGGCGGGCGTAAGAGAGCTGATTGAAGCGCGTGAAGAAGCTGCTAGCGAAAAAGTTTCAAGCATGGCAGCATATGGCAACAACATTTAAATTTACGGAGTATTTTAAGTATGAATGATAAATTGGAAAATGTGGCCGTGGCTGATGGCGACACCAAGCCTGAAAAGCCTAAAAACGGTATTTGGCGCTGGTTAGGCATGGGGCTTTGGCTGTATATGGCAGTGATGCTGGTGGCAGAGCTTGTGTACGCTTTTTCTGTGCCAGTAGACATTTTTGATCCCCTTGGGTTTATTTGTCTGTTCCCTGTTCTCGTGACTCTGTGTATTACTTTTTTGCGATGGAAAAAAGGCGTTTCGGAAGCGGGTGATTTAGTATTTATTTTCTGGTTTTCATTGTTTATGACTGCTATTGGTTCTCATGGTCTTGCTGAGACCACTAAGTATGCACGGCTCTTTAATATCCCCCTCGGTGGTCAGTACACTGAAGCAAATATGAAGAAGTGGTCAGAGGTGTTCGAAGATCACGAGATAATACAAATTTTAAAAGAAGAAGCTGTCGATAAAAACTATGCACTTTGGCGGTTGAAGCCTAAGGGTCAACCAGACAATTGGGATGAGAATGCGCCCTATTCTGCGAGTGTTAATAAGTTTGACTATGCCAACATTGAGGTGATGTTTAATTCAAGCGGACAGATAACGTCAGTCGGCTGGCTGAGAGAGATTGGCGATGGCACAGTACCTTACCGAATAGTATGCGAAAGCCTTGATGAGGGTGTGAGCGGGTTTAATTACTGGGTAGGCAGTGACTCTGGTATTTTTAGTAAGGTGGAATGGGATGGCCGACACATTGTACGCTGCAACAACAACGACTACGCTCTGCGAATTACAGACCCTGTTCTGGAGAGAGGTCTAAGCGATGAAGAGCTACTGAAGCAGGCTGGTTCAGTAAAAATTAATAAAATGTTTGGTAATTAAGGAGTCGTCATGTCGAATACGAAAGATACACTTTACAATAATATGAATGCCTACTATATGGCGTTGAATCCGAAAATTCGCATATCAATGCCCGTTTTGCCAATTGTTATAGCTTTGCTTTGCATCCCTTTTGCTGACTTTTACAAGGCACAGTACTTCTGGGCGGTTCTTTATATAATGCTGGCTTGCTGGATGGTGGTGTGTATTTCTGAACCTTCCGGTGAACTGGAGGAAAAGGAAGCGAAGTTTTCACTCAGTTTTTACAAAGCATTCATCAAGCGAAAGTTTCAGGGGTTCTACCCATATCTTTTGCTTATTTCCTTTTCAGGTGCAGCGTTGTTTGTGAATGCTGCCCTGAGTTCAGGGCAGACGAAATTGCCCATAACGAACATTAACGGCATCTACCTCTATCAGCCGACCAGTGTAGAGGCGCTGAAGACTCTGGGCTTTGATTCGGTTGAGTACAGAGAAAGAGATACAAGGTCGCCTGTGTTTATTGCCAAAGATATATCTAAGCCTGAAGTGACCTATAATATTTACTACAATCCGGTAGAAGAGATGGTGACGTACATCAGAGTAGATTTTGATTTTGAAGGCAATGATGAGGTGATCGACGATATCGTTGAGGAAACCATAGGTATTTGGGATCAAAAATATCAAGGAGGTAGTCTTGGTGAGGAAACCCGCTGGCATGGTAATGTAGAGCTTGAGATAGACACGGGTATCTCCGCTTGGGAAGATATTTCAATTAGACTGAAAGACAGTAGTCTTCAGTACGTCCCATCGGTTAGTTCTCACACCAAAACAGCAAGGTTGGCGGAGATGGCTCTATATCGTCCTTAAAGTTATTTTTAAATACCCAAAGCCCGTTTACGCGGGCTTTTTGAAAAAGCGAGTTTTGACAACCTGAAGGTACGTAACAATCTGTTGAAAAGAAAAATTGGTTAAGTTAAAAAATTCTTTGAGGTAAAAGAATGCTTTGGTACGAGTGGGTTATTTCGATATTGGCAATAATAGCATCAGTTTCGATGGGGGGTGAGTTGAGGAGGGAGTCTTCCTTGTTATCGAAAATCACGGGATTGGTCATGTTTACTTTAGGTTGGGGGATGCTTATTATGTTTTTAGTTTTTATTATAAAAGATTTTCTTTAAATGAGAAAAAATTTTAATAAGTGGTGTATATTTTTTAGTTTTTACGAGTCCCGAAAAAAATCCTATAATTACTAAGGATATGACGAGGCTAAATGTAGAGCTTGGTTGCATACATCAGTCTTGATTTTGATTAACTAATGCCCTCAGTAAAGCATATCATTGTCCCAAGTAAGGATGCTCATATGGCGCTCAGGAAATACAAAAGTGAGCACGCCAGCCTTAAGTTCTTCCTGATGAAAGACCTTTCCGATGTAGTTTTCGCCTAGATCTTGAATTAAGTCGAAGCGAGTTGCGTACCTTTATGAAGAAGGTTTGATAAATAAACAAGATGCAGAAATCAAAATTTCAAAAGGAATAATACTGGCATGGGCTGGAAATTTAGCCATGGATAATGAAGGGAGTAGGCACTTGATAGGTAGATTAAATGAGGTATTGACTGATTTAAGAAGCTACTCCAATCCTGTTTTAAGTAGAGACTCTGTATTGACGATAGGCCACTTTGTTAATGCTGGTGAATTCACAAGGTGGTCGAAAAATAAGTTCAGAGAGGGTGAGATTATTTATCGCCCACAATAGAGCATATCGTTCTCCCAAGTGAGGATGCGGATGCTCTCTCTTTGGAAGCTTCCGATGATCAGTGGTGAGGATGTTAGAATATCCACTTGAGTGATGCCTTTGACGTCTGGGTGCTTCGTCATAGCGCTCATGAAAGCTTGTTGCTCATGGACGCTCATATGTCGCTCTGGGAACACAAAGGTGAGTACGCCGCCTTCTAGTTCTTCCTGATAAAAGACCTTTCCAATCTCGCTTGCGCCGAGTTCTCGGATGAAGTCGAAGCGGGGATCTCGGGGGGCAGCCATTTTTACACATCCCACTCGAAGTCCGAAAGGATATTGCCCCATACCATTACCTTGGTGGCAAGCAGGATCGATGTCACCGAGGTATTCATCCATGATATTGGCGAGGGAGGTGACTTGGGTCATGTGGTTGTTTCCTTTGTTTATTCTTGAATAAGGAAGCGAATAGTAACGCAAAAGTTAAATTATGTCAAGCTATTTGGATGTGGGATTGTACTGAGCTTAAAAATATTTACTTAAGTTCTAAGAGATTTTTGTATTTCATCAATACTTTTAAAATCGTGATTGAGCCAGATTAGGTAATATTCTTTAAGAACTTTATCGACAATATCTAATAAAGATTCTAATTGTGTCTCTTTTCTTTTATAATTAATAGAGTTGTGAGTAAAATCATTTCTTTCTTTTTTGAGTATTTCAAGTCTAGTTACAGTATCCGCTTGGTTTTTTAAAATACTGCTTAAAGTTTCTGTAAGATAACTGACTCTATATCCCCCTAGAAGAGTCTCTATTATTTTCCATAAACCTGATATTTTAGTATTTAAATCATCTTTGTCCATATAAACTGCTATGTCAGAAAATATATTTAAAAATTCTTTACCAATCTCGTCTGCCTTCAAAAGATTGATTAAGTTATCGAATCCTATTTCCTCAAGTCCTGTTCTAATATTGTTGGGATCTTTTGAGTAAATAATTTTATCTTCAGAACCTTTGTCTGTGTTATAGCGGTATTTATTGACATGTTCCCCGTTGATAAATATCTTGTAATCATTAACTAAGATAGGACTTTTGTGGTGAGTAACTATAAGTTCGCTGTTAATAGAAGAAGTATGTCTAAAGTTCAGCATTAGATATATACCTAAGAATGAGTTAGCTGCATTTACGGTTACTAATTCTCCTTCATAGGAGTTTTTGTTGTTAGTCTCTATTGATAGGTATGTATAACATTCGAAGCTTTCTACGGCGAGTACGACAGCAGGGGGTTTAATAAAAGCAAAAGATTTTTTCGATATTTCCATAGTGAAATCTGAAAAAATAATCCTTTGTTCTATCATGGAAAATTCTTTGTTTTTTAATTCTAAGACAAGAGATGTTTTCACTTTCTGGTCATTATTTTCTAGTTCATGTTCTATTTGTTTTCTTATATGTGTTTCGTTGAGATTGTCACGAAAATAATTAAGTGCTATGACTTTTCTGATGGTAGCTACAGCACGATTTTCTTCGCATTTATTTGCTTTAAGTAAAAGAAAAATATTTTCTATGGCCATAGAATATCCTTTTTCGTAGCCAATTGTATTTTTTCCTTTTCTTTTAATTTTGCTTATTGCTACTTTTATTTCACTTTCCACGTCGTAGTTAACTGGATTTGTATTATTTTTTTTCATTTTTAGTCCTATTTCTCGAATTTATTTAAATTACATATAGAAGCGCGCATTAAAAATGCTCTGATTAATCTATAGGTATAAGTTAACCTGTAATATAAAATCGAAGCCGAAACCGCACTTGAATTAATACATACTATACGTTTGCGCAAAGAGAATAAAAAATCAATAGCAATAGGTATAATAACGTAAATTGTTTTTATGTAAACAAAGCCCTGACATGCAGGGCTTAAGAGGGATTTTGATAGAGCGTAAATTCTATTACTCGGGAAACTCACACTCTCTGAGCTGACTCAGGATAAGGTTGATCTTGTTGTCTTTTGCATACCGATACGCGAAAGGACAGTAGACTTTGTTTGGCTCGGTAATCCCTATCTCCTTCAGTCTCATGTAAATACTGTGGATGTAGTCAGCACGTTTGGTAATGGGGTGGTATTTGTCTCGCACAACACTTTCAATCAGTATTCTGGCGAAGTATTGTACTGTGGTTTGATTCAGGTTTTTGAGAAAGCCATTCAGCATGGCGTCACTGTTGTAGCGGTGCTTTAGTGATGTTGGTTTGGCGAAAAATATAGCCATTATAGGATTGAAAAGCTCATCTTGCAGTCTTTGGCTAAATGGGTTGTTTTCTAATGTTTTGTTACATAGTGATGCCAGCGCTCGCAGAAATTCTTGCGGCGGCATTTTTTCGGGATGTCTTTCAACACACTGTAGTGTGAGTTCTGTGATATCCTCAAATTTAACTGCAACAGATTTTTTTGTATTGGTAATGGCAAACATGATTAGTCGTGTATGCTCGGTGGTTGTTGCGCCACGGAGTGCGGCCTTTTCAGCTTCAGTAAACACATTGTCGAGCGTCACCTCGCTGTTTGAGCAAGGTGTATGATCTTCAGAAGGCTTGCCGATAATGGAGTCTGCAATCCCCTTGAGGTATCTGGGAAGTTCTTTTTCTATTAACATGTTATTGCGCTCTCTCGGTCTTCTTGGATTCAGCAGGGTCTCCCCCGAACATACTCTCTCTTAACTGGCAGAGTAAGAGGTTATTATCGTTCTCAATCGCCCACGCATATGCTCTGGAGCAATCGAACTGCATTGGTAGCAAATCAAAGTGTTTTGTCTCCATGTCTACATCACACCGGTACAAGCATTCAGATGTGCGTTTTATCTGTCTGGAACGCTCGTAGATAGAGTAACGTTGGTTGGAAACAACATAGAAAATGCTCTCTTCGATAATCTTAGCAATGGTGCTGGGATCTAGTGTGCGCAACAGCGCTTCCCGAAAATTATTATCGCCAATTTTGTAGTCAGCAAAGGTGTCTGACAGCACATTCAATAAGTGGCTTTTGGCGCTTTCATTCAGGTCGTTATTGTAGATGAGTTTGCCGAACACCTTGGCCATCATGAAAAAGGCTTCCTGAGAAGGTTGGTCTTCTTTGTCGGCAATTTGACAGCTCATGCAGGCTTCGCAAATAGACCACGTTTTCTCACTTATCCTGATGGTAGGATCGTCAGAGTTTAACAGTTCTTCAATGCTTTTGACTTGCTTTCTAATGCTGGCCTCAAAAGGACTGGGTTCGGTTTCTGTCGCCTCAGAGGCACGGAATGGTGTTTTCAGGAAGTTAATGAGTGCTTGCATGATTTATAGTCCAAAATTGCCGCAGAGGCTTTCTGTGGCTTAAAAAATGATGATTAGTGTGTTGTCATATCTGATTTATAAAGCGACATAGGCTAGGGTTGCTCAAGAATATTGATTGTCTTAGCTATTTTATTGTCGCTTCTTTCTTCGCTTAGTCTGCGCTTATTCCCCTCTGCTTTTTGGTATTCTTTTTTATAGCGAGTGGCGAGCGTATTGTCGGTTAAAGTGACAGTAATCCGATACCTGTCTTTGATTAAGTAAAGCTCCAAGCCGTTCTTATCTTTCCAGAGGTAGCCTTGAAGCAGCAAGCTGTGTGGCTCGCCATATTGAGCAGCGTAATGGCTTAGTATGCGGCCAAAGGCATTGTCGATATCATCCTCACTGGTGGGTATAGTCGTTCTGATCATAAACGGCTTGTGCGAAACAGGCATGAAGGCAACTGAGGTCTCCTTTGCATCGGATCGTATTTCTTTATTATCTAATTTCATCTTAAACGACATGATGTTGGAAGTGTAGTTGTATGACTTCAGTTCAGGCGCGACATACAAATCTGAATCATAGGAGATAAAAGGAAAGTCGCGAAGAGAATTGTCAGCACGCAATTCAAAGCCTGACAGGGCGGGTTTAATTGCGCCGGTATTGCTGTCGAAACTGGCTTTCGATAACAAAAGGTGGCAGAAGCAGGTGGCGATCAGGGAAAGTATGATAAAACCTCTTACTCGCCACTTAGGGAATTTATAGCCGACCCATGCGGCTAAGAAAAGCCAAATTGTCCCAACAACTTTGACAGATTGAAAGTTGTTCAGTACAGATCTTCCGGTAATGATGTTATCGAAATCGCCGAACACCACATTCGAGTTGAGTGATGGAGATGTAAGGCATAAAGATAAGAAACAGAGAATAAAAACACCGTAGGAAATCATAATCCGCATGAGTGTGTATGTGGTGAGACCTTTAATGTATGTCATAAAATACGCCGTAAGGGGTAGCTAATAAGCAGTGGTTATTGTTGAAAACAATTAGCCGCAGCGTTAATGCTGCGGCTGGTTGTCAGTTGATAATAACGTGAGGCAGATAGCGGCTCATGTCCTGCGTGATCGCAGTGCTGTCCTCGCGAATGGAAATGCCCGCAGGTTGGTCATCCACTAGCCAGCTGCCGATCAGTGTGAAGTTATCCTCAAACTGGGGCAGGGTGTGGCGCATCTGGTAAATATACCCTTCCTCGCCATACGCGCCTTCGGTCTCGCAGTCTCCTTCCGGATTGCCTCGGCAGTCGGTAAAGGTGATATTGGCACCCTCGCGGCTGAAGATAGGCTTTTTCACCAGTGGCATGCCTTCCGGCACCAGTGCCAGTTCATCTTCAAAGAAGGCAGGCAGCAGGTTGGGATGGTTGGGAAACATCTTCCACAACATAGGCAGCAGACATTTGTTGGATAAAATAGCTTTCCAAGGTGGTTCAAGCCATACGATATCCTGCTGGCCCAGATGTTGGCCGAACTCCTCTTGGAACATAAACTCCCATGGGTAGAGTTTGAACATCCAGTCGATGATCTGATCGTCCAAATCCGTAAAGTTTTTCTCGGCATCGATACCGATGTCTTCGATATACACAAACTTGGTTTCAATACCGGCTTCTTTGGCGCAGTCTTCAAGGTATTGCACGGTGCCGCGATCTTCCACTGTATCTTTACAGCAGGAAAAGTGCAGGACACGCTCAGGCGTCAGGACTTTCAGTTCGCGAAAACGGTTTACCAGTTTTTCCTGAAGAGAGTTAAATTGATCAGCGGTAGGATTCACCTCTCGGCTGTCTACCTTCTGTTGCAGCCACATCCATTGCCAGAATCCGGTTTCATAGATACTGGTCGGGGTGTCGGCGTTGTTTTCGTACAGTTTCGCCTGACCCCGCCCGTCAAAGGCGAAGTCAAGGCGTGAGTAGAGAGAGTTTTCTCCGCGTTCCCAGCTCTGACGCACGAATGTCCACTGGTGTTCTGGGATGGCGAATTTGCGCATCAAATCATCGCTTTTCACCACTGCATCGACCACGGCCAGACACATCTGGTGGATCTCTTCAGTCGGATCTTCAATGCCGTTTTCAATCTGACTCAGCGTGAACTGATAGAAAGCGGATTCATCCCAGTACTTGTCACCGTACATGGTGTGAAATTTAAAGCCAAACTCATCAGCCAGTGCTGTCCAGTGGGCGCGTTCAGGTGTAGGAACTCGGAGCATTAATTAACCTCCCCAGCCGCCGCTACGACTACTGCTCCAGCTTGATTTTGCTTTTGCAGTAGAGCCGAAGCCGCTACGGGTTTGTGTTGTAGTGGTAACGGGCTTGCGTTCAACAACAGGCTTGGAGACCTCTTTTTTCGGCGGCGTGTACGTTGAACGGGTGGTCGTCGTGTACGTGTCTGGCGTAGTCAGCGGACGGTTTGTAGAGTAACCGGAGTTGCTGTTGTAGCGCGTTGACGGGGCCACGTAGACCGCATTCGGGTGGTACTTGTAGCGTTGCTTGGTTTCGTAAGCATCACCCAGCTCATCAATCATCTCGCCTGCAATGTAGGCTGCTGCCAGCGGCACAAAGATGTCAGACATGTCCGAACCGTTATTGCTGTTGGCGCTCTGGGGTCGGGTACATTCGCCCTGACCGTACATGGCTTCACAGTCGGCTACTGAGGTAAAGCGTGGGCGTTCAGTTGCGGCGCTGGCTTCAGCGCGGCGGTAGGCCGCCTCACAAGTTGCAACCGGAATATCCTGACCCTTACACTCGTCGACAGATGACACGTACACAATGCGCGTCTCAGGCTGTGGTGCTTCAGAGCAGCCTGCCAGTACCGCCAGACCCAGTGGAGCCAGCGCGAAGCGGCGTACCTGCTTACGCATGTTGCCGAAATTAATTTGAGAAGACTTCTTCATGGGAATGCCCCCTTAGTAAGTCATGCAGGCTGCGTTCAGCAGGCCGATGGCAATATTGGTAGCTGCCAGCATCAGACCCGCAGACAGTTCGTTATTCTGGATGCGCTCAACAATCTTAGGCATAAAGATGGCGCGTACCAGAAAGAAAGAGATCAGCTGGGCCACCAGCGCAACGCCGCTCCACATGGCAAAATCAAGCAGGCTGACCGAGTTGGATGCTGCGCTGGCCAGCGCCAGTGCAAAACCGACAACCGCAGATCCGAAGCCCAGTGCCGCCGTAGTGTTTTTGTCGTCTTTGATCAGCGACCACTCGTTTTGCGGGGTTACTGCGCTGTAGATAAACTTAAACAGTACCAGACCAATAAGGCCGACGCCGAAATACATGCCAAAGTGCAGTACCGAAGTGAAAAATTCGTTCATTGTAAAATACTCCGTAAATTTAATTGTTAGCTCAGTTTCAGCTGAGCAGGGTTAAGAGGAATACCGGTGCTCAGGACAAAGCAACGTTCCAGATTGCCGCTATCATTGACGACTTCTTCCGCCGACAGGAATAACAGCTCGTTCAGGCCGGAGTCTTCATCGACCACGCGCTCGAATAACATACCAAACTGATCGGTCTCAGACGGCTCGTCAGTATGGTCATAGCAGGTTTCATGCATATGGACAGGGGGTGAGTATTCGCCTGTGCTGCCCCATACGATATTGAATTCTTTGTCATCAATGCGGTAGGTTGGGTTGCCGATTTGCTCGTTCAGCAGCTTATCCCACGCAGCCTGATTGACAATGTTATGCGTGTCGTAATAGTAGAACAGCACAACATCCTTGATGTTTTCCTCTTTGGGTTCGCCTTCGCAAACGACTTGTATCCAAGCGTCTGTCTCTTGCATATAGAAGCGATACAGTGTGGTGCCGTCCAGTTCGACTTTGCCTGCGTTTTTAATGATAAATGACTCATCAATACCTTCGATGGTCAGTTTATCCATCAGGATTTTGAAGTTCAGAGTTTCGATTTCCAGAGAACTGCCAATTTCCAGACCGAGATCGGGGATTGCGGGTTTCTCAATCGGAGTTTCTTTTTTCTTAAGCCAGCCAAACATAGATTACGCCTTAAAAGAGGGGGTTTTAATTCGCGATTTAGCGATGTAATACACCGTATCGCCTGTAGACACCACATCCTGCATACTCGCATTCAGTGTAATTTTTTCTTCGCCTTTCCAGCGCACGCCGATAATGGTGGCGTCATATTGCTCTTTAAAGCGCTGGAATAAACTGCCGTAGCGCACGGTAGAGCTGTCTTCAACCGTCACGCCGAACTGATTCTGGCCATAGCGGGTGTCCAGCAGCTGGCGGATAAGGCGCTCAGAGCCGGGGTCGGTACTGGCCTTTGCCAGCATTTCCACGCTGATGGAAGGGGTGCAGGTCAGGTTGCACTGATCTTTCGCCAGTTCCGCAATGGCATCGTCTTTGAAATAAGCAGATTTACGGCTGTGCGGACTGACTTTGTTGCAGTACAGCGCGGTAGTCAGGGTTTCGTTGTCACACTCGATATCAATCAGAATGGACTTTGCTTTAGGCAGACAGGCGCGGGCCATTGTTGCCTCATCGGTATAGCGCTCAGCTTGCACAAAGTGGAAGTTAGAGCGGTTCAGTACCTCAGATTCAGGTTTGTCCATCTCTTGGTTTACCACCAGCACAATATCGGGCATATCGCCATTGGCTTCGCAGAAGAGCAGTTCCAGCAAGTGGATAGTGCGCTTGTCGTTCCAGCCAATCACAACAATATGATTTTGTAAGTCGAGCATCCATCGTCCTCGTTTTTGTCGGTGCAGGATATCGGCTACGGTAACCCCCAGTTTTGTCAGCAAGATAGCTGCCAACGAGATGGTATAGGGGATAGTCCAGTATGCGGTAAAGAGTTTCCCTGCTGTTGTATTGATGTCGGTGGAGCCGAAGCCCACGGTACTGCCTACTTCCACTATCCAGTAAAAGAAGTGGGCGGGGTCGGAGATTTGCGTCTCGCCCAAGAGGTAGTACACCAGTTCGGTCAGCAAAATAAGACCGAAAGAGTAGGCGGCAATACGCCACCCGCTGATATCTAAAAACTGCGCCGCCACACGGCGCAGTACCTTTCTGATTACCACGGCAAATACTCCGTGTTGGTTTAGCCTTTGCTCAGGATGGCTGCCAGCGCATCTTCAGCGCTGTCAGGCTCATCAGCCGCCTTCAGCCGCGCAGTCAGGCTGGCACCGGATTCTTCGTTAGCGATTTCATTCGCCGCTTCCAGTTCCGCTTTGCGCAGCTCCTGCTTTTCTTTGATGCGTTGCAGTGAGTCAGTCGCCGTTTTCATCTTCGCGTTGCCGCTCTGGAAAGACTGTGAGGTGGCAACCTGTGCTTTTTGCACCTGCTCAGTGGCCTTAACCATGTCCACCTGTTGCTCCAGACGACGCACGTTGGACTTGCCATCACTGATTTGTTTTTTCAGTGTGGCGTCATTGGCCGCGTAGGTTTCCATGATTTCGGTTTCTGTAGCCAGCTGGCCTTTCAGCTCCTGCACCTTCGCGGCGCAGTCCAGTGCCAGTTGGCGATCAGTTTCGACGTACTTACGCGCATTGGCTTCGTAGCTGGCAATTTCTGACTTCAGGCTGTCGACTTTACTGGTTGCCAGCTTGGCTTTACCTTTGATGGTGGTGCGAGCCTGCTCTGCTTGGCGAAGCTCTTCTTTTGCTTCGCGGATCTCCTGTTCCAGAATGCGGATGCTTTGAGAATCAACGATGGCCTGACCGGCTTCGTTTGCGCCGCCTTTAACAGCAGTGATCAGTTTGGAAAAAATACCCATAATATAATACCTCAGTTACTTCAAAAATTCTGAGCAGGCAGACAGCAGCTCAGGGACATTCGCAAAAAGTGTTTCCACTTCTTCCACCAGCACTTCCGGCTTGCTGTCCAGAGACAGTGAGCCGAACGCGCAATAGTAGGTTTCATCACCGATTTGCTTTTTGCTGACGGCAGTCAGGGGGAGCAAGCGATGGAAGCTTAACAGCAGGTCGTCTAACTTGGCAGTAGCGCCTTCCACCAGCTCAGAAGCTGGGAACAGCAGGGCTTCAACGAGGATCTGGCTGCTGGTAGTCACAGCAAAGGCTTCAATCCCTTCGTCATTGGCGATGCACAGGGCACCTTCAGTTTCGGTTACCTGCCAGTCAGCATGGCCTTTCAGCACGGACAGAGGGGATGTAGCGATGGTGTTTTCCATATCGGTTCCTTAAAATTCACCTTAAATACATGATGTATTATAATGACAAAAAAACATAAATCAACACTTTAGTGAGAAATGTCTAACATAGATAATCTATTAATTGCAGTTGTGTCATGCCTGTGGCAGACTATAGAAGTAAAATAATTACGGAGTACTCTAGTGGCCAAGTCACATCAACAGATATCAGAAGACAATAAACAATCGCTTCTCCCTTATGCGGATGCTGCCTGCACGCATATCCGGTTGTTAATGGTACAAAAGAAATTCAGCTATGCCGATCTGGAAAAGGCATTGGGCGAGCGTGGCATTGTATTGCAGGAGTCAAACCTTCGAGGAAAGATCTCAAGCAAGCTATTGCCAGCATCACTGTTTTTTATTTTGGTGGAAATCATGACAGGCACGACAAAGGTCAGCCTGCTTATTGAGAATGATAAGAGCGCTACGTAATGCGCTCTACAGAGACTTTGTACTGAGCGCCCTCTTTCAGGCGGATATGTGCTAAAGGCTCAAGATCGGAACTGACACCGGCCCGTTCGACACTGATCCCGTCTGTCCAGACAGCAACAGTAGGGTGGCCATCTTTATCAAAGGACTTTTTAGCAATTCCGATAAAGGTCTGTGCGCGACGATTGGGCACACCCACTTCGTGAAGCACCTCACCCGTATTGCGGCTCAATGCAATCGCCCAGTCAGCTTTTAATCTGCCTGCCTCTTTTTTCAAAGCATAATGTACCTCATCTGCCTCACGGCAGGTAAGCGGGTGCATGATAAGCTGGTCACCAACACGGGCCACCAGCTGGATCACGTCCTGCTGCACTTCATTCTTCAGCTTTGAGTCCAGAAAATGACACAGGCGGGTTTCGAGTAGCGCCGGATCGCCTTCACTGACCAGTGACTTTACTTCCTGAAGAAGTTGAAATTCATCGGAGGTCATTGTCATATTAAAATCTCACCTGACGGGTGACTGAAATAAACTGAGGAATACGGGTTGGTTGCGTATCAGAATCTTTCTCTGGTGCAACGTCGACAAGAACCACATCGTTAACACGCTTAAGTTCTGACTTTCCGGTTAACTCTGCTGCCAGCGCCTTCAGGGCGACGTCCTTGGGTATGCGCTCCACTTTCCGAAGCGTGGGTTCCGCAGCGGTAGCGGTCAGGCTGGTCAGTACAATCAGGGTAGTGAGGAACATTTTCATGCTTATTACTCTGTGCTGTGATGTTGTGCATATAGTAACACAATAAAATAATAAGTCAAGTAAAAAGGCCGCCTGAGCGACCTTTTGCGTTGTGTCATTGCCTATACGGCAACCTTACCCTTGATGGCAGGGTGGGGATCGTACCCTTCCAGAATAAAGTCATCGTATTTGTAGTCAAAGATCGAGTCCGGTTTGCGTGCCAGACGCATGGTCGGTAGCTTTTTCGGCTCCCGCTTCAGGATCTCTTCCACCTGCGCGAAGTGATTGTTGTAAATATGAGCATCGCCGAACGAGATAATGATCTCCCACGGTGTCAGATTCGCCTGCTGTGCAAACATAAGCAATTTTAGCGCCAGACTTGCTATGTTAAATGGCAATCCGAGGAAGGTGTCAGACGAGCGAATATAAAGCTGGGCGCTCAGCTTGCCGTCATGTACATAATATTGGTACAGCAAATGACAAGGTGGCAGCGCATTCTTGCCGTCCAGTACATTTTCCTGTGGAGACTTCGATTCATCCGGCAGGGTTTCGGGGTTCCAGCCATGGTACAGGATACGACGTGAGTTCGGATTGTGACGTAGCAGCTCAACGGTCTGTTCAATCTGATTGATAAAACCGCCATCTTTGGTCTTCCAGTTTACCCATTGGGCGTAGCCATGGTTCAGCTCACCATCCTCAGTTGCCCATTCGTCCCAGATGCGGACGCCGTTCTCTTTCAGATACTTGATGTTGGTATCACCGCTGAAGAACCACAGTAATTCATGGATAATGGACTTCAGATGCACTTTTTTCAGTGTCATAAGCGGAAAGCCATCTTTGGCAACGTTATGGCGAATTTCACCGCCGAATACCGAGCGTGTGCCTGTGCCAGTACGATCACCTTTGTCATTTCCGTTTTCGTAAATATGACGCAAAAAATCCTGATAACTCTTCATAATAAATAAACCTTATATTGAATAAATAACTGAGCAATTATATCGCACAGAGAGTGAATAAAACAGTGCTAAGCGTGAATCCAGAATGTTTCAATGATTTCACGCGCAACCCTTTTGATGTCAATCTTTTCGAGTACTTCGACAGGGTTTTGATGGGCGAAATAGGGATGTTTTTCTAAGATCTCCAGTACAAATCTTTCATGCAGTCTGACGCTGAGTATTTTATTGTTGAAACCTGATGACTGTTCGAGATCTTTTTTCTCGGGGAATAACAGAAGAGCACGTTTGCCAGCAGAAGCTAGCAGTCTCTGTTGTTCCGGCGTATTGCGCTTCTCATAGTCAAAGCGACTACAAATGAGAGGTGTTGTGGAGGCTGCGCCGCCAGTCAGCGCTCTCTGTAGATTTTTGACAGCCTTGGGGATGTCGTGTCTTCTTTTCAGGACAGCGCCGGATTGCAGGATCGCATCCATTAACTTTTGCTCAGTGCTGCTAAGCGGGATATGCTTGTTGTATTCATCCTGATAGATCATGACTAATCCTTATTGTTTGACGTAAATAGTTTGATTGTCACTGTGAATACTTAGCGCAAAAAACTTGGCTGCGCAATAAAGCGTGCTGATAGTGCAAACAGCAGTGTTCTTACCAAAGCTATAGCCTCCACTGTAGTAACTGAATCCCAGCATCATCAGTAATGTTGTTGATACCAGAAGGCTGTCAAACCATACCGCAAAGCGCTGTCTTGATTTGTACAGGTTAAATATCTCAGGGGCTTTAACTACACAAATCAGAAACGATGAAAAAAGGGTAAGTCGCAAAGATGTGACATTCTGGGTCGTAAAAATTGTCGCAATGACACAGAAAATGGATGCGGCCAATCCCGACAATGCGTAAATCCAAGACGTTATCATGAGTACTCTGTTGCTGTTAATATGCCTGTATTATACGTAGTTCAACCGGTAATTAAACCGTATTGTTCAGCATGTAATGAAGCTGAATTGCTCAGAGAGTAAAAACTTTTTCAGCCATACTTTTACAGCTTTGGCCTTTCGGGCCTCTTTCAGGGCAAGTAACCCGAAAGGGATGGCCAGCGTAAAAGATATCAAGGGGAGAGGCATCAGATCTGCGTATCTGAAACTCAGTGCCAGTAAAGTGACTGAAGTTAGCATACTAAGTAAACATTTACGCTGAGCATTGCGGAGAGCTAAGCGTGCAAGAGACGGATTGCCGTCAAAATGTAATGGATTAAACATAAATAAATACCTCGTAAGCAGCTGGATAAATAATAACACAATGCTTGGTTAGTGTCAATGTAGTAATTTCATCCGGTATTGGGTTTGAGGTGCGATAACAGTACGCATAAGCGCAGGCGTTAAATGGCAATGGGGATAAATCAGAGGGAGACGGCAACCGGAGGTTATGCTCTCTATATGTATAGAGACGCTCCTGTGCGGGTCACTTTCCTGCGCTACGCAGGTCGGACAATCTTAATCCAGCCGAGCTGATTCGCCTCTGACTCAAAGGAAAAGAAGGAAAACTTTATCGTCAGAGATTGCTCTCGGCGGGGGAGTAACCTCCGGAGGCCATCTGACGCTTAATATAATACGTCAAATATATTAAGTCAACAGGATTTATGGTTTACTTAAAAGTAGATGCAAAGTAGAATGTTTTTTGTCCTGATTAAGACTATAAGGTGTAATTTACAATGAAAAAACAATTTCTGATGATGGTGGTTCTGGGTTCTGCACTTGTTGCTGGTGGATGTGCAACTGCCAAGCCAAAGCCTGTGCAAAAGCCGGTGTCGGAAAAACAAAGTATGTCGGTGAAGGGTTACGATGGCCGTGCTGATGTGCGCAAAACCGTATCCAACCTCGTCAACTACTGTGAAGAGTGGGCAAAAGCGTATGAGATTCGTTTAGGGAAGAACTACACTGAAGGGTATGCTGAGTGTGTAGAGCTTACAGCAGAAATGATGCGCAAAGAAGCCATGAAATCCCAAACCAAGAAAGCGCCGGAAGATGGTTTCCCGTTCATAGATTAAGCAAGTAAAATCAGTATTTGTGGTTAAGACGGGGTTAAACCTGTCTTTTTTCGTTCAATGATAGTAAATGTACCGTAAACGACGGGGATCGTGACTGGCATTTCACGATCACTGTGTTAATAATGACTGGAAAGTTGGGTTCCAGCTTAATTATACGGAGTATTTTACATGTTGAAGAGAAAAACAGTTTTAGCAGCGGCCATCTGTACGGCTTTCATGTCGTCATTTGTCAGCGCGTGTGTGGTTGGTGATTCTTGTGAGGGCAGTGAATATCGCGAGGATATGCAGCCAGTGCAAGTGGACGCAGAGCGTCAGGTAATATCAAAAGATAAAAGGGATGCGCTTGATGATCACAAGATTGCGAAGGAAGAGCATTTTGAAAAACACCCAAAGACGAAGAAGAGCAGTGAAGGTCTCGGTGAGCCGAGACACGGGTGTCATCATGATCTGATGGGGCATGGTAATCATGGTGATATGCCTCCGCCGCCCCCGTATCATGGTGATATGCCTCCGCCTCAGGGTCATTACGGGCACATGAAGCCTTCTCACCACCAGCAGGTAGAGATCTCCATTAAAGTCAGCAATGCAGATGATCCTGCCGTGGCTATTGCGCCGGTCGCGCTGGAAAATTACCCGAATAAGGAGCAGCGATCAGTGCGGATAAACGAAATGGTGAAACAGCTGCCTGACTTTGAAGACAAAAGACAAGCCAAGCCAAAGATTTTGCCAGCGCTTATTGAAAGCAAAGATAGTGCGCCGCCACAGCTGAATGATTTTGCGCAAGCTCCGCAGAAAGGTGAGCGTCCGCCTTTGCCGCCAGAGTGCGAGGATAAAGATCCCGAAGACTGCAAGCCACCAGCGGGTAAGCGTCCCGAATCAATGGGGCATTTCGAATTCGATGGCGAGCACATGAAAGATGGTAAAAAGCCACCTTGTTCGGATGAAGAAACCTGTTCGCCGCCACCGCATCCGCAACAATAATTTTCATCAGATACGCAAAAGGCCGGAAACATTTCCGGCCTTTTTAAATGGTGTTGGCGACATCCCTGAGTCCTCGCCAAAGCATCACGCCAATATACGGGGATATTGCTCAGGGAGGCTTTACAGTTATTACTTCCTTTTGCGAAACCTTCCGAGCTTACTTAAAGGATAACAGACCTTGCATGATTTAAAAGTATAATAACACAAAAAAATAAAAATGCAACTTCTTTGTCAGGTTTCTCTGATCACTTCCATTTCAATATTGGCTCGGTAACGTGTGACAAGCTCATTAAAATAGGCGGGCGTGACAGGCTGAAACACATCGTCCACGCCAGTTCTGAGAGCAATGGATGGCATCCAAGTGGTAACCAGTGTGAAGTAAATCACTCCCTCATAGATGATAAGCTCTTGTTCAGAACGTCCGGATTCTAGTTGGCGAAGTAGTCCGGCAGTAAAGGATGCGACCAGATGTGTCAGGTGATGCGTGCCCTTTACAACCCGAGAGAGGGAGCCACCTTCGGGAAACCGAACATAAAGCAGGTTCTTTTCATTTGTGGAAAGAGACAACCACATGGGGTTGTCGCGATTCATCCATTTTCTCAGGGATGATGCATCAACCCGACTGACGGTCTGCCATATCTTTTTCGCCACGATGTCTTGTATTTTCTCGCTCGCTGCCCATGTCTGAATGGACGTGATGTCAAATTCCGTCAAGCTATCCGGATATACTTCAAGATAGGCTTGGATGGCAAATTCTACCGCGTTACTCAGGCAATGTCCGATTCCGTATTTCAGCGGGAATAACTTGATATAGGGTTTTCTGACATCCTGTCGGTTTGCTGACACCAGTAGACCTACTGTGTGTTTATCCTTATGCTTTCCGTATGACTCTGTAGCAATGGTAATGAAGGCGGGGCCGATGTGGTTGTCTTTCTTTTTCCGGTTTACAAGAAAAGGTCGCGTACTGTGCCTGAAAAAATCAGTCAGGCAGGCTACAGGTTTTGCTTTCGCCTGAAGCTCGGTAAATTTTTGCTCTGCTTGTGACTTGTCAAAAGTGTAAAATTGATGGCGTTTGCCCTCAATGCTCTTAAAAACGCGGTAATAGGGAGAAGAGAGTCCGTGGAATTTTGAGACATCGGTAATGGCCATGCGGTGCCCTGCTGCTGTGGTGGTCTGCTTCAGAATACGGGTTTTAAGAATTATTGCAACCAAGCTGCGCGTTAGTCGCTGGCGATAGCCTCCATCGCGCAGGCACGGCTTTCATCGTCATCTTCGCGCATGAGCGCCATGGCCTCGTAGGGTGTGATCTGGTAGATTTTCAAATGTTCAGTCAGCCACTCCGGATTTCTGAATCCTCCCAGCTCTTCGTAGCAGTCCAGAAACGTAGTTTCGTGACGCATGGCATACATGGCCGCACTGTGATGCTTTTGCGTTTCATGCAAGGCGTACAGATTCTTTATCAGTGACTTTCTTTTGGTGGGCAGGTAGAACAGACGCATGTCAATGATTTGTGCGATCATCTCCCAGGCTTCCAGTCCGGCAAGGCTGTCATCCATCTTTTGCACCGCGAGTGAATTCGTATCAAATTCTTCCTGTACCTTGTAGGTGACTTGCTTTTTCAGTCCGGCAAGAACCTCTGGGCTGAATGTAGATTTGATAAATTCGCCAAGATCATTTAGGACGTCGACCACGGTCTCGTCGTTGCCGTCATTTTCTGTTGAACGGCAGAAGTTAAAACCCCAAGTGCTATAAGCTCTTTTTGCGAGTTCAGGGTTGGTATCAAGAAAAGTCTTTTTGAAAAAGAGATAATAATCCTTTTTGAAAGGAAGATTGTCTATGACATAAATCGCGTTATTAATATCATTTAAGATGCCATATTGCCATGCGGTTTGCTCATCTTCTGTGAGTGAAAGATTCTCGCACAAATAATCATAGACAATAAAAAGGGACAGACAGTCATCTCCGGTTCTGATTTTTTTCAGCCAATGGGTTGCCCATTCGCTTGCGGGGATGCCAACAGCCTTCGCGTTGGGGGTTGCCCATTTGTTGATGACCAATGCATCGGAGTGCTGCATGGCAATGACCTTATCAACGAATGAGATGGCAAATTGTCGCTTGAGAACAGGATCGCGAAGGCGGGTAATTATTTTAAGCTGTAACGCAATTAAGGATTCGCCGAGATTGTCAGGCTTCAGCAGCCCCTCTGTAACGATATTATTGAGTGATTCAACGTCAGGGGGCGCGAGCTTTAGCTCATTACGCTGCGTTATTTTAGCATCCAGAATGGTGTCAGGATGTGCCTTCAGACAGGCACGCAAGAGTGTGTCATGCATCTCTTTGTCAAAGTTAAAGTGTCGTGTCCAAAGGTGGCGTTGCGTTGTCTCATCCAGAAGAGGGCCGAGCATGTTGCTGTTTAATACACGCTCTCTCTCGGTTCTGAGGATTTCGAGTGCAATCGCATCTTCATCAATCACACCAGAGCGCTCAATGATCTTTTTTGCGAGCGTATTCATGCCTGCATCTATTGCCAGCATCAACAAGGTGTTGTAGGTTTCTTCCGTGCCAGTCATATTCCCGAAGGCCGCCAGAGCGCCGTTCTCGTTACCGGTTTTGATATTGTGATACAGGTGCAGTAAAGACATGAAAGGAACTCCTTGATTGAGTTCCTATATTAACACGTTAATTGGATGTTGTCAATTCAGATTATTGCTGTCATGAGTGCTGTGCGTGTTTTTTCTTTTACTGGAAGAGTCAGCATGGCTTCATAGGGTGTGAGGTTCCATGCCTTCATGATCGCTGCAAATGGCCAGTCATTGGATAATTTGTAATGACTGCCTATCGCGTAGGCGTCAAGTATCTCGGTATGTAGCTGGGGCGGGGCGATGCTTAGCAAGATCTGACGAACAAAGGGCGCTCGCAGGGGTTTGTTATAATGCCTTCTGATGACGCTGATGATTTTTCTTATCGACTGACGGGGGGCAATTCCACCCCTTGCGGACTCCCATTTATCAGGCGTGCAGGTGGGGAATTCTGTGTTAATAATATGACTGACGGTAGCGGGTTCGGCAACGGATGCAGCATCCTCAATGTCACTATGATAGTCCAGTGCCTCGGCGACGTCGGCAGTGGTTAACTCCCAGTGGTAGATTGCATTGAGTGCAGACAGGAGAAATAAGCTCTCCTGCCAGCTCGTGTAATGGAAAAAATCGCCAAAAACAGGTAGTCCGGATTCTTTTGGGAACTCTCTGTGGCCAGCGTCATAGAATCCTTTAATAGCCGCAAGCAGGAACTGTTTGCATGTCTGATATTGTGTCTCAGGAGGTAAGTTGTTCTCTTGAATAAGGCATTCTGCGAACAGCCATGTTGCCCGTGTGGAGAGTTGTTCTGTGGGCAGGTGTCTGGCAAAACACAATGCATCCAGATATGCCCAGTTTTCATCTTTAAAGCAGGCGGCGTATCGCAGTCCGAGGTGCCAGAAGGCGTTGAGGCTTTCGACCCTCATGATATGAGGGTCGAATGAATAATCATGTAAATCCGACAGCAATTTTCTGCGGATCAAGAGGTCTCTATCGCGAGTTACGCTGTTATTTAGGCTGAGCATGGAAATCGGCGGTGTAAAACCTTTCCGGTGAAGCCGGTTGTCACCTATTGACTGAAGGGTTTTGAATACAATAGTAATATTGAAATCCGGCTTTATGGATTGTGCTGCCGCTGCATCAACAAGATCTTGCCTCAAGTAAAGCAGGCCGATAGCCAGCAGGTGGTTCTCATCGCCGTCTCGCCACGTTGAGTTAAAGATGGGGGTAGTCAGTTCGCCAGTGATTAAAAGGAGCGCTTTAAGCCACTCGAAGGGCTGGCGGAAATGGGATGATTCCCTGATGATCTCAAGTAAATTGTGTGTTCTGTCAAGATGCGTGATGCACGCACCTGTCAGGATGCGTTTGGTGTCATCGTAGTGTGCAATAAAACGCGCAAGCATGTCAGGGCTGAGCACTTCAGATGGGTACTCACGATCAACCAGAAACATGATTTTTTGCTGACTTGAGAGAGTGTACCTGTTGCTATCAGCAAGCAACCTGCGGATGAGTGCGTCGGTGAAAGCAAGAGTCTTGCAGGGATAGAGCGTAACCATTTGTGAGTAAATGTTTAATCCGCACTCCGTACTGGCCAGTATTTCTGTCATCTCTGTGAGATTGAACTGAAAACCCAGTTTATACAGTCTTTCAGGGGCATCGGTATTGGCGCGAGCAATGGCGCGTTCGATGAGGGGGATGCCAAAGTTCACGGCACGACATTGGTCGGAATAAAGCGTGGTCAGTGCGGCAACGGACTCCCACTGGTTATTATTAACCAGTGGGATAAGGCGCTGTATAAGTGATTCGTTATCCATGTTAAGACATGTTTGCCATAAGTAGGGCGCGTGTTTTGTCTTTGATGTCATACTCACTCATCATGTCGTAAGGGGTTTTTCCCCAAGCGCAGGACAGCCACTGAAAGGGAAAATCAGCTGCCAGATTCTGTACTTTTTCTGCAATAGCATCAATAGCCTGCGGGCGCATTGATTCAGGTAACAGGCTAAGTAAAGTCAGCCCCTCCATGGCGGAGGCGCTTTTGTTGCCATTGTAATTCGAACGGGCATAGCCCAGTATCGCCTTGATGCTCTTGCCGTCAAAACCGGAGAATTCCTTAATATCATTCCACTGCGCTTCGGTCAGAGGGTCGAAGAGCGACACAAACTCCGGCATGGTTTTCATGCGATACGCTGCGTTTCCTGTAGCGAAGTTGGCTGTGCAGCGCATTACCCACGTTTTGGGTGAGGCAATACGTTTGTTGGCAATCTTGTTCATGATTTTGCCAGATCTTATTGCCGCAGAGAATTCAGCGACAGAGACGTTGTAATGCGGAATCATCTCAACCAGACCGCAGAACTCAGGCGAGGTGTATGCTGATTCAGGCACATCCGACAATTCAAAGAGTTTTTCCAGCGCAAGGGCAGCTCCTGCATCTGACAGTCCGGCAATCAGGTCATTCATTTCGTGGTAAAGAATTTCGCGCATCTTTTTGTTTTTGTCGTCGTCACCGTCTCGGATATTGCTCAGGAATCGTTCCAGCAGCGCATCTATCAGGTCTGGATTATTAAGTTTGTCGACATAAGTGATGACATTTTGCATCAGCTCTTCATAGTAGTAATTAAAGCAGTTCTTTGACTTCAGTGTCTCGACGGCAATATCAAAAAGGTGCAGAAAGTTATCATTGATATATCCGTGCGGAGCCTGATCAAGGACATCTGTAGGGCGATTCTGGAACGCTTTATTAGATACTCTTATCAGTGATGAAAAGTCTTTGAAATCTTCCACTATATTCGCGATATCAGGCGATTCGACGGTAATCCCTTTTTCTTCTGCTACAACAAGGATGTCTGAACGCAGGAGCAGTTGCGCAATAGGAAGAAGCCACTCTTTGCCTTCTCCGCTCCAGAACTTCCTCAACAGGGGGAGATTGAGTTCCGGCATGTTCAGAAGTACTTTCTGAGCAAATCCTTTTGGCAGGAAATCGTCGTCAGTCACAAAGCTTTCCGGCTTTTCGTTAAGCAGTTCGATAGCAAGCTGGGCGGTTTCTATCGCTTTGTCGTTGTGGTATGCGTCAGATGACAGCCATGCTTCCCGCTCCAGTTCGAGCCTGTAGCCGTCTGACATGGCAATGCCTTTTTCAATGAGGAATCGGGCCTTTTGTGGTTGATTGCGCACAATCGCTCTGTCTACAGGGCTTTTTGGCAACTCCCTAGCGTTAGGGTTAACCTTAATCCCCCGATGAAACCAATCTGGGTGGTGCTCATAGACAGCCACCATGTTTTCAAATGAATTTTCTTCAATGACCTGCGAGTATACAGATTGGTCAGCTATATCAATGCCGCAGCCTGCCAGAAAATGGATCTTATCTGCTGTCTCGCTGCGAATGGCGTCGTACCAGCAGAGTGTCAGCGTATTTGAGTCCAGAGGGATCTGTTTAGGGAAGTGCGTAAGCAGCGCTTTTGCGGTATCAAAATCGGCATTCTTGGCTAGGCTTTCAAAGGCTTCACACAGGATCTTGTTTTCTTTGCTCATTACGCACTCGCAGTCTTATTAAGATAGTCTTTATAATAACACAAAAATATATTGATGTCAACATTTACATGAGTGATAAAAGTGCGCAGGTTACGTTTTCCGGCAGCTCGGGAAGCTGAAGCAGGTCGTAAGGTGACGCATTCCACAGTAAGCATAAGTAGCTGGCAATGGCCTGCCCTTGTTCATGAAAAACAGGAGTGTTACCTGCTTCAGAGAGTATCGTGGCTCTCATTGGTTCCGGTGCTAAACCAATAAACATAACTTGTTGCTTGGCGTTGCTAAGCTTGCCCTCACTGTATTGGGTTAACACTCGGCTTACCGAGCTGGTGATGCTGTATCGGCCTGTATCCGTGAGATACTGGAAATGTGCCTCCTGTAGCCCTCCATCCCGCAATGCTTGTATAAAAGCGAAAAACAAGGGCATATCCGGATTAAGTTCGAAGCAGTACAGCAGGCTGTAATAAATATCACTGTGCAGCTTGGTGTCAGTGTCAGGCAGTATCGTATCCACCAGCATTTTTGCATATCGCTGAGGGTCAGAAGTTTCAGTTGCGAGGGCATGACGTAAAAACAACCCCTTGGTCTTGCTTGGCATTTCTGGGTCGGCGTAGGCGGAAGCTTGCCACAGGGCTTTTTGGACATTCGGGTGGTCAATAGCCTGCATATACAGGGTAACAAAGTTTATATTGTAAGATTCAGTATGTAATGTTGACAGATTTGCGAGCAGGAGGGTTTGGAGCACATCCTCTTTGACTGGCGAAGCGTTGTTCAGGTAGCAGTGCGAAGCCCATTGAAATAAAGTGTGGAGGTTTTTTTGCTCCTGAGTGTCGCCGTTAAGTGCTCTGCGTGCGATAAGCAGGATAACAGGAAAGCTGAACCGGTTCAGAATGTGTGTGCATTCCGCTGTATCTTCTTTTTTTGCTTTGTCTTCAAGCATCCGGATATGGTCGGGGAAATCTAAATGGGGATGAAGCATAAGGATATCTTCAGCACAGGGCAGGGTAATGCTGCGTGCGTAAAGAAATTCAATCATGCAATCATTGCCGAGAAGATAGGCGGCGATAGTAAGGTGGCTCAGTGTGTTTGTCTGCTCAGCACATCTCAGTAGCCATTCGTTAATCTCGGGTGTGGCAGAGGAGGTGATCGCCAGAATTTTTTTGGTAGTGGGATCTAGGAACTCGCTTACTGTTGCAGCTGTGTTCAGCGGATTGGTATCAGCGGACAGGTGTCCCTTTTGCAGCATATAGCAGATGAGCTGTGCTGCGCTTTCGGTAAAGAGGGGGTTTTCGAAGCCTGAGATCAGTACCTTTTTAAGATTTTCAATGCTGTCGGATGATGAGGTCAGGCCAAGTTCTTCCAGTGTTTTTACGACAGTAAAGCTGCCACTTTGGTATGCAACATCGACCCAGTGGCACTCGCTGTCAGTGCGAAAAAAGTACTCTTTATCCGCCACCAGCAACGCCAAGAACATGCAGGCGTTATATGGTTTTAAAAAAGCTTCTTTGGTCAGTGTGGCTGGTGGACGGTTTGCTCCGGCATTTATCAGTTCCACAAGCACCATGGGCATAGGGTGGGCGAATATATCAGAGGAGGTTGTGAGCTTAGTGAAGTGATTGAGTATTAAGTACCAGTTGTCGTGATCAATTTCGAAGCCTGTACCTTCGCCGCACTGCGCTTGGAAATGCTGAAATAAAGGTACAATTTGTCTGTAGTCCTCGTTATTTTCCACCGAAGCGAGGACGAATCCAAATGTATCCTGAAGCAATTTAAGTGATTTCATTTTATTAATCAGTGCGTCAAAGTGCATTCATAATAACACAGAATAGGCCAAAAGTAAATTTATATTCACTCACTATTATGCATGCATTGTCATTAATACAGCCTGCGCTTGCGGTGGGCACTCAGGATGGTTCATCAGCTCGTAAGGTTGTAAATCCCATGTTTGGAGTAGTTTTTCTAATCGCACTGCGCTAAATGTAGTTCTCATCCTCCGGCATAGGGCGGGGATAATCTCAGGGTGTGTGTGAGGATGACAACAGGATAAGTATGTCATCATCTTGAATGCGTTGTCACAATTGGTCACGGGTTTGTCAGATTCCAGCAGTATGTCGAAACACTCTTCGGTAATGCTGTCAGTCTTAAATTTCCATGCTGGCATGCGAAGGAAGGTGAGATTTAGTGCAGGCAGGAGCCGTAACAGCCACATCTTTTTCTCATCTTTTATTGCACGTTTCAGTGCATCCGCTACCGCGAGCTGAAGGCTGGTTTCGCAAGTAAAGTTGCCCTCAATAAAGCGTCCGTAGGCGACCACGAGCTTATCTGGGTTTGGGATATCTGCCAGTTCGGCCTGAATCACACAGTTCAGGATTTGCTGTGGTGACTCCGCGTTGACTTTGAGTTCTGGGTTGAGAGGTGTTTCCCTGAAGATTAAAGGTAAGTCAGATGGGTCTGGTGCTGTCCATTGTATAACTTCAAGGGCTGTCCCGACTCGCAACAGGGGGTCGGACGAAAGGCATGTAAGAAGATGAATACAGTGAAGTAAATCGGGACTCGAAATACCAATCCCATTTGCAGTACACGCAGCAAAGATGTTCTTTGTTAATCCACCCATATTCCAGTTGAATCTTGCTAGTTCCAGTTCGGACTTCGCTCTTTTGCCGCTGTCGTCAAGCTGGTATCGGAGCATGGCGGCGAATACCGGCAGGGTAAATTCTGTGAGTATGTCTAAGCCGCCCTCGTTATCGGCGAGGCTCGGAAGAGTGCGCTTGGCATGATTTTTAAAATCTTCGCTGTGAACTGTCGTTGCTGTCAGGGTGGGTAATGAAATACCTTTTTTCTTTAGCAAGCGAATGAGTAATGTATTACCGGTTAAATACGCTGGGACTAAGGGGTTTGTAGAATCCTGCGGGTTGCCAAACGCAGCGTGAAGGTAATCTGCTACCCAATTGACGATTACGGGGTCGTTGGATCGAAAGAGTGCAGTTAAATCCTGCGTATCAGCGTCAGGTGCCAGTGCAGGATCGGCAAGTTCGTTTTCAATCAGCCATATGGCGGTGTCGGCTGCGTTACTATTGTCTGTCGTGGCAGCTAAAACGATTTTTTCAAGCGTGATTTTAGTTAATGTTGAAGAGGGCGATATTGACCACCCGCTTTCCAGTAGTTCGACAGCAGAGGCTGTGTGGTCATAATTCAGGGCGCTATGAAGGATTCGCGTTCTGTCTGGATGGTAACGATCTAGTGTGCGGTGTACATAGGCGGCTTCCTGTCTAAGCAGGGGGATAAAGTTCGGAAAGCAGGTAAGAATGCGAACTCGGTCTAAAGGCATGTCAAGACCTCGCTTTGCTGCCTCTACAAGCAGAGGTAAACTTTCTTCAGTGCGAAGCAAAAGATTCCATGTTTCGGCTGACAGCGTGTCACTATCAGGCTCTATGATACTTAATATCTTGCTCAAAATGTCTTTGGCATCATCATGATAACCGTCTTTAATCAGAGAAGATAAGGCTTTGTCGTAAGTGGCAACCAGATTTTTCATTACTTACAGGCTCCGAAGATGCATTGAAACCAAAGAAAGAATTTCATCAGTAATAGCCTGTGAAAGTGTCAACTCTGGCTTGCCGTCCAGAATGCCGGTATCGCCGTGCAAGTGCTTTGAGGCTACCTCGGTGATTAGCGAGTACAGGTGAGGATCGCTCTCGATACTGATCGCCTCTTGTTTGCAGTTAACGGCAAGCGCTTCTGCCTGCAACCTGTCAAGAACGGGCTTCGCTGGGTTAAACACGCTATCCCAGCGCTTGATGAGGTGGCTGATATCCTTCCTCGCGGCATGCTCAGAATTGTGAATTACCTGTTTGTCGAGATAGTCTGAAAATCTCATATTAACCCCATCTGATATTAAGCCTTAAACCCCGCAGATGGGTGGTTGTAATAGCACGATTCTGTCGTGTTTAGTTGGTCTGCGCTCAAATATCCTTTACGCAGCATGTAGTCAATGACCTGTGTTACATCGCCTGATCTGTTTGGGTGATTGGCACTGAAGTTCAGTAGTGCTTTCAGGTGATCAGTGCTGGTGGATGATGATGCCAATCCCTGTTCTTCAAGCAAGCGAACAACAGGTTCAAAAGCGATGCTGTAGGCGATATCAACCCACTGGCATTCATCGTCAGTCAGGATGAAAAAACGGCTATCCCCCACCAGCATGGCTGCGAATATATACGCATTGTCTGGCTTCATAAACGCCTCTTTGGCAAGACTGGCTGGAGGGTGATTTGCTCCTGCCTTCATCAGCGCATTCACCGCCATTGATATGGGGTGTAGAGTGGGGTCGCCAAGGCTTTCTTTTGCGGGATTGATTAGCAGCTCCCAACCCAGATGGTCTATTTCGAAATCTTCGTCGCGGCCTTTGAAATACTCATAAAGCGGGGCTATCTCGCGACAAGTCTCACTATCAGTGGCAGCAGCGACGAAATTGCTGAATGTTTTTGCTAACAATTTGGATAACGACATGGCTACTGCAATCCTTCTGAATTCTTCTTTGTGGCAACCTCTCTGAAATAACACAAAAATCAGATGAAGTCAGCCGAGTTAATTGCCTTGGTCATGAAAATATCAGAAAATATCAAGATCATCTCCGTGACTGAGCTATTATAATAACACAGAACCTACCTAAAAGTCAACTAAAAAAAAGAAAGTTAAAATGAGAGGCTGACAGGCTGAGAAAGTTACTTTAATATAGTTGATCTATTTTAAGTTGGATTTTATAACATGACACAACACACGACAGAATCACCTGCCAGTACCGGCAATAAAGGCGATGTAATTGCAGCCTTCATGGGTATTACATATGCTCAAAAGCAAGGCCAAGGTAGTCCATTTTCAATTCGCCGAGATTTCTCCAGATTGATGGGGGGAGGGGTTTTCCCCTATGTAATTGAACATGCCACAGAGTTGCTGTACATCATGACGCACGGTGTGGCGACAGACGCCTTCTACCCTGATCTGGTGCTCGCAAAGGTAAAAAGCATTCTATCTACGCTGGAGTACAACTTCTGGGCGACGCATCAGGAAAATCTCACAAACAACGCAGAGTATAAAGGCTGTGATCGTCATAGTCTTGAAATGGACGGCGATATCCTGCTTCGTCAGTTGGCTATCAGACAGTCCCGTATCACTGTGTATAATGAACCGCAGTTTCTGGCCCGAGAGGTGGTTGTTGCACTTGCTAAAAAACAGTACAAGATTGCTGAGGTTCATCTGAGAACGTTAAGAAGCATGATAAGTGCAAGCGCCCCGTCTTTCTCTGCTGTAGCAAAGCACGTTTATCGTCACGAAGGTCGTATTTTGTCTTATGAGGAGCGCCATGTGAACCATTCCTTGGAGACGGCGTAACAATATCATGGCAAGGTAATATTCACCCCTTGCCTGCTGGGATTGTTCTTCCCATGCATCCTTGGGGCGCGACAGGATGTTGCGCCCTCTTTTGTATTTCGCTAATAGAGCCGGAATTGTCTGGCTGATGTTATTAGCCCGCTATCCCTGAGTTGTGCGATATTGCAGACAAGCGCATACAGTGCGTCGTCGATGCGGATATCTTTGCCAGCATCAGGCAATCGCTCAGACAGCACTACTGACACCACAAAGCCTTCGTCTGTAACTTTCACACTGGCGTCTCTGTTTTCGTCGCTGATGCGCAGTGCGCCACCTTTGATTTCATGCTTGAATGACTCTGCGCAGAGATGAAATTCATTGTTATCCAGAATATCATCGTCGTACCAACTCTGTATGATTTCTACTGCTTCGGCTGGCGTAAGGGTGTCTCTGCTGTCCTTGGGTAGTACCAGCTCGAACCCCGTATAGAGGGTTGGGCCTTGGTATGAGGTATTGAAGAACTTTGTGCCTCCTAATTGAATGCCAGAGTCTTCCAGATCTGACTGGTACAGGAATGCTCCAAGAGCTGCAATGTCTTCAGCCACTTGTACCAGCACGCCTTGTTGATACAGTCGCAACTCCGGCATTTCGTAGTGGTCGCAGTCGCGCATTGCCTTTTTGATTTTGGCAAGTGTGAGGATGTTATTGTCATTCTTTGCAACCTCAATCTCAAAATCCAGCAACAGAGTGTCACTGTTAGTGTTACAGTAGTGTGATACATTGATGTGAAACCATACGCCTGACGGCGAGCTTTTGCTGGTCGTCATAATGCTCACTACCAGATGCTCTTCTGGCAGTGCAAACATTGCAGAGAGGTGGTACTGCTTGCTGAGATTGAGAACAAGGGGGAGCGCCCCGTTTTCGGTTGATGCGCTAAAGCCCATATTGTTAAGCAGGGCTTTGGTACGCTCGATAGTAGCATCAAACAGATGGGGGCTTGCAAGCTTGCGGATATTCTTCATGCGTTCACTCTCTCCGAATTCAGTATGTTTATAATAACACATTGTCTGTATAAAGTAAACAATTAAGTGTTGGATTTATATTCTCAATGTATTATAATTTTGAGATATTATTTACGGATTTATTTATGCGCGTATTATCTCGGAAATCTTCGGAAACCCTTTATTTTGTAAACAATCTCAAAGCTGCACTAAACGCCTGTGAGTCACCGGTGGGCGAAGTGTCTGTCGATGAAATCAGAGATTGCATTGCAGAAGGCTTCGGCTGGAACTCGGATGCATCTATGAACGTAGCGTCAAGACGTATTTTGGACGGCAGGCCGCTTCAGGATGGCCTGAAGGAACCGGTTCTTATAGACCGTATGAGTCGGGTTCAGGAAGATATTTTGCGCTTGCAGTTAGTGAGGGCTTGTCGGGGATACCTTGGGATCAGGCATCCGATGCTTTCCCCTGTTGCTGCTGTTGAGGTAATTACAAAAATGCTTTGTGGCAGGGAAAGGAAGTTGGGTAAATTTTCACTGTTTTCACAACGCTCTTTGGCGCGGAGATTGCCGGAAACACTTTATCCGGAAGAGCTGGGAGGCTGCACCTGTATCTTATCTGAAAACACCCCAGAGGGGATTGACTTCAGAACCTTGCTGGTGGAACGCATGGTTTTAGCCAAGACGGAGAGACGGGGTGCGGTGATTGTCGCGCATAAAAGCAGAATGACAGAGATAAGTAAGTATGCCAGCGATGCAGCGAATGCATTCGGGTTGCCGTTAGGGGTGTGGGACTTATCTGTGTCTGACGCACCTGAGATTAAGGTTGGAGACAAGGTATCTTTCGATCCATTGGTAATAAGCAAGGCTGATAAATCTTCTGCATTACAACGCTGGATGCGGGCAGGAGCGGAGCGCGGCGTAAATGCGGCATTGAGAACATCGGAAGAATCCGAAAGCTTTATTGAACGTCAGGTAGAAATAAGCATGATGCTCAAGCATGTCGAGTCAGTATTGGCCGATGCAGGGCAGGAGCGGTTGCTCAGCGAACTGGCCTCGCACAAAGGGCTTTGGACTACGGCAATCTGGCAGGATCTCGGCGATGAAGCACAATCCGAACTAAGACGGGTGTTTATGGATTACTTTATTGCTCCGTTTTTCGATGGGGATAGCCTGACAACAGAGCTTGGGATGATAAACGGGTTCGGTGTTGATCAATCCATTAATCACTGGCATGAATACCTGTATCGGGTAATGGGGCTTGACGGGGTGGAGGACGTTGCCGAATCCACCTATGCGGTTGTTTTTAACCTGTTGTCTCTTGTTTTTAAAGCGGCAGAGAATTTCGGTTATGATCCGGCGCTGGGGGATCGTCTGGCGACTAAACTGGCAGACAGAGCGATTTTGCTGGTGATCTTGCCTGATAATTTGGCGGAGCAGGAGACCGACTATCGTTCAATGACTATTTTCGCGATGGAGGCATTGAAACTCGCGATGGTCGAACAGCCGACACCGGAAGAGGGGTGGTTGGTGTATCTGGACAGTGATGGATATTACCCTGATGAACTTGATATGGTGGCATTTATGCAGGCGGGTTCTGGTGCATTCTTTCATGTTGATTCTGAGTTTAATGATGAACGCTGGGCGGGTAGTAATTCATGTCGGTATATGAATTACACTTCCTATGTTGTCACGGATGCTTCTTTGCTTCCTGTAGCACGGGTAGGTGATCATCTGGAGAAGTCGCTCGCAGAAGCGATTAAGCCTTCCTTGTTATCAAGAATGAAAAAAGAGAGTGGTTTCTGTCAGGCAGGAAAGTGTCTGCTGGTGATGCGTTCACTGTCAGCGCCAACACAGCTTGGCCAGTTGCGTGGGGTTAATATGGGTTGTTGGCTGAGTCTTGGGGGATAAACAAAATGCCTTTTAATTCAGATGATTTTATCGCTTGGAATAGTAAAGAAGACAAGATGAAATTCGAGGCCGCAAAAGCCGGTTTGGGTCTTGTTGTGCTTGTTATTATGATTCTCTGGACATACATCCCTGCTAAGTTATGGCCCTCGGTTTACCAAGTGCCTTTGCATATCGAAGACACGCTGTTGAACCCTGAATACATGTCGACGCATGATTTACCGGATTTGTGGCTTAAGGAGATGTATCATGAAACACCTGAAAAGGTGGATATGTACTGGTCAATCATGTCCTTTAAAGGCTTTATGCGCGGCGTAAAAATTGACGATTACTACGATCATAAGGTGGACGGTGATTTGCTCGTCATAAAGTACCGGTATTACGATAAGAAAAAGGAGGCTGTTATTCAGCGTCCTGCTGTTTGCCCTGAAGGGCGTGACATAAGGCCCGTCACTATCGACGGTAAATATATCGGGTTTGGCGTAAATAAGCAGGATGATTCTGATCAGGCCTATGATTGCGGCCTGATCATGTACTTTAAGGTTTATTCGTATTACTTGGAAGAAGGGTTTGGCAGCCGAGCTTGGCAAGACTGAGTTGAATGTCAGCGCTGGTGGTTTATGCCACCAGCAATTCCTGAGCAGTAAGTGCATGAATTACTTGCTCAGGAGTCGTATCTTTGACGTCAATATTGACACTTTTCAAAACAGACTCAGCTTGTGCAATCAGCTCTTTATCATAGCTTGCAATGCTTAATGCCGTAGAGCCTTTATCTGCCATTCCTACCCAGAGTCCCGCAGGGTCGGTGCTGGCAAGAAACACGTCCTGTATTGGTAAATCGATATTTCCGGTAATCTCACCTTTGGTTACGGTTTTAAATTTCATTAGAATTCCTTGAAAATAATAATTTTTGGTCAGGCAGTCTGCTCTAAAGGGGCCGGAACCGGAAAGTCTTTCAGCAACGTACCATCTTTTGTCTTCTGCTCCCACTGGAACCAGTTAAGTCGGACAACAATGGCCTTTTGACTCACAGGATCTTTGCCTACAAGTTTGTAGGAGTTATTTATCCCCGCCCAGACAAAGGCTTGGACATCTGCTCCGGTCTTACAGTTTTCGGGTAATGGCGTCTGTTTCCACATGATGTTATTGACTCTTAATAGTGCATAATTAAAATAACACATTATCTACTGAAAGTCAATATTGTTGAATGTAAATGCAGGGTAGTGTGCTTGCGTCAATAAAATATACGATGTATTATTTATATGTTTATGCATAACTGGTATTTAATGTTGAGGCTCTATGAAAATTTTAAAATTAAGTGTTATTGCAGCGTCTCTGATGTTTATTGGTGCGGATGCGTTTGCTCAGCAGTATGTTTACCGTACTTCAGGGGTGCAGGGTAGTCCTGTTATTCCGGCAGGCATGGTAAGTCATTCGGGTGCTTCTGGCACTGAAACCGGTTCATCTGAATCATCCGGTGAGACAGGTGCGGGCGCTGAATCTGGTTCAGAAACCACTGCGCCGGAAGAAGATCTGGAAGAGGAAGAGCGGGAGCCGCTTTCTTGGTCTTATGACGTGATGCACGGCAAAGACGGCTCATGGATAAACTATACGACTGACGCTAGTCAGTACCAGCTACCGTTCGACGGCAATTTGTCAACGTACTCAGGCAAAATGGAGGCAAGAAACAAGGGCTGGATTCGCCAAAGTCACTATTCTGATCGCCCATTTACCGGTCATGTGAAGGTCGATCTCCAGTTTGGTGTGAGCGACGGATACGGCAACAGAGGGATGCTGGTGGTGCAGTGCTATAAGAATGGGGGATATGTTGATATCTGGCGCAATACCGACCAGTGGAGTAACGCACAATGGACATCCATGAGTATGAGCGGCAATGTTGCAGATTGTGAGGGTATCAGTGTTTATGGTGGCGATACTGGTAAAGGCGTGGTGTTTTACCGTATTGGTGAAATTACCGTAACAGAGTCCTGATAAGACAAAAAACTTTTAAGAGGGCTGCTTTGCAGTCCTTTTGCATGGAGGAATGATGAAGAAAATCCTATTGGTATGTATGGTAATCGGCATGACCGGATGCAGTAGTATGGGTAAAAATACATCGCTTCAGTCAGCAATGAGTAATGTTGATATTGATGCTGGCAAGGGGGAGAGTGTCGTAAAGGTGTGTGTCGACGATACGGTCACGATGAGCGGTGAGAGCTGGCGCTGCCAAGGATTCTCCCTGTCAGAAGAGCAGGTTTACGAGAGTGGCCGAGACTTCTCTTATTACGCCGCCCGAAACTGGCCGGAGAGTTTTGACGAACGGAAGATATGGGTTGGTGCCCGCGCAGAGCGGAAAAAGGGAGAGGTAAGGGCAAACTGGTCGATTTTTATGGGATATGAAAAGCTAAACTTCCCAGATGGTGAGGTTCATGCGCCTGTTGTAAGGTTCTGTAACGACATTGTGAGCAATATTGGCGCTAGCAGAACCGAAGGTTGCTTTATTCAGGTAAAGATTGCTGAATAGGCGCAGGTTTATTTATTGGCATCGATGATAATAATGATGCTGGCGGTTGCCGGTATACCGCAGTGCCAGCTAGGCAACATAGAGCTGCGCTTTCTCCCTGATAGTTTCTTTTTCTGTGGCTAATTGGCTCACTGTTTGAAGTTGTGTAAATTGGTACAGCGCCTCAGCTCTTAAAATCATTTTTTTGTCAGCAGAAAGTAGTGAGTCACAATAACTGGCCATAGCGATGTGCGCGGCATCACATAGTGTGTTAGTCATATAGTCAGACTTCTGGTTGGGGCGTTCAGAATGAAAGCGAATCCCGTCGAAAATGCGGCAGCATGAGCAGAATCCAAGCAGTCTGTTACGGGGTGTGTCCTGAGTCAGGTGGTGCAGCTGGAAGTAGCGCTCGGGGGTCTCCTCTCTGATAGAGGGGTCGATGTTTTCCCATATGACTCTCATTGTGTCAGGTGCGAATTCTGTGCTGGGTTGGTAGTTTTTCTCCCTGAATCGCATTTCAGAGGCATTATAGCGACTGATCTCTTCCATAAAGTAGATCACGAATTCGAAGGCTTTCAGATTTTGTCTTGTGTCAATGGTGCCATGGTTACCTTTAAAGGCTGCATATACCTCTGTTGGGATCAGACCCTCTGCAAGTTTTATCTCATCATTGCTGCTGATATACATAAAAGATGCATCAAGTTCTGCCAGTGCATAGAGGTATTTTTCAGGCGTATCTGACTTGTGAATTTCAAGCAGGTTGAACCACGAATATACATACTGTGTGTCAGGCGCTGTGGCCAGATTAAATCTGCCCTGCACATAGCCACTGATAATACTCTGATCGAGATAGATAGTTGTTGTCATGATATTAAAATACGTCGTAAATATTATCGTTAAAATAGCACAGTATGCTGAATAACGAAATGTTAATTTGCGATATATATATGCTTAAGTTTTGATTGGGCAAATCTGGCTATCACCTTGCCACTTATATGCCTGAATGATTTGTCCGGCGTGTTTTTAAGTACATCTACACCGGTTTCACGCTGCCTGAGGATGGTGTAAACGTTACCTTCTTTGCTATGGATCTCATGAATTTGAAACGCTGTTATATGTTGAACAGCGGCATCAGGGTCGCTGAGGATTTTGTTTATTTTATGTGTCAGCACTACCTTTTCGACTGAAAGTCCGCCTTCGGAGCTGTAAATGGATGCATCAATAATAGTTATTTCGCCCTTTCTCAGGTGAGCGGTTACCGTTATTTTCGTGCTGGCAGATTTATTTGGCTCGGCAAAACAGGCTGTGCCGGAAATAAGCATCACCGAACTCGGCTCCATGTTCATACTTGCCTCTCTATATACTTCTTAGAACTATACTAAAGTATATCTTTGTACGCAAAACGCACAAGTTAAATGTGGGAGTTTTTGAAAAATTTAATGTTTAAATGCAAGAAAATTTACATTAAGTATTTTTAACTATTTCATATGTCTACTTATCGCTCTATAATCGCCTGTAAATTTTATGGAGTATTATTAATGTACATGCGGACACGTTCCACTTTTGGGGCACTTGTCGCCAAATTTGGTAAGGTATTTGAGGTGCTCGCCGGACTGGCGCTGATAGCCTTAATGGTTTATGTGGGCATGAACTCCGAGTATATCATTGAGACTCTCGGTGAGTATTTCGGATGGACGGAGCTGCCCGATTAAAAGAGCAGCCCCGTAATATCGCTAGTTGCTGTAAGACAAGCCTCGGAAGCTTGAGCAGGTCTTGATAAGTTCGATGTTGGTTAAATCCGGTTTGGCAGTGCGGTAGCGTGAAGCCAGATTCAACAGCATTTTAATGTCTCGGCCTGCTATCTGAGGTAATCCTCTCATTAGCTCTTTAATCTCGTCTTCACTGAAGTCAAAACCAAAGTTCTCGCCCTGAATAGCCCATAGCTGCTTTGACTGTGCATCAGTAGGGTTCTCGTACAAGATAATGGCTGCTGCGCGACTTTCAATGGCTTCGTCCACATCGTTACTGCGGTTAGTGGTCATGAAAATCATGCTGTTGTGATATTCCAGCTGTCGAAGAAAAGCAGCAACGACAGCGTTTTGGTGAATGTCGTCGCCACGTCTGCGCACATAGGTGTCACACTCGTCAAGCAGGCCGATTGCACCCCAGTCTTCCATGCGTTTCAGGATTTCCTTCAGGCGTTTCTCGACATCTTTAGGATCAACGCCCAGCTGACCACTGTGTACGCGGTAAAGGGGTTTTTTAATAACCTCGGAGTAGATCTCTGCGGTCAGTGTTTTACCAAGACCTGCCGAGCCTTTGCAGAGCACGAATGTTCCGCCAGATTTACCCTCCACGATATCGCTTCGGATCACATCAAAATCGTGTACCAGAATATCCAGCAGCTCTTTTTGAATATCAGGAAGTACAATTTTCTCACGTAACTCTGGCTTGTATTCATAAATCTTTACCTGTGACGGCAGGAGGTTTATGTGCTCATGCTCTTCCAAGTCAAAGAAGCAGATATACGGATGAAGGGGTACTTCTGTATGAGGGTCGCCGAGGTTCAGGTCGTAATCCTCCCCTTTTGCCCAGAAGTAGCCTCTGTCAAAACCTGTGTAAGTTGATTTTGGCTCACTAACATCCTGAATGAGCTTTCTGCCTGCCGGTATTGTTGTTGGCCGATTGTACTTTCCGGTGCTGGCTTTTGTTGTGCCTGTAACCTGAAACTGTGTTGAATACAGGGGAATATACTGAGTAAACAACTCACACTCGTGGGTGTGGCTGTCAATCAGCTCCTGTGTTTCAGGTATATATCCTTTGTTGGCAAGGATGGTGTAAGCGTCCAGACCCATGGCTTCGTGGGAGTATACAGTGATAATGGAGCGGTTTTCGCCATGCAGATTCAACAAGGTAACGCTGATATAGGCATCAGAGCGCTCACTCTTAGGCGAATACTCAATGGAGGTCACCAGTGAAGGGAGTCCTGTACTCCGGTGAAATAGCCATCCTTTGATGAGGTTGTCCTCGATAAGCTGTCTGAATGCATTTTTGAGCTGTGAAAGCTTGGAAATCTTTACGCCTTTTGACGCCTCAATCAGCTTGATTGACATGTTGATATCACGGACGGCGGCTCTGTCGCCTTTTTCCTGACAATACTCTTTTAACGTACTGAGCGTTTCCGTTGTCCATGCCTTGCGGTGAAACTCGTATGTATACGGTTTGCCTTCACGGCCACCCCATCGTTTTTGTTGAAAGACTTTGACTGCTTCTTCATTGCCTTTCTTTTCGAAGATGCCTTTTAGATCTTCTTGATAATCTAAATTAAGTGCTAATTCCATGAATCTACTCCGTAATTGTAATACGCTTAATATATCACAAATATTAAAGATTGTAAATAGACAATTGAGGATAAAAAAATGCCGCCAAGGGAATGGCGGCAAAGGTTGGGTTCTTGCAAATGAATTTGCAAAGATTGGCCTCTCAAGCAAATCTGTTCAGGCATCATACACCCCATTTAATTTATTTAAAGTATTAATAGCTATACTTAATGATAGCCATTTAGACGAACAAAAAACTTAGATAGCCGGGTCAATTAAAACGTGGTATATTCCATCCTGTTACGGAGGTATTTATGTTGGTATCTATAATCATGAGAACACCCTTAAGCGCGGGTGTGGTTGATACATTGTTATCAATTAAAGTTCAATGCCATACGGCATGGGAGCTGCTTATTGTTGGTAATCCTGCTGTTGTTGCAGATGCTGTAACGGAATCAGGAATTGAAGACGGCGCTGTGAGATTTTTCTCTGAAGATTTAACGCATGTGGCCGACGTGGTGCGTCAGTGCAGGGGTGATCTTATTGCGTTCGCCGAGGCAGGTGATATCTGGTTTGTGCATCGTCTACGAGAGTTAGTGGCGGCTGCTGAGCATAGTAAGGTGGTTGTTGATAACGGGCTTATCAAGGAAGGTGATGAGCTTGAGGATGTACTGCCTTACTGTATCGGTGATGATTTTGAGCAAACTCTGGCGGAAAACTGGAAAGGGGTAAGGCTGACTATGTTGGCAGGCCTTGATGTGCCCGAAGTATTGCGCTGGAATGTGTTTTCACAGTCGCTGTTGTTGTCGAAGCTCATCTCTGAGTATAAGGCTGATTTCATACCGTCACCATGGTATACCGCAGCTGATTTAAAGCTGGGCTTGTCTACACAGGGGGCGGTAGTCAGCATGCAGCGTGAGATTGATGATATCCAAAGTTGGTTAGTGTCGGAATCGGGTATTGCGAGTCTGGTGGTACAGGAGCAGATAATGGAGAACCTTTCAGCAATCAGGAAGGGGTTGTTATTTTAGAATAACTTATTGCGTATTCGTGTAAAAATTTCTTTGGCTCGTGCTTTCTCAATTGCGAATTTAAAGATCTATTGTTGGTAAGGCAAGAGTTGAGTTTATTGAAAAAAATAGTTTGGAGGATTCAAATGGCATTAATTAACTGTAAGGAATGTGGTCAAAGTGTTTCTGATAAGGCACCAACGTGTGTTAAATGTGGAGTTCCAATAGCTGCTCTAAAAGAAGTGTCTTCAGCTGGGGTGGTGTTAAATACAACTCAAGAAACGAGTAAGAAGCTTAAGATTCAGGCGTTAATTTCTGGATTGATGATCGTTATTGGTTTGGTTTGGTTTTTCCGTGCAGAATCTGATGGTCAGTCACTACCAGCACTTATTACGGTCATTGGTATTGTGTGGAATATTGTGAACAAAGTGCGTATTTGGTGGCATCACAAATAGTCAGCTAAAAAACTTGAACTATTAAAATAGATGAAGTATTATAAAGACCTGAATGAAAGCCGTTATAGTTTGTTAGCGTTTTTATTTGGATGTGTGTTTCCCTTCTTTTGCCGAGCCTTGCGCTCGGCTTTTTTGTACGCACTATCAAGCAGTTAAAGTTATTTTTGGCTGGTAAGCAAGGTTATTGAGATAACGCGGGGTCGTTGTGGCAAATTGAAGTGATATTGGCATCACTACAAAGAAGGTTGTGCTGGTGGCTATTTCCCACCAGCTTTTTTAATGCTTGAGCGATAATCCCAGTAGAGTAGGATCATAGCCAGAATGGATATGCTGAGTGCGGTATAGAGATAGTCCATGGCGTCGTGCAGCGTTTTAAACTCATCATAATGGCCAATCAGCCAGTTTCTGACGGTTTCCGTGTGCAGGATTATGCCTAATAGCATCATGGCAATAGCGAGCGCTCCGGATAAGCTAACAGCAATGATAAGTGGCCATCCGAATGGAGCAGCTTTATGCTCAGCTTTTATTTTCTTTAGCATTAAATTATAACTCAATGATGTTACGGGATTGGCGCTTTGACTCTGCGTTCACCTCATCGGCAAAGGCATAGAATTCATTAATCGCTGTGATTTTCTCAAAGAAAGCTACCTGCTCATCTGTTGGCTTTAGCAGTTCGCCTTCGGCGGGAAACAGCTTGTCCGCGATAACGCCGCCCAGTTCTGGGGAAACAATAGCCACGCCGTTGTGGGAAATATCTACCCCATCAGGATCGGAGAATGACGGGACAGCTTTCGCTGCATAGATCATGACCTCGACTTTAATGATGTTGTCCTCTTCGTTTTTGAGTTCAACGGTTTTATGCGAAATTACACTGTGGTACTGACCTTTATTCATGGTCAAACTCCTTACTGCGCATAGCTCTCAAAGCGGGAGCTGTGCATGCTATCTGATGGTATATCGAGATTCCAGTGGAAGCTTGCGTAGCTTCTAAAAAAATCCCAGTCCTGTTGATTGGTTGGCTCATGCGTGCAATGAAGGCACTGACCCTTTTCATCTTGTTCTGCAAAGGGGTGATGGATATCAATGCCCATTTTGCCGAATCGCCCGACAGTTTCACCGGTCTTTGTGCTGTGTACCCAGCAGGTTACTCCGTCTGATTCGTATACGTATTCCAGAGGTGCTTGTCTTGTTTCACTCGCTGGGGTGTTGTTTTCCTCAGTAAGCCAGAAAACAGTGACGTCATCTTTGGTTTCAATATAGAGCTGGTAGTGCCCGACAGTGAATCCACCGTCCTCATCCATTGCTGGGAGGATTTTGTGCGAAAATCCGCCTTTTATATTGGCGTTAAGCAGAGATAAGATTGATGCTGCATCATTAAAAAAAGTAAGAGAAGGTATTCTGCCCATATTAAGAGCCGTAGCCTCTTCAGGGTTTACGGGTGAAGCAGAATACTTCTTCAGTGCTTTTTTCACTTAAGCGGCTCCTTTTGCCTGCTTTATTACTCTGGTTGTTTCTCGGATTACTATATCACGAACGGCATCCTGATCGTGAGTAGAAGTATTGATTCGAACAACGTTTTGTCTACCTTCCAGAATTTCAAAATATCCGTCATTCACTCGCTCAAAATAGGATAACGGGCTGGATTCAAAGCGATCTGGTTCTGATTCACCCCATCTGCGACGTAAAGACTCCTCCACAGTGTCAGTGTGAAGGTGGAAGATGAGATCGTAAACAGGCATATCAGCCATTACAACAGACATCAGGTGATCATAATCACTGACCGAAATGGTGTCTCTTCCCCGTACTTGCATCGCAAAAGAGCAGTAATGAGAACGATCAATGATCGCAGCATACCCTTTCTTAAGGTGAGGAAGAATTAGTGCTCTCCAAAGTTGATTCCGAGAGGCGAACATCAAGAGCAGTTCGGTTTTAGGGTCAAATTCTTCGCCATGATTGGAAGTGGTATCATTACTAAGTACAAAATCACGGATCTTTTCGGCGATAGGTGTACCTCCCGGCTCGCGGGCGGGTATATAAGGCTGGCCCATAATTTCGCAGGCCTCAGCGATAGCTACGGAGGCAGTGGATTTACCGCTTCCTTCAATTCCAGCAGTTGTAAATATCATAAAAGCTCTTCTAATTAACTAAGTTTATTGTAACACATAAGTGCCTAGTTGTCAATCAATGAATCATGGTCAATATTCCTGAGCTTCCAAGCTTCAAGCATATCGACATTATTGGGAATAAATACCGTATTAAAATGACGCCAGTATTTTGTTGAAAGGCAGCTGCCGTCAAGCTCCATTCTGGCAGAGGCATTATCTATATGTTGTGAGATAAGATATGCTTCGCATTCCAGCATAAGGTAGATGACCTGACGCGCAAGTACATCTTTTGTTTTGTCGTTGAATGCGATGGTTTTGTTGTGGGCTTTAAGTAACTCTCCTGCATCCATATAAAATGGGATGGGGTGCCGGTACAGTTTGTCACTGGTCGTCTTCAGAAGATTCGAAATATCAAGACAGCCTGCGTGCTTCTTGCTGATAAATGCGTCAGCAGTAGTTAGTGGTATATTAACCACTCCTTTGATAAACATTTTCCCACTATCGGGCCTCAGGTTTATCATGATGATGGCGGAAAGCTGCCCGACGTTCATGTGCGTAACTGGCATGTTGATGCCATTGACACTTAAGTTGTCAATTTCAACGCGGGTTGCGTGAGAAAGGGGGCATAGTGTTTCTCCAAGAATAACAGCACTGTTGAGTAGGTAGCCGGAGTCGCAATGCTCGGTAAAGCTCTGGCAGGGCAGAGACAGTATGTATCTCATCTTGTCCTCAACAACGATCTTTGCTTTTGACATTTTCTGGTATGTGATGTCTGGTACTTTTGGCAAGAAAGCAGGAATACTGTGGGTGCCAATAAAACCTCGCTGAAGGTGGCGGGCCATCAGGAGGTGCTCATTAAGATCGCTATCAGGAGAGACCTGACTAATCAGCCCAAGTTTATTGACACTGGCCAGCCAGAAGAGTAGATCAAATGCTACGCGGCCAGTGCTGTTGTCAAACAGTGCAGCGTTGACGCCTTTAACATTAAGAATATCGCTAAGTACTACCGGATTGCACTCATATTGCCAAAGTTTGAGGTCATCATTCCACTCGCGACTTTCTATGAATTCGCGGTGGCCGTTATTGGATTCATGCAAGCTGAGGGCTATGGCTAATTTAGGGCGATTGTCTAAATTGGCTTTTGCGATAAGCGGTTCTACGCTTTCTGACGGATTGATTTTGCCATGGGAGTCTGCCAGTGCGACTAACGTCTTCATATGGTAGATATCGCCACTCACGGCGTCATTTTGAACGGTTTCAATTAGTGCGAAATAGGATGGTTTCTGGCTTTTATCCGCATATAAGGCAACCGGTTGTGCAAAGAAGTATTCTTGTTTAAAGATAACCGGAAGGCTGTGTGCCAAATCATTAAGCATGTCGCAGAATTCGATAGTATGCCGTTTATGGTTCTTAACAATGAATGTCCGGTTCAAGTCAGAAATTATCATTATATGTCTGTCCATTTGAACCCCGCTTAGCGAGGATTTTTGATTTCACGCATGCGCCGCAAGCGGAGCCTGAGTGTCGCTCTAATAAATGTTGTCGGTAAATACAAGGGCTTGGGTCTTTTCAAAAGGCTTAGAAATAGATGCCTGCAAACCTGAATTTAGTGCAAGTCTACCTGTTTATTTAATATAAAACGAGTATTAATTTGTTAGATGTATCTTTCTATAAAGGCAACCTCTGCTTGTTGTTATAGTTATTAATTTAAATAACTATTGATAGCAGACGCGAAGTATTGTTGCGTGAAGAGCGGGATTCATTCCTATATAGTATGCAAATCGTACAAAAAACTATTAATAGGTGGTAAATATTACTGGTTTGGGGGGTGTTCGTCTGATATTCTCCCGATTAGCGATGTATTTTACGGCGTATCTATGAGAGAGAAATCATGTTGAAATCAGTTGTCGAGAAGTTCGAGGTAAAGGTCTGCTTAACACGCGAGGAGATCAATCAGGGATTGGCATTCCGGCATCAAGTATTCGTGCAGGAAAAGGGTTACGAGCCAGATTTAGGTAACGGTATGGAGACAGACGTCTATGACGGAAAGTCCGAACACTGCCTGATTGTCGATAAAAAAACGGGTGCTCCGGTTGGGTATTTCCGTGTGCTTTCTAAGCTCTCGCCTTATGCAGCCAAGGCGGAGAGGGCTGATGGGATTGATTGCATTGATGCGTCTACGAAAGAGCTGTCCAGACTGCTGATTTTGCCGGAATATCGTGATGTTGTTAACTTGCCCGCTATTTTTTTTGCAATCTGCGTGCATCTGATTTCGTCGAGAATTTATAACATTTACATTGTTGTAGAGCACAAGCTTGCAATAGCGCTCAGACGTTCAGGCTATGCGCTTACCCGAATGAGCAAGCCCTTCGAGCTTCGCGGTACTCGTTCTTTGTTCGAAATAGCAATGACTGAAGAAGAGTTTTCTCGCTACCGCGCAGCTTAGCCTTGCTCTGCAAGAGCTAAAGCGGCTTCAGCCCACAGGGACGGCGCGACTTCTGGGTATCTGGATTTTGTTTCCGATAATGCTTTGGAAGCAATCTGTTTACGAACTCTTGGGTGATTGAGTTGAGCATCTTCATAATCAGAGGAGATTTTTCTGACTATACTAAAAAGCACAGCTTGAGCTTCGGTGCTGTTATTTACAGTTTGGAGAAACATACTTTTTTTCCTCTTTAATGAGATTGAGTGAAGCGATGCCTTTTTCAATTGCTGTATTCAACGACATGTTTGCAAGTATGAAAAACAGCATATCGCAAACAGGCGCTATCTCAACTTCTTCACGGTCTTGATAAAGCGATTTTACAGGAGTAAAAACACCATGTGGAGTTTCCTTGCTGCGTGTCCACATTCTTGCGGTATAGTCAATGCAATACGTATCGGTCTCCAGCCAGAAGTGAGGCAGTTTGCTGTCCTTATTAATAACCAAAGATCCTTTGCATACTTTATGGGGAATCTTGTGATTCGCTAAAAGTGTGGTGGCCAGTCGCATAAATCCGTCGCACTCGACGGGAGTATTTTCGATAGGCTCAAGGATGGCTTCAAGTTTTAACTTTTCCGGCATTGGTTGGCTAGGCATGAAGGTTCTCACATTTGTTATGCTGCAATTCTGCCACAATCAGTGCGCTGTACAAAGTGTATAAGATAGTAGTCGACTCCTTGTTCTGACTTTTCTAAGTTTAACTCTTGAAGTCTGACACATTCTGCTTCGATTTGAAGCAGTTCGGTTAAATTTGCCTCGCAAAGATCGCCTTTCTCAATAAAGTGAAGACTATTTTTTGGACGCGCTGAGCTATCCTTCCGAGATGACGTCATCAGAATAACTGAACCCATATCTTTACAGTGCGCTAAACGTAATGTTTTCAGCATCTAAATACCCCTTAACCTGAAGTCCTTATAATAACACATAATGCGAATAAAGTAAACTCAAAAACATATTGAAAATGGTGATGTTTTTCACGTATTATCGAAATATACGGCGTACTAATTATTGAGGGTGAATCGTGGCACTGGACAAAGAAAGTAAGATGCGATTGATGCAAAGAAGGAAGGCGGCAAATCTAGGTGTTGGTGTAGCGACCAGTGCCGGTAAAATTACATCCCGACTGCCTTCACAGAAGCCTGTGCGTGGCAAGCCTATCGCCTGTCCAAGCGGCGAAGAGGAATTTGTTACCAAAGAAGGGAGGGACTTTGCTCAGGCAAGGGAAATGACGCAAGAATTACAGTTGGCGGAGAATTTAAAGAAGGCGCTGTACTGGAGCAAGTTAAATGTTTTGATTGGTATGCTTGCGCTTTGTGTGGGATTTTTCTTTACTGAGTGGAAGTCTGTTTGGGTTGCCGGATGGACTGGTGAAGAGATATTTGGTTTAGCTGGATTGGGTGTATCTTTCATTGCCTTTGTGAAAGGTGTTGGTGTCCTGATTAAGGGTAAGCGAATGCGGGCGACCCGTTTTTCAAAGATTTATTTGATGTTTAAGCGAGTTTTTGTATTTCAGGGTATTTTGCCTGTGTTCGCAATTGTTGGGATAGCTGCTTACCTTTTTGTTGCGCCCAATCCGCTAGTTTTGCTGCAAGATGTGAAATTCTTTGATGTGGTTTTCTATTCTGTTTATGTGGCTTGGGTTCTATTGGGTCTGACCTATTTCTTGGCGTATAAGAAGATCCTGCGCTTTCAGGAAGAGAGAGGGTTGCGCTAAGAATTACTGACAGTAAGAAGAGAGGGGGCGTGAGACATTATGCCTCTTTTTTACAAAAGGAAAAAATTAAGTATGAAGACAGTATCGAATTTAATGGCCAACTCAGTATACCTGAAGGTTGGCGGCGTTTTTCATGCTCTCGAAAACACCTTAAAGAAGCGCTGGAGAAAAAATCTGGGTTATTCGACATCTTATGACTCCGTGCTGGAGGTCATTAACCTGACCTCCGGTTGTACAAGCGTAAACGCCCCTGAATTTACTGCTATAGGGGCGTCAGAGCAGGAGGTGATGGATATTTTTAACGCAAAGAAGATCAACGAAAATGAATTTTTGCACGATTTGCATATGTCTAAGCATCACTGGGTGGCAAAAGCTGTTTGGGCGAGGGCTATTGAGTACCTGCTTTGGGCAAGAGAGGAAAATCGTTCTCATGCTATGCAACTGGCGTTGAGCCTGATAGTAAATTCCTCTCGTGAGGACAGGGCGAAGATTGCAAATGGATATCGGTTTAGATTTAACATGATTAGTGATCTGGAAAGAATGGTTTGCAGTGATTCTGCTCTTGCTATGAATAACATTTTAAGCTTTTTAAACGATGAGGGATTTCAAAAACTACTCTGGTCTACCCAAGGGCGTTCAATTATCAGTTTTAAAGGTGAGGACTCTCTGTTGGCATTTTTATGCAAAGAGGAAAGGTGGATGATTCAGGAGAGAGCAATGAATCTCTTAGTTGAGTCGATAGTCATGGCTTATAAGGTATCGATATTTGACGGGCATCGCTTTTTAGAAGCGAGTCTGGCAGGTGTTTGTGCGGATGATATCGCCAGATCTGGAATACTTAAAGATTTGTTTTCAAGCTTAATTAGCCACTCAGAGGTAGCGCTGATTTCTGGTGTAATTGATGAACTGGGGCGTAAACAGATTCTGGATAGAGAGTTTAGTATTGAGGTCGTGTCGAATATCTATAAACACGGGTATTTATGTTCAGCGAACCTCACGCCTGCTCACGAAGAGGTGCTGAATAAGGTGGCAGAATTAACGGCTTGTCCTTACCTGTCACCGGATGAGATACTTATGGAGCAGTTCAGAAATCATGCGCGGGCAAAAAGAACATTTTCCAAAATATTTCTGGGCAAATGCACCGTGGATGCTGGTGGGCCGAAAGATATGTTGACGCTTAGGCAGTTCGACAGCTTGCGTTCCGTCGACTTTGCAGGTGGTGGTGTCAAAATAGAGCTTGCGCTTTTGGCAGTAAGGTATGGATTAGCAGATATGTATGACATGATTCCCTTGTATTCGGGACATCCGAGATTCTGCGAGTTGCTGTCAGGCAGCATTAAAGATGGTAATGCTGCCTGAGGAATCTTATTTTGTGTCTTCAGGCATTCGTATAGAGACTTCGCACCGCCCACTACCTTGAAGTGTAGAGAATGTTGAGCTTGGACTTATCAAGCTGTAAACACCGTCAGTTCGGAAACGGTGGATAGCCTGCTTAAAGGAAGTGACTCCTTCACTGGCAATCTGGTTCAGTTCCTGCTCGTTTACAAGACAGCTGACAGACATAACCGACGCTTCAGATATCTGACTACTTTCAAGTTGGCAAGAAAGGCGCTTCTGCTTTCCCTTGCCAACTTCTATCATGCCAGACTTATACCCTACTTTTACGGTTGTGGTAGGGCTGAAAGCTGGAATGGAATCGTCGAATGTTTTGCAAGTCCGAAGATCTTCAAAAAAATCGATATTTCGACGCAGAGATTCATCAATAGCTGCTACTTTATTCACCAATTCTTGTGTCAGCTCTCTTCCTTTGCCGACTCGGGTGGCAACTATACGAACTCCTTTGTCAGACAAAGGACGGTAATCACGCTTACTGGGGTCGTCTTGTCCAGCGGAGGACGAGGTGCTGACTAAAGAAAAAAAAGCCGCACTTAAAAATAATTTGGGAAATGCCATGATAAATACACCTAAAACATTATTTACAGAATCGCCAATATAATACCTCATTTACCTATTCAGTCCAATGCTGGTTTTTCATTCAGCAGGCTCTCAAGGAGCTGGTTAGCCTCAAGCATTTTGCTCTTGTTTTTAAATAAGCTGATTACTGATTTTCTTACTTCATAATTGTCTTCATCAGAACATAAAATAGAGCACATCTTATCGACTTTTCTGGTAAAGTTTGTTTTCTCTGTTCGCGTCTTCAGTCTGTTGCAAATTTTCGCTGTGCGAGCAACGCCGCAAGAGTGAAATGTGATTGTAAAGTAGGTGTAGTAATTATTCTCACCGCTATCATCGGTGAAGCCTAATTCTTCTATCTCATCAGTCGTCTGAACAAGAGGCGCAAAAATGTAGAGAATGCTATCGAAAAAGAACACATCTGTTCTGTAGAGATCGAGCTTTCGTGGTTTTGTTATGTTGGTTATCTCATCGATACTGCTGATAGGCAGGTGTCTTTTGATTTCATCTTGCAGGAAGCTACTGTCGCAGTAAGCCTTAATGCTTCCACCTTGGTAAAATGCAATTCCCTTAACTTCTTTTTTGCCAACTGAATAAGATAGAAGTGCGCTATTCTGTAGTTGCATGATATAACCCTGAGTTATTAAACTCTTCTTATAATATCACAGAAAGTTGGCGTTGTAAATTTGTCAGTTCAGGGCGTTGTCGGAATACTCATTCTCAAGAAGAGGCTGGAAGTCACAACCACTTGTAGAGACAGCATTGATAGGGGAGTACCCTTCGTCAAAAGCAAACTTCCAGTACCCGTGTTGCGTAGTTGTGTCTTTACGGAAAAAGCCTAATGCTATTGCGAGTGCATGACAATGCGATGCATGGGCTGCCTGTCCAGACATGGCGTTTACGTCAGACATAAGGAGATTACTGAGTTTTAGGGATTTAAAGCCGAGGGTGTAATCTTCCGTTAGTTTTAGTTGCATAAAGTAACCTTCATAGGGCGTAAGGCTATTTAGTTCTTTACTTTGAAGGCAAGTGACGGATACTGTTTTATCCGGTGTCATGCCCACCAGCAGGGTGTCCAGAATCATTGAGGCGGTGAGATAGTCCACTTCTAGGAGGTGTTTGTGCTTTACCAGTAAGTCCCGAACATTGAACAGCCTTATTTCTCGATAGCCGTTAGAATGGCCGTCTTGAATGTACCAGATCTTTTCAAGTTTTGAGAAAATGTAATGCTTGTTCATTGTTGTCAAATAAAGTAACCGTAATGCAATCATTGTAGCGTCGCCAGTTATATTTTCAAGCTATTAATTGGGACATTTTTGATGAAATATGGAACAATTTTCAACAGGGTGGTATATTGAAGAAGTATTTTATTGAGAGGTTTGTGTGAAAGCAATATTACTTTTTCTTACCGTTGCAACTGGCTCGGTGCTGGCAGATGTAGAAGTAAAAGAGTCTGTTTCCAGTTTTACTTGTGCTGAAGCGATTAAAAGCGACATCCCTGATGAGACTGGTAATTACAAGATTATTATAGAGGGAGATTTTCGCTCGATATACTGTAATGACGAGACAGGTCAGGCTCTGTTTTCTGATTTCGGAGAGCGTATTTTGCCTGTGAAAGCTATTGCAGGAGAAATGCTGACGCACGGCTCGGTATTAGCAAAAGCAGGTTGGGAATTTGAGGAACGAGTCTGGTTTAATGATCCTCTTATTGAGCCTGATGCCGACTTTATACAGTTCTTTGCTGCGGGACTGCAACAAGCAGTCATATCGCATAGGTTGCCATCGTGGGTGACAGAGGTGGAGGTGCATTTAAAAGAAGTGCCAATTATTCCTGCAAAAATGAACAGAATCCTTCATCGTAAGGGTGATAAAGAGACTGTGTTATGGGTCGAGGGCGGTGGCTCTGAGAGAATAGTGCTATCGCTCCCTTCTTCGGGTGGTGAATTGCTGCTTGAAGAGAACTCGGGGCTGTTTATGGTAGATAAGATTTGGGTGAGGTAGTATGTTAAAAAGATGTCTTCTGATGCTCACAGGTGTTGTGCTAAGCACACACTCTTATGCCTTTGATTATAATTCTATGATCATTGACTTAGACCGGAAAGGGCGGAGGATGTGTCATGAAATATCAATGACAGAGGAACTCCACTTGGCCAGTGGTGTGTTTTCGGTAGATCCGGATGGCGATGGTGAAACTTTTTATAGCATGGCGGCTTTCTGCAACATGCTCTCAGGTCACACTTTACTATTTAGCTTGCCGTCTGAGGGAGAGGGCATCGTTTCGCTATATGACAGTCAGCCCGTGACGCTATCACCACTGGTTTATATGAATGGTGAGATTAACATCCCAGTCTCTTGGAGTGCTGTCAGAGAGCAGGGGAGCGCAGAAAAGCTAAGAATAGCGGCTCCTTCCGGTCAGGCTAGAGTTTCGATACCATTCTCTGTTAGCGAGATTGTCGTCACAGGAGAGGAAGTATCAGTGGAATGTACAAAAATAGAAACAGATATAGTGACAACACTGGGGGCAGAGGTTTCAGGTGATAAGCAAATCTTTGCTATTGAAGCTGGCCAGCATTGTACAGTTGTTCTCTCGCCAAATGGGGATGTGGCGCAAACAATGATTTGGGTGCGGTAGATGCTGAAGATTACTAACATCGTATCCAAGTCACTCATGATTTGCGCCTTGTTGATTGTCATCATAGAAATATCATATTTACTATGGATGACGCACAGCAACTAAGCGGCAAGTGTATTCTTTTTCATGCTGGCAATAACGGCATCCATTTTTGCAAATTTGGCATGCCAGTCGCTAGGGTCGAAAAAGTTCAAGTACCAAAATTTTGGTCTCAATTTGCCCTCAGAGATGACATTTTGTCCGTTAATCTGCGTTACATATTCCAAGTATCGGCAGGCTTCTTTGTTTTTCCGCACATGGGCAGATACGACAAAGAGGATGTTACTTCCCTGAATGCGGGCCAGTCTGCAATTGGGCAGATCCTGAGCATCTAAAACATCCAAAGCAGGACGCATTCTCACTGGTTTCACTTTTCTCTTTGCCATATTAAGACTACCTTTAGATACCGTTTACATTACTGTTGTTTGTCAGTCGTTTCAGACTATGAGTGTATAATAACACAATAAATTATATTGTCAATACTTTTTTGGAGGTAATTGATGTAGAATAAAAAGCGCCAGAAGGCGCTTTCGTTAGATACTGTGTAATAGTTCGTTGCGTAAAAGCTTTTCGTGTGTGCGGATCACGTACCAATCGCTGAATTCTGCAACCATGTCGCGCATTGCACGAAGCTGTTCTGATCTGTCAGTCGCGTTCTCTATCGCAGAAGCATAGGTTCTTGATGGCCTGAATTCACCGGAAATGACGGCGTTTGTTACATGTTCAAGCTTCTGCATATTGGAGGCATGAACAGGCATTTTCCGGATAGGGCGGATGAAAAACTCTTTAGTGAGTTTATTTACAAATTCGCGAAATTCAAACTGCTGTCTGTCCGTCATTTCAAGCCCATACTCAGTCACTTCGTAGGCTTTATTGCACTCCCCTTTAGCTTGACTAAGAAAGAGGCTGATACTGGATTTGTCGCGGCTTTCAGCAAGATTAACCAGCTCTTCAAGTTTCTGCATAGTACGGGGTGATACCTGCTTGTCTAACGCCCGACTTAGAACGATATCCCGATCAAGCTTGCCATCGTTAAGCAGATGGTCGCACATATCTGAAAAGGTGTAACTATTCCTGTCCGCCTCATCCATGATTTCGCAGGCAATAGTCCGTTTCAGCCATGTATTGCTCATGCTGTGTGATTTAAGGTGTTTTTTATCCTCCTCAACAGCCTGATCTAGCAGCGGAAGGAAAACCGCTTTTTGAGAATCGTAAAGTTTGTCAGGGTATTTTATGGCACTGGCAACGGTATAGCTACGCAGTGGCATGCGATTTTTCTGAATCACCTGAAGCGTATTATTGTTGTCTGAAAACCCTTCCTCAAGACCCAGTGATTTAAACTTTTTATCCAGATACGTTGCTCCGTCATGCCCGAAAGCGGGATGACCTAAGTCGTGGATTTTACAGACATTTTCCAGAGATTTGTAGCGATCTAGGGTGTCAGGATGTACACCAAGTTTGATGGCAATGGACACCAGCATCGTCATCGCTGAGGTCGCCACCTCATAGCTGTGACTGAAGCGGGTTCGGCATACCTCGGAACGACCTTTTTTAGGAACAACAACCTGAGTGGTCTCTTCAAGATGCTTGAAGTGTTCGTTGTCTTCAATTTTTCTTGCTTCCTCGTAAGAGGCCATTAAAGTTTCAGGGGTTATCAATGAATAGTACTCCGGAATTAATACTCTGTAAATTATACCACAGTTAGTTTCCTGTGGAATAGAAATGCAGCATTTGCCAAGTCGGAACGTGTTAATCCCTTGTTCTTATCAACCTTAATAGCGGGCAGGCACCCGTTCGGGTTTGCTTCTGAATGAATAATCACTGACTTGCACTTATCGCCCAACCTGCTTAACCAGTCTTTTGTTTGCTCTTCCAGTGTCCCGTTCCGCTTGGTGATGCCGAGAATAGTGTTCGGAGGAAGGGGATATCCTGTGCCCGCGAATACCGTATAGATAAAATCCTCGCCATGTTCTGTGTAGTAGTCTTTCCACATGCATGAGAGGACAATCTTGTAGTCATGCTTGATTACAGCCTCCTGAAGAACGCTGACAGCCTTCTCATCGAGAAGGTTAATGGCGATGCCTATGTTTCGATCTGAGAACCTTTTTATAATCCGAGTTCTTCTTTCTCTTCCTTTTTCGGTGCGGCGATGTGCATCGAAGGGAAGTGAATTGAGTACGCCGCTAATGCCTAGAAAGATTATTTTCATAAAGACTTGTGATTCTGCAATGTTCTTCTTTGTTTTAAGAATAGTAACATAAAAACAATCCGTCGTAAAGTCTAAATAATCAAGTAAGACTGAGGGTGGACATTAAATAATTTGAGCAGAACTATATTTTTCGTAAAAATGGCATTTTTTTGTTGACACTATCCTTATCCGTGGCTATAGTAGCGTTATATCACTTACACAACGTAAGTTAAGAATTTAGGAATCGGAAAAATGTTAAACGCACTGCATCATTCATCATCATCACTGAGTTTATCGCTCAGTTTGCTGCTGCGCGTGTAGGTTCGTCTCGTTTCGGAGGCGTAACCGCCTCCGGTTCTTAATGCTTTTAAATGAAGCCCCGGAGAGTCAACCTTCGGGGCTTTTTTGTGTTTTGAGATTAGCTGCTCAGGTGTTTTGAGAGTTAGTTTTTAAGAATGAGAGGGATAAAGTAATTCTCAGGGGGTAATAAAGAATATACACGTAGCGTAGTTGGACTTGAACTCGTATAGGGCGGTTTTAAAAGGCTTAATACGAGGGGCAGGATTACTCTTGATTATAGTTAGAGTTCTAACTATAAAGGGTGTTTTTATATAAAATTTGGAGAGGTGGGTGAGTGGCTGAAACCAGCCCCCTGCTAAGGGGTCAGACAGTCTATAGCTGTTTCGAGGGTTCGAATCCCTCCCTCTCCGCCAAAATACTTTGTTTAAATTGGAGTGGTGGCCGAGCGGCTGAAGGCACTAACTTGGAAAGTTAGCATTCCGTGAAAACGGGATCGAGGGTTCGAATCCCTCCCTCTCCGCCAAATTTAGGCGCATGGCGAAATGGTAAACGCGAAAGCTTGAGGGGCTTTTGATTGAAAGATCTTCCGAGTTCGAGTCTCGGTGCGCCTACCAAGTCTTCAGTGGGGTGTGGTTAGCATAATCGGTAATGTCCCTGATTGTGACTCAGGTGGATTCGGTTCAAGTCCGAGCCACACCCCAGTGAGGATTTAAATAAATGCAGAAATGGTGAAATTGGTATACACATCGGCCTTAAAAGCCGACGCCTTAGGCTTGCGGGTTCGACCCCCGCTTTCTGCACCAAGATACGGAGAGATGGCAGAGTCTGGTTTAATGCGGCTGTCTTGAAAATAGCTGGACGTTACTCAAAGTGCATAGAGTAATTTAGATGATCTACTGTGTGTTTTGAGTAACGTTCCGAGGGTTCGAATCCCTCTCTCTCCGCCAAATTTGCGGCTGTGGTGAAACAGGTAGACACGCTGGATTTAGGTTCCAGTGCAGCAATGCGTATCGGTTCGACTCCGATCAGCCGCACCATATAAGGCGAAATGGTAGAGTCAGGTTGATTACGCCAGTTTCGAAAACTGGTATCCCATTCTTATGGGATCGGGGGTTCGAATCCCTCTTTCGCCGCCAATTATTAACTTGTTAGTTGTATCAAATCTTTTATGCGAGTCGATGCTTTTTACCGTCCATCATTCTGGACAACCCTGTCTCATCATTTGCTATTTTGTTGGTACGCACAAAGTTTTGATTAGACTGTCTCATATTGTCGCTGATATTCCTCAGCTGCTCTTTACAATAGTTAACAGTATCGTGTACCCAAGCTACGCCAATGCCTCCGGTGTACTTGCCTAGTGAGACTAGGGCGCTCTCATAGCGCTCTCTGGCAGAACCCAGAGCATTAATGGTCATAGCTTCATCTGCGCTTTTCAGTAAAGCTGAGACAGAAAGGTGTAAAATATAGAATCTCGTTTTGGCAATTTCGCGGGAGATTACTGAAGAATATGCGCGATCCTGATGGAGTTCGTGGACAAGAATTTTGTGTACGTTTTTAAGCACTCTAACACACTGAAGCATATGATCATCGTTAATACATGATGGTATACCTTCAGCAGGGTTGTCTTCGGTGGATAGCACTGACAATATGTTAACTAAACGCTCTTTGTGTAATTTCCACGCTTTCTCTCTCGGCAATTCCTCACAAAGCTTGGTTACATACTGTAGTTGCTTGGAGTTCAGAATAAAGAGTGTCGCCTCACTAAGCGGTAGTTGTGAACTGGCTTCGATCACATCCTCCACATTGTTGAATTGGCTCTTAAGAGCCGAAATTCTAGCTCTCTTGCGGGCAATAACAGTTTGATTATGTTGATGCCATAAGAGAAGGCCCGCGATGAAAGCCGTTAAGAAAAGTGTGATGGCGATAATCGAAGAAAGATTCATGGGTTTCGCTATAGATATCCGTAATTGTTGTACGCTATATTATAGTAGTTGATATATATAGTAAAGCGGGCAATGGTATACGATTTGGAAATTAAAATGCCTGAATATTAATTAGGGCTTCACGATCAGTAGCGCTAAGTCTGTGGTTGTTCACAGATAATTCTGCAAACTTAGTGATCTTTTGTATCTTAGTATTGATGCGTTGTGGCTGAATGTGGCAATCGTTACCGACTATGTTACCAAGTTGAGTGAACCGGTAAAGTAATACACTCATGCTTAAGTTGAGCATATATAAGTTGCTAAGTTGCGTGTGTGGATTGATGTCATTTAGTCCGAACACCAGTGCTTTGTGACAAATTTTCTGTAAATCCTTTAAGCGGGTTGAGAGGTCTGTAGCAATGATACTTTCGGAAATCATCTCATCAGGCGTATCGCCGATGGTGTCGGTGAAGAGCGGACTGATGCTCTTCAGTACGTGCCAGACGCCGACCACATCATTCATTTCTGCGCCCAGCTCAGCTGCTGACTCTCCCTGCTGTAAGAAATATCCACTCTCACTCCAGAATTTCTGGTTTTCGACATCCATCTCATTCAGTTCTTCGGTCAGTTTGATTAGCATGTAGTCGATTAGTGAAAGCGTTGATTGCATTGATTGAGTCCTTGTTGTGCGAGTTTTAATATTAACGCAATAATTCATGTTTGTCAATGTTGTTAAATGCCCGTGTTGCATTTATACTTCACGCATATATTTAAGGAGTATTTTAATTGTGAAGACGTCTTACAAAAATTCGATTCGAAATGCATTTATTGTTTCTCTCACCTTGACTGGTTTTATTGTGTTGGTATTTGCAGCTTTTGCTGTTGTCGTAACAGGCACTATATTAGGCTTTTGCTATTCGATGCTGGCTAAACTTAGGGGATTAAAAGAGGGAAGCCGGAGAGGTACTGAAGAACAGGCACCCATTGAAGGCAGGGTTGAAAGGGTCGTAATTATCGACTAAGAAAGCCCTAAAAATAGGGCTTTGTCAGATAATTCAACAGCTTTGTTGTTTGTTTCTGGTCAGAGAGAGATGTCGTCGAATTCGCCCAAGTCAACATTACCGTCAATTTGTCCGGTCAGATAGTTGCCTTCAGTTTCTTGGTTTGCAGTCTGTACTTTGTCGCTCTCAAGGTACGTGTTGATCCATGGCACAGGGTTGGTGCGCGTGGGGTAGCTTGGCTCAAAGCCAATTGTGGTGAGAGCCTGATTAGTCAGAAATTCCACGTATTGTTTTAGGATGCCTGCATTAAGACCAATCATTGAACCGTCCTGAAACAGGTAGTCGCACCATTCTTTTTCTTGTTCGGCGACAGCGATGTAAATGCTCAGTATTTCATTTTTACACTCTTCAAAAATTTCCTGCATTTCAGGATCGTCTTTACCTAACCGCCACAGGTTTAAGACTCCAAAGGTGGTCGCCTTGTGAAGGTTTTCGTCTTTCGCAATCATGCGTAAAATATGGGCATTGCCGATCATCTTCTTTCTCTCCGCGAACGCAAAGGTGCAGCAGAAGGAGACGTAGAAACGAAGAGCTTCAAGGGCGTTTACCGAAACCATACACAGTAAAAGTTTCTTTTTAATGTCGCGCAGTGATACGACAACCTTTTCGCCGTTGATAACGTGCTCACCCAGACCGACGCTATGGTAAAGATTTACTGCATGAATAAGGTCATCGTAGTAACGCGAAACATCAGCGGCACGCTTCTTTATGGCCTCATTGAAGGTTATGTCGTCAAAGATAACACTGGGATTAGGATATATGTTCCGAATGATATGCGTATAAGAGCGAGCATGAATATTTTCCATAGCTGTCCACCACGCTATAAACCCCTCCATGCTGCCGTCTGAAACGATAGGCATAAAAGCCACTGAAGGGCAGCGTCCTTGAATGCTGTCAAGCAGAGACTGGTATTTGAGATTGCTTGTGAAAATATGCTTCTCAGCAGGCGATAGATCTTGGAAGTCTTTGGAGTCTAGCGATAGGTTTACCTCCTCAGGCCTCCAGAAGAAGGAAATTTGCTTCTCAGCCGCTCTCTCAAAGACAGGGTATTTCTGTTGATCATAGCGTGCGACGTTGACCGGATTTCCAAAAAACAGATATTCGGTTGTCCCATCATTAAAAATGGGGCTAAAGGATTGAAACATTGATAACTCCAAACGGCATAAAAGCCTAATATATACAACTTATAGTATTGATTTTTGATTATAACACAATATATGGTGCTATCTAGCCACATATTTAATAGGTCAAAAAAATAACTTGTGAAGTATAGCTCGTGATATAATGAATATCTAGCTGAATTTAATTAAACGGGGGTCTGCCATGAGATGGTTTTTTAGCAGCTTTGATAAAAAGTTGGGCCAGCAGTATGCTGAAATGGAAGCGAGAGCGCATATGCTCGACAAATCAGTGGTTTTTTTGTCCGAGCAGCCTGATGCTGCCCGCGCCATTGATCCTGATTATGAGAAAGACGTTAACGTCATGGTTCAGGAGATGAAGATTGATGCAATTGAGTACCGCGCTGAGTCAGCGAAAATTTTTAAAGAATTAAATATCACAGAAGAATCTCAGCAAGCGAAACTCAATAAATTGGTCTCAAAAGCAATTGATGAATACAAGCATGAGTTCAGTGAAAAAACTAAGGGGTTGCTGGCTTTCTGTGCGGGACGTCAGGCAAGAGCGCAGGGTGCAAAACTCTCAAGACTGGCAGATGGTGCAGATAGAAAGAGCGTCGTGCCAATGGAAGTCGTTGAAAGAGATTATGAAGAATCCTGTAAGTTACTTGGTCGGGCGAAGATTCAGGGAATAGCGGCGGAGCTTGATGTGGATAGTATTGTGCAGGAGTCCAGAAAGTGTGTTTTGATTGATATGGTGTCGCACATTGATTTTGTTCGGTTGCAATTGCAGGAAAACCGTGCAGACGGTAAAAGAATGGAAGTATTTGAGCGCAAGGCTTCGGTGTCCAAAGCTGTGGCACGGGGCATGGCAGAGCATAGCAATATTGATTTTGAAGATGTTATCAGGCTTGCTAATGAACATTTCGAAAAATCCAGAGACGGTGTTGTTAAAGCTGTAAGGCAAAAACGTCGAAATTACGAGGAAAACTCGCTTAATCCTTGATTACAGGCACTTAAATATTAGAGCGGTGTATTCCGGATATTCTTGAATAAGGGAGGGGATATCCAGCTGTTCTTCCATTAGAAAGCCTATAAACTCATGGGCTTTTTCTCTTTTCATTTCAAGTTGGATGGATTCAGGAATGCGCAAACCTGAATCGTGCATGGATTGGAAGACATGTTTCTTTCTGCTTTTTGCGGCGGCGTGCAGCCAGAAGGATGCTGCTTCTTCATCGAAAATTTCACCCTGCTTGATAAGTCTTGAAATAAGTTGAGTAAACTGGGTGGTGCTTTCTCTTTCATTAGGAATGGTGGAACAAAACCTGTTCATGGAATATCGGATAGAACTTAAAGTGTGCTCACGATCTTTTTTCAGAAGTGCGTAAAAAACGCTGTCAGGCGAAGCGTGTAAGCCGGTATACAAAGACTGACAGGAATAAATAAAGTACAGCGTAAAAAACCGCTCCGGATTAGAGCGCCATATTAACCCTGAATCGGTGTCATGAAAGGCATTTAAAAAATACGGATTGTTAAACCGGAGTGCTGCATAAACCAGTTCAGTGTAATTGTGTTGATTATGGTAATTTTGCGTGTCGGTTGATGTTCTGATCCGAAGTTTAGCGTTTATAAAAGGCGCTAGGACTCGAATATTATAGCGTGTAGCAAAATGGATAATATCTTCAATCATAAAAATAGGCTGGTTAATCCACCAGCCCCGTGTATCTTATTTACTCAGCAACTGCTGGCAGATAAGCTTTGTCCATGTTTCCAGTGGCATGCCTGAGTCGAGCAGGGCTTGTGGTTCCCAGAAGCCGAGAGAGGTCAGTTCTTTCTCTTTGATGCGAACATCCTCACTGTCGAGATCGAAGACCGTAATCATGGCAGCATGCTTGCGATCAACGCTGGTTTCGCTGGCGCAAACCATTTTCTCCATCACGTAGTGACTTTTGATAGTGGCTTTGATTTCGGTTTCTTCATGAACTTCACGCTCAAGTGCAACATTCATAGACTTGTCGATATCGATAACGGAGTCAGTCGTAATAAGATCGTCCATATCGAAGTGGCCACCTACAGCCACTGCCACCATACCTACCAGACCGTCTTCACCGATCCCTTCGCCACGGCGATAAGCATAAATTTTCCCTTCGCTGATCAGAACGGCTACAGAAAGAATTTGACGAAAGTCTTCAGTGGTTTCCAGCCAGTTGCGTTGGCCGATCATCAGATCGTGTGGTTGTAATGTGTATTTAGCAAAGCCGCCAACAGGACGGGTTTCGTCAGTATTAAAAACTGAAGCAGGTACGCAAATAATGTGTTGTGGGTGTTTTACAGTCGTTGTCATAGAAAAAATACCTCGTAAAAGTGAGGTAATATAATACATGAAAAATATTAGGGGAGAAAGTGATATCTCCCCATAGGTATTTTAGATAAACGAGAGGTGGACGTCAGAATTGGCCAGAGCATGACTTATCCGGCTCTGTTTATCAGGACAGATAGCGTAACAGCTTTGTGCTAGCTCGCTAAAGCTCTGTTTTGCACGCTTATAAGATTCGTTGTACCGCTCCACACTCGATTCAGAAGGGGGTGTCTCGGTTCCCGCCTGAAACGCCAGACCCATCTTCAGACAGCGAAAGAAGGACTGAACCAATGTGGGATGATTGCTCAGGAGCGCCATCGCAAACTCTTTTGCGAAAACCTGATCAAAATCAGGATCGATAACCGGCTCAATACTACTTAGCAGCTTTGTGGTATCTTCTGTCCTTAAGTCCATTCGCTTCATGCGCTCAGTCAGGAAAGGCAGCGACTGCTCCAGAAGAAAGAAAAAGCTGTCCGACTGTTTTGTACCCAGTACCTTTAACAATCCTTTGCCAACAAATGCGTCGGAACCCATCACATTAGTAGCGTCTACCAGCGCACGGGCATTTTCCTTCAGCGCATCAATTTTGCTTTTGCGGGCAACATGAGCTTTAAGTTGTGGGTTCATAGCGTTTGTTCCTTGAATCGAGAAGGATGAATATTAACACTAAAAGTCGCCATTGTCAACTTTATTAATTTTTCCTCTCAATTTTGCTGATAATCTCTCTGCCGTACACAGCCTCCGGCATGCGCCCCCGATATTCTTCTGTGGGGAGTTTTACGGGGCCAAGTTTAATGTCATAGGTTTTGCCATTTTCGGACTGTTGATAGCTGGTACTAACCAACTCCATAACACCTTCCTGCGTTTCTCGGTAAGATGCGCCGTTAAAATACCTGTCTTCCTTCATGTCTTCTGTGAAATTGAAGACATAGAATTTCACGTCTTCGGAAGCAAAGGAGCCTTGCTGGATAACCATAACAGGTTTGAAGTTTTCAGGCTTTTGACGCCCCAGAAGAGCATCTACGGAGTCTGGTAATCCCTCTGGTGTGTGTTGTAGCGCAAACTTTTCATTGATAATGGCATCGGCAGACCATCCGGCGTATTTGGAGCGCAGAGCCTGTGTTCTCGCAACATAGGCTTCACTGACAATCAGGCCAAAATCAAGACCAGCACTGAAATAGATATCGCGGGAAAGTATACTGGTCTTGCCGATATCGATATATGCGGCTTTCAGTCTGTCGTATTGTTTTTGCACATAATCACTGTGGTAGAGTTCGCTTACTTCGCGGAAGAAATCGTCACGCAACGTGTCTGAGTTAATGATATGAAGCAGTTCCAGCAGAAGATGCTGGGTCTTTATCTCCAGACAAAGAGTATTAGCCTCACCGTCTGCGGCTACCGCTTTAATTGGTAGTACAGAATAGGGTTGCTCAACGCGCTCTTCGCTTTCTTCATCAATAAAAGTGAAGTAATCCTCGCAGAGATTGCTAAACAGCTTCTTGGCAGCTTCTGAATCCTTCTCTCGAATGATATCTGCCACTTCTTTCGTGAGGCGTGCGGCATCATCAATGGCGTCAAAAAAGTCACTTTTGCTGTGTGCGTGTGGAAACATCTTCATCGCGTCACTGTGATTATTAAAATCATAGTCAGATGCTTCGAAAAGTATTGTCTCTTTGTTATTAAACGCCTTGATGGTTGTCAACGCCGAGCGAGTCTTGGCGATGCCTTTTTTCGAGAGGCGATAGGTGGTAGCACATACCCGATGTTCACTAAGAATGCGATCATCACACTCACTGGGTAGCAGACTGCTGTAGGCTATCATCTGTCCGTTAGGCTTGATGCTTACCCGTATAGGTGTGCGTCCGTCTTTGCGCTCTCTGGTAATGATTTGCTCTGCTTTTGCGTCACCCGCGCCAGCCAATGCAAAAATCTGGTCGCACAGTGCATGGAATTTTTTGCTGTCATTGCACAGCGTGTTGATGTCAGTCTGCGGATTTGCCCGCTTCCATACAGCAATGGCCTTATCTGTGTTCAGTTGTGCTTCTGCTTTGTCCATTTCGATATTGGCTGCCGCTATCGCTTCTGACAGTTTAGTGCGGACGGGAGCGTCTTTCTTACGCTCTTCTTGAGCATGTTTGATAGCAACTTTAAGCAGTCTGATGCCACTGATATTTGTTGTTCTTGTCTTCCTGTCATGCAGGTAATAGTGCGCTTCGTCAGGATTTAATCTGTCGATACAAATGGCATCTGATCCAGCGCCTCTTCCGCTTTGATATTCCGTCAAATCAAGTGTTGCATTAAACGTGCGCTCTTCGTACTTGTTATTAAAGCCAGTTAATTCCACGGAGGTGATGAGCTTATCCCCCTGTTTTTTTACGACTGTCAGAGGCGCAGCCTCGGTGGGTGTGTATTGCATGTAGGGATCATCGTTCCACAATTCACTCCTGCGAAAAGCAGAAGGACAGGTTTCGGGTGAGATGATATGCCTAGCTACGATTAGCACACGGGAACCTGAATCGATTTCACGGTTAAGCTCGGTCAGCCAGCTTTGCATGTCTTGAGGTCGGTGAGACGGCAGTGCGCCATCACCATCCACATCATGAATGAAACGGAAATGAGATTCCTGAAACGCGAGGCTAACAAAGTTCATGGATGGTTCGCCGTCGTAAAACTTACCGAACAGTTGCTTGTTGTGGTCTAAGCCGCAGAGCAAAATAAGCAGACGCTTGTAGCCAAGGGCAATGGCATCATGCCTCTTAACAGACGCGGTGTAGTCAAGATCGCGATAGGTAATAGCTTGCCCGTCAAATCCACGGAACACAGACTCGGTTTCGTTGCGGGTTGGAAACAAAGTCCTTGAGAATTGATGAAATAGCTCTGGAGAGAGAACAGCGTAAACATTTTCACCATCTCTGACGACAAGAAATTGCACTTTATTTTCCCTTGCTTTTCTTGCTTGTGTCATCACGTCGTAACCAGAGTAATCGAAGTGCCGTCGTGAAGCGGCTATGCTAACTACACAACGTTCGGTGGGGAAGATTTGATCACGGAGGTTGGTGTTTTCTCCCAGTGTCTCAAAAAAGCGTTCTCTTTTTTCATAATCGAAAGACTCATCAACATCCGCCCAGACTGCCATCTCTTCATCCATAAAGAGCACCCGTTGTGTGATAGTCAGTGGCAAAGATTCGTCGGCAGAATTTCCTGCGCTTAACTGCACGATCTCAACGTCCTTCAGGACATAAAGATTCAGGCTGCCAATCCCTTTCATCAGCTCGTCAACATGCTTGGCCATTCGGCGGCTAACGGCCATGGCCAAGGCGGCCTTCTCTTCCATAAAGGGGGTGATGGATTCTGCAATCTTGCCCAGTCGCTTAGTGCGGAGTTGAATCCACTCGCTGCGTCGCTCAGCAATGGTTTTTTGTTCATTGAGTGAAGAGCGAATTTGTTCAATCCCTGTGGCTGTCAGGCCGGTTTTCATTAAGGAAGTGACTTGTTGAGTTTTTACTGCCTGAACGACGTCAGCACCAAATGTCTCCAGCTTAACTGGCAGCTGAGCGTCTCCAGAGGCATCTCTGGGGAGTTCCTTATCAATTAGGGTATCCATGAGGGTGGTATTGGTAAATGCCTTCTGCATCTCATCCTGCTCTTCTTGCAAGCGTTCTTGAATTACCTTGACGGCCTTTTCGCGCTCCTGCCCGGCCTGTTCTTGGGTTGTATGCATAAACGCATTCAGGAAGTTATCCACAAGATACTTGTGTGACTGGTTAAAGGGGCCGATTTTTGATGGGTGAGGTCGCACATGAATTGTGTGGGGGGCATCGTCGATATAATCAATATCAGTGACCAGAACTGCCTGTCCGGCATCAGCGACTTCAGGAAGTGACTCTTTAGCTTCCCAGTATTCGCCAATCGACATCGCAATGAAACGCTCAGTGCGCGTTGTATGATTGTCTGTAGTTATCTTAGTCATGGTATTCCTAATTACTTCGATGCTTGAGTCAGGGCGAATGCGCGTTCTTTATCGGTAGTGTCATCTGCTGAAATGAAGTCAAAGACCTCATAATTATTCAGACAGAGATGCAGTGTCAGCATTTGCTCATTTTCAACAGCATACCCTTTATCCTTCCGGACATTTTTTAACAGTGATGCCAGATTTTCGTGTTTCAACAGCGCCGTCCTACGCTGTTTTTCACTTAAGAAGCTAAAGAATGTGGCAAATCCCTTAACGTCCTGATGCGCAGTTTTAGGCTTATATCCAGCCTCAGCCAACTCTTTCCAGAATGTGGTGTAGGCAGGATCTTCATAGGCCAAAGACAGCATATTGCGAACAAGGCTAACCTTTGGTCTGTTGAGATCGATACCTCGTTGAGACAGGATGAAAATCCCCTCTTTACCCACAGTTTTAAGCAGGTTGGTCTCTGGCTTAAGGTGTGCGAGAAATTGTTTTGTCCATGCGACCTTCTCCTGTTTGCCGGAGACAACCGGTAGCAATGGCAGCAGGGTGCTCAAAAAAGGATTATTGCTGCTTATTGCTGTCGCAGCTAGTTCTGGGTTTGAAATTACAGAGTGCTCAAGCAGGCAGCGCCATACCTCAATGGCAATGTCTTCAGACGCGCAGCATGATTCGCTTGTGAGAGCACCCGCTGAAGCAGAGGAAGTAAAATCAGGTGCAGCTGAGGCATTAATCCAAGCCTTCCATTTTTCAATACCGTGCCCGCCAAGGATTTGACTTGACTGCATTGATGTAGTGAGCGAATACATAAAACCTCTGAAACTGACGACCTATGTGCTTAATATAACACAAATGTTCCCATTTGTCAATAATCAGAAGAGGGACATGATGTCAGGTTTTAGCTCGTCTCTACAGTACTCAAGCAGATCATAAGGGGTAAGTTCCGTTTCCTGAATTGCCGCTTGCGCGTCGGATTTCAAGAGCAGAACCTCGCCGATTTCTTTTGCAGAGAGTTTCTTCAGAAGTGGTTTGATGGCATTTTTCTCCAATACTGAGTTGCTGCACATCAGAATCATCATGCGAACAGGATTTGCGACTTCTTCTGGCTTAAAGGGGGCTTTGCTGTACGGCTCAAGCAGTCTTGAGATGTCTTCTTCTTTTAGCAGTTTTTCTCTGAATCCGGCTTGGTTATCACTCTTGTCTTTAAGCAGTACTCTAATGGCGCGGCCAAAGTAGGCCGTGAGTCTTTCAAAAAGCGCCCAGTGGCTGTCAGGGTATCGACTCATTACAAGATTGATAATAAAACCTGCATACTCTGGTATCAGCGATAAGAAATAATTGTTTTCAAAAATCTGAATCTCGGCAATGGTATCGGCAATGTCTTTGTTACCCAGTCTGCTGTCTATATCGCGAGGCGCTATTTGTTTAGCGGTATTCCGGAACAGTTCCAATCGGATTGGGTGAATAGTACCGTCTTTGTTAAATTGCAAGGTGGGGCGAAACGCGAGGCGTGTCCTTGCGCCGTCAAAGTTATTAATCACGGCCTGCTTTACGCCCTGTGCTGTCTGCGGTGAAATGTAATAATGGTTGATTAGAAATGCGGCGATCTCTTCGTGTCTCTTAATTGGCAGCAACTCAAATTTGAAGACATCATCTCCCCATGTGCGGTACGCTTCTTCCAATACTGCGTTGGACTGGTAGTAGGTGTTTGATATGCAATGAAACACAGTCATAAAATGTGGTTTCAGAGTATCTTCAAGCTCTGCTCTGGCGGCATCAAATGCCTCTATGATTTCCTTTGCATTATCGGAGAATGAGGGCGGTATCATTTTAATGTCGGTTTGGTTTTCTGCGTGATATACCTCAGCAACTGAAAGGGACACAGTTCTTTCGTCGGGATAGGCAAATCTGATAGAGTCCAGGCCTGAGAAATCACTAAATTTCAGAAAAATAGTGTTAGCAATTTCTTTTCTTTCCTCTGTCGTCAGCCATCTGACTTCGCTCTGGAAAGAAAGGCAGTTAAACCAGATCTTAAAATCCACACCTTTTTGGACAAGCTCTTTTTGCTCAAGCTCTGCTACAACTTTTACAAGTGCCTGTTTAAGGTGCAAGAGGCTGTCGAAAACAGCTATACGCTTATATTTGTCTTTACCATTGGTGGATTGGGTTTTTCTCCAGATATCGAAAGACCGCGAAGGCATATCCGGATTTGATGCTTCAACAAAATACTGATGCGATTTGTTTCGCTTAACCGAGTTGATTAAGGATTTAATTCTAATTGCAGCATCTTGTTGTGACATATCAGACTCCTTAGTGTGAGCGCTAATAATAACACATATCGCCTTAGATGTAAATAAAAAGAGCCGCCACTGGCAGCTCTTGATTAAATTTATTTTGTAGCAGAATCAGTCATAAACCTTGACTGCTTTCTGTCCACGCTTACGCGCTAACGACTCTGATTTCGTTTCCCAGAAAAGGTTACTTGCTTTGTTGTTAGAGTAATCGTCATCTTTTTGGCTGGCTACAGTCAGAGTTTCGGGGTCTGGATTAGGTACAAACAGTTTGGCCACCAGCGTATTTACATAGAAGTGACTTTTCTTCTTGTCCTGACCTTCTGCGAATTTGATGCTGGTGCGAATACGTCCGGCTGGATCTGGAGCATACATAATCAGCTTACGGTAAGAGTATTCTACGTCACGCTCTTTTCCGTGAATAACCTGTGCGACGCGACCCATATTGCTGACGATGTAGTTTTCGTCCTCTTTTACCTTGTAACCGTCAATTTCTTTAAGCGGAAGCCATTTTTCCTTGGGGAGGTCTTTCAGGTCTTCAGGAACCTGAACCGGATCGTAATGATTCAGAACTTTGGTTTTAAAGGCGTCAAAATCAATATCATTGCGATGATTCCCCATGATATTCTGGATGTGCGCTCGGGAAACGCCGCAAAGAGATGCGATGTCAGAATAGCTACGCAGGTCATACTTCAACATGAAATACAAAACGACTTCAGGTGGTTCGGAGGCAAAAATTTCTTGAGGCTTCAGCGGCTCAGTGATGCGCTTGTAATTATCTCGTTGTGTATCGTCTTTGATCCGCGCAATGGTGCGGGTTTCTTCAAAGCGTTGTTCAAGATCTTCGATTTTCGCTGCGTACTTTTTGGGTGGAGTCAGTTTTTTCTGTTGTGCCATGGTTAAATACTCTCTTTTGGACAGAGAAGCATTCCTATTTAAAATGTTTCATTCTCTGTCTTGCTAAACTCAGCCTATCCCGAGGGGTGTGGCTATAATTTATACAGTTTCCTGCATTAAGACGTTCCATAAATTGTATCTCAACCCAATTTATACCGAATGATTACTGTTAGCTGTCAATATCCCTTTTGAGTCCTCCATTCAGTTGACATTTATAATAACATTAATATTATCTGATCGCAACTGACTATTTTTAAATTGTGTTATTATGGCAGGGCGCAAAGCCCTGCCATGCGGGACTATCGAAAGCGACGCAGGAACGCTCCAGCGGCCATAAGCAGGCCAAGTCCGAATCCAAAACTACCGCCGCCTGAGCTTCCTGAGTTGCCGGAGCCGCCTGAACCGGTGTTGCTGGTGGCTTCAGAAATCGTGACGGTTGCAGAGGTAACATTACCCAGAACATTCATATCGCTGCTCAGCGTAAGGTTGAATGTTTCACTGCCTTCGGATGAATCGGAGTCTGCGCTCGCATAGATGGATACAGTCTTTGAATCCTGACCGTCTGCGAATACCAGTTCTCTGTTGATCTCAGTGAAATCATCCTCATCAGCGGTTCCCGCTGAACTATTCAGGTATACGGTGATCTCGCCATCGGTGCCCTCGGTTCGGTTGATAGTGACAGTTCCGGATTTTCCTTCAGTGAGAGAATAGGATGAAGCATCTAATGACACTACGCCTGAATTCCCCTGTTCATCAGACACAATGGTGATGGTTTCTGAGCCTTGTCCATCAGCAATACTGATGGACAGTGGATAAATAAGCTCAATGGTAAAGGTTTCATCAACCTCAAATTCATCATCATCCGTCGTTGGAAAGGTTACGGTGTCCATTGTATTTTCACCGTCAAAATAGACAACCGCCATTTTGGATACAAAGTCCGTTGTGTCAGCTGTACCTTTTTTCGCAATTACCTGAACAGCATCGCCAACAGATGCGCCTTCCCAGTAGATCTCTGCTGTCAGTCCAACTCCTTCGTTGACAGAGTTTGTTGAAACTGAGAGTGAAACATAACCCTCAGCATCGTCCGGAGTGCGGTTGTTGGCATAAATGCCAGTCTGATTCCGCATATCTTCGGCAGCAACTTCCTGATAAGCTCTGGTTGAATCCGCTTCATCATCCACTCCGCACTCCGCCCCCGCAGGACTTAGAAGCTCCGGATTGGAAAGAAACATTTCGTCGCGTTCGATAGACTTGGTGTCGCTCATCAAACTAGCGAAACCGCCACAGTCATATCCAGCAGCATAATCTCGCGCCAACCAGCGGGATTGGTTGTTTGCTTTGTACTCAACAATTTCGGCTACGTTGTGCGCCAGTCCGTCATTATGAGCGAGTTCATGGGCAAGTGTTCGCTGAACATCATCTTTAGGAGATACCCAGCTGTACTTCCCGCCCAGTTCGGCTCTACCTGTGTTGGTAGTGAGGTCGGAATAGTAGCGATTCAGTCCAACAACATAAGAAGCACGGTAGAAGCTCCCAATACCGTATTCAGCATTGGTGTAGGCATCTCTGATCAGCGTAATTCGATTATCTATGTCTGAATAATCGTCATAACCTACACCTGAAGGGTAGGGGATCACACCTGACACTTTGCGGCGAAGAGGAATATCCTGCCGGACAAAGATGTCGTTGTTCACTTCAACTGACTTGTTGATCCAGTCGGTCATTTTTTCGACGTCATTATCGAAATAGTCCAGCATGTCGTCTGAATAGAAGAATAGAACTTCATGAGTCATTACATCTGACTCATTATAAGTTGGAGATTCAGTTGGGTATGAAAATCCATTTCCTGTTTCAAGTGCGGCAGATGCCTGAGTCGAGCAAAATAATGCAGTGCAGATAGCTGCGAGTTTATTCATCTTCATCTTGCGAGTTCCTTAGTGTTTTTTATATATTAACACAGGGATGCCTATTCGTCAAGTTTTATATCAGCTAAAGTAATTAGATAAGGTAATAAATCTAATACAATAGTATATCTATTTATACTCTTCAACTATTGAAAGAAGCTGTTCTGGACTTGGCGACCCTGTTTCGTGACGCACAACTTCTCCATCCTTAACAAATAATATGGCAGGTGTCCCTCGAACACGAAAGGCATCACAAAATGCCAAGTCTTCATCTGCATTCACCAGAATGGTGTTTTGGATATCAGGATGATCAAAGTCTATAACTGTGTTTATCGCGTCAGGAGTCATGCTGCACCAAGGCATAGCGGCAAGAATTATACTTAGTCCCGTGAGGTTGGGTATTGCTGATTTTAAACTGTCGTCCGATAAGGCCGCATTACTCATAAATTAAAAATACATCGTATATTCGAATGAGGTTATCGTACCTCCGGTTGTTATGATGTTCAAGTATTTGCAGTCAATGTTAAACAGTGTGTCCGGACGGCATCATATTTTGTATTGACCATAATTGTGTACGGCATCACACCGAGTGTAACAAGGGCATCTGCTTGACTGATTGTGGAGCAAAGTGCAATAGTTTCATTCTCGCTCAATTCAACAAGTGCGACGGCAAGAGTTGCTTTGATTATAGCGCCCCGTTGATTTGGTCGGCTTTGAACAAACTCAGCAATGCTCATGCTCTCGCAGCCTTTCTGTCTTTGAAGCTCTCGAATGACGTAGGCTTTAAAAAAAGTTGCGGCACTGGGGGTCTGTTTCAGGATTCTAGTAAAATCAGAATGCACTTCATTGAGAGGTAGTTCGCCCACGTCAATAAGCTCTGTGCTTAGCAGCTTAAAAACAGTATCGGGTAAATCTTTAAGCTCTCTTTTGAGGATCTTTACTGCGAAGTTTCTTGCGATCACTTTCTTGAGGAAAGTCGGGTAGTGATTGATGACAATTGATAGCGTTTCGTCCAGAAGAGAGGCTTTCTTCACCTTTTTGTTGAAAAAAAGGGTTGCGGCACTTCGTAGTGCAGCGGAGTCTTTTAATCTCTCGTCAGACAGTAATTTTATATGTGTTGACTTATCCGCAGAGGTATAGATTTTGCCTAAAATGCGTAAGGCGATTTCTGTGAGTAAATCTTCTTGTTCGTTTGAGCTTCCCTTGGTGGTGAGCATATTAAAGTTGTCATAAATAAGAGATATCCATTCCGTAGTGTGTTTTGTGGAAGATGGTTTAATGCTGACAATAAAAGCAATAGCATCAGTAGTATGGCAGTTCAGCTTTTTGTTATCTTTTTGTTCGCCAAAAACGCCATGGGTAAGTAGAGTGCAAATCACACTGGCAATATAAGAATGGATTGGATTAATGGCAATGTCGCCGTATTGAATACCGTTTTGAACTAGTGCCTTGAAAACATGTACGGGAGGTATTTCACTGCCTGATAGTGCTTTAGATCTTTGCACGCACTCGCCAAGCGTCAGTGATTCTGTTTCATTGATATGCTTTAGGTAGTGAGAAAATACCTTTTTGCCACTTAAGCAGGCTTTTTTGAAAAAGTTTCCTTGCTTATTAAAATCAAAGATGTCGACATTTTCCGAGATAGCTTGCTTCAGAATATCGACATCATCCTCTTTAATCATTCGATAAAGATCAGGGAGTGTAATAGGAGCGGTGGCCTTTGCTTTGAAACGGTTTGCTGTAATGGCCATATTTTCGCTCCTTTATTGTGAGGATTTATAATATCACAATATATTGGCCATGTAAACAGTTATGTTTCGATATCCTCGGATAATTCTTTAATTGACTCGCCACCCTTATGATGACTCTTAGCGTGACGTACTTCTCGGATAATTTTCTCGAATGTTTCCTGTATTGCCGCATACATATTTGTGCTCTCGGAGTGGCGCGATATGGATTGCTTTCCGCTGGAGAAGAAAGTAGTGGCACTGGCCTTAAACAGGTGACCTTGTTTCTTAAGATGAAGGTCAATTTTCCGGATATCAAACTTCTCTAATCGCTTTGCATATCCGGCGATTTTAGATTCAATTGAATTGGTGATATCAAAATCAGCTTGTGTTTGTAATTGCATTTATAATACTCCTTATGTTGCAAGCTTAGTCTACCATGATGATCGTGGTTTGCAATTTTTCTCTGCAATAATTAAGTGGTCTTATTAAATTCAAAAAAGCGTACTGAATTGGTTCTCCATGGCGCTATACTTTTCGGATTGGTTCCATTTCTCGTCTTTGATAATTCCAGTGGCAATTGCCTCGTCAGTAAATTGTTTTTGCAGTTCTTCACAAACATAACCGGTAGTCGCCAAGCCAAGCTTTAAAATGGTGGTGTAAGTTACTTTGTGAGGGTCTGTGGGCGGCTCAGTCCATCCACCAGCTGGTTCATAAACAATTTTTGAGAATCCCCAAGACTTTAGTATTCTCTTTGTAAGCGTCATCCCTATTGAAAAGTCTGCTGCCTTGATTAAGTCATCATCTTTGAATGCTTCAGAGTTCCGTCCTAAGCGATCTGCTTCAGTTAATACAGGCAAGAATCCGATATTGTGAACAAGGGAAATCAGGAACAGGACATCAGGGTTAAGGTTTTTTGCCCGTCCGTTATGGTGAAGTGTTGCAAGAGTGGTAGCTGTCGCTTTGGTAACATCTGTGGCTTGCTGCCAAACGCCTGCCATCTGGGTGGCTACAGAGATATTGCTGGCAAAAAATATTTGTTCTATTGCAAACCCGAGGATTAGTGTTTTCAGCCTCTTAAGCCCAATCCTGATCACAGCTTTCTGAATCGTATCAACTTCATTAACCCCCCTTACAAAGGGGGAGTTAGCAAATTTAATAATTCTTGCAGTGATTGCAGGATCTTTTTTAATGATTTCGGCGATTTCTTCAATCTCAACGCTTTCATCGGAAATCCGCTTGCGTATTTCTAGTGCAACATCGGGTAGAGTCGGAAGTACTAGATCATCCTGTTCTAGTCGAGCATTGATGATCTTTAAAAGATTGCTCTGATTCAAAGTCTGGCGTCCTGTTGTTTTTGCTACTAAATTAATACACGCTAAATTTGCCGTAGAGATCAAATTAGCTGGTTCTTTATACATGCTTGGCCTTGAGGTGCTGAATTATGGTGGCCACGACTCCTATTATATGAATTCCGAGGAGAATAACCACTGCAATAAGTGTAGCAAATACTACCTCTATATTCATGCCTGCAAATTGCCAATAGGTTTTAGAACACATACCTTTCGGCTCGAATGCCCAAGGAAAAAGCGTATCAACAGGGATAATAGAAGCGATTGCTGGGGTTAGGGAGCAAGCAGTCATAAAGCCAGAGGGATGGTAAAGATCCATGTAATTGTCCCACACCGTCCATAGGGTATATGCCAGTAGCATGGTGACTATTGGCAATAGCACTTTTCCTTTGGAGAGAATACGCGGCCCCACAGAACCTATCAGGGAGAATAGGGCCACCCCGAACAAGGCAACTCGCGTGTCTACGCATTTGACACAAGGCTCAAGGCCTTCCATATGCTGAAGAAAAAATGCAAAAAGCAAAAATACGCTGGAGGCGAGGAAAGTAAACAAAAAGTTCAGGCGAAGAATTCGACTGGATGAATAGCGCATTAATGATACCTCATTTAAATTGTAATAATAGGATTTAATTAGAAAAATAGCCTACGAGAAGTGTCGTAAGCTATTGTTTTTATTGACATTTTGTGTCCCGAAGCTAGAATGGAATATCATCGTCAAAATCGAAATCTGGCTCGGTCATTGCGGCCTTATTGCCCCCAGTGTTTTGCTGGAAATTACCGCCTTGGTTACCGCCACCGTTATTTCCCCCTTGTGGGTTGCCGTGCTGATAACCACCGCCTTGATTACCGCCGCCGTTATTGCCACCCTGCTGGTTGTCTTGCTGATAACCGCCGCCTTGATTACCGCCGCCGTTATTGCCACCCTGCTGGTTGTCTTGCTGATAACCGCCGCCTTGATTACCGCCGCCTTGATTACCGCCGCCGTTATTACCACCCTGCTGATAACCGCCTTGATTGCCGCCGCCGTTATTACCACCCTGCTGGTTACCGCGTTGATAGCCACCGCCTTGGTTGCCACCCTGCTGGTTGCCGCCCTGCTGGTTGCCGCGCTGATATCCGCCGCCTTGGTTGCCACCCTGTGAGTTGCTGCGCTGATAACCACCGCCGTTATTCTCCTGCTGATAGCCGCCGTTGTTATCCTGTTGATAACCGTTACCGTTGCCGTTGCCATTACCCAGCATTTGCATCTGATCAACTATGATCTCTGTAGTATAGCGATCCTGACCCTGCTGATCTTGCCACTTACGGGTTTGCAGCTTGCCTTCAACGTAGATTTGAGAACCCTTTTTGAGGTATTCACCTGCAATTTCCGCAAGTCTGCGGAACATGCTTAAGCGATGCCATTCAGTACGTTCCTGCATCTCACCGTTCGTATCTTTCCATGTTTCTGAGGTCGCGAGGCTCAAGTTTGCGACAGCATTGCCGTTTGGCATATAACGCACCTCAGGATCGTTTCCAAGATTTCCTACAAGTATGACCTTGTTCACGCCACGATTTGCCATAAATTACCCTTAAGTAGTTGTTCGTTTCAGTGTGTATATAATAACACGATATATTTCAAATGTCAAACGTAAATTCAACGTTACCCGATTATTTTATTATAGGTCGTTTAAATAAACAAGTATTCGGCATCGGATATACTTGAGTTAAGTAAAAAACCCGCGTAATGTGGCTACATTAAACAAGAAAAAGAGGAGTACTCATTGCTTTACATCTCTGGTTTGTTAAAAGAAGCGGTGGGCGGCAATACTCAGGAAGTGTTATTCGGAGGATTGCTTGGTAGTCATTCGGATGAAGATGCAGAGGTTGTAAAAAAGCTGCTATTGCGCCTGATTATGTCATCCTTGACGGCCCCAGTAGAGAGAGAGTTAGTGGGAATTGAGGCCTATGGTATCTGTTCTGCTGAGAATGCAACTCAGATCATCAGGCTGTCCGAAAAACTGGGTAACATAAAAACTGGATGGATGCAGGCAGGCATCAAAGTATTAGAGCTTATTCCTAGTTCAAAGTGGCTATTCATGATGAGCTTGCTCATGCAGGAAGACTTTCTTGAAGCATTGATGAAAGAAGAGAGTCTGCGAGACGATGGCGGTGCCAGTCCTTCTGAGCTGCTTAAGATCTTATGCGAATAGTCTGTTACGCTGCAATGTTGCGGAGCTTTTTAAGATATTCGACTGTCAGTTCGCCATTTTCAATCTTTTCGTCTACGGCATCAGCAAAATCATCCAGTTTGTCCACCAGCTCGGCATGGGCGCTCCCCATGTATTCAAGGATCATAGCTGTACTGCTTGTTCTGTCGTTATTTAAATGCAGTACTTTTGCATAAATATAAGATGCTGCAAGATTTCCTTCTTTGAAGCTTATGCCAGCCATGCTTCTCAATATAGCAAAATGAAGCAGGCCGTCGTCGGAGAAGGGTGGCTGTTTCTTTGTTGAATCAGGTTTGTCTTCGTATAATTGTGGCGGGTACATACTCAGGCTTTCTTCGAGTGCAGCAAGGGCTTTGTCAGGCTCATAAGTGGAGTAGTACTGAGCTATTCCGTATTTAAGCCAGTAGTTATTGATTTTTCCTTCGCTTTCCGCCTTCAGGAGTCTTTTTAGCGCATCCTTGTCCTGATGCCGAGACCAGTGGTAGTAGGCTAGTTCTGGGATGCTGCTAAAGGATGACATTTCCTCAAGTTTTCGAAGCTCCTTGAGACCATTTCTATAGTTCTTCTGTTTGGTTGATTTTCGCTTTTCTATTGATGCTGCGTATCGCTTTCTGTAAGCCAACTCTTTATCGGTAAGATGGTTACCGTCCTCGTTGGGCGTCGCAAATTTTTTGTCAGGGTTAATATACTCTACATGTCTGGCCAGCTCCGAGCATTTCACAAAACTTTCAGCAGCAATTAAACCTCTGTAGAGGTGATTCATATCGCGAATGGTTGTATAGATATTGTGCGCAATGATCAGTTCTTTTCTTTCTGGCTTGCAGCGACTGTCAGATTCAATCGCTTGGCAGAATGCGATATCACTATTGCAGGCGTCTTCTAGGCTGATTTCTTCTTTTGCTTTCTCACATCCTGATAAAAGTATAGACAGAAGGAGTAAAGAGGAAGTTTTCATTGATACAGCGAAGATCTTTGGCATAACATTACTCTCCTTTTGATGCTGACTTAACAAGCAGTGTCATCGCGGACTTCGGGTTTTTGACAAAGGCGAAATTTAAATCTGAAAAATCCATGAAGCTTTCAAGGAGATCGAATTCGGCCTCATTGATGCCAATTTCAAGCACAGAATATATGCCTGCTTTATGAAGTATCGACTGATTGAATATTGGTGAGCTTCCAATATGCTTTATTGCTTTTCTCAGTAGGGCTTTTACTGGTGTGTTTAGTTCGGCAGAGGCACCGGTCAAATCCCAATCCATGGAGGCCCATAGTTTCGCGATGTCTGATTCGGTCATGACTGCACCGATAGATTCTTCGGGGGCACCAGCTCTGTTTTGGCTATTGGTTTTCAGGATATGCAACTTATCAGAGATTAGTTTTAGGGAGGTAATGCCCTTTTGCTGACGCAAAGTGTTGCACAGGGTGCTCACCGCAGTATCTACTTTATATTTATCAGTACGGCCATAGGTATATGGCGCATCAATGCGTGTGTCTGCTTTGAATAATAAGCAGTGGCAGATGCAAAACTGCATGAGTGTGGTGATATCTGGCGATTCGGCCACGAGGGAAGGGGGTATACTGAGTTCATTGACTTCAATATGATGAAGGTGAGGCTTTAACCATTCGCCAAGGTAAAAGAATACCTCCATCAGCTCCATTTCGCTTAATTCATTTAAAAGTTTTTGCACGACGTCTTTCGACGTAAATATGATAGATACTATTTTTTTGAACTTAAGTGGCCTTACTTCCCTGTTGCACTGACAGTATTCCAACAGGCACTTGAACACCTCTGACTTATACTTAATATCCTGAAATAAATCCCCCGCAACCAGAGCGCAAAAGCTTTCAAGGTCAGATTCAAACGGAGAAAGTAAGGCTCCAAGTGTTAGCGCCCTAAAATCCACGATATCGAAATCACCTTCCCGAACCACATTAAGGTAATAGGGATACGCATGCGTTATTCGAAAAGCAACACTTAGACTTTTATTTAGCAACTCACTCGCTATGCGCGGAGTATCACTGTGAACATGAATATTTAAGTATGATCCAAACAGGCGTAACGCGGTATTGTAGGCAATAAGATTTGTCGCAGTTTTGTCGCAAAAGTCCGCGCTCCGCATGTAGGCAAAATTCAGCACCGCATTAGCATCGCTGGCAGAAAAAGGTGAGACGGCCTTTAGAAGTAATTTTGCGCTATCGATTTGCTCATCTCTGCAAAGCCCGACAAGCTGCTTAAATAGCTCCTTGGCGTCCTTCTGTTGCATGTTTGAGGCTATAATAAGCTGGGCATCATGGTTTTTATTAAGCTTAGCAATCTGAAGCGCCGACACCAGAACGCTATTGGTGCTACAGCTGGCTATTTCTGATAGCGATTCATTACTACCTTCTGCCATAGCGAGTATAATCTTGGTAAGTGCGGACTGGCCTTTCTTCATGCTACTTTCAATGTTATCGTAATATGATTTAATATTAACACAAAATACCATCTCGGTCAACTTTAGGTGGGGTTGAAATTTTTTTAATTTATTAGTTGACATATTAATTCTTGGCGCTATAATGACATCAAGCATAGGGAAATTAGTCCCGTATCAATAGATTTAAAGTGAGTAATCCAATGAACGCAGCAATGATTATCAGAGAGACGAACAAAGCATATAAATATGCTTTGAGTTGCCCTGTGCTGCGAAAACGAAAGCCGATTTAAGGTTTCGGATTCATAACAAGGGCGACTCAATTGAGTCGCCTTTTTTGTATCTGAGGATTGCTACAGGCTTTGATTTAAACGGGTTGTTAGCTCAGTTGGGAGAGCAGTTGACTTTTAATCAATTGGTCGCTGGTTCGAGTCCAGCACGACCCACCAATTTTTAGAGGGAGAGTAAGATGGTACATGAGACCAAAAGAAATCGACGCATCCGGCGTCTTCGCACAAGGCGATAAAAAGATTTGGGGTTATAGCTCAGTCGGGAGAGCGCTTGATTTGCATTCAAGAGGTCGGCAGTTCGAACCTGCCTAACTCCACCAAATTTCAGTAAAATTAAAGTAACGCATTTTGTAAAAATGTACAGTCATTGTGTGGGTGTAGTTTAATTGGAGAAAACAGAGGGCTTCTAACCCTAAGACGTGATGGGTTCGAGTCCCTCCACCCACGCCACCTTTGTATTAATTCGCCGTTTTAGCTCAGTTGGCAGAGCGCCTGACTTGTAATCAGGAGGTCGGGAGTTCGAGGCTCTCAGGCGGCACCATTTTCATGACGGATGGCCGAGTGGTCGAAGGCAGCGGACTGTTAATCCGCCGAGCGAAAGCCCATCGCTGGTTCGAATCCAGTTCCGTCAGCCATATTTTGTAAGAGTATATCTCCTGTCGAGTGTTAAAGGTCTCATAGCTCAGTTGGTAGAGCGCACCCCTGATAAGGGTTTTTGCTTATAGCGTGATCTTTGACTAAACCTGATCATAGAGGTGACAGGTCATGCAAATTATTGAATCAGGTTTAGTGAGTATCGGTGAGGCAGCGCAGTTTTGCGGGGTGTCAGTGCCAACGATGCGGCGCTGGGACAGAGAGGGAAGGTTGCATCCGGCAAAACGTACTTTGGGCGGTCACAGGCGCTACAGGCTGACCGAGCCAGCAAAGCTTAAGATTGGCTATGCGCGGGTGAGTTCTCACGATCAGAAATCGGATTTGGTCACGCAGAGTGCGTATCTGGCAAAGCATTGTGATGTCGTGTTGGCTGATTTAGGTTCAGGATTAAACTGCAAAAAACCGCGCCTGCGAAAGCTGGTGGCGATGCTGCTGAACCGTGAAATTGGTGAGTTACACCTGACGCACAAAGACAGGTTATTGAGATTCGGTCACGAACCGGTGTTTCAATTATGCCGCTGGTCAGGCTGTAAAGTGATGATCCATAACGAGTCAGAGCCTTTGAGTTTTGAACAGGAATTAGTAAAAGACGTGATCACACTGATGACGGTTTTTAGCACCAGACTGTATGGTAAGCGGAGTAACAGGAGCAAAAAGCGGCTTGCTGCTTGAGCTGTATAAAAATACAGTGTATAAAGGCGGAATGAAGCAAATTTCGACGTTTACGACTCTCTACAAACCTGCGGACAGCGCGGTCTCTGACGCACTGGCGGCGTTTGCTGCCTTGTCAGGTAAGGTCGAGCGTAAGCTTTACGCCAGCCTGTGTGCTGGAAAGCTCACCGCAAATGAGCGTAAGCGTGAATTTCTCAAAAAATTCAACATCACGGGACGCCAGTATAATGCTATCCTGATCACACTTCAGGGCAAGCTGGACAGTCAGAAAGAGCTGAATAAGCTTTACCAGTCGAACACTTCTGAGCGTATTAATGCTGTATCCGGCACCATTAAAACCCTGCGGGATAAAGCGACCATGCTTCACAAAACGGGCGGCAGGCGTGAAGTAATAGATCGCTTACTTTCTAAATCACATCAAAAGTCCCGATATCTTGCGGCACAGCAGCGTAAGCTGACAAGGCTGGAAGGCGAATCCGGTCAGCTTCCCCGCATGTGCTTCGGCAGTAAAAGTCGTTTTAATGCCCAGCACCACCTCGCTGAAAATAACTTTTCCGACCATCAGGCGTGGCTGGACGAGTGGCGGCAGAGCCGGAGCAACCAGTTTTGTGTCATCGGTTCGAAAGATGAGCGGATGGGCAATCAGGGCGCACAGCTTAAACCAAAACCTGACGGCACGTTTTCACTCACCCTGCGGCTGCCTGACGCTATTGGCGGTGGCAGAGTGGTGCTGCAAGATCTGACGTTTAATTACGGCCATGAGGCTATTCTGGCGGCTTGCGCGGAGAATATCAGGCGCATTGCGGCGGGTTCGTCAGATAAGTTCAGGGAGCTTCAGGATGCCTATCTGAAAAACCACGGTGAAAAAGGCACAAAAAACGCTGTTTTAAGCGGCTACGGTCAGGCACTGACTGTGCGCTTGAGTCGGCATAAATACGGCTGGCAGGTTGCGGTCACGGTGGCAGAGCAGCCGCCCGAGTCCGTGACGGGGTTCGAGCGCGGGGCGCTGGGTGTGGACGTAAATCAAGACCATCTGGCGGTGACGGTTGTCGATACCAGCGGGAATAAAGTTTTCACCGCCAGCATCCCCTGTGATGTTTCGCAGAGAGGTCTCACCAGCCACCAGCGCAGCGCGATAGCGGGTGATTCAGCGAAACAGGTTGTTGAGATCGCCAAGCGGTTTGGTGTTGGTATAGCGCACGAGAAACTCGACTTCACACGCAAAAAACAGGCGCTGAAAGAGGCGTTACCTAAAGGGCATCGGGTGATGCTCTCAGCGCTGGCGTACAGTCAAATCCTCACACTTCTGACCCGCCGAGCATGGCGTGAGGGAATATTAACGAAAGCGGTCAATCCTGCTTTCACCAGCCTAATCGGTGCGTTGAAATATCAGCGAGGAACGCTGACCAGCCATCAGGCAGCAGCGCAGGTCATCGCCCGCAGAGGGCTGGGTTTAGTTTTAGAGTGTATTCGCATTCGCGTGCCGCAGGCAGCGGCACAGCGCGTAATGAATGCTCGTCAGGCAACTGTAAGTATGCCTGACGACCCGTTCAGGCGATGGCAGAAAGTGAAGAAGCTCATCGGGTTTTCAGCGGTGTTACGACCCCCTTCGGAGTCGGGTTTCGTCAGCCTGAAGGTGCGTGACAATCTGTTGAAATCCTCTGATGTAGCTGTTCGCATCAGCTCTCACTGAGAGTAAAAATTACTGATCAGGTTTGTTCGGTAATTTATGAACGGTGAGGTCGGTGATTCAAGTTCACCAGAGACCACCAAATTTGTAGTTTTGCTCATGTCGTCTAGTTGGTCAGTACACCAGCCTTTCAAGCTGGTAACGCGGATTCAACTCCGCCGTGAGCGCCATTTTTATGCGGGATAACTCGGTTGGTAGAGTGTCGGGTTCATATCCCGAAAGTCGTCGGTTCAAGTCCGGCTCCCGCAACCAGTTAAAAGTGTTTTTGGAGGTGTATCCGAGTGGTTAAAGGTCGCAGACTGTAAATCTGCTCGCTCAGCGTTCGTTGGTTCAAATCCAACCGCCTCCACCACATAAAAACGGCTGCATAATTGCAGCCGTTTCTGTTCAAGACCAGAGGCCTAGCTTATCTTCAAGGGCTATGCCTTTATCGATATTTTTCTGGATCTCTTTTTGTTCCTGTTCGGAGGGGATTTCAAAGGTGTGCAGGCTCTTGTTCGGGTCGCGATCTTCAAAATCACCTATCAGATACTCAGGGTGATAATGCTCAATCAGGACAGTGCCTTCCTTCAGAAATACAGGGGCTTCCCCTTTCTCTATTTCAACCCAGATGCCGCCCAGTTCTTTTGTTGCGCCTGAAGCCGCCAGAAGGTCACCCTTAATAGTGATAAGGGCTGTCGTGGGCCGATCTCCCTCTTTGCGGTTTCCTGCTCGGTCATGCAGGTAGTCAGCATGCTTCTGATGGCTTCGATCTGCAAGATAAGAAAGGAAATCTTGCGCGACAGGAGTTCGCTTGGAATTATTGAATCCGCCATACGAGACACTTTCAGGCTCAAAGAAGGGGTCGTTCCCGAAGTCTCTTTCGATGCGCTTATAGATAGAGTAAATGACAATATCATTGCCGAATATATGACTGGACTGCCATGGCTTGTGGTTAAAATCTTCCTTGTCCTCCATAAAGTAGCCGACATTAGTGCCTTTGTTGATGCGTCGGGTTGCGATATCATTTAATGATTCAGCGGTACTAGAAAAATCGATAACGATAGCTATATCATGCACATCATCACGCATGATAAGTGTGTTTTCCCGATAGAAATCACCTTTTTGGATGCCTGCGTTCTTGTAGTTGCTTGGCACTTCAGGTTGAAGGGTATTAAACAGCGGGTCTTGGGTGCTGATAGAGAAGGCATTACCGAACTGTGTTGCATATGGTGCGGCTGGAGATTCTTCTTGTGCAGAAACAAATAATTCGCTTAACAAGCCCTCGTCAATATTTAGGTATTTTTCAGCAAATTTCATTGTCATGCTGTTGAAGCTGAATTGATGTTGGCGCTTACATTCTCTTTGCAGCTCAAGAAAACTTGCCTCATCCGCAGCATCCATCATGGTGATGCCGTCACCTTCGCTATTATTCCATTGAGCGGGCGCTTTTCTGTCTGCCCCCCATTTTTCAAAAAAGTCTTGGGCTGTGTCAAACGTTTCGGTTCTGTTTCCGTCGACAGAGCGGAAGTTTATAGTAACTGGTTTTCTGAATTTATCGGGTGCAGCAGTCATCGTAGATATCCTTAATAAAAATACATCGTAATTCAGGTTTTATTATACCATGTTTTAACGCTTAACTAGCGGCTTCTTCTGTTTTTAGTGTCAATGTCGCCGCCGCACTGCTTACAAAGCTGATTTAAGTTAGCACAGGGCAGGCAGAGAGTGTCGGTGGCTGTTGATGAATAATTTTGAGGCTCCTTGCAAATGCCGCACTCACGGGTAGTGAAGCAAGCACCCCCCAATCGGGGAGATCTCAAGTAAAAGCAGGCTTTGCACAATCCTTTCTTTAGTCTTAATTTTTTTTCTGAGTCTGCTTTGAGTTTTTCAGCTGTTTCCAATGCTTTGGCGACAACACTTTTCGCAGATTCTGTTGCACGGTAAATGGATACCTTATCAACTTTAGTGGCGGGTTGTTTCATTGTAATGGTTCTCCGGCTTGAGGGCTTTATGCAAGCTGCCTGCTCCTTTATCTGATAAGGTGGCCGATAATGTCGTCAGCCTGAAGGACGCCAAGCATCTTGTTTTGGTCGTCTACAACGACAGTGATATGGTCTGCGTTCTTATCCAGCTTATCCACCAGCGCAATTGCCAGCTCATTCTTGTTTGTAATGAGAGCTGAATGCATAATATCTACGATTCTGGTCTCTCCTGACAGACCTGCCATATGGGCTTTAATCATATCCCGATACAGGACAATTCCTACTGGAGAATGTGAGTCATTTTCCTCCAGCGTTACCACGTAACGCTTGTGTCTTCCGTTTTCAATGATCCCCTGATAGTCACTTACGAAATCTTTTACCGACACTGTTTCTACAGGCGTACCGTGCGGCAGAATATCGGCTACCGTTTTGTCGGTTAGTGACAGGATGTTACTAATAAGGGAAGACTGTCTGTCAGAAATGATGTTATTGCTCTCTGCGAGATTGATAACGGAGTTAATCTCTGATTGCGTTAATACCTCTTTAACTTCGCCTTTCACAAAGGGCGAGACGAACAGATAAAGGAGTGCCACGGCAGGGCGGGTGATGTAGTAGATGCTAATTATCGCAATACCAAAGATGCGAAGCACCTTGGGAGCATTGCTGGAAGCATATAACTTAGGGATCAGGGTGCTGAAAAGCAGAAGTAATACTGTCACAGCAACAGTGTAAGCAGTGTACTCAATGTTGTTGCCAAAGAGCTTATAAGCCATGGTTCCACCGTAGGAAGCGCCTGCAACATCCACGACGATATTGGTCACCATTACTGAACTGGCAATTTCCTTTGCGCGAGTGTTAAACAACCGAAGGTGTTTATACTTCTCGGCAAGGATTTTAAGCTTTAATGGATTACAGGACAGGACACTTATCTCAAACAAACTCATAAAGCCTGAGAACGTAACCAGACCTGCGACAAAACAACCTAATTCAAACATCTGTAAAATACTCCTTATGTGAGGGGTCATAATAACACGAAAAAGCAAAATGCTAATGGGATACTTTGTTGAATTTTGCAAAACATGTGTGGCTTCAAATTACATCGTGTTATAATAGGTTGTATATTTATTCAGGGGTTATTTTATGAGTTATCGGTCTCCAATAAAAAATTATTCTCAGCACCGTGCAACAATCTCAAGACTGGGTGAGGAATTACAAGCAAACGGTGGCGAGGTCAGAAGAGCGGAATCCTTTTTGCCAATGCACTGTGACAACTATGAGACCGGCAAGACCGAGATCAGGCACGTTAAGCATGAGGCAATTTTTCTTCAGGGGTTAACAGTCGCTGAATCAAGACTTTTCGTATTCGACCGCTTGGATGAAAAGGGCTATCACGAAGTTGATATGACATTTGAGGATATGACCCTGAATGTCGGCGATGTGCTAAATGTAACAGCTTTTGATTATCAGCTAAAAGCGCGTTTAAAGGCAAAGGGTATTGAGAAGCCTGACGTCAAAGAGTCACGCCCGATGGAGCCTTTTGCGCTTGGGGTGTCTAAACTGGATACAACTGCATTGGATGCTGAGGCAGCAAGAATCAGTATTCGGTTGCAGGGGATGAATGATAAATACGAGACAGAAATGCCAATCGAGGTCAGGCTGCCTTCTGAGGCAGAAGATCCGGAAGTGCTGGCTAAAGTATACGCAGAGCTGGAAAAGCTGGACAAAAACCTTGAGCGCCAATATGCCTTGGCCAGTGAGTATGATACCCATCCTGTTTATGCAAGTGATGCATTTGACTTCACGAGCGAAGAATATCGCAACTTTAAGCGGGACGTTATCGAAAACCTGACCTTTGTTCATGGAAAAGGATTTAAGGTGTCCGTTGATAACGGATACGGAGGACGTGGATTTGTGATGACATTAACCACACCGGCTGGCGATGAAGCATTGAAGGCGGAGTACCGTGGCGAGTGGCTGAAGGGAAGGCCGATCCGCACCCATGTGGGCAGTACCAGAGCTAAGGTGTGGTGCATCAATCCACCATCCGAGAATAAGATGTTTTACTCGGGCGTACTCGCCAAGAGTGGGCCTGAATTACTGAAAAGCATGATGGATAAAGTCAGTTTTGCATATGTTGATAAAGCTGATCGGGATGCTATGACACCACAACAGCTCGCAACTTACCTGTCAGGTTTCAAAAGCGATGGCTTGGGAGTGTCAAAACCCGTAGTGATAATGGATGAAGAAAGTAAGTATGCAGCCCCAAGAAACACAGCAATTATGGGTAGTGTAGTCTCTGAAGAGCTAAGCGCAATGCATGAAAGCTATCTTGCGCACGACCAGAAGTCCAGTCCGGCGATGGGCTATATTAAGACGTTGTTTACGCCTGAGAAACAAGATGCTTTTGCTAAAAAGTTCCCGCATAGCAATACCATGCTGGCGCGTGCAAAGGTAATTGAGGGGTTATGCGTAACGGAGCGCGATCCGGCAGACTATCTGGTGTCTGTGTACAATGGTTGGAGTGAAGTTACGCCTAACGACAATGTAAAGACCTTGGTGGTTGATGGAACTGTCTTCGAGTCTACGCTAGGCAGGGGTCGTTTTAAAAATGGAAAATTAGGCTTTGATATAGCCGCTGACATACTTTTGCAGGATTACGTTAAGGATGTGGAGCCTGATCATAAAAGCGACGTGAGCGCAGAATACGAGCGAAGAATGGCTAAGCTGGAGAAGCATCCAAAGCCATTGTTCTCAAATTTCTCAGGCTCAGATCATCAGGCGCTTATTAAATATGCTGATCTTAAAATATCTGAAATGACGAAGAAGTTCGAAAACTATCAGAAATGGGGGTCAACGCAAAGGACGCCTGAGCAGGCAAAGGAAATGGAAGATAAGGCTCGGCGACTGGAATATGTGACTAAAGATCTTCAGGAGCACGTTAACGTCTACCGTGCAGCCACAGAAAGGGTTCTTGAATACAAGCAGCCAGAACGCGAGCAGGAGATGGTGATCTAGTTTAATCAGGCATTAAAAAGGGCATTTAAAAATGCCCTTTTTTCTGTTCTGTTTAAAGCTATGCAGCTTGTTTCGTCTGCCGCTGGCCTTTTTCAAGGCCCAATTGTCGCGTAAGTGAAAATAACTTGTCAGCATCAATATCATAGAAAGACTGTTCGCCCATATCGAAAAATGCACGTCCGGCCTCAGGGATTAGAATTTCTTTTTCACCATAATGAGTGATTACTGTAGCGGTGACACCATGAAGTTTGTACTCAATCTTTGAGCTTCGCGGAGTCTCCTTTATGATGTGCTTTTCGCCTTGATTCTGAATGTGCTTAACGAGTCGTTGCAGACTCATAACAAGCTTAGGCGCGGCGTCTTTTGAGAACAGTTTTTTAGCGAAAATAATAGATTGGCTCATTGTTTTAACTCTCTTATAAAATTGAACGTAAAAATAAATGTGTTACCGGTTAAGAGTCTTTCCGTGACGATAAAGCTATCATAATACTTCGTTTATTCAATGTTATTTTTGATAATTTACGTTTAAGTGAATAATAAATAGACACAATGTCAAACGACAGCATAAATAGTGTGCATGCTTAGTTTGCTACTGTATTGTCGTAGTAGCGTTTCCAACTTTGTATCATAGCGACTCTGTGCATAACGCAGAGCGAGGCAGTCAGAGTCAGTGGGATCTGCACCAGCCTCAAGTAGCATAGCTGCCATGTCGTATGTATGCCTCCCCATGCAGGCATGGCTTAAAAGTACAGACAGTTCCTTGGTGCCAAGTTCCAACTTGTCAACAAGCCGCTTTAGTTCTTTGTTGTTGTCTTGTTTTATCGCCCGTAAGGCTTTTGGAAATATTCGTTCAGTTGTGCGTATTGCAGCTCGGCCACCAGCTAGGTGTGGTGATGTGTAGGCGTAACCACCATGGTTCATCATAATTTTCATATTAAAATACCGTTTATATATACCACGTATTAATCGTGATGAAGTATAAACGGTATTAATATGCCTTACTAGTGCTACTTTTAAAGTGAAGAAATTAGCCGCTAAATACTCAGCTCCAATTCGGGCTGAACATCCTGATTCAGCGAAAGAGTCTTTCCTGTAGCGCCGAAGAGCAGAGCTTCCTGTGTATTAATCGCAATGCTACGGGAGTGCTCTTTGTCAGGATCGTAGGTTTTGATTTTAACCCCCTGAGCTTGCAGAGTATCAAGTACCGACTTGCAGGTGTTCTTTGGAACAATCGCGACGTCAAAGTCGTCCAGTGTCACCACCTTATTGAACTTCACTTCAAAATATTCGGAAGGTGCATTCTCCAGTGCGTCCATGAGGCTGTTTATCGCCTCAAGCGCATCGCTATCGATATCCTTGAAGCTCTCCAGTGCATTCACATTACGGCATCGTCTTGCGTAATCTACAATCTCTTCATAGACAGCATCCCGATAATGCATTGAATTGGTTTGATACAAATAGTAAGGCGCGAGAATGTCAGGCAAGTCTGACAGTTTATCGCTCAGCTTGGAGCCAATATCTTTCATGGTTTCGCGAGGAACGAGACGGCTGATGTTTTCTGAAACCTGTCGTAAGCTTGTCATGCTTTTCGCGCAGTGCGCCCTGACGCTATTTGCACCCAGAAAAAGGCCGCTCTCAGCCCCGTTGCCTTTATGTTTCATGGCTTTTAACAGGTTTTGCGCGGTATAGGCCGCTTTACGTCTACTGTTCTTACCTTCAGCGTAAAAATAGGGGGTGTGGAAGGCAGATTGTATCTGTTTGTCTATCCATGTTTTGTATTCGCTGTCTAGGGAGGGGGATTTTTTCAACCTTCCTAGCAGGCTCTTGCTGACTTTGATGGTATCAACAGGCTTGGGATCTTTTTTGCATCCGGATGCATAATCTGAAGCCTTCCTTAGCGCCGTAAAGGTAGGGGCTATTTCGCCATTCACCTCTTGCAGGTACATTTTGGTGTAATGAGTCTCCATGTACTCAATTTCTTCTTTCAGGTAGGCTGCGTTTTCAGGATTGTCGAGATCGCTTTCACTTAGCTTAAGTCGTTTCATGGCAAAATCTTTATAGTAATGACTCATAGCCTCCTGAAATAGTGGCACCAGCGTCTTGCCATCAGGATCTTGCCGCATATCGAACTGAGCAAGCTTCTTGAGGTAGCGGCGTCCATCTTTCAGGTTATCAAGGATACTGATACCGGACGTGCGCTCCTTGCGATATACACGCGGATTGTCGCCTCTCTCCCGAAAGAATGTCAGCATTACCCTGATATCATCATAAAAGCGCTGGGAATTGTGTTTGGCTCCTTTTTTTAGATCGGAATCTTCAAGATAACCTGCCCGTGTGTGGATGTTGCTTAAATCCGCCGTCAGAGATTGAACCTTTTCACTGAAGCGCTCCATCGTTACTCTGCTCCATTGGTAGTAGCAGGTCGGGTAGCGAGCGGTTGAGGTGTCACTGGTATAAGCAGGGGTGGTGCGGAAATTCACTTTTTTGGGGTTCATCAGCAGCGTAATTTCACCGAAGTTTTTATACTCGTGAATCGTGTTGATGACAGCGAGGGACGGGCATACAAGCCCGCCCATCTCTGAAGCAAATAATAAGTTATCAGCCGTTAAATTATGGGTAATGGCCATTTGCTCTTTCAGGCGCATAATATGAAGACCTTAATAATAAAATACCGGTCTCCATTATAACACATGTATTATTTTTGTACGTGATTTTGGTAGCGTAGAATACGATAAGGAATGTCGTTGGAAATTCCTTCCTCAATCACGCCTTTAAGAGAGAAGGTGTTGAGGTATTCTTCAGGGAAAAAGGTGTCAGCCCCCTTTACCTCAATATCAAGCACGGTAACAAACAAGTTGGTGCAGTATGGTAACATCAGGCGATAGACAGAATCGCCACCAGCTACGAGAAAGTGTCGCTTTTCTGCCAGCAAAACCGCTTCGTCAATAGAAGTGATTACGGTCTTGTCAAAATCAGGGTTGGTGCGACTAAGCGTGTATATCAGCCTGTCGGGCAGTGTTTGGTTGGGCAGTGACTCTACGGTCTTTCTACCCATTATGAGGTATGTATAAACTTTGGAGGTTTTCCTAAAAAACGCCATGTCGGCAGGGCATTTCCATGGCAATGTATTGCCTTTTCCTATTGCAAAGTTTTTGTCATGCGCGACGATCATATCCAGCATTGGAAGAATCCTTTATTTTTTAAGTGGTATAAAATAGTTGACCTATTATAATATCATTCACCATGTATTCAACAATGAGATCGGAAAGATGGAAAAAGTCACAATGTACTCAAAGGTATCTGGGTGTGGTTGGTGCGTAAAGGCGCTCGATATGCTGAAGGTAGATGGTTACGAGATTCAGCTGATAAAGGTGGGTGAAGATGTATCAAAAGAAGTTTTCATCGCGGATATATTCGAGCGAACAGGCTGCATGGTAGAAACTGTTCCTCAAATCTTTATCGGTGAAATCTATGTGGGAGGACACGATGACTTGGTGGCATACCGAGAGAAGCAAAGCGAAAACTTAAAAAGTGAATTTGAAGATTTCGATCTTTAAATTGACGGCTGGCCGGAGAAGGCGAAGGTTGTCTCCGCCTTCCATCACTTTAAAGCTGCTGAAGTAATTGACCGCGTATCTTGTCTGAAGTAACAAGAATCATGGCTTCATGGATGTTAACTTCATACGATTCGGTCAAATTAATTACTTGCGGAAACGTTTTGGCAAGTGGAATTAGCGTTTCTGCTGAATATTGAGGCAGAACGGCTTGCACGTACAGCAAACCATACTGTGTTTTGCTAAGTTCAAATAACGCTTTTGGCAAATCGTCTTTGTTGTGAGCAAAAATTTGCTCAACGTCACATTGCTTGGCAAAGAAGCAGAGTGTTTCCTGAAGCTTTTCGATTTTGAATCGCTGAGTGCTATAGCTGCTTCTGGATAATTCCTTCAGTACTGTATCTATCTCCGCCTTAACGAGTTCAGGATTTCTGAAGTCTCGGAGTACAAATTCCTGAGCATTCTTGCAGGCCGGAGCTGTAATCAAGCTCTGAAAGGCTTCTCTCTGTTCGTTATCACCGTCTAGCATTCTTTTGATACAATTTGCCAGAGCAGTATTGCTTCCAGAGTACTTGCTGTTTTTGAATTCGGGGTCGATAAGTCCCAATTCGGCTGCCTTGAGGGCTGTTTTTAAGCTGGTGAAGAAGCCTTTGGCGATATCTAACTCGTTTTCTGCGGCATCGTGCCCATCAAGCAGGTTCGTATAAGGGAGTAATTCAGAAAAAGCATCAAAATGTTTTTCCACATCTAACCCCTTCATTATGCAACTCAGAAGAGTAGCCTGACTTTTGTACTGTTCGCCATGATTGCGTACATTGCGTCTCTCCGGATGGTTTGCAAAATGACGCTCTAGTAGTGCAATACCTCTTTCCCTCAACGGCTTTGAACCCTTGAATATATCATTAAGGGCTGCAATATCTGCAAGTGAAGGGTCGATAAGATCACCTGACTCATTATCGAGAAGCTTAATGATAAGATCTTCAATCCCTATCGATTGCGCATAACCCTCTTGCAGAAATGGGGTGAGTGTATAGAGTGCTTTCAGCTTATCTCCGTCGAATACTGCAAACAGTTCCGCGATATCATTTTTGATGCTTTCGATATTATTGCGGGAAAAGTCAGCCACACTCTTGTCTAAGTCCTTTGAGAATTTATCTCCCTCAAAATCATAGAAGGCGATTTTGCAAAGACGGCTGAAGATCGCACGAGTCAGCGGGGCAGCGCTGTATCCATTGGAGTCTTTGTTGTCAAGCTTGATCAGAGTGGTTAGAGATTGCATCAGATTGGCCTTTATTTCTTTATTTGATTTGAAAATAATAACACAAAATAATGACGATGTAAAGTTTTATTGTGTAATCAGTCTCATTAGGGCAGCTCTCCCTTGGTCATTAATGGCCGTCTTATGCATCCATTCAAGGGGCTGTAAGTCCAGTGTGGTAGCCATCATGGAAAGCTTCTTGTCGTGATCTTTTATCTGATTTGATTTATTGATAAATTCCACCACTCTTTCTTCTGTGATGTTGAAAACAATGTCTTCCAGCAGGTAGCCCAGATCAGACATTTTCTGTTTGACCTCATTGCGGGTCATTATCTGATCTACTATGCCTATCTTTTTATCTGTTCCGTAATATTTGTTGAACAGGGTGTTCAGGAGTTTTGAAAGAGAAGCGTCTTTCTGATGGTAGTAATGATTTCGTCCTGAAGGTTTTTGGTTTTCTGCTTTAAGGTATTTTTCAAATGCGACCCGTGCTACTCGCATACGGTTTTTCAGATTATGCTTGCTAGAAGACACATGCAGAATGCGCTGTGCGAGTTCAACCCATTTACCTGACTCTGTAAACAGCAAGTCCTCTAAAACTGATAAGGCAAACTCAGGCGCTTCGTTATCGTGTGGAATACCGAGTCCTTCTGAAGCACTGTGATAACTGTGGAAGTCAGTTAACATTGTGAGCAATGCGTCTCGCATTCCTTTTACATTTTCTACGTAGAAGGGATATGCAGGGGATTGTCTCAAGGAGAGTACAAGGCTTTTAAGATAGCTCAGTGTTGAGTCGGGGTCGGTAAAGTGTTGCTCAAGAGAAATGTTCAGCAACATTGTAAAGAAGCCTGATGCGTCATCTGAATTGCCAGCTCTTTTTATCATTTCTGCTTCTACTTCTGCGATGCGGCTGCCAGAAGTTATCGGCAATGAAATCTGAGATAAAATTTCAACCAGCGTCATATAACCCGATATCTTTTTTACATAAGCAGCAAAAGCCTCACTCATTAGCGACGTCATGTCCATGTACTGCGGGTTGGGTATTGCAGCAGAGAGTTCGTATACGCTCATACCTGTGGATTCCGCTACCTTTGCAATATATGCCAGACTGGCGTTGTGCGTAAGGGTAGATTTGAGGTTGATTACACCAAGTCCAGCCGCTTCTTCTGTCAGGGATTCTGAGATTAAGCTTAAGCGTCCCGCCGCTTCAGCCCCGCTATCTCCGGAAGCACAGAAGTCAGGATTATTTTTGCGGATATCCTTTAAAAACTGAGAAACGGTAGGTATTGCTCTTTTAGTGTTAACGCGACTGTCTAGTCCGTAAGGTATGGCTCTTTCTAAGAGTGAGGTGTCAGAAAAGACCGGCTGGAGCATACCGTACCGCATAGCGAGGTTGTAGCATTCCATGCTTCCACTTTCGAGAATACGGTTAATAACGTCGAGCGCGTCTTTCGGAATGTTATTTTTATCAAGTTTGCCCCATAGTTGTTGAGATTTTAATTTTGCCTCTTCTGTTGTAAAGTTCGTTGTCAACGGGGAGATATCTCGATTCCAGCATGCAGCAAGCCATACGCTTTCATAGACAACTTTAAAGCGGCGGGACGCGGCATTAACGATAGGGGCCAGTGTTGAGTAGTTCTTTCCCCAAGTGAGGGTGCGATAGACATCCAGATCAAGCGGGTAATCATTGCTCTTTAGTTCGAAATCTAACAGGTGACTGCAAACCTCAGCGTCGCCTTCTGATATTGCTTTCGAGATGAAGTTTGTAATGAGTTCGACCTGTGACATAGAGTTAGCCATCTACTGTTGGAGAGAGCTTATATTATCACAGACAGCCCTCAAAGTCAATTTATTAGTGCGATAAGCTTTGCTTTGCCAAGGCCGTTGAGCTGGTGGGCATCGGTGCTCAGAATCTCAAAAGGTGTCAAATTGAGTCGGTTGAGGATTAACAGACATGCTTTGTCTGATCTCCCTTTTGATGTATTCAGATGTTGTATAAAGTCACTTTTTTCAACGTTGATGAGGTAAAGCCAGTGGAGTGTTTCTTTGTCCGACTTGCGTGACAGCTTTTCATAATCTGATGCAGCCCGATTCAGTGTTTTGCTGGTAATGGTATTGAGGCTGTCGTATATTCTTGCGGCATCGTAATAATGACCGTAAAGGTTGGTGAAATTTCTATATTTTTCACAGCGCAATATGTAGTCGAGTGCGTTAAGGATCTCGTCAGGCGAAAATATGTTGTGACCTACAATGTCCTTGATAAATCGGGTACTAGGATCTTGATGGGTTAAAAACTCCGCATAGGTCATGAATGCCCAAAGTGTATAGGTAAGAGCTGTCCGGCGTTCGTCTTCCGGTAGTGAAAACACACTGTTCAGGTGCTCTGCATCAAGTGACTGGATTATAGATAGTAGTTCATTGGATAAAAAGCTATCGGTAAACTCTTGTATATTCCACCCTTCGAGTGCTTCGACGCCTTGGTGCAGAGGAGCTATCTCCCCCCATAGCCAGTTGCTGGTAAGATTATCCGGCTCTTTGCTGGTGATGCCAAGGAATGCTCTGCGATTACTGTAGTGAAGTTTAAATATTACTGAAGGCACTATTCCTTTGTCAGCCACTGTGGCTGCCGATCTTAATGCTCTCCATATGGGTTCTTCACAGGCAATGGCCTCTGTTGGTGTTATTCCTATTTCTCGCAGCATCTCATCAAGATCTGTTTCAGAAAACCCCCAAATTCCCTTAGTGTTAAGGTTTTCCCAAAAGGCTGCGTAGGGTTCATTCTCCGGAGTGTTCTTCTGTAGTGACATGCCTCAGTATCTCTCAGTAAGTAGTTCTGTAGTAGCATGCCTGACTGTCTCTTTTTTTACACCCCTTATATCCTACAGTGGCTTTATCAGAAGGGACGCAGCGCCAAGAGACATGTTGCCAGTCCCAGCCAGCTTTAAGTCGGAACTCTTCAGTTCGGTCTGTTACGCCAAAGTAGATGGGTTTGCCGTTAAAGCGGACAGTGCAGGCCAGTTCAGGATGTTTTGTATTATTGCGTACAAAAAAACGAAGCTTTCCTTCCGGCGATCTGCTGAAATTAATGCATCCGTTACCCTTGCACTGCTCTCCGGCTAGTGTGCAAAATGAAGATAGCAGGCATGCGGCTAAGAAAAGGTGTTTAGTGCTAGTGCGTGAGAAGAATTTCATGGGAGAATAATAACACGTCGTCGCTGTGAAGTCAATGCAAAAGTGGTTGACATTATATTTATGTAGTATAAATTAACAACAGAGAATTGTGAAATAATTCACATATAAGAATTATCTATTTTAAGGCTAATTGAGTTTAATTTAAGGTTATTGATATGAAAAAGTTTGGGATGTTGGCGTGTTCTCTGCTGATTGCATGTCAGGCAAATGCAGGCTTTGTTCTGAGTAATGGGCAGTCGGTCGAAGCATTGGAACTGAAAGAGAGTGTGATCGATTTTTATGACAGGGGAGGAGATGTTATCTATTCCTCTAACACCGGCTATGAGCAGAAAAACTCTGTAGTGGCGTTTTTGACATCATATATGGATGAATTGTCTCTGGTGGTACTTATTGACGGCACTTCAGTGCAGAATGATAATACATCTGGTAATGCATCAGTGTCTTTGAATTCTGATAGTCTGTCGAATGACTTTCTGCTTATAGACGATCCTAATGATGTGGTGACTAAAACTGCGACAGGATATGATCTCTCATTTAAGTGGAACAAAGCTTACAATGACGGCTTTATCTACGACATGACGGATGTTGAAAATTTGTCTTTGTTGTTTACATCTAAGCAGCTGGATGACTTCTTATTTCTGTCGTTTGAGGACGGGGGAGTGATTGAGTATGACACAGGTAATGATTATGCTATTGATTATGTCGAACCCGTCTCGTTATCTCCTGCGAAAATGTCAGAGGTTTCAGAGCCTGCGAACGTAGGTTTGCTTGCAATGGGTCTGATAGGTTTGGCAGCCGCAGGTCGTAAGCGTAAGAAGATCTCTAAATCTAAAAATGTGGCGAAATAGCAAGTAATTTACTTAATGTGATTTGCAAGAATCAAAGTCCAGCAAGGAACTTGCTGGACTTTTAAGTTTGTGGGTACTGATACAACTTTCTGCAAAGTGAGTGGTTTAGTTCTGTTAAATATCCTCAAGAACCAAATGCTCACCCCAGTCTTTTGTTGGTGCGTTCTGATGGGGCATTGTGATCCACACGGTTTCAGTACGCATTCTGGCTGGTTTATCCGGTACATCAATCGCCCCATCGGTAAAACAAATAATAGGGGCTTGTCCGTTGTTTTTAACTTTTGCATCCTTCCAGATGTACTCAAAAGCCGGACAGAAGTCAGAGCCGCCGCCACCGATTGATTCAATGCGACCTTCTTTAGCGGCAGCCATTACCTCATCGATAGTCAGGTGTTTCTTTACCTCGGCGTCAGCCCAGACAATTTCAACCCCGTATCCGAAATTATGTACCAGTTTACGGATCTGACCTAGTGCGGCCCTGACCATGTTTACACCTTCCTTGTCCCACATACTGCCTGAAGAGTCAATCAGGAAGTATAAAGTAGGCTTATTCGCAATCATCTTAGGATTCAGGAAGTTGCGGCCTGTGTACAGATTCCGCTTATTCTGGCGCTTAAAGCTTGGGGTAGCCGGAAAGCCAAATGCACCAAAAAAACGTCTCAGTAATTTATCAAAGCTCAGCTTAGGGTTTAAGATCCCTTCGATTTCAGTAACCATCCATGCAGGCAGGCTGCCTTTGCCTGAACGGTTGTGGCTGATATAGGCACGTTGTAAGTTGTCTGTCCAGTTTTGCTCTGCTTCTTTTCTAATTTTTTCAAGCTCACTGTCGCTGATATCTCTTCCACGGGATGCGCCGTAGTACGCTTTTTCAATATCCCGCGCCAGCCCTTCATCAACATCATCTTCAAGCTCAAAGTCATCGTTCTGAGATGATTCACCACCCTCAGAAGAGTCACCACCTTGAGAAGAGTTACCACCCTCAGAAGAGTTGCCGCCCTCAGAAGAGTTGCCGCCCTCAGAAGCGTTGCCGTCCTCAGAAGAGTTGCCGCCCTCAGAAGCGTTGCCGCCCTCAGAAGCGTTGCCGCCCTCAGAAGAGTTGCCGCCCTCAGAAGAGTTGCCGCCTTCCGAAGAGTTGCCGCCTTCCGAAGAGTTGCCGCCTTCCGAAGAGTCGCCATCTTCTTCCTGTTGCTTTTTCTTTTCCTCTGCCTCTTGAAGCAGAATCAATCGAATTTGCTCACCGGAAAGATTTCTGAAGCGTTCATCACACAACCAGCCTTTGCCCACTTCCATCTCAGGGTCGTCCTTAATAGGCAGATTGATAGCATAGTCATGAGCTTTGTTTGACAGCTTCAGTGCTTCTTTTGAATGTATATCAAAGCGCGTCCAGAAATTCAGTGCTGGGTGCATAGCTTCGTGAGCCAGCATGCCTTTAATACACTCATGCGAAAGAGTATTGACGTAGAAAGGGTTGTACATGCAGATACCTGATGGGGTAACCGCAGCGGTTTTGATCCGGTGCAAAAATGCCGCAGGCGCTGGCTGAAGAACAAGACCAGTTGCCAAAGTGCCGAAAAATGGGGTGGTGCTTTGCATACGGAATCGGGCGATTGTTACAGCACTTTTCGCCGCTTCGGTTTCTTTTTCAAGTTTGCTAAGCATTTCTTCGCGAGTCATTTGCATTCTTTTTCCGCTTGTAGCTTGTATGTTCATCAGATTATGCATTTATAATAACACGTTTTGATACCAAAGTCAACTCGCGTGTTGGGTAATTTGTGCGTTTTCGGAATTTTTCTGGATATGTTTTTTGGCCTGAGGTGCGTATGCTGGCATATTGAGCAACTTGCGGCAACGACTTCTTTGTATGCGCAACCGGTGCATAGCGAGCGCTGGGCTTATGAGCAACAATAATCCTGAGACAAACCCGTAATCCAAAAGGGGAGTGAGGTTGTGTTCAGCGATAATCTCGCGTGAGAGTGGTACGCTACCGATAACTGCCAGCGCACAGCACAAGAGAATTCCTATTCTGAATACAATCGCTATGCGTTTACGGAGGTAATGCAGTTGTTTCTCTATCAGGGCAACTTGATTCAGGGGCATGTGCGACATTATTCGTTGAGTAGCAGACAAAATTGCGAATGTGGAATAGTGCATATATGCCTCAGTACCTTGTTGTCAGAGCTGGTTATAATAACACAAAAAAGCTCAAAAAGTCAACAGAGGAATGAGTGGGATTTTAAATACACTATGTAAATTGTTTAGGGTACAATAAGTTCACTTTACTATCAGGTGTATTTTATGAAACAACAACAGTTACCCGTTTGGATTGCGTGGTTGGTACTTCTTGCCGAAGGTTTTGTGTCGGTGTCTCTTCAGGTTATCTTCTTTAGGCAGTTAGAGCCTTTTGTAGGTGGTGGTGCAGTTATTTATGGCCTGCTTGTGGGCTGCTTTCTGGCGGCGCTGGCTGTCGGGTATAAGCTGGGAGGAAGCAGGGTAAACAGCCTGAATAGTCTCGCTGTGAATTTTGCAGTGGCAGCAATTTATATTGGCCTGACTTGTTCTTATGTTGTCACGGAAAAGGCATTTTTACTGATGGCCGGAATAGGAACACTGGAGATGCAAGCTGCTTTGTTCTTTGTTGTCGTAATGATGCCTCCTGTCATTTTGCTTGCGCAGACATTACCGCTTATGACCGGCATGATTCACTCTGGTTCTGTGTCGGGTTCAGCAGGTACGGCACTAAGTCGAAACACAGTGGGTTCAATAGTCGGGGCAGTAGTGACGCCTATTGTGCTATTTCATTATTTTGGAATAGGGTGGTCAGTATTTATAAATGTTCTGCTCTTAGTTGCGCTGTGGTGCTTAACCGGATATTACTCAAAAAACAGTCGCCTCTCCTTTTTCTTGGCAATCCCTGTAGTAGTGGCTTCTGCTTTGTCCTATAAGCTGAACGTAGAGGCGGAAAAAGTTACTTTCATCAAAGCAACAGAATATGCCAATTATAGTATTCGTGAAGATGCTGATGAAAGAGGTTATGTGGCCAAGATCCTTGAACTCAACAAAACTGCCGCGAGCGTATTGGCGAATGAATCTACGTTGGGTTATATCTCATTTATGCGAGACTACATGAAAACACAACTGGGCTTTGTTGATAATGATGTACTGGTTTTGGGGTCGGGAGGTTTTACCTTTTCCTATCTGGACGATACGAAGAACCGTTACACCTATATTGATATCGATCCTGCCATCAAGGCTATTGCTGAAAAGTTCTTCCTTCAACAAGGTATAAAAGGAAGGTTTTTAGCAGATGATGCAAGACACTATATTGCAACATCACAAGATTTCTATGACCTTATTGTTATCGATCTCTACACTAACCCAAGAGCTATGCCATGGCATGTGACTACTGTTCAATTTCTTGAGTCCGTTGCAGACAGGCTTAATGATGGTGGTTACGTCATGCTGAATCTCGTTCAGCGTGTAGGTTTTGACGACAGCGAAAGTAAGAGAATGCATGCTACGATAAACACTGTGTTTGATTACTGTTATGCTGTGCCGCTTTTACGTGGTAAGCAGGAGATCGGTAATGTTGCTTATATTTGCAAGAAGCCAACAGGTGATACGGTGTACCGTAATGTCGATGACAGGGTGATGCATTAGGCAAAAAAAAGGGGGCTGTTGACAGCCCCCGATTACACTGATGAATACTTTCTGTTACTTCCTGACCTTTGTCTTAAACATCGCATTAAGCAGGTTCACGAACTCTTTGTTATTCTTGTACTTGTCTGCAATGATGAGCTTTCCTGCCATGGCGAGAACTTGCTGGCGTTGTTTCTGCTCTTCTTTTGGAATGTTCTTGTCACCCGCCCAGTTGGTAAGGTAGTCGATAACGAAGCCCATTAGCTCCATGTTATCTTCTGCCACCAGCAGTACGCGGTCAAAGAAGGTGTCCAGTAATTCATTAATCACGGCATCTTTGCCAAGATTCGCTTTGATTTTAGTCATGGCGAAGTTTCGCAGGCCAAACAGTACCCCGATAGTACCGCCCAATAGGTGACGTTTTTCTGTAGGTACTTTATCCCAGCAGGAGCGATCTGCCATCAGCTCTTCCGCAGTCGGATAGATCTCAAAGCTACGGGCATATGACTCATAAGCAGCACCGGCTTTATTACCTACCATTGATTTGGCATAGGTGCCTGCTGTACGGAAGATGAAGTCAGGCTCAAAGTTACGATAACCGCCCTGCTGGAACATACCCCGACCTACCCGTGTCCAGTCCCGAGGGGCGCAGGATCTGCCAGATTCGTCAGTAGTATCTTTATCACCAGATTCAGGCGCGAAGAATTTAGGGAAATCCTTCAGGAATCCAACAGTAGTAGGGCAAATATCCTGATTCTCAGGGCGAGTCAGCCAGTGGTTGAAATCAGGCTCATGATCGATAACCACCGAGCGCCCCAGCAGTGGCGCTGACCATTCGATTGCGTATGCGCCATCGTCAGTGTTGTTGCCTGTCAGGAAGATAACAACATTGCGTCCAATTCGCTGACCTGCAATAACACCAAATTGAACAATTTCAAGCAACGCATTCTGGAGGCGGCCATCACCCAGAGTTACATCGTCAAACAGCAGGATGCCGTAGTCATCCCCGATATTTCGCTCCAGAAGTGGTTCGATAGAAACCTCTGAAAGCGCCTGCTCTACGCGAATAGTCTTGCGCACTTCTTTAACCGGATTGCCGTTTTCGTCCATGACGCGCTGGCCGTTTACGTGCTTATACTCTTCTGCTTCTACTTCCATAGGGTAGTTGAAGCTGCCGAATTCCTCATAGGTGCGTGACGCCATAGGAATACGCACGAAGCGCTCACGAGGCACGAACGGCAGTATGCTCTGAGCCAGATCTGTTTTGCCGATGCCGGGGCGTCCTCGAACGATAATGGCGCTGTAGCGATCACTACCATCAGCTACCAGTTTCGGGATTTTGTTTAAGATTGCTGAGCTGTCAACGTACATAGTAATTCCTTCATTTCATCAGTGTGTACATATTAACACAGAACGATATGTATGTCAATATGTTTTGTTGTGCATTTTAGGAGGTAAGAGTATTATCACCGCACCTCTCCAATACGCCAATAATAACACAAAGCGCATGCCATTGTCAATTAATAAATTGAATATATTAGTCCGGCTGACCAACTTTCGTATTGGGGATTCTGGGACAAGAAATCGTATGGAGAAAGACATTCTACTTTAGAAATTGCCGACAGGCAAAGTCCGGTAATGGCGGGGCGGTTGCGGTATCTTGAGTACGGAAGTCGTCTGAAAAGACTATGAGCTACAGCAGGAGCATGCTCGCATGCGGCAAGAAAATACAGATACTGATTAAAAGGGATGGCGGTATCAAACCCATTGACAATTCCTTTTTCAGAATCTTTTAAGATCGCATGAATGAGTGACGCGCTGAAGGGAGGCTCAATGGGGAAAGTGTCAATCAAGTAGCAACAACAGCACTTTGCTTTCGCGTAAACAGCGGTCATAAGATACCCGCTTTCTGGAGCATGATAGTACGTCAGTACATAAGAGAGCAGTGATGCATTGTCAAAAGTGATGGCAAGATTGCTAAGCATGTTGTGGTTATTTTGCACCCAAGTTCTGAGTTCACGCTGTGTCTCACTCTCCATTCTCTCAATGAACTTGGAGGCTGGCAGTTTGGCAATTTCAAGCGGGTTTTCAGGCGCGTCTTTCATGACAAAGCAGTTTTGGGATGTGGATGTGATTAATATTACTGCAAACTATAAACTGTGCAGTATGGTTTGATATACGTGTATTTATCAATCGATACAAAAAGAGCGCCTTGTGGCGCTCTATCGTGAGCTGGTGGATTGTTATTGACAAGCTTCAGGTGCATCAGCCGTATTATCTGTAAGCGCAATAGCTTCATCACCAAAGCATCGCTCAGATGTACATACTCTCACGCCGTAATCAAAACTGTCAGTATCGACATCAGAAATTAACCCTTTATTCTCAGATGTTGTCATGACGGGAGTGCCGCCACTCACCAGCATCGCGTCGCCTTTTGGGAAGGACAGAATTTCGAAATACACATCATCCTGACTTTCAGCAATAACTGGCAATGTCACCTCTGTAATGGCGCACAGTCTGGCCAGTTCGTCGTTATCCGTTGCGTAAAGTGTTTTGTCGCAAAACTCGGTATTGTTCAGTGCTGGCGTCAGCGCTAAAACTTCTTTGCTTCGGTACGATCTGACGGCCTCGTGAAATGCATCTGCATCAAGAATACCAATGCCGCAGACGTTCGCATCCTGACACTCATCAGCTGTGAAGGCGTTGGACGTTGCCTGCATAAAGAACTCAAGCTCTGCAATACTTAATGCGCCAAATTCCGCTATTGCATTGCCTACTGTGGCAGTCACGACAGGCGTTGCGAAACTGGATTCTGTGTACCAGCCGATAGCGTCAGGATCAGCCAGAAGGCCCGCCACCATATCGCCGGAGGCGGCAATATCAATACCGGTTCCGGTGTTGCTCGAATCATACAGCCCGCCGTTCTCGCTTGCCGCTGCGACCACGATGACGTTGTTGCAGTTTGCGGGGATGAAATTGGCCGTATCTACCTGTGCATTTCCAACTGCCACAATGACTGGGACACTGGCTGCCTTTGCAGTATTAATCGCATCCTGAAAGAAGCTGGGGCACTCACTGGCCTGACCGCCAAGAGAAAGGTTGATTACGTCAGCAGTTTGAACTGGCGCTCTGATGCCATCAATATCACCGCCCGCCATCCATGTGACGCTATCAGCGGTATCTGATAAAACGCCTGATCCACAATTCATGGTTTTTGAGGCAAGAACATTACTGTCTGAAATGCCTGCAATGCCATAATTGTTGTCTCGGATAGCTGAGGTTACGGAAGCAACGCCAGTTCCATGGACAGAGCAGGCTTCTCTCCCTTCAATGGTGTCAGCTTGCTCTTCGTTGATAAAGTAACGTTCTTCGCGTTCACCTGCGGTGGTATTAAAGCCATACCCGTCAAGATAGGGGATGTCAGGATGCGCCCAGAATCCGCTGTCAGCAACACCGATCACGGGCTGGCGTAGCGGGGTGAGGTGGCGAACGCTGTTCAGGATATTGTTGTAGTGCGGTGTACTCTCAGAATACTTTCCCCAATAGTACTGCGCTGAGTAATAAGTATCGTTTGGCTCGTATTCAGCACTTTTTCCCTGCTCCTTTACAGAGATGCTGCTGGTTTTGTATACATAGCCTGTCTGTACCGACTCAGGTTTGTTGTCGGGTGTTGTGACAACAATATCCACGTCTACGCTCTGTCCTGTCAGTGCAGACAGGCGGGCGGCTTCAGCTTCGGGATTGGTTGCCTCAGTTTTTATTATGGTGCGATGACCCTCGTCGTCCGTTACCACCAGCTGCTGTGTTGCATTTGCGTTTGCGCTGATGATCAGGGCGCTAAGAATAAGATACGTACTCAGTTTCATGGTCATTCCTTAGTTGCTCGCCAGACAGACTTGTGTGTCAGTGGGGATGATGTCTTCCAGCAAAGTGTATTGCTCTTTGAAAGTCCAGCTTCCATCCAGATAGTCACCATACGATTCATTGCCATAGAACAGGCTGTATCCGCCCACGTAGGTCTGCTTCAGCGTTGCAAACTTTGGTGTATTAGGGATTTCCAGAGCATTGAATGCCTCTATGGTGAAATTCAGGGAGTCAGCTAGCCCAGAGTAGGTGGAATTGAAATCAACTATTAGTTCGGCAAAGTCACTTTCGGTGATGACATCTTTGTTATCAAGGATAGATGCAGCTTGCGATGATGCAGTTCCGGTAAAGTTTGCTGTAACTTCATTAACTTCGGATTTTACTTCGCTCAGCCAAGTTTTTGTGTCGGAAGAAGACATGATGCCGTAGAGGTACGCCTTGTCGGCAAGATACGTTGCCAGAACAAACAGTTCAGAGGTGTCAGTCATTTCATCAAGTAACGATACTGCGTTTTCAAGATCTGCTATGTCGGATTTTAACGAAGTATTAATAATCCGGACGGTCTGTGAAAGGCTTGCTGTGACGTTACCGTCAGTTAGCTCCGCTGTGAGGTTAACCGTTTTTAACGCCTCATCAACCACATCCAGCACATCTACAGTAAATATAATGCTTGAATCGGCGAGCGTGTAGCTGATGTCAACACCATCAATCTGCGGCACTGATACGCTAAGAGACAACGCCTCTGTTCCGTTATAGTCGAAATCGACCTCGATATCTTCATGGGACTGCTCTTCAACAGTCACAGCGGTGCTGGCAGAGAAAGTAAGGGACGCAGTTTGCGTCTGGCCGCCAGAATCAGGCTGGTCGGTGTCGTCCGTGTCATCAGAACCTTCAGCATCTGCGCCGGAGTCGTTAGAACCCGAGCCGACTGTACTATTTGATGGTGCAGGAGAGAGGGGAGTGCTGGTGGATTCGCTACCACCGCCGCCGCAGGCCGTCAGTGTTAGCGAGGCAATCGCTAGCAAAAGGGCTTTTATATTCATTCCTTGTTGTCCCGTTGTTGTATGTTGTGAGTTCACAATTAATATAACACAACATTGGCACGATGTCAATGCTGTGTTATTTTTATCGGGTATTAAATGTATACAATGTTATATGAAACGATAACTTTCTAGTTCAGTGGAAGGTGCTCGCCACAGTGTGTGATGACAACCCGACCCTCAACAATGGCAAAGTGAATGCGAAGACTATTGATCACTCCTCTCGCGACACCAACGATAAGATGCTGAGGCGTGACAAGTTTACTTCCCTTGTACTCAAAAGTCCGGTAGCTCATCAGTCTGCTGTTGCCAGATACGGTTTCACTTTCATTCGCCGAGTATGCTTTGGGGGGGAATACATTACGTGCTTCAGAATCAGGTCTGCCGCCATTTATCATTGGCAAGTAGGCTGTTATGAGTTTGGTGAGATAGTCGTAGACCTTTCCTATGTTGCGAAATTCGGCAGCAATCTCTGCGCTCTTTTTTGCCTCGGGGAGGAAAACCACATTGTCAGGGTATTTGTTTTCTATGACGGTAAGGATGTCAGGCAGGGTTATCTGACGCGCTGCCAATAGATCAGGCAAAGGATCGTAATCTGTCTCAGCGAACACGGCATTTTCATTACCGTTGTCCGTGTCATGGATCATGCCCTTGAGTAACTTTAGCTCAGCTTTTATGGATTCACATTCCTGTGTTTTCATCTCAAGCTCCTCATGGAGCAGGGCGTTTTCTTCTCGGGTTTCCGTCAGGCTACGAACATTATCATAGAGCTGGTGGATGGTCTCACCAAGACCGCTATTTTCGGTATTCGGTTGTTTAAATGAATCGGGGCTGATTATTCCGTCAGCGATATCCTGTGTAGAAAAATTGTTGGCAAATACGCAGATGTTACGCATTTGGGTTATGTAGCTACTCGTTGCAGTTGAAAATAATGTAACGAGTTCGTCAGCCTCTTTGCTTCTGTATTCCGCTTTGCTTTTCAGATCCTGAAGTATCTTCAGGCTACTGGCCAGTTTTTCCTGATTTTCGAGCGGGTCGGCAGAGAGTTGCTGGTAGGTTGCAATGCCGCTGTCGTATTCATCTGAAATGACCGTGCATTGGTTGGCTAATTCGAAAAGCTCTGTATTAGCTGCTTGAATTCTTTCTCCGGTGGTTATCAGCATGGAAGCTACCTGTGCCGCATAACCATCTACATTAACCTTCTTGGCTTCACCGACGAGCGACTGGCACGACTCAATGGTGTGCTCAAGAGAAGAAAGCTCCAGCTGCTTGTGTTCAAGCTTGAGTTTTCGACTTAGATTCTCCATTGCTGTTGCGGCGGTGTTGCAAATTTCCTTGGCCGTCATTAGATCGTTGAGAAGAAGATCGGGGTAGCAGTCAAGAATGATCAGCATCAGACGTTTGGATAAAGTTAAGGACTCGTTAACAACCTCAGTGTACTCAGAAATGCTTTCACTGGCGTGCCACTCTGTGAAGGTGCCCATGACGGACTGTAGCATGGTTTTCAATGAGGTTTTCTGAAAAGAATTCAGTGATGTATTAAAGAGAATGCAAGGAATGCTTTGAGGAAAAAGCTTGAAGAAGTTCATTTCTGGCGTGTACCGCAATCTCTTATCAGCAATCGCTTGGTATTTATCCGATAGATTGAGCCTGCCGCCTTCCTCTCCTTGTTCGAATGCTTGCTTGTCGATGGTCGTCCATCTCAAATAGCTATAGTGTTCTTCGCATTCTGGGTAAATGAACAACACCGCCTGATAAAGTATGGAAGTATCGTAAATCATGCTCAAAGCCCATATGGCTTTGTGCGCCTCTTTATCGTGACGGTGGTTTTTAATAGTGTTCATTATTTCTGGAAAAGCGAGACTGAACACTGTCGGGACATCGACCTCAAGTCCTTTAGAGCCATGATCGCGTAAATAACTAAACACTGCACTGATAAGTGGGATGTCTGTCGTCACAGACACCTTGTCTGATGAGCGACAATTGTTTTCAAAGCTTTCTGTGTCGTCCAGAGACGCTATGGGGTAGCCGTAATGTTTTTGAAAATATTGATTTAGTACATGGATAGGTGGGTTGCATCTATCCGGCCAGCTCCATTTGTACATATCATTGACAGAAGAGAGCAGCATAGGGTTGAGTATTACGAGTTCGCTGATGGTTGGTTTTCCTGTGATCATCATGTCGCCCGGAAAGCCAATCTTCTTGAGGCAGTCTGCATCGCGAGTTTTGCTGATCATCTGAATAAACATCTTGATTTCTTTTTTACTCTTCCACCGGCCCGTAATGGATTTGTTCTCAAAAAGGCTCAGCTCGCTGGTGGTGAATGGGTGACCGAAGGGACTGCAAGTAGGGTACATTTTTTCCATAGCTTAATCCTTGAATGTACGGTGAAATGCCTGAATAAAGTGGTCATGAAACCTAACAGTCTCTTTGTTACTAGTCACGCACTTTTTTGCGCTGATTAGAGCTTTCATCGTAACCAGTGCGCCTCTGATTGAAGTAGCTTTACTAACGACCTCTTTCAAATGAGCTTTTGCTATTGAGAAATCATAGTGTGATGCTGACAAACAGTTGTCGGCACTGAGTGATGAGAAAGATACCACCACAGCTTTGCCACGACGATGCGCGGATGGTGGGTGATCCGGCAGCTCGTCAATCAACCTGATGATCTCACATTTACCCTGTTCGATGACGGCATTGAGCTTCGGAGTTAGAGAGTCTTCTTTAGACAGGTAGGTGGCCAGCATGCTTGTATCCTTGATGTGACTTTCCCCTTTAAAGTATCACAGGCGGCCTAGATTGTCAATTGTTATTTAGGATGGCCATAAGGTCTGATACGCTTGTTTCATTATGCATGTACGGCAGTAATTCATAGGGTGTGATCATGCCGCTGTTTTTCTGCATCTTAATGAACTGCATAAAAATTTTGTAGTTTCTGACGTCCTCATTGGTTCTGTCTGTCTTGCTGGCGATCCTGTCTGTATATTCGGCAAAATCAGGCAAGTAGCCTTGATTGGTGGCAATGGAGATAACAAGAAACTTGGCAAGGGTATTTCTCGTGAAGTGTGTATAAGCTTGCCAGAGTGCTACACAGGGTTCTGTTGTAGCAATGCCCAGCCGTTTTGTAAGGCTGTTTAGCATGCCCTCGTTGTCCAGCAGTCCCAGCTCGCTGAGTCTGATTATTGTATTGTTCTCAGAGTACGGTTCTCCGCTGGTGTCCTCAAACAGGAGGGGTAGTCTTTGATTTGTAAATTCCATCAACAGAGTCGCTGGCGCATGATGAAGCTGCTCGGCATTAAGCAGTGCATAGAAGGCATTACAGTCTAAAGGCAGTGAAGTCTCAGGGTTGAGGTATAAGTGGTTTTCGTTTAGCAATTTTTCCCATTGGGCTTCACTGAGCCATTCTGCTGTAACCACTTGGTTTCTTAATAGCTGCTCAACCGTGGTGTTTGCAACAGAACGACTAGTCAGATATTCGCCAAACGCTTCTTTTTGAAGTTCAAACACTTCAGGATAATGGTTGGCGAGAAAGAGGATGATATCGGTATCCTCATAGTTATACGCACTCACCAAAAGCGGGCATCTGGAATTATGGTCAGTTAATTTCCCACCATTGGCAATCATGTATGCAAGAGCACGCTCAACAAAGCCAGACTCATGTGTGGTCGTGCGTCGGATCAACTTTGATAAGAAATTTGCCTTGTTAGAGTCGGGCAAAATCGGAAATAGTACTTCGATTAACTTAATTCTGCCTTGTTCAAAAGCTTTGCTTATCGCCATCTCGATGAGCGGAAAATCTTCTTTATAGGTAGGTAGCAGCTTACAGACCAAAGCGGTTGCAGTATCGCTGTCCGGATAAGTAAGGGCGTCAAATAAGTGATTATTATCAAGAGCTGGCCTGTCACCCTGAGACGCGGTGGCAATAAGCAACTGAACACCGTCTGGATCTCCCACTTCAATGAGGGTGCGAAGGTAGGTATTAACGTTTTCAATGACATGGGGCAGAGAGAGCTTATTTGCCCTCAACTCTGCGGTTATAAATTCAGCACTTTTAAATCTTGGCATACTTACTCAGACTGCGAACCTGTTGGTGTTGTCGCATCCTGCGAAAATGATAAATTCAAAAATTCCTCGACCTTGCTTCTTTCTGAATCGTTACTTAAGGAGAGAAGCGCATGCTGTGCCTCTAAGTCATCCATAAGGCCGGACACCATATACTCGTAGGGCGTGATGTCCGTTGCTTCGCAGTATAACGTTACTGCTGTAGCCGAATTAAGCAGGCCGCCTTTGCTCTTAAGAAGTGAGACAAGCTGCTTATTATCCGACTCTGCTGCATTATACATAGCTCTATGTTGCTTGAAACCGATTTCAGCGCCTTTTTTGAGCAGTGCGTCGGCAACGGATACGGACTCAGGCCAATCTTTTTCAAGACAAACACAAAGGAGTGCGTGATTCAGCAGAAGGAGCGATATTTTAGGATTACCTAAAATATAATCAATAGTACTTTTTGATTGGTTTTTAATGGCCAGAATGAGTGTGTACTCAGAACTCGCTGTTACACGCTTGCTGTTTGCTGGTGGGGTGTTAATCTGCGCTTTATGTTTTATGAGCGCATCAATAACGGCGCTCCTGTCTGGGCAATTTTTAACCCTTTCGTTGTAAGAAAAGACACGCGCCCAGACTGCTGCGCCCATGAACTTGGTTAGCTTTGGATGCTTTGCTAACAATAAGATGGCTTTTCCCGCCTTCTTGTTAAAAAGATGTCGTGTGAACTCCGATTCAAGATCTTCTGCTGACTGTTTCAAGGATAAATACTCCGCTGTAAGTTTGTGTATAGTAGCACAACAAAATAAAATGTCAATGTTGTTGTTGTAAGTGTACTGATTTCTATGCAATACTCTCATTAATGTGAATAGTTTAACATTTTCTATTATTTGATTGGGTATTTTATGTGCGTAAAAAATGATGACAAGGAATATGTCGGGCCTTCTGAGAGTCAGACAAAATTAATGGCAGCGGGGCTGATGGTAATGATTGTTGTGACGCTTTGCGGCATCGTCAGTCTCGGGGAGATTGAGCAGGGGGTGTATCTGGCAATGGCCTTGGTGGTGATTGAAATTCCTTTGGTTTTACAGTTATACGCCGCGTATAACCGGCTTCAGGATATGCGCCGCCATGAGCGTATGCTTAAACTTGCAGCAGGCAAAGAGGTGCAGATTATTAATTAACTTTTGTTGCAGTAGTTTATAAATGTTATAATAGGTAATCTATTAGGTATTTATATGAGGCCTGCTATGTCAACAGCGTACTGTGTAACAGATGGGAGTCACTTACCGGATATCAAGGTCGGTGGTGTGGCTGGTACTATTGCCGTTAAGGGAAGTCAACCGCTAGAATTTTCAGGACTAATCAGCAATGCTGGAGATTCAACAGTCATCGAGTTTCTTGCTATCAAGAAGGCTATGAACATTATCAAAAAAATGAACATAGATGGTGCGGGCATTAAACACGTTGTTTTTGCTACTGATTCTCAAAATATTGTTTTTGCGAACGATCCTGATACTGCTTTAAAAGAGCATCCGGACAAAAAGTATTATGTTGGGACAGCCAAGCGTTATAACAATCTGATTACTCAGTTGCAAAATATTGCCAAGCAGGCTGGTGTGACTTATGACATTTTTAAGGTAAAGAGTCATGTTCCTGATGAGCAGGCAAATGAAATTGAAAAGATTCATAACAAAATGGATTTGGCCGCTAAAATTCCTATGCGCAGAGCGTTTGATGCAATCGACCTGAAGTCCCTTCGTAAGGGGAAATCGTTTACTGTTTTCGTTCCAGCTGACATGTCGGAAGAGACGTTTGATAAAGTGAAAAGAGTTGCGTTAAAGCTGTTTCATCAGGGGTATACCGCAAAAGTGCTTCTGGAAAAAGGAGCGTCCAATCCCGTACAAAAAGCATTTGTTGCTTTTCAGGAATTTCACGGATTCGATAGAAAGAAATTTGGTCAGGTGTCGCACTTGGTAACTGATGCGGTCGATCCCGAAGATGGTGATTTTGAAAGACCGATAACGGGTCTGAATCTGTCGCGGGCAAGACAGTGGATCAAGCTGGAAGGTAAATATGTTAACGAGTGGGAGTTAAAAGGACTGGAAGGGGCGCTGATGAACGATATTATTGAATCAACGCTGGGTCGTTCTTATCCGCAGCATAAAGTCCTTATGGATGAGTACAAGGGAAAATTAACAGGTAGCGCCTCTGAGTTTATTCTTCACCATGGTGAGGAAGGAAAAATGCCACAACATGATGCTATGATGAGACGCGCCGTCAAAGTAGCTAAACTGGAGAGAAGGCTTGTGTCTCAATTTTTACAACAAGATCTCGAAAAAGATATGGCGGATGCACTCAGGCCTTAACTAACTTGACAAAAATAAAATTCTGTGATATAGTTTGTGCAATTAATCACGGGATTTTTTTATGTCTTTACCTAATTATGCGGGTCTGCTTGAGGTAAAACACTTTACAAGTGAAGAGCCTGTTAACGTATTTGGCAGTGACAGACCAGTTAAAACGCTGACCGAGATCTTCATATATAAAGCCATCAAGGGCAAATCTGAAGGCCTGCCCTTTCAGAAGGGAAAATTACTGGCCAAGGTGAGGATGTCGGATTTTCAATTCGGAATGGCTTTAGCAAGGAGTAATCAAACTGGCAACTACTGCACGTTAGAGTATGTGCATGGTTTTAGCGTAGATAAAGATTCCTTCATGCAAACGATTGTCAACCGGCGTATGTATTATGCTATGAAAGACGCAGCGAGTAATGATGATCAGTTGATGCAGGCTGTTTCAGCGCTTGAGGCGATAGCATCAAATCTGCAATCAGGCAGCAAATTGACCAAAAAAGACCGCGAGGAATGGATGTCAGGGTGCAGGGTCATATCTGAAAATACGGTTTCGAACTATCGGTTTGCTATGAATAAACTCAGTGCTGCTGCAAAGATTAACGCTGAGTCGGCGAAAGCGGAAATTCACGGTCTTGTTCGAAATTATTACCGGACAGAGATACTTAAGTCTTTACCTTCACCGGAGTTTTCTGACGCTGAGGAAGGTTGGAACTCTCTTCTTTCAGAAGCAAATATCTTGATATCCCCAAACAGAAGTTCTTCACATCCTCTTTTTGACGGTGCCGGTTTTTCTAATCATAGTGTTTCCATTACTCTTCAAGGTAGTGACGGACAAAGAAAGAGCGCCTTCTCTGGCGAAATGTCAACGGGATATTCTTACGATATTGAAGGGAAGTTTATAGAAGCAATATCCGTATCCGTGACTCCGGAGCAGTTTTCACGCTTTGTCAGGGCTGACAGTACATTGATACCCTGCACCCTCAACAGGGTAAAGGATCTTGAGATTGATGACGAAAGGAAGTCGGCGCAGAATACTGAAAAAGAACGTCTGGAATCAATAGGAGATGCCATTTACAGTGATGTGATTGGCATTGCAAAAGCTGGAATGGAGCTTGTATCAGCGACAGGAGGCCGGACGATAAAATCAAGAAAGGAAATGATAGAACTGACCAGACAATTAAGGAAAGCACTTGATTTGACGTCCGGTACAGTGAAAAAGACAGCTCATAATTTTGGTGAGCAAGAATTTTCCCGCCTCCAAAAGGAGGTTGATGAATATGTAGGCATGGAAGCTGCGTCATTACCTGACTCTGTAAAAGACAAAATTCTTCCTCTTTTCTCGAAAAAATAAACATGCCTCAAGAGTCGCGTATAATTAACACGCGGCCCACTCACAAAAGTATCGCTTCTGATATTTAATTAATACATCATGTAAATAGTAGTAGTCTTCATGTATAATGAAGGTGTTACGTATATTTTTATATGAGTGTATTTTATGAAAAAACTGAAGAAAGGTGCGATGATAGTTGCGCTGGTGGCTCCTGCTATTATGTCAGGGTGTGCCTCAACGCAACCAGAAAATGGTATCTCCAATCCCGAAGCTAACACAAAAATGAAGCCGCTTGATGCCTACTTTAAGGGATTCCTTTTTGGTGAGTGTGAAAAAATCTCCTTTGATAACTATCGAGACGTACTAGAGGAGAGACGCTCAGGGATGTATGGAAATCCTTTTGAGGGTGACTGTGTGCCTATCTCTTTTTCGCGGCCAGAGCCTGAACAGTTTTATAGCGATATCATAGGTGCCGCGCAGGATAAGGAAAGGGCGCAAAAAATTGTCGACTCTCTCCGTGCCCCTTTGATTAACGAAAAAGACACTAACTTCGATACGCTTGATGATTACAATGTTCAGAAAATTGTTTTGAATGATGGTCGTCTGGCGCAAATCATGAAGTTCACCGATGAGGGCTGGTCTGATAAGTACAAAAGCGTCATCCGTGACAGAGATAGAGTGCTTGCTGATTTTGATGAGTACATGTTTCTTCATGAGTTGTTCCATATGAGTCTGCTGAACTATGATAGAAGCCTGCCTCGCAATATTCGGGAGACGATGAGCGATGTTGGCGCGGTGCTTGTGATGTCATCAACGCACCAGTTGACGCCGGAGCAGTCGCTTTCGCTGGCAAAAGACGTGTATCGCGCCAGAGAACAGGAGGCGGGATACGGTGGGTACGGGCAGCCTACTATAGGCAGTCACTACAACCCTCACGTGCTGCGGGACATGGTTGGTTACTTTGAGGAAAATGCAGAGAGCCTAACTCACGTTAACTCTTTTGAGGATGCTTTTGAAAAATCCGTTGATATTGCGTTGCGCATGAGTAATTACAGTAGGAATAAGTTTTTGGCTGGCTCTGTATACTGGACGCCGGATATGAAATTACCTGAGAACGTTGAAATGACAGCAAGCATAGATGGCATGGTCGTGGACACGCATACCGCGACAACAATTAAAAACAAGCCGCAGTTCGGAATGGCCAAGCTAAAAGGTCATAATAACTGCAATGATCATGAAGTTTCATTGTAAACCAGCTTCCTGTTCTACCTATTCTTCCTGTTCTGCCTGTTGAGTCGAACATGCTCTCAATAGGCCTCCTCTTTTTTGCAATAAAAGATTAAAAAACCATCCTGTGGCGGCGTTAAGCTGGGCATCTTAGACAAAAGTATGGTAATATATACAATGTATCAATTGCAGTCGCTTGATAGCAGTCGCTTGATAGCAGTCGCTTGATATTTTTATGTGTTTCGGCTGAAGTTTTTTGTTTTAAGTAAAATAAGGTGTATTTATTATGTTCAGGTTATCAAAACTACACAGAAGTGTAGGACTGATGGTGACAACAGCGGCACTGGCTTTCGGTGTGAATGCTGATGATAGCGAACAGGCTTTTAAACTGCCTGAGCGTTCTTCGATGATCACCATCCCAAATGCGTCTACTCCGTACCGTCTGCGCTACATGACAGACTGTAACACTTCACCCTCTACATGTCTCATTGAAACAACCTCGCTGTTCACAGCATGGATGGACTCCGGTGTGCCGTATGATTACACCACTTGGTTGCCTGAGGCGAAGTTGCAGACGTCCGACTTTCAGCAGAACCGTGATTATGAGCAGGATCAGATCCGGTTTGAGCAGCAGCGTTTCCGTCACAAAGAAACAGGTGAACTGGTCAATAACGGCGATCCTGTTTTGCATGAGCAAACAATCACGCGGACAGAATATCGTCCGGTATCAGTAAGCTACACCGGCTGGGTAAATAACGGCGCAAATCATTCCTGCGATGACTGGTCTCCGGAGACAGATACAGTCAAGTGGGGTGAAGAATTTACTCAGTATCGCGGCTGTCTTGAGCCACAGATGCAGTATCGGGTATACACTGCGGAAGGAGCAGAAATTGCCCGTGAAACTGAGCTTCAGAACGTTGGGGATCAGGAGAATCAGTTAGCACTGGGTACACTTGATTATATCACCCAAACAATTATGGGTACGCCGGAAGACTGGTCTGACTTTGGTGACAAGACCTGTACCACTTGGACGCCGGACACTGACACTGTATGGGAAGATACGGAATTCACTCAGAATCGTGACTGCGACATAGCGCAGGAACGTAACGTAACTTACTGGGATCAGTGGGCTTCCGGTGCTGAGGATACGGAAAATCGCACAGAGCGTGAGACACAAACTCGTGAATGGGAAGATTCTCAAGTCGTTATCGGTACTAAGACACTATGGATGGCTACCTCTGACGACTTCAGTATCTGGACTAACGATGGCCCTTACAGCGCGACCACATGGGCACCGTCTCCAAACAGTCAGACTGCGAACTATACACAGTCACGCACAAAAACCCAGCCTCAGACCCGTGATAAGTATACCCGCGAAAAAAATCAGCGTGATGGTACGTACCGAACCATAGAGACTACTGCCGAGGAGCGGAATGTAGTTACTCCTGAGCAAAGAACTGTTGCAGTAAGTCAATCTGAGTGGGCGAATACCAGCGTCAGTTCACAAACTGCATGGAGTCCTGCTGTATCTAATCAGACTGCCAACTTCACACAGTCTCGCGGATATACACAGAATCAGAAGTCAACCAGAAGCCACAAGGTGGACGGCACTACTATCTTTAGTAAAGAGCTGACCCGCTCGCTGGCAAACCAAAGTGAAAGCCGGACAGTAACAGCGGCCAATGGGAACTGGGGCGACTACGGAAACGCCTACGATTACGGCAACTGGAGCGTAAATTACGGAAATCAGACAAGTAACTATACCCGAAACCGCCCCTATAAAAAGGACAAATACAGAACGTGGACGTATAAAGCGGACGGGGAGACGCTTGGCACTTGGAGTCAGAAGAACACAGGTAACTTTACGCAGACCGAAAATGTTGTAGTCACCCTTTCAGGTTGGACTGATACAACAGCAAGTTCTCAAACTGCATGGAGTCCTGCTGTATCTAATCAGACTGCGAACTTTACGCAAACGCGAGGGTTTACACAAAACCAGAAAGCGACCCGTTATCATAAGGTAGACGGAAAAACTGTTCACACCAATGCGCTGACCCGTTCGTTAGCCAATCAGAGTGAAAGCCGGACGGTAACAGCAACATATGGAAATTGGGGAAGTTATGGAAGCGCCTATGGATATGGCGGCTGGAACACCAGTTATGGAAACCAGACGAGTAATTACACTCGAAGCCGATCCTATAAGAAGGACAGATACAGAACGTGGACGTATAAAGCAGGCGGATCAACACTGGGTACTTGGAGCCAGAAGAATACAGGTAGCTTTACACAGACTGAAAACGTATCGGTATCTTGGTCTGGATGGTCAAATTCAGGTGGTCTTATCGAATGTTCATCTACATGGTCGCCGAGCCTGAGTAACTATTGGAACGACGAACTCGTTTCTCAAACCCGCTCTTGTAAGCAAAAGCAGGTTGGTACTTATACCCATAAAGTGAACTCTACCACTGTCCATACCCGCTCAGTAGACCGGAAAGTAGCTGCGACAGAAAGTAGAAGAACGCAATACGGCACTAAGACACGCTACACTGTAGCTTCTCAGTCTACCTGCGATGCCAGCACGGTGTATGATACTACTTATGGAAGCTGGAGTCCGGTAGCTGATGCGCAAACCAGTTCCTATACTCAGAGCCAGAAGAAGACCCAGAAACGCCGCCAATGGTGCTACAATGTCAAGACGGATAACAAAACGGGTTCGAAATCGCAGGTTAATGGTTACTGGAAATACAATTCTGATGTTGTTTCATATCCTCAGCGCACAGTCACTGTTTCTAAAGGAAGCTGGGCGTGGGTAGATGGTACGCAGGATAGTTACAGTAGTTGGTCTCCGTCTTCAAGTTCTAAATCAGGCACTACATCGAACTATTCTCAAACGCGGACTTATAAGCAAGACCAGCGTCAGAAGTATACTCATTCAGTTGGCGGGACTAATATCCGCTCATTCTATGTTTATAAACGAGATGTAAGCAGAACAACTTCTCCGAGAACGGTTACGGTGAAGCAGACGACTGGATGGACAAATAACGGCAGTATTCATAGCTGCGGAAGCTGGAGTACCTATAGCTCAACACAAGATCGACGCGCATGTAAGCAGCCTCAATATCGTAAGCTGACGCATTACGTAGGCACCACTAAATACGGTGGCCCGTTCACGTTCACAAGGAATAAGACTGTTTACCAATATCGTGATTCTGTAACGTACAAATGGGTGCATGTCGCAGAAGCATATGGAGAGCGAGAAGAGCCTCAAACATACGTAACCAAAGGAAGTACGTGTACGAAATCGCAAGAGGGACTTTACAACGCCTATCATGCACAGTATGAATCGAATGGTCGCGAAGAGGGATGGACAGTGAAGTACGCGAGGTGTACAAAGCAATAAGATAAAACAAACGATTAAAAAGTCAGTCTTTACGACTGGCTTTTTTATTTTGATGCATTGATTTTTTATGATGTAAATTTCCCGTATCTATGAAAATAATACTACGTATATTTAAGTTATTGTTGCTATAATCGATCAGGCGTCATGCATTTTGGCAGCCTATGAATTTTTATTATGGCTTTATTTAAGGTGTATGTATATGAATCGCTTAATCCATAAGGCGGTCTTATTGGCTTCTGTCGCAGCAGTAAGTTTCGCAGTCAATGTTTCAGCTCAGGAGTCTACGGGATATAAATTGCCGTCCCGCTCCAGTCTTATCACCATTCCTAGTGCTACCACGCCATATCGCCTGCGCTATATGACAGACTGTAGCGATTCTCCGTCAACGTGCCTGATAGATACAACGTCTCTGTTTACGGCATGGATGGACTCGGGGTCGCCCTATGATTATACAAGCTGGGTTCCCGAGCCGCTTGCGCAGGTTTCTGACTTTCTGCAAAGTCGCGACTATCAACAAGATCAGATCCAGTTTGAGCAGCAGCGATATCGGCACAAAGAAACCGGTGAATTTGTTAATAACGGCAGTCCGTTACTTCACGAACAGACTGTAACCCGAGATGAGACACGTCCTGTCTCAGTGAGCTACACGGGTTGGGTGAATAACGGCTCTAACCATTCGTGCGACAACTGGTCACCGGAGACAGATACGGTTAAATGGGGCGAATCTTTTACACAACTCCGAGGTTGTCTTGAACCGCAAATTCAATACCGTGTATATACTGCATACGGCGATGAGATTGGGCGGCAAACCGAGCTTCAGAATGTCGGCGATCAGGAAAGTCAGCCAGCAGTAGGGACACTCGATTATATTACTCAGACTATTATGGGAACGCCCCCCGCGTGGACAGATTTTGGTAAGGAAACGTGTGGCGAGTGGTCACCGGACACTGATACGGTCTGGGAAGACACAGAGCTTACTCAAAACCGTGACTGCGTTATCGGGCAACAACGTGACGTAACTTACTGGGATCAGTGGGCATCCGGTGTAGCTGACACGGAGAACCGCACGGAGCGTGAAACCCAAAACCGTGAGTGGGAAGATGCTCAGGTTGTTATAGGCACAAAAACGTTATGGATGGCAGCCTCAGACGATTTCAGCATATGGGTAAACGACGGTGAGTACAGCGCAACAACGTGGGCACCTGCACCAAACGCCCAGTCGTCTGATTACGTACAGTCCCGAACCAAAACCCAGCCGCAGACGCGGGACAAGTATACCCGCGAAAAGAACCAGCGTGATGGCTCATATCGCACTGTTGCAACAACAGAGGAATATCGCGATGTGAATACGTCAGAGTCCCGTACTGTTGATGTATCTCAATCCTCTTGGGCAAACACAACGGTATCGTCGCAGACCAGCTGGACGCCTGCATTAGCGAAGCAGCAGGCAAATTTTACGCAGACGAGAGGGTATACACAGAACCAGTCCGCAACTCGGTATCATAAAGTTGATGGGGCGACTATTTACACCAAAGCACTGACGCAATCCTTGACGAATCAGAGTGAGTCGAGAAATGTGGTTGCCTCTGTCGGTAGTTACGGTGCATACGGGACAGGGTATAGTTACTCTGATTTTACACCGGCTTATGGGGCGCAGACTTCTGCCTACACAAGAACACAGACTTATAAAGCAGACAGGTCAAGACTGTGGACGTATAAAGTTAATGGCGTTTCTATTGGTACATCTTCAGAAACACAAACTTCTACATTAACTAACTCACAGGCGGTTGCCGTAACGTGGTCAGGATGGACAGACTCCGGAAGTCATTATTCATGTGGCAGCTGGTCGCCTGATCTGGCGGGTTACTGGGATGATGAGCAGGTAACACAGACCCGATCATGTAAGCAGGCACAAACGGGAACCTATACCCATAAGGTAAATGGCTCTACCGTGTATACCAATGCTAAGTCTCAGACAATTTCAGAGAATGAAACGCAGGTCAAATATGGCACCAAAACCCGCTATGTAGTTGCCTCTCAGTCAACGTGCGACGCGACAGTGACCTATGGCACGGCAACTTACTCAACATGGTCGCCAGCAGCTGGCACTCAGCAAAGTAATTATTCACAAAGCCGGAATAAATCCCAGCCGAGAAGAGCGTACTGTTATAATATTAAAACGGACAACAAAACCGGCGCAACGTCAAAGGTTAACGGAAGCTACTCCGAAAAAACAGCTCTGGTTACCAGTGAATCCAGAACTGTATCCGTGGCTAAAGGAAGTTGGGAATGGATAAGCGGAACAGATGACAGCTACAGTTCATGGACTCCGACCTTTGCAAGCAAGTCATCATCAACAGCTGATTATTCTCAGACGCGGACTTATAAGCAGGATCAACGTCAGAAAGTAACGCATACAGCCAGTGGCTCAACCATACACACGTTCTATCTGTATCAGTACGACATAAGCCGTACCTCTTCAGCAAGAACAGTTGATGTTGCTCAGGATACGAGCTGGGCAAATTCAGGAAGTCTTTACAATTGCAGCTCGACGTATGTGGAATATGGTAGTAGTACCCAGCTCAGGGCAGCTTGTAGTCAGAACCAGACAGCGAAATACGGTCACTATGTATCAGGAACAAGGATGGCGCAATACACCCATACTAAGACCGTGACAGGCTATAAGTACAAGGATAAGCCGACTCTGACTTGGCAGTCATTCAGCGCCTATGATGGCTATTCAAGAGAGATCCCCAGAAGCACGGTTACCCTCGATGGCACATGTACTACAGAAGGGGAAATCGAGGCATACAGATACAGCTGGTATGAAGAATATCAGGAGTACTACGTGCGATACGCTAAGTGTCAGTAGCATAAAGCAAAAAGCCAGCACGGAAGCTGGCTTTTTTGTTGCCTGATGCTCTTGAAGTCAGAGTTCTTCGCTACCATTAATGGCCTCGTAAAACGCATTCTCATCCCGACATGCTAATTCATAAAGATCACGAGACAGCGCTCTGATTGCATTAAGCGCTAAACCATTCATTTTATGATTCTGCTTGAAATATACCATCTCCGAGAGGCATTCCAGACACTCTTGCAAACGGCTATCATTTAACGGCAATACTTCTGTCTTCGGCACATATTCTATGCCATCAATTACGACTTTAGGCATATCTTTCCTTACCCTATCAAGCTGATGTAATGAGAATAATTGACATCAAAGTGCTTGGCCTAAAACAAGCAGAATGACAAAACATGATGTCATCACTGATTTGCTAAGCATGAACTTTGTCTTTTCAGATCTGCTGAGGGCATAAAGCACAATTAACAGTGCGCTATAGCCACCAGCAGCAATCATAAAATCCAGACCTGCATGGATAGTAAGTAAGGGAATGAAAGACATCGCTGACACTGTGATTACATCGCGTAAGACTTTACTTCCTAATAATGCTCCGGCAATTGAGGCCACAAACAGGATCAAACCCAGCTTAATACTTTTGCTCATTTCTATGATAACCAGAAGAGCAAAGATAAGAACGCAGAAAAAGTGACTAGCTTCTGTTGCTAAACCCGATTTAAATTCTTTAAATGTCATATATTTGTCGCTTATCTGTTTGTAGCGTTAAGGTTTGAAACCTGAGAGAACGGAATAACGCTTGCTGCCGGAGCATCACCATGCTGAAGGGCTTTGGATAAACCAAACTGACTGGGAGACTGAAATATACGCAGTTCGAACTTTTTAGCCATAGCCATGATCCAGTCGCCAAGATCGGCAGCCATTTCTTCAGTGTCGACCCATCCGGAGTGCTCCGGCTTAACAAAGAAGTAGCATTCAAGAGGAACGCCCTGTGGAGTAGAGTTAAGGTGACGGATCAGAATAGTAGCTTCATTGTTTACTTTTGGATGATTTATAAGATAGTGCTTGATATACATCCGAAACATACCGATATTTGTCATTTCCCGATTCTGGACAGGCTGATTTTCACAGAAAAGCTCATCTGCTCCCCACTGAGGCTGCTCTTGCTTCTTGCCATCAATATAGTTTCGCAGAAGGTGGTACTGGGAATAGTGATTGATATCTTTCTCTGACAAAAATTTTACCGTATCGATGTCGATAAAATAAGAGCGTTTGATTCGCCTTCCCAGACCGTACATCTCTCGCCAGTTCACGCCATCAAGCAGGTTTGATAAAGAGACAGTATGCATCTCATTAGCCCATCCTCTGATTGTAGCGTTCACCATGTTGATCGAGACCACTTCACCGTCCACTTTGTCTGTTTGTACCCAATCGCCTACGCGGATAAGTTTCTGACTGGTTATCTGAAGTCCGGCAAAAAGGTTTATTAGCGGATCTTTGAACACCAGTAAAAGTACCGCAGAGAGTGCGCCTAACCCGCTAAGCAGATAAGCAGGGCTTTTGTTCATGAGGAGTGACACCACCATTATCAGAGATATAGTGATTGTTATCACCTTCAGCATCTGACTAATCGATTTTATCGGCGCGTTTCTTGTCATTTTGCGATGCTCTAAGTGGTCATACACAGCATTAATAATGCTGTACACTAACTTCGCGCACGCGATGACTATAAGGATATTGGTGGTCTTCAACAATCCAGCTTCAATAGTGGAGTGAGCAATAAATCCCGACCCGTATCGAAGCAGGATAAGAGGAAAAAGACGGAGTACGTTTAAGAACAATTTATGTTTGAGTAAATACCCTATTAAAGGAATAGAAGAGCGTAAAAGTACTTTTCTCATTAATGGGGTAATAAGTCGGGTGATTGTCATATGCAAAATAGAAACAGCGACAATCAGCATGCTAACGCGACAGACCGGATACCATAGCGAACCGTCTGTTAAGCCGAGTAACGCCTCTCCTTGGGTAAAGAGAAAAGCATTAATTTTATCCAACATAGATACACCTTAAAAATAAAAAGCGCCACAAGGGCGCACTACAACACTGAGTCTATTTTAATACTCTATATAAATTACGCAACTGGTCATAAGTGTTGAGCGTGGTATTTTTTTGCCGCAGTTTAAAGAGCGGAAGTATGGCACACGTATGGCCGCATCTCCTGCAAGGATTTTGCCGTTGGCGGATTACTCCGCCAGCATCTCCAGATATTGCGCTTCAGTCAGTACCGTAACGCCAAGATTCTCAGCCGCTTCAGTTTTTCTGGCACCTACTTTTTCTCCGGTGACAAGATAATCCGTCTTGCCTGATACGCCACTGCCTACCGTTGCCCCCAATGCTTTCGCCTGCTTTTTCATATCATCCCGAGAACCTTGCACCATCGTGCCGGTGAAGACAATGACTTTACCTGCAATGGGACTGACAACATCAGGCGTTTCAGACGCAAGAGGGGTAGGGATGAGATTAAATCCAATCTCACCGTAGAGTTCATCAAAACTCTTTTTGATATGACTCAGACCGTGAATAAGGGCGTCAGCTGTTTTGTCACCGATTTTCGGTATTGCGACAAGATCGCTATGCGTCAGGGAAAATAATAAATCCAGCTTGTGTTGCTTTAATAAAATTTCGGCGACGCCAACGCCAACACCTTTGATGCCAAAAGCCGATAAGAATCTCGTATCCTCTACGGCTTGATTACGGCTGCGCTCCAGTTCATCAATCAGGTTCTGGCTTTGCTTGTCGCCAAATCCCATAGCCACCAGCTCATGGTGCTGTAGCCGGTAAATATCTTCAACAAAGGCGATGCCGTGTTTGGATAAACGCTCAGTGGTTTTAAAGCCAAACCCGTCGACGTTCTGCATCTGCGTAAAGAAATGCAGCAGGCGTTTGGAGGCTTGCGCAGGACAGCTTTCCTTGTTTGTACAAACAAGATCATTAGGCTCTTTGCCTTCCTCTACTTCTTCCCAAGACAGGGGTTCGCCACAGGACGGGCAGTGCTCCGGCAGTACCGCACTCACAGATGTCTGGGTTTCTACAATTTTAGGGATAACCAGCCCTGAGCGTACAAGACCAATAACAGCGCCTTTGCCAATCCCTTTGTCATTGACGTACTTGTAATTGTGACAGGTAGCCCGACTGACGATAACACCACTGACTTCAGTGGGAGTTAATTCAGCTACAGGCACTACTCGGCCAGCCCGAGAGGTTTGAGGCGTCACAGCAAGTACGGGAATAGAAACAGGGGCTTCATTTTGCTTGAGTGCCACCATCCACCGATGTGCTTTCTGTGTTGCACCCATGTGCAGTTTTAGTGCGTCATTGGTTGTTTCGATGACTACTCCGTCCAGATCGAATGGCATGCCGGAGCGAGCCTCTTCGGTCAGGGTATCGAAGTTATCACGCAATTCGGCTACCGTGGTTGTGACAGCCTTGAGTTTGCTGAATGGTGCAAATACCACACCTTTGTCAGCGATTGCTTGTTTGATACTGGCGTCTGGCTCGCTCTCTTTGAGTACGGCTGCAATGACATTTCGCGTATTGCTGAAATCGTCGGCCAGATACTCTTCAAAATACATGACATCGACGACGATCTCACCGACTTCATGGTCGCGGGAGTCATCATTGAAGCGTTGCAAGCCACGTTCAATGACACGGGTGATGTCTGTGCCGCGCACGCCATTACCACGGGTGTACATGGTTGTGCCATCATCCTGTGCAGCAAATCCATCCAGCTTAGGGGTTAGTCTAAGAGTAATCTCAGAATCAGGCAGGCCAATTTCCGCTGCTGCTCTCTCAAGTCGCTTAAGCCAGTTGTTGACGGGATCAAACCCGTAGGCTTTATCAGTGGACAACATGCGTCGGGGGAGTGTAAGGACTTTACCGCCGACTCCAAGTTCCTCACCTCCAGCATCATTACCGTCCGACTCAACACTATTTAAAAATGGGTGATTGGGATCAAGTTCCGCAATGCTGGTCAGGATATAGGTGTCGTAGATAGTATCGGACGGAATATTATTCTGTAAATTACGGTAGCGGATATTAAATAATGTGGCAAGGTTTACGCGCTGCTCAAGTGTCAGTTCGTTAATAAAAGCATGGAGTGCATCACCATCGAGAGTCAGGACGTAATCGCCTATAACGTTATAGTCTTCGTTATTAATGGTTTCAGCATTGGGTGTAGTGTTCAGGGTGGTAATATTCATCATTATTAATTCTCGTTGTCGTTGTTTGTAAGGATATCACGAGAAGTAGTTTGATGATTTTCAGCTACTTCTCGCTCTGTACAAAATGGTTTTACGTATAGCTCGGGTCATTTAGTACAGGTGAAGAAAAGGAGCTTTCACCCGAATGATAAAAATAACGACATTGGCTGGAATTGAGCGCCATTAAGTCTCTCAGGTAATCACGATTACCGATGCATTCCGGCAACCCCAACTTTTGAAGGGGAGTCGGATCTTCGCATTTATGAAACACAAAGTGCGAAATAAGCGGCACAAGAGGCTGCAAACCGAGTGCAGAAGTCGAGCTTACAATCACACCAATTCCTTGATCCTTCAGTGTATTCAGGATGGCAGGAAGACGATTGAATTCACTCAGGAGAGTCGGGTTTTTAATATGTAAAAAGACAACTGGCTTCTCATTTCCGTAGAGCTTTGAGGACGTTGATAAGTCTGTCAACATTTGCTCCACGAACGTACCCACCTGCTTGGATAAAATTTCTGACAATCTAATGTTCATCAGTGCTAGATTCAAAGACGGACTGTCAGCTGGTGTGCGAATACAGTTGTTCACCAAAGACAAACAATTGATGTCACTGCCAAAGCGTACCGCCATACAGCGATATGTATCCTCACAGTCCGTGAAATAGTACACAGAACGGCCTTTTGAGATCAGGAATTCTGCATAATCTATAGTCTTTCTGCAACTGTCCGATATGTCATTGCCTAAGAATAATATGCCATCGTTCGCGGACTCAGGCCCGAAGCAAACATACTTCTGTTTTTTTGCGAATCCCGTCGCGTGCTGTAGTTTCTGCAAAAAACCTTGAGAGTCACCATTCGATAACGCTGCTTCGCCCAAAACGAAGGCGTTATCTTTGCGAACTTCTGGGTGTGTATCGAAGATCATCATTACGCAACATTTGTCATGTATTTGGCTTTATATGCGCCGATCAATTCGTTGGCGTCTTCACCGGATACAAAGTGGACAGGGCCGCTTTGAATAATGCTTATAACCGGCATGCTTTCAGCAAGGGCCAGTAATTTGTCGAAGTCAAAGCCAAATCTGTTTGCGATGGTTTTGAGAGATTTCATGCGTTTATTTTACCTATAAAGTTACACGTATGGTTGAGATCGAGAGGATATCACAAAGTTTTTATAATACAACATATATAATAACTTAATGCATAATAACACAGAATCGCGGCATTTGTCAATAAGGCAAAACAACACCGAGGCAGAGCCTCGGTTAGAACAACAACAGAATAATTTTTTTACATGGGTATCTTATGTCCATGGTCGGGTTTAGGCTTTTAAACGAGCCTGCTTGGATGCAGAGCCTTCCGCAAAGGTGCGGATTGTTCAAAACCTTGGAATAGCGTGATTTCACTCAATTGAGTAAAGCCATTTCCTAACCGACAAGTATATAATACATGGTATATTTAACTTTGCAACCATTAATGTCTTATATATTTAATTTTTCAAATTAAACTCGGGCACAAAAAAACCGAGGCAATGCCTCGGCTCGAACAACAACAATAGGTTTTGGTAAGCCCTATACTACTTATAGATAGAGACTCAGGGGATGGTTGCAAAAAGAAGTGCGATTTCTGATTTGCTAAAAGGAGTCTCTATGGGGTGTATATTACGGACTTATTTTTCTCACTGCAACCTGTTTTTGTAAAGTTGTAGCATTATTTAAATACTTTGTTTATATAAATAGGGCGGTGTTAATCATAATTGTTGTTTCTTCAGACAGTCCTTCTGTGTCTAATTCCAGAGGCGTTGTGTTGAAAGCATGGCACACAATCTTGACCTGCTCTGGTGAGTGAAGTTTTGTCAATAATGGCGTTGGTGAGTCATACAGCTTTTTAAGCAGGAAGACGGCAAATCTGTGGTGCAGTGTGTCATCATCCTCGTCCAGAGCTTTGAGAATGCTCTCTTCGCTGGTGTCGATAGGCGTCTTGCTGATGTAGTGAGGGTAGATCACGCTGGCAGCCTGATAATGCTGAGCTTGTACCGCTACTTCTAGCAGCGAGAGGTTGCGACTTGTGACTGTGATAAGCTCCGGTTTATCAATACTTTTGAATAACGCCTGAATGCTTTTTGGGTCATCATGCTTCAACAGATAGCTGGTGACAGGATGTTTGTCGCCGTCTGTGCTTGACAGGACGTAGCCGTTTTCCAACAACCACGGTAGTACTGTGGGATGGATAGCGGATGCCGCGATGGTAATTGGATCTAGTTGGCTGCCTTGCTTAAGAGTATTGAGATCCTGTTCTTTAAAAATTACGTCAAAGTCGTAGCTCTGTTGCTTCATCGTCTCTAAAAGTTCTTTTGATCCGTAATGCAGCGTCTGTGCTGCCGTTGAGATCCCTTCATGCCACGCATTCTTGAGATCAAAATCCTTAAGAATGAGATTGGCGAGAGTATGAAACTGTCGTGCCAGCGCCTGAAAATAAAATGTTGCAGCATGTTCTTCACTACTATAGTTAATATGACTATGAAGCGTTGTCTCAAAATTCTTTGTAGGATGATCGTGAGACAATACGTAGGACAGAATGCTTACAATTTCGTTGGCATTATCAAAGCGAACATTGTTTTTTTCGATGTGCTTAAGTACTTCGTCAGGATTGCGAAATTGAGATTGAAAAAAAGCTTCTTTTGATGAGGTCATGATCACTCTTGAGCAGTAGTTGTTTGTTGCATAATAACAAAAAACTCCCCCAATGTCAATGTTGGGGGAGTTTTCGTTGGTATCAATTAAGCGACTTTCCGATTTTCACTATCAGTTGTCTTGCTGTTTTTGATGTCATTCAGCTTGGCCTTTGCTTCATCTAGCTTGGCAATCGCAGTGGATTGACGTACTTTTTCAAAGGCATTAAGAGGTCGCTCTTTGGCAAGATTCCCGAATGCAATCACTTCTTTCCGGATCTTCGCCATTTCATATTCAGCGCGATCTTTTTCTGATGCTTGCTCTACCCGTTTTATCAGCGCTGCTTCCATTTTTGCTACCTTGGCGATGAGCTTAGCAGCTCGTTTCATTTCGGTGCCAGCAACATTGCCCATGGCGATGATTTCACGTAGAGCAGATTCTGTCATACCACAATCTGACAGTGCGTTTTTCAGGCGGCCTTTGTAGCGAACCAGTTTGGCGTCTTCATCTACGAGATAGCATGATTTATTTGCGCCTTTTTTGTTCTTGTAGGTCAGCATGCCTTTTTTCGCTTCGTCAGTCTGCAATGCTTCGTCGAGAGTGATGCCGCCTGTAATGCCCATCATATCAAAACTGTAACGCAGGTTGTTAATATGTCTTTCGGCAGCATTGATTTTGCTTTCCAGCCAGAACTGTGTCCAGCTGAGGAGCGGGAAGCTGGCGATATAACTTTCTTGAGAGCCTTCCATAACCGTCACTTTTAATGTGACTGCTTCATGGTTGCTCATCGCCTCTCCATTGCTATCGCGGTAACTTTCGCGCAACGCTATCCAAGGCTGCTCCATGTCATCTTTTTCGATACTGAAAGCCTGAGTCATTTCATAACCCTGTTCTTCAGCACGGAACTTCAGTAGTTCAATAAAATGCTCTGACATTTCCACTTTTTGCTGTAGGTGCTTAATGTAGTTGCTGAATGGCTGCTTGCCCCGACCGCTTTTTCGTTGCGTACTGATTGCAGGAGTATGTTTTTCGGCATGATGCATAGACAGAAACTCTTCTGCAACATAGAAGCATTTACCAATGCGGCGTAAAGCCAGTAAGTCTGGGGCAACCTTAGTACGTGCCATGATGAACTCCAAATTATCCGTATGTTGTTGTAAGGTGTATTCGACCTTATATAGCACGTATTATACATTTGCTATTTCATTTGTCAATTAATATGTTGTGTATTTAGTTTTCGACTTTGGTACAATGCATTAAGTTATTTTTAAGGAGTATTTATTTATGTCTGTCGATTATTCATCTATCCCGCGTCATAGCCAGCTTTCCGCACTTGCATTACTGCGTGCAGGCGCAAGCTACCACGAAGCGGCTGAGCGCTATGGTATGACTGTTGAGCAGGTCATGGAGCTGTGGAACGATAATAAGGAGAATGCTTAATGCCGAAGGGTTATCGGATGGCAGACTTCGATTTTGAAAAGCTGGCTGTGGTTACGAAGCAGTTTCAATATATAGTCGATGTAAATAACCGTTCTGAGCTGATATTTGAGAAAGGCTTATATTTGGGGTCAGATGAAGCATTTCTTGAGTATTATGAAAGTGGCGCAGGGCCGGAAGAGAGAGTGCAGGATGTTAAGCTGACTTACGAATTTAGTGAGGCGGATTTAATTCAGGGGGAGGCAGGGCTGGCTGACAGTGAGCTGATTGTTAAAAAAGCTCAGCTGGTAGATGCTGTCTTTGCTGATCCTGATATGCAGGAGAAGTGGTCTCATTTACTGTCTCGTGATGCTGAGAGAAAGCCGCAGGGAAGGCCTGTGGTGAGTGATGATGGTTTAATGTATGTTGTGCGGGCGCAGGATGCAAAAATGGACTATCTGCTGGACGGTGACTACTGCTACAAACATACGGGATATAACACAACCGCGAGATCAATTGGCCGCCAAATTGAGCAGATTGAAGAGGGAGAGTCGCCCCGTGACTGGGGAGAGGTGTCTCTTCGAAAAGCTATTGAACATGGTGTAACGATGGCAATAGCTCATGGGTTGCCTAAGCAGGTTGTCCTATATGCATTGAAGCAAGGTGAGCTTTTCGAGTCAACTAATGCAGGAGAATGGCACTATCATGGTAAGCCTAAGATGCAGGGGCGGGTGCTGTGCGAGATCAGTGAGGAAGGTGAGATTAAAGCATCTGGTCGTAGAATTAATGCAAAACCCCCTTCGTTGACACATTCACTGGCTTTATAAGTAACAATATCCATCTCTGGGAGGATGCAGTTTTGAAGAACGCATCCTTTTTTAATATCCTGTGTAAATAAAATGCCTTATTTGTAAGCAAAAAGACTATTATTTGGACGAAGAATAAGGCAGTATTCAATAAGAAAAGAGAAAATGAGTAAGTTTTCACAAAAATTTTATACGTGGTATTTTATCGAGGTGTAGCATGAGTGTCGCTCAGAGAGTCTGTCATTATAAAAGGGATATTTTTAAATTGTCAGCATTAGCTGTAATGATGCTGGCGGGGAGCGCGGCGCAAGCTGACAGTGATATTTTTGGAAATGAAAAGGCAAAGTATAAATTACCCACTGGCAGCAGGATGATTAATCTGCCTTACCTTGATACTCCATATCGCCTGCGGTTTGTAACGAGCTGCTCTACCACTCCGACAGATTGTCAGGTCTCGACAACTTCTTTATTTACCGCTTGGGTGGATATTGGTGCTCCGTATGACTGGACTGACTGGTCGCCTCTTCCAAAAGATCAAATTGCCACGTTTTACCAGTACCGCTATTACACACAGTTGCAGGAACGCTATGAGCAGCAGCGACAATGGAATTCCCAGACAGGTATGTTCACATATATAGGGTTTCCTATACGCCACGAGCAAGAAGTAACCCGAACTGAGTCCAGACCTGTTTACGTATCATGGTCGGGGTGGGCGAATACTGAGGATGCGCCAGTCTGCGGTGCTTGGCTGCCAGAGGCTTCCACAAGAACTTATGGTGAGAGCTTTACCCAGACGCAGACCTGTAGTCAGGCCCAAGCTCAGGATCGGATCTACACTGCCGAGGGTGAGGTGATTGCCGTAGAGCCTGAGCTGCGATATGCCGCTTATAGCAATACTCAAGCCGCTGTTGGTGGTGCTGATTATATTGTTGAGACGCTGGCGGGTGAGTGGACGGAATGGGCCGATGTTGGCATACCCGCCTGTACCGACTGGGTTGTTTCATCTGAAAGCGAGTCTGCCAGAGAATGCTCAGTCGGGCAGGAGCGCCACTTAACCTACTACGATCACTGGTTTTCCGGCAATATTACTATTAACCGCACAGAGACTGAGGAAGGGGAGCGTAATTACGCCGAGCGGATCGCGAATACAGAGCTTTATCCTGAGGCGTGTGGAGAGTGGTCGGCGACGTCTACAATTATTTCTCAGGCAGAGTGGCTTCCTTTGCCGGAAACGCAGTTGAACCTGACGGGGTACTCTCAATCACAGGATGTCACCTATCAGGAGGGAAGAGAATGCGTCCAAACCGTATTTGATGCCGATGGCAACGAAAGTCAGTCTGTCAGGATAGAATATCGTGAAGGCGAACCCGTTGCTGAGCACAGGAATATAGAGGTTATTCCGGAGGGGGAGTCTGAGGCATCTTACTCATATTCTGAATGGAACGGCGACTTAATCATGCCTCTCGATGAGCATGAAGCTATGATACTTCAAACCCGCACATTTGATTCGGTTACATCTCAGGACTATGTGCATTGGTACGACTATCCGAATGATATGAGCGCAATATATACGGAGACCCGTTACGAAACGGCCAATGGAAATGCTGAGAGTCGTTATGTGTACGGAACAGCAGACTCATGGTCTGTTATATCGAGCACGCCGTCAAGCGGCTGGACGCCTGCGATTGCCGGACAGGAAGTTGCTTTTACGCAATCTCGCGAAAGCTACGAAGACTTGGAGAGGATGGTTGTGTGGCAGAATGCGGAAGGTCAGCAGGTGGATAGCTACCTGCAAAATGACGCACAAACAGCCACACAGACACGCACTATTAACGTGGGTATGTCAGATTGGGCGCTGACCGGAACAGGCGCAGGCACATGGACTCCTGCAATATCAGCGCAAGTGGAAGATTTTGAGCAAACTCGGACAACAGATGATACTAAAAGTCGTGAACTGACTTATTATCTGGATGATATGACAGTGCTGCTGACGACAACACAAGAGCAGGGCGGGTCGGCAACCGAATCCAGAAACATTGCGGTACAAAGTCACGAATACGATGATACCTGTGTTGGGACGTCAGCATGGTCGCCTGCCATATCGGAGCAGGAGTTAGATTTCTCGCAAACTCAGGATTGTGAATTTGAAAGGGAGATCCGGTGGAATTACTTTGAGAATGATGCGGAGACAGGCTCCCTGTTGTTGCAGCGATCTGAGTATGTGTCAGTTGAGAGTACAAATGTGCGGGATGTCGTGGTGTCAGTATCTGAGGGAGAGGAAGATGTTTATGTGGGCGAATGGGAACCCAGCTTTGCTGACGCCATTGAGATTGACACATGGAAGAACGGTCTTCCGCAGGTGTTTTCGCAAAAAACGCTTGAGATATACAGTTTGGATACTACGTACACTTATACAGAAGCGGACACAGGAGCAGAACTGGACTCGCGAGTAGAGACAGAGAGCATAATTACGCCGGTTTCGAGGGGAATTGAGGCATATCTTGTAAGTATGAACGAGGTCTCCCGAGTGTGTGGCAACTGGTCGCCGGAAGCATCAACCGTCTCCGAGGGTGAGGTGTTTACGCAAACAAGGGACTGCGATGTGGTCAACGAATATGGATTTCTGTTTACTGATCAGGAATCCGGTGAAGAATACGGCATGGAACTTGTTCAGGACAGTGGGCTGGCAGAAGAGACTCAGGAAGCAACGGGCACACTGGTAAGTCAAGGCACATGGGAAACTGTCAGTGGCGTGACCCATGCTATGCAGGATGACTTCAAAGACGGTATGCCAGCCTACGACCCGCATCAGGACTTTGACGAATATCTTGATGCATGGTTTGAGCCTTCACGCTACGTAAAATCCAACGATTTCTACGTAACAACCGGCGTGCTTGACCAGACAAGTAATGGCGTAAACCGAGATCCGCTGCCTAGCTACCAGAAGGAGGACTATGTACAGACGTCCACGAACTTTGAGCCTCTGGGTAACTACCGGTGGACGGCGGAGTATAATGCGGTACTGGATGAATACCGGAATGTTGAGGTTACCTTTGAGGAGTTCATACCTGTAGGGTATTCTTCTGACCGAGTTATTTATGTAAGAGAGCAGCCAGCGGAGGATTACGGCACACCAACCTGCGGTGACTATGCTCCGTCAGCAACAAACAGGATGGTAAACGTCAGAACCTGTTACCAGCCACAGCGTGTTGAATGGTCGCATTTTTACAGAGATGTAGCCCCGCCTGTTCTGGAGGGGGGTAGATGGACAGGCGGCCTGTACTACCATTGGTTTGAAGATATTGAGCCGAGGGAGTATCAGGAAGAGCAAAGTATCTTTGGTGGTGGTGTCACCAATCCGGGCGAGTCTGATTTTTAAAATATGGGCCTGCGCGGCCCATATTTAATTTGCGAAGGTAAGATGGCATGCTATGATGAGTGAATCCAATATATAAGGGGTATTATATTATGGAGTTCTATCAGGACAACAATAGTGGTGTTATCTCTGCTGATGACGAAATTGCTGAAGCAGGAAGAGTAACGGAAGCGTTCTTGAATTCAATCAATGTATCTTCACTGAATGACTTAGCGGTCTCCAAGGCTGGTGTAATAGAGCTTAAGACACATGATGGCAAGCCAATTATGCATCAAAGCATCTTGCTTGGCGTGGAAAAAGAAGGTATGTTTTACTGGGGCGAGGCTGTTTCCGACCTGCATGCTTATATGCGAAAAGAGAGTCAGGCATTTCGATTGTCTTTAGACTTTTTGGGGCTGGCGGAATTGCGACATTACATGATCAATTTCAACGAAGAGGAAGTGGACAGGCAGCGTCATGAAGAATTGCTGTACCCTGAATCTACCGAGCTTAAGCTTAAAGTAAAAAATGATGCCCTTCTGACACCATTTTCCTTGGAAGGTTTTGTATCGTTATTATTCAGGTTTTCAAATGCGAGCGGACTGATAAGTTTATTCAACCCTGAAGACGAGCGAAATTATTATTACCTTATTACCGACAGGCTCCACTGATCACTGAAGCCATGGTTGATTGTCATCAAAGATAATGTAAGCACGGCGCTCTTTGAGTAATACTTGAAGGCGTCCGCTTTCGGTATAGTTGTACCTTTCTTCACCCTTTTTTCTGTAGCAGGGGCTTCCCCAGAACTCTGTGATGATGCCTGCTTCTTCATTGCGTAATGCTATGGCTTCATCTTTTGATATCTTGCCTGCCAGGCGGAAGTTGTCGAACTGACCGGAATCAGCAGAAGTCTTTATTGAGACATATTCATTCAGACTGTCCTCAAAAACATGTACCTTTTTGTAGTTACGGTTTAGCAGAAATTCATACATAACAGAGCAGGGGATAGAGTAAGGTATGGGAAGCTCTATCGTATATCAAAAAAGCCAAGCCTGCACAGCTTGGCTTTTAATGCGGAATGATCTTTAAGTCAGATTTTCTGTGTATTCAGCCAAGGCGCTCCGTATTACATCTTTCAGTATGATGTGGGAGCCGAATTGAAAGTCTTTGTATGACTCAATAGCTGTCACCATGCCGTTGTTGAGCGTGGAGTTATACCGTGTATTCCCCGCTGGTGCGGTATCAATTTGCTTGATGTTGCCGAGGAGAATTAGTTTTGAGCCTTCTCCCATGCGAGATGCAACGGTACGCACCAGAGCTGGTGTAGCATTCTGAACTTCATCAAAAATCAGCACTTTGCGGGCGACAGTTCGTCCTCTTACATAGTTCAGTGAAGTAACTTTTAAGCCGGACATCCTGACAATCTCCTCAATACTTGATTGCGGATTTTCGTCATCTTTTGTGATCGCCTCCAGAGAGTCCCAGAGTGCTCCCATCCAAGGGGAGAGCTTTTCGTCCTCAGTGCCCGGAAGGAATCCGATAGGTTCGGCAGCATCAACGGTATTGCGGGTGAATATAATACCATCGTATTCTCTCCTCTCCATGGTTGCTTCGCATGCACAAACCAGCGAAAGGAGGGTTTTGCCACTGCCAGCAGCGCCGCCGATGCTAACCAAAGTGATATCAGGGTCAAGCAGGCCGTGCATGGCGAGCGCCTGAAGGTCGTCTTTGGGCTTAATACCCATTGCTGTCTGGCCCATGAGTTTGCTTTCACTAAGCGCCTCAATCTGAACACTTTCCTTGGTGACACTTCTTACGCAGTAATACTCGTTTTCTACATCATCATGCCTGTCGATGATATACATGTTTGGAAAGAGGCGGCTGGCAAACAGAGGATGTTTTTTCAGTTCTTCGGTTTCGAAGGATAGAAATACCCGCGATTTAAACGTTTCTTGGCAGCAAGAAGTGAAGCTGTCGGAGAATCGAATCTCACTTTCCCAGTTAACAAAACCGGTGTCGAGCATGGAGGCGTCTGTGAGTGCAAAGTCGGTCTGGTAATCTTCTACAAATTTAACACCAACGCCTCGTGCGATAACCCGTGCGGCGAAGTCTTTGGTAACAAAGACCACTTGGTCATAACAGGTTTTGTTGTTTTGGTAGTGCAAGGCAGTGGCGATAATCTTATTATCGGCGGTACTGCCAAGGTTGATAAACTCAGGGTGTTCGACAAGATGGCTTTCTGTTGGAAGGAGGAGGCGGCCTAATGTATCGCCCGTCTCACTGTAAATCTGACTACCGTTAGCCGGATTGCAGTCTTCATGTTGGGTGATTTTCTCAAGGTTACGGATGGCGATACGAGCTTCAATGCTCCGTTTCTTGTTGTTGTCCAGTTCCATGATGGCTGTGAGGGGGATAATGACATCGTGCTCTTCAAAGGAAAACATGGATTGCGGGTCGTGCATCAGGATGTTGGTATCCAGTACAAAAGCTTTCTTCATAAATACACCTTATCGTGTTATGACGTTCAAATGCGTCGATATTAATTATACAGACTATTATATCCTGTTAAAGAAGTATTTTTTTAAAGTCAGGGCAAATTAAAAACGCCGTCTGGTGACGGCGCTGGGAATGCAGTATCTGAGTGTTATGGTGCCAAAGGAACGCGGTTTTTGGTTTTCAGGTGGAATATTGAAATTAATGCTATCAGCAGCAGGCCGAAGAAGAATGCACCAAAAAGCACAGGCAAGGCGCAGCCTAATGCAGCCAGCACTCCCCCGCGTTGGGCATGGTACAGTGAAATGTCCGGAAATAATTGAAGCAACATCCATTCATCCGGCTTGCTTAAAAGAACCTGAGTGAGATGAGCGACAACGAGAAGTGTGAAAATAATGTACAGGATAAAAAATAACATATATACCTCTTAATTTTCCCATAGGGTGGGTTGGTTTTATAACACCAGAATGCTTTTTTGGCAATTTTTTCATGCCTTATGGCAAAGTGTAAAAGCGCATGAAAGACTTCCTTTTTTAAATCCCGACGATATAATGCTGCCTTATATAATGTGTATTTTAATCCTGACAGGGATATAACAATAAGGTAGATTATGAGCTTCCAAGATAGCCAAGCGCTAATGGCACTGAAGACACAGTTTGACGCTGAAAAACCCGTTATCGAGGGTTATTTACGTACCACAAGCCGAGGGTTTGGTTTTTTAAATCATGCTGATGGTGATGATATATTTATACCTAAGCCTTTATTAAAAGGAATGCTGCCTGACAGCAAGATCACGGCACTGGTGGATGAAAACGATAAGGGGCAGGTAGTTCAGGAGATTAAGAAAGCAGAGGGTGGTCGGGATACATTCCACTGTCGCGTATCACTTGTGAAAAAAGGCGGGAGTGAGTTTACTAATGCCATTCCGCTGGATCGTGATTTTGACGCCCTTATCAGACTTGGCCGTAGTGGGGATATAAACCTGAATGACGGCGATATTGTCTATGTACAGGTAAAGCAGGAGCTTGATGCCCGCATCCCCCATCTGAAAGGTACTGTAATTGATGTTATCGGTCATGAGTCACAGCCGGAGACTATGCGGGAGTTTGCCAAATCAAAGTTCAGTCTCAACGCCCCTCTTACCGGTATTGAAGTTAAAAGCATTCCTGATGTCAGCAATTACACTGACTGGACAGATAAAGCCTTTGTTACTATTGATGCATGGTCTTCGAAAGATCTTGATGACGCACTGTATGTCTCTGAAGATGACGATAACTGGTATCTTCATATTGCTATTGCCGATCCTACGTTGATATTCAAATGCCAGCCGGAGCTTCGCTATCTGTTTATCAGTCGTGGTGTGACTCATTACCTCAACGGCGAGGTGATTCATCTCATGATGCCAAGTTATTCTGAGCATTGCTTTTCATTACTGCCTATGGCGCGACCTGCTATTGGTGGGATTATCCCTGTCAGCAAGCAGACAGGCGCTCTGGGTGATATCGTGTTTTCCCGTGTTATGATACGCTCACGGGCAAAACTCTCTTATGAGCAGGTTCAGAGTCATCTTGAGCATGCGCCTGTGGCTGAAATTGACAGCAATGCGGGGGTGTGTGAATCACTTAATTTGCTGGATGATATGAGTGCTAAAAGGGGAGCTTATCGCCATGAGCATCATCTACCCAGCGTGAATTCGCCGGACTTTAATTTTGTCATGGAAAATAATGAGCCTGTCGGCGTGCGTCAGGTTACCAGAAAGCGATCTCACTCAATGGTAGAAGAGGCCGCAATTGCAGCAAATATCGCACTGGCAAGGTGGGGAGAAGCCAATGATGTGCCTCTCGTTTACAGTACTCATGCCGGTTTCGACGAGACTAAACGCGAGAAAATTATTGAATATGTTACTGCCAGAGGGTTGCTGGTGTCGGATGACTGGTCAATGAGTGAGTTGTTTACACGCAGTCATCGCTTCTTTGCTGAAAAAATTGCGTCACTGACGGATACAAGCTCAGCGTATGAAATTGCGTTGGCAAACTATCATTTTACTGAGCTACGGGCCTTTTACGAGGGCGGTAAACTGTCGCTGAAGCCAAAAGCACATGCGCCGATGGGGTTGTCCAGTTATGCAACATGGACATCCCCAATCCGTAAGGCACAAGATATGTTTAATCATCTTATGATTAAGCAGCATATCGACAACGGGCAGCATCAATTTCCTGAAGATCTTGGCCAGATGGACGATATCCTCGATATTATTCAGGAGCGGGTTTCTTCCTCCCGAAAAGGCGAGCGTCTGCTTAACAAGCTGCTTGGTGTCCGTTACCTTACTGATATCACTACCTGTGAAGCGGTTATTGCCGGTATCACAAAACGTGCATTGCGCCTGATTATTGAAGGGACAGATATCGGATTTTCGATTCCGCTTCGAACACTTTCGAAAGACGCAGAGGTGGATACTGTTAATCAAAAGGTGCGGGTGGGCAGCTCGGAGGAGTATCTTATTGGCCAGCGTGTCTGGGTTAATATCACGGATTTGGATGTATATACTCAGACGATATCTGCTTCAATAGTTGAATCAAAGATACTTGCCGACGAATAATGATGGTTTAAAGGTATAGGTTTCGGATTGAAAAAGTCGGGATCTATACCTCAATTAGCCAAATGTCTAATTTTCAAAAACTCCCGCATTCTTATAATAGGTGAAGTAATTTAATTGCCCACAACAGCAATATCGCCCTATAAGGATAATCTATGTTTTTCAAGTCTAAGTCTTTGCAAGCGCAGGTGTCTGCGTTATCGCTTAATAATGTCTCTCTTTCTGCTCATCAGGACGCAATGCACCGTGCAGTGGGCGTTGCTGAATTTGATGTGAATGGCCGGTTTCTTTCTGCTTCAGACTCTTTTCTTTCAATGTTGAATTATTCAGACTTTGATGATCTTCAGGCGCATGGAGGTGAACATGGTGTTATCTGCGACAGTCAGTATGTCCGGTCACCCGAATACAATGATTTCTGGCGCAATTTAAAAGCACGGGGTAGCTTTACCGGTTACGTTAAGCGGGTGGGTAAAAATGGCGAAGCGAAGCATTTGCATGTCAGTTATGCGGAGGTAAGAAAGGATGGTGTTGTAGCCGGATTTGTGAAGATTGCCATCGATATGACGGTAACGAAAACCCAGCAGGATAAAGACAAGGCTGTACTTGAAGCATTGGACAGATCTATGGCGCGGGTTGAGTTTGATCTGGAAGGTAATGTGCTCAGTGCGAATGACAACTTCAAGTCCGTCATGGGGTATGATGACAGCGCTTTGAAGAACCTGAATCACAAAGACCTGTGTCCGCTTGATATCTCTCAGAGTGAAGCTTACCGTGCCCTGTGGGCTGGGCTTCGCGCTGGTCAGTTTTACTCTGATCGTGTTAAGCGTATTACACGGGGGAGTCAGGTTGTCTGGCTTCAGGCTTCATACAACCCCATTATTAACGATGATGGTGTGGTGACGGGTGTAATAAAGATTGCAACCGACATTACTCGCGAGGTGAAGTTGCAGGAGGAAGAGTCCAAACGGGTAAGTTTTGCTTACGAGGAAAGTAGCCGCACCCGTGGAGAATGCGAGAAGGGGCTTGAGAATACTGAGGAAACCATAACGGAACTGGAAGCGATGACATCAAGTCTGGATGCTGCTGAAAGCAATTCAAACGAACTGCATGAGTTTTCCGAGAAGATAACCGCCATTGTGCAAGCTATCAATGGTATTGCTGAACAAACTAATCTGCTGGCCCTTAATGCAGCAATTGAGGCAGCAAGAGCAGGGGATCACGGGAGGGGGTTTGCTGTCGTTGCTGATGAAGTACGTAAACTGTCTCAGCGCACGTCTGAGTCCACCAGCGAGATACGCGACATGGTTGAGCGTGTTCAGACACTTTCCAGTGGTGCGAAAGAGGCAATAAACGATGTGGTTTCTCATATAGAAAGAACATCCACACTTGCTGCTGATACGAGAGCTTTAATTGAGACCGTGGTATGCTCGGCCAATTCAGTTGTTGATGCTGTCGAGGATATTAATCAGATGAAACAGCAGTTCAAGCAGGCCTCATAAATATACGAGGTATTAAAAGCTTCACTTTTGCAGAAAAACCCTGATAAGATGGTTGTGTATCGGTATTTTATCAGGGTTTTGTTATGTCAGTATCTAAGTATCATATTTCTGTTGTCCGGAAGATTTGTGAGGTCTTTCGTGCCGTGCATCCGGAATGCACGCTGCTGACAGTGAATTTCTTTCTGGAGGTGTGGGAGGCAGGAGCGCAGGGTATCACTATTTCAGCGCTCCAGAGAAGGGTGGGAGTGACACAAAGTACCGCAAGCAGGAACTGCCTGTTGCTAACTGCTTACCAGAATGCTCAGGGTGTTGATAGGGGAATGAATCTCTGTGAATTCGTGGAGAATCCGGAGGATGGCCGTTCTCGATTCATTAAGCTGAATGGTAACGGAAGAGAGATGGCTGAGCAGGTATCTAAGATCCTGAGTGCAAGAAAGCCCCGCGCTGTGAAGCGTTAAGCATTCTCCTGATCAGGTGGACTTGATGATGCATCGGGATAACACAGTCTGGCAGTTGCCCCGAAATGTATCCAGTTTTTTGATAGTGCCCTTAACGTTGTAAGCCGTGTAAGTATCGACAGTCTTAACTGAGCCGCTGTTAAACCACACTGCTTCGCGGTTTTCTGCGTCGCGGAATGTGAGTATTTGGGTTGTCCCAAATTCGTTGTGAGAGCTAAACTTCTCCGATATCAGTGATAGTTCCATCTCCAGTCTGTCACCTTTGAGGCCAATGTAGGATGTTGACGCAGGAAGCTGTTCACTATTCTCCCTAACCTCTTCTAAGACAAATTTCCCCACCGCAGCAGTGAGCATACTTACACTGTATCCTGCTCTTGAGATGTATTTGTCATATTTAATATAGTCATTTCTGAGAATGCGGGCGATACCTGTATCAAAATCACTGAGCGTATCTTTAGTATCGAAAAACGCCTTAAATCTTTTCATCAGATCTTCACCGTTCTTGACGGCTTCAGGGCTGGTTACAAGTTGGCGACATTGAGGCAGGTGGAGTGACTGGGCTGTATAACGCGCCTCCGGAAGTCCGTCCTCTTCATTGAAGATCATCATTACCTTTTCAGCAGTAGCACACTCGCCGGTGGAGTAAGCCTGAGATTTACTGATAAACCGGCCCTTTGAGAGTAATTCGCTAATGACCGTAAATACGTCCTTTACCGCGATAGCACATGAATCAGGCTTTTCAAGGCTGGCCTGATAGGCTGTATCACCACCTGCATAGGCCAGCTTATCCATAAGAAGTTCGAATGCTTCGAGGTATTTCAGAGACTTTTGACGTGTGAAGTCATTGATACAGGTGCTGCCCACCTGCACCCATTCGCCCATATCGCGATGTTCCAATACATAAGTGGTCTTACGCTTTCTGTTTGCTTCGCAGTGATCGCAATGGCTTTTGCGACCAAAAACATTAAACGCCTCAATCTGAGCTTTCGCTACCTCGCCAAATACACGCACTTGATTAGGCGTATCCTCCAGACCATTCGCATGGTTTATTCTGGCGACCAGCTTCCAATCCTCAAGTACTGGCGCTTCACCTTCAACAGTTAATTCGTGAAGAGTCAGGATTTTAAGCGGCGATACCTGCACATAACGGACACTACCGGTAAACTGGATTTCAGGAGGTGTAACTTCAAGGATAGCCGCCCGTTTCATAAGGGTGGAAATAACTTTTTTTACTTCCTTGATGTTAGCATGGGGAATGTGCAGGGTTTTCACGGCAATAATCCTTCTCAGTTGATTTGCTTATAGTAACACATTTTTGCTTTGAAGTCAATTAAATTGACTTTGCGCGGCGTCTGGGTTAAGCTTGGCTCATAACAACAATGAGGGTTTGACTGTGAAGATTCTTGAGATGATGAGACAACATAATTATGACTATTCGGATCTTCATCCTTATGTGTTTTCTCCTCTGGATGCACCGATTTCTGAAGTAAATTTTGATGATGCTGGGGTGCCTGCAAGTCCTTTTGAGGCATTTAGTGTTGAGGTTGACGGAAAATATATTACTTACGACCCCTCTCCCATGGGGGTGAATGTTGTCTGCTATTTCTGTCGGGAACTGAGTTACGATAAATTTGAATTCGTGGCCTTGCAGGAGATGATGGGTAAGCCCTATATACTTCGTGTTAGCGAGAATGAATTAACAGTATACCGAGGTAATGAACTGGTGTCTTACCAAGGGCGTGATGCACAGATGTATGACTTTTTACGCACTTTGACCTACCAGTATATGCGGCGCTTGCAATCATCCCATCTGGGTACATTTAATGCAGCAGGGAAGGCGAAGTTTAAAACCAGTAGTGGCCAGAAGGCGTTCTTTAAACCGAACGATGTGATCTACGTCAGGGATCGTGCCTACTCTGAGGCTCAGGTGGCAAAGCAGGGCAGGACTATTCACTGGAAAAATACGTGGGAAGTGTCATCTCACTGGCGAAAGATCTCACCTGATTCACTTGGTGTGGGCCGTGATGGTGTCAGGGATGTGAGAGGCGCGACCTTTATTCAGACTTACTCAAAAGGCATGGGTGAGCTGAAGGTAAAAACGAGAAAGGTTGTTGTTAAGTAGACGCAGTTCTTTTTTTGTGTTATTATTGGCTCATGAATTTATAAGGTGAATTTTATTTATGAGCAAACCCTCTTTTTATATTGTTGACGGCAACAGTTTTATTTACCGTGCATATCACGGACTACCACCATTAACGAATCGCGATGGTCATCCAACTGGTGCTATTTCTGGTGTGTTGAGTATGTTGTCGAACATCTTCCGCCGCTTCTCACCGGATAAGCTGGTGGTCTGCTTCGATCATAAAGGAAAAAATTTTCGTCATGAAATTTCACCAGACTACAAGAGCAATCGCCCACCTACGCCACCAGATTTGGCTCAGCAGTTTCAGCCGCTGAAAGATATCCTGACTGCTTGGGGTCTGCCTATTGTCTGCGAAGCAGGTGTTGAGGCGGATGATACAATGGGAACGCTTGCAATCAAGGCTGTCGAAGCCGGATATGAAGCTGTTGTGTGTACTTCTGATAAAGACATGGCGCAACTGCTGGCCAACGACTCGATTCGCATCCTGAATACAAAAGAGACAGATAAGGGCACGCCTTTTGGCAGAGAAGGGGTGGTTGAAAGATACAAAGTCCAGCCGGAACAGATTGTTGACTGGTTATCACTGAAAGGCGATGCCGCTGATGGCATTCAGGGTGTTTACAAAGTTGGTGACGATACAGCGGCCAAATGGCTGGCGCAGTATGGTTCACTTGCTGCTCTGATTGATGATGCAGATAACATCAAAGGTAAACGGGGTGAGTATCTGCGAGATGCATTATCCTTCCTGCCAATGAATCAGCAGCTGATTACCTTAAAGACCGATGTCGACTTTGAGTTTGATTGCATCAATATCACAGCATGCCGCGATGAGGCGGCATTATTTGCACTTGCCTCTGAATACGGCCTTGAGGCCTTTAAACGGGCAAATGGGGTGGTGAACCCCAATGCGGATTCTATTCAGACAGAAGTTGTTTTTTGTGAAACTCCCTCTTCTGTCACCATCCTTGCAAAGAAGTTGTCTCAGATATCGGCGCAGACCTTAATAGTCTCGGAAGTGCCGGAATATCCCGAGTATATTGCTGTCAGTATCAATAACACAGAGAAAAGCTGGGTTGTTGCACTGTCTGACATTGCAAAGGTACTGCGTAATCGTTATGAAGCGCATAACTTCCCCAAATTGATTGGTGCTAAGTTAAAAGGGGTAGTGACCAAGATGATTGGTACTCAGGCGCTGCCACAATATCCAGTACTTCGCTGTGACGACCTTTCTGTGTTGTACAACAGCGTCATTGGCGGCTCCAGTAAGGGGGCGACTATTGAGGCCATGAATGCGGAGTTTGGTAATTATGAGCTGAGTCCGTTGCGGGCAGAGTTTAAATTGTCAGACAAGAAAGCAAAGTGGAATAAGCTCTCGTTAATGCAAATTCATCAGGTGGTGGCGGAAGAGAAGTCGCTGGCACTGAGTGTGATTAATCGCCTGACGCCAGAGAATCGTGAAACATTAAAGGGACATGGCGGATACAATCAGCAGCTGGCTCTTATGGTAGTTCTGGCGACCATGCAATCAATCGGTATGCGGGTTAATACTTCGCTTCTGTCACGGTTCAATGAAGAGCTGAATGACAGGATTGATGCCAGCGAGAAAACGATGCTGGCCAAGTTGCCCGCTGATAGCGGAATTAATGGTCTAAACGTCAACAGCGCGGCGCAAGTCGCTCACCTGCTTTATGATGTAATGGGTATTGAGCCTAAGAGCAAAAAGCGCAGCACTGCTGAAAAAGAGCTGATGGCTTTGGCGGAAGAACATTCCATTGTTGCGGATATCCTTAATCACCGTAAATTGCTGAAGCTGCAATCCACCAGCGTGGTGGGTTTGCTGAATGCTACGGGTGAGGATGGGGTTTGTCGCGCAACACTGAATCAGGGAGCGGCGGGAACAGGTCGTCTTAGTGTTGAAGATCCGAATCTTCAGGCCGTCCCTGTCAGGTCGGAGGAAGGGCGGCGTGTAAGGGCGGCATTTGAGCCGCCTGAAGGCTACAGTGTCGTTACTGCTGATTACTCGCAGATTGAGCTGCGCATTCTGGCTCATCTGACAGGCAGCAAGATGATGATCGATGCTTATAAGCAGGATATGGATCTGCATGCCGTTACCGCTTCAGAAGTATTTGGCGTATCTCAGAACGAAGTAACTGAGGATATGCGTCGAAGCGCTAAGGCAATTAATTTCGGTCTGATCTACGGCATCAGCGCAAAAGGGCTGGCAAGAGATTTAGGGGTTAGTAAGAAAGTGGCAGAAGGTTATCTGGCTCAGTTCTTTGAGGGTAACCCTGAAATTAAGCCGTATCAGGATGGCGTTATCCGCTTTGCGAAAGAGCATCGTCATGTGCAGACCGCCACAGGCAGGCTGATCCCTACGCCGAATGTTGTTTCTTCCAATCCGATGCAGCGTATGGGAGCAGAGCGTGCTGCTATTAACGCCCCTATGCAAGGTACGGCAGCGGATATCGTTAATGAAGCGATGGTACGTCTTGCTGCGCCGGAAGCCGGAATTCTGGGTGATAATGCGCAAATGGTTATGCAGGTACACGACGAACTGGTTTTTTATGTAAAAACGGAGCAGGTGGATGTTATCGCATCAAAAATCAAAGCGGTGATGGAGTCGGCGGTATCTCTGCGTGTTCCTCTTAAGGTTTCAGTAGCGCATGGTTGCAACTGGGCAGAGGCAAAATAGCGATAAAGGTGATGTATGTTGTTTTACTATCAGAATGAAGATCAGAACCTGCGTTATGCAGAGCTAGGTACTCGGCGGTGGATTCACTTAAATAAGCACGTATTTACCCGTATTTTCTGGGTATATGGTCTCGTCTGGCTGGCAGTGGCAACTACGTACTATTTTGCGCCTAATGATTTCATCTCAGTAGCCTATGCAGCTCTGACGTTACCGGTAGGGGTCTCGGCAGTTATGATGTGGGTTGCGGCCATACGCACGCCTGACACGCAGTATTATGTGTTTCACAAAACATTTTTTATGCTGGTGGGGTTTCCTTTCAGGAGGCTAATCGTGCGAGACCTTTCGTGGCCGGAAAGTCGGTATTCTGTGTAAATATGTAAAGGTCTCAGATTAAGAGGCCTTTTTAATGTCAGCAAAATTGTGATAAAATATACGAGGTATTAATTGATAAGTGTATTTTATTATGAAAAAAGTAAGATCGGTTTCCGACTATACAAATCAAGAGCCGCAACTGGCAACGTGTGAGGCTGTACCATCCGTGACAGGTGGATTACTTCCTGATATTCATCAGGCAGATTATGCCACTAAGTTGCAGTTTACTCTTGAGTCGTGCGCTCTGCTGGCTGATGAGTCCGGATTGGACAGAATTGCTCTTGCTATCAACCCTGACTATGAACAGAAGGTGAAAATCGGAGCAGGGACGTTTGAGGGGAATCTCAGTCCGAATAGTATTTTTTCCATGGCGGGGTCTTTTGCGGAACAGAACTGGGCGGACAATAAAGCGGTCGATGCTTACTGTATGGCAGTGGGATTAGCATTCGAGCAGGATGCGGTGCCGTACATGAAGGCTGAGCCTAACACTCCGGAGAATGCAAAGCTAAGCTTTGGTCTTCAAATTGAGTTTGATGAGGTGCTGGATGCAGAGGCATTGGTGATTATTCAGGGTGTGTTTGCTGAGCATGCTAAAGGTGTAGAGTTTACCAAGGTGGATGAGTATGCCATCAGAGCGGTGAACTTTCGTGATGAGGATGGCCTGCCGTTTGCGATGACTGATTCAGATTTTACGTCCAGTCTGTTAAAGGCCGTAGAGCAGCTTCCTTTTGAAAATGCTGAAATTCAACGTGTCAGGGTGTCGGGTAACTATATCTGCAATGACTGGGAGCAGCACCCTAATGGTGAAGGGTACGTTACATCTCTTGTAGAGAGTGGTTATGGTCATATTGCTGCTTTGGCTCTTGAGATCAGAAAAGAGTACATGGGTGTCATAAAGCAGTTTGCACAGAAATTTGAAATGAAAGACGCAACGCCAGAGCGAAGCAAAAGAGACACGGAATTCGCTATAGGATAGCAAAGAATACAAAGGCCGGTTTAACCGGCCTTTTTAGATTAATTTGAATAATTGCTCGCTGAGACTGGTGTTCTCAACATGTGTCATCAGTTCGTAGGGAGTCGTCTGATATGCAACAAGTATCGCTTTTGCATATTCGGTGCGATCAAACTCTGTGTCCGTTAGTAAAGTCATTATATCAGTCAAGCTTAGACTTGATTGTGTTTTGAGGCAGAGCAAATAAAGGAGAAGCTCTAACTCATACATTCTGTCAGTAGGTCGTCCCAGTAAGAAATTAATCTGACTTCTGTCGTTGTCATGAAATACCTTTGTGATGTCTTTTACGGGTGTTGCTTTGAGCGGAAAGGCCGCATCCGAAATGGTTGCCGCTAAAACTTCCAGATCTTTAAGATACAGAAATTCCCTGTTACTGGTCTCTTTCCCTGTTGCGACAGCCTGCAATAGCGAATCAAGGGAGAAGACATCTTCCCCGAGGAACGTTTTCAGGGACTCGGGATATTTGTCTACAAGTTGTGCGGTGAGTTCTGAAACTCTAACCCCCGTCTTTCGGGTTAGTCTTCCTATTGTACTAACGGCCCGCTTGCTCTCATTGGGGTCGTCAAGTGTATGCTTTTCCAGAATAGTCTCAAAGGATGAGGTATGACCTGCAACCGCCGCAGCAACAAGGTGAGACACAATAGCTGTGTCATTATTGGATAATGTGTTTGTGTTTATTATTCCTTCAATCTGCTTCGGGAGATCTTCAATATCTTCCTGCGTTACCTCGGACAGATTTTTCTTGAGTGCGCTTAACCATAGGTCGCTGGCTACAGGTAGTTTTTTTAACTCTTCTAATGACATAAATTGTTGTTGATAAATTTTTTCTCATTAGAACATAAAGAAGGCTATTTGTCAATAGAGGATTGGTTTGCCTTTAATGGTGAAAATGGTAGAATTTAGATGGTCTATTATGAGGAGTATTCTATGGCTAAGTTAAAAGACAAGGGGTGGTATCAGCCTGCTCCGGACGAAAAAGTATTTGTTGGTAATCAATCCTCCGAATTGAGTGCAAAAGGAATCGATGCTGCCCCAAAAAAGGCAGTTAAGAATGGCGATAAGCGGGGGCGTCAGTCATGAGTATAAAATTCGTGGTGCCCTCATATGCAAGCGGAGAGAGTCGCTTGGCGGGATTTGAAGCGAGAAGAAAACTGGAGGCCTCGTTAGAGCGAGATGTTGTGGGCTATCAATCCGAATTTTTGGCTAAGTACCCGACGTTCTCTGTCTATGATTCGATGATGGCAGAGAATCCCTCAAGACTGGTGTACGAGGGGAGAGATGCAAATAAATTGATGCGTATCGTTGATGCAGTGATTGCATTAAGTGCAACAGGGGCGAGAAACGTTATTCTTCAGGGTAATTCAAAGGATGAAGTGCTTGAATCCATCGCACTGCACCAGTTTAAAAGAGATCATGGTCTGTCAGTCGAATTGCACATGCAAAACACAGAGTATGGGTATATTGAAATCGCGCCTGCTGGTGCGGTAAAGCTCTTTGAATCACGAAAGTTGGCGTTCTCCGTTAATTATTCCCCTGAGATGGCTGAAGATGCTGAAGGTAGAAAGGTTGAAGTTGAAATCGTTCACTTGCGACTCATGCCTAAGGCAGCAAGATCAGCTCCTCAGCTTAATGCGCTGCTGAAAGAGACAGCCTTTGTAAAGTCGGACGCAGTGGGGTTAGTATGCTCAACAGGATATACTACGCGGGATCTTGAGGACAAGGGGTTGCTGATGAAAACCGGTATCTTGCCTGTATCGGTAATTACCGAGTGCAAAGGTACACAGCCCGTTGTTAAGCCGCAGGGGCCGGATCAAGATCTCAGCCTGCGTTAATCAGGAATGTATAGCTAAATGGTGAATTCACGATGTTTTGCCAGCCTATTCTGGACTGGCAAAACATCCTGAGTAATTAAATACCGTAGAAGGCACTTTCTTAAGATTTTTATCTTTTTCTCAGGCTGTCGAAACTAGGCGTCATGCTCTGATATTCAGTAATCGTTCTTATAGGTCTTTCCATTTTTTTATCTACTTCTGCGGCCAGTTCAGACCACACTATTTTATAATTGTCCGGTGTAGCATTTCTCGATAAAGGCTTTCCTTTTTTTGGAGACGCCATCAATCGGATAGTATCATCAGGGTCATTGCTATTGGTTGATACTGAATAAATGTACGGATATCCACAGGGGAGGGCTTGGTAATCCTCTTTTTTTAATTTATCAAAGAGTGATTTTCGTGCAGCTGGTCTTCCCTCGTTACTTGTTTTAACTCCTCGTGCTGAGAGTATATCCTTTGTCTTTTCCTCTCTTCCTGTATTTCTATGCAAATATAGTTCGCGATATTCCAAACTGCGCTTTCTTTCTTCTTCAGCTTGCTCGGGACTGGGTTTTATTGTTATGTTCTTTTTAAGATAAGAAAGATACTCAGAGAAAGATTTTTCCGGATTACCAAAGTAGCCGTCGACAAGGATGCACGCTTTGTAGAATGCGGTTTCCATGGATTCACCACAATATGGTTTGTTATAGTAAATTCTTCCGATGGAGCTGGTTGCTGCGGTAATTGGGTTGTAGACTTTGGCTTCAAAATAAGGGTGGCGTTTTGTGCTTCCGTCGTCCTTAAGTACGGTGGGGGAGTGGTTTACGTAATGATAACCTGTTGGTGAGTTCTCAAAGGACTCGCCTTTGGCAAATTTATCGAGCCGTTTAACACCTAACAAGTGCCAAGTGTCGGGGTAGCATTTTCGTAAAAATTTATTATAAATTTTTTTGGCTAGATTAAGGTTTTCTTTTCCGTGCTTGTCTGTTGGAACATAAACAGGTTTCTTCTGTTTGAAATCCATATCTGCTTTGTGCTTCAAAAAGACTTTTAGTTGGTAAGGCACATATTTGTTGTTGGAACCTACCAGCTCGATCCCCTCTTGTATGGATGATATCGTTTCAAACGTTTCCGTCATATATTGGTCTCCTGCATTGTTGTTGGCCCATCATATACGGATCAATATTATTTTCAATGTATCTCCCTGTCACTAATCCTCGGTATTGAAGTTATCAAGTGTTAATAATTACTTCATTGAAAAGGGAAAAAGATTTTTGCTGGAATTAAAAGGTGGTATAATTGGCATGAATCGGTATTTTATTAGGTATTTTATTATGAGTAATGCATTGGTTGAAGATCGTGAAAAGAAGTTTGAAACGTTCAAGGCTATGGAGACGAAATTAAGTAAGGTTGTTCGCGGATTTGTAGAGCGTGCATCAAACTTTGATGCGTATGATGATTATGCTGCACATGCCAACAGTCAGGGTACGATGGCAATTGAAGCTGCGCATATGCGACAGGCTACGGATATGTATAATGCCGTGAAGAACTATGAGAGTAAGTTCAGTGAGCCGCCTAAAATTGATATGCACAGCCCTCATGATTGGTCAGTGCAGCTGCGCAACCAGACGATGATGCAGGAGGCAGGAGTGAGTTTGGATTTGTATATGGAGGGTGAGCAGGGGCAGTTAACTATCACCAACGGAGTTAATAACTCAGTCACAATTGTGGATATTGAATTTGTGTCCGATCCTGACACTGGATTAGGTCATTTACAATTGGGACTTGAAGATCGCCGAGCTATGCCACATCTGGAGCGCTTTTTACGCAATCAGATGTTGTCTGATCCAGCCCAGACACTTGATAGCTCGTATAAAGATTATGAAGCGGTGGACGCTGATTGGATGCTGGCCAGCATGGATAAGAACCGTGTTGCAGAGAGTGTTCTCAGCGAAATCAGCACTTCAACCGGGCCTGTTCCTGTGAGCCTTTCCAAGCTTCCCAAACCGGAAATTGAAAACGACCACGTTTTAGGTCGATAAAAGATAAAAGGCTCCTATACGAAGGAGCCTTTTTTAAGAAGCGATAGCTTGGAGGATTATTCCTCTGATCCTTGTGCTTCTACATCGCACGATGTCATCATAAGGTGAGACTAAGAATCGGGCGGCCATAAACGTTCCGATAGTTTCGTCATTCTCAAAATTCATTATCAAATCGAGTGGTGATTCTGCGGTTTCCCAATAAGCCAGATCACCTATTAATTTGAGCATTGCTTCATCGCTTCCCACTTTTGCGCATGCCAGATGCCAACACCGCTTCAGGCAGTCAGGTGTATTATCAGTGCTCATTGATGCATGCTGCCGCAAAAGACTGATCTGCTCGGGGCAATATCCACTGTCAGCGCTGCCGCAGATGTGTTGTAGTCTATTGGTAATATTGCTTCTCCATAGTGACTCCTTGTTGTGCATGAGCATACTTATAAGTACATGCTTAACAAACCTTGAAAAGGGGGTGTTTGTTTCAATCAGTCCGGTGACATCACTTGTGCCGCTTGCGCTAAGGCGTAGCCACATTAGCCCGAACTCGCGGAAGGACAGGATGTGATTACTCTCAATTGACAAATCGTAGTAGCCGATAGGGAGGGTTTTGAAGGCAGGCAGCGTGGTTTGTACCAAAGGCTCAACCGATACGGCCTTTTCTCCGGTAAAGGCAATGTTAAGCGCCTGATTGAGTTCAATAAGCGGTGCAATATCGCGAAGAACATGACTGGGGTTAAAGGCAAACTTGGTATTTACATAACCCTTAAAAATACTCTTGAGTACGTCAACAAGCGGTGTCCCGCTTTGAATTGCTTTCAGAGCAGTACATCGAATAGCTTGCTCCATTATATATACCGCCTATTAAATAAAACAGGCGATAGAGTACCATTTTCTATGGGTTTTGCAACAATGAAAAAAGCCGCTTAAAGCGGCTTTTTTGCTATCTGAAATCACAATATTCTGGCATTGGCCATTCGGACTGTTTGGCTAGGGGTTTAATGTGTGCGGGGAGTGGTAAAGTAATTCCTGCTCTTTTCTCGATCTCACTCACGCTGACACGATAACCGTCAAGATTGTCATCAAAAGCAGAATCTGTATTAGGAATAATCCAGCTGATCACGTTCGCTCCGTCGTAAAGCACCTTCCAGAGGTAGTCAGGGGTTTTTACGCCATGAGAGCGGACAAAGTAATCATTGCTGGCGTCTGTTCCAATGATAATGCCCATGTGGACGGTAAAGTCCTTATTGTCTCGTGTACACTCGGTCAGGCTTTCAGTTGCGTACCACGCTCCGCCTTTCCGGTTAACCGTGCTGGTCATAGGGACAATATTGGTCATGTAATTAGATTGATAAATAGACTCTTCGTTGTTATCGAGCTGGTTTGCAGCCACGAGATGGCCTCGGTCAAAGCTGATTTTTCTGTTGGTCTGATGGTTAATCTTGTAAGGCATTTTGTAACTGTCGGCAGAGGTTTGCTGGCAGCTTTTAGGTACGTCTTTGTCAAGGCTAAAGCTGTCACGCCGAGGGAAGTTGCCCATGTCCTTGCCAATATGATGACCTGCATAAATAGGCAATTTTTCCTGACAGTCAAGTACGACATCAAAGCCGTTATAATGGATGGGGAAATTTTCCGCGCCAGCATGTGCAGACAGGGATAGAAAGGCTGCTATTAAAGCGGTTTTGAACAGATTCTGCATATAAAAATACCTACTTATAGATTAAGTGGGTATTTTATCCACGGATTCTGTCCTTGTAAAGCAAAACCCTGTTTTATGTGATTGATTCCATCGTGGCTATTCTTCCTGCTTCTGAGAGATTTTCATGACTCATGATTTCAAATGGTGTACTTTGCTTTAGGAAGCACAGTACTTCAACGTGATCTTTATTTGTTATATAAGGCACGCAATCATCGAGTGACTGCGTAAAGAGAATGCCTCTTCCGAATGAGCGGATGCCCGATGAGTCAGCTAATGCACAGTCTAGTGCAATTGCAGGAAATGGTTGCTCTGTCAGACTCTGCCATACAGGCACATGGCTTTCATTGCTGAAGTGAGAGATGACTTTCTGATTAATCATGGACTTAAGTGTGTTGTCAGAATTCTGGTAAAATTGTGCCAAGACCCTGATGGTTTCATCATTCAGATTAAAGCCTGAAATTTGCTCCAGCGTATTGTCTACCAGCTCTTCGGTCGTCTCTATAGTAGCCGCCCATTGCAGTACATGCTTATCTGCCACCAGCATAATGTCGCCGAAACTAAAGGGATCAATTTTGGCAGCATCGCCGGAAGCGTAATTCGGAAAAATCGCTGTCAGGTTGTGATTGGTAAGTACTTTTTGGAATAACCGGTATTTATTTTTCAGCAGGGCTTGCAAGTTGTTGTCCATAAGTAGACTGATAACCTGATTTCTCTCTTTGTCCTCAAGGTAGTCAAGAAATTCATTGCTATGCACGAAAAAACGCAGGGCAAGTGCCTTTTCGGAAGGTGATCTCTCTGAAGATTTCAAAAAGCCTGAGAGGTTTCGCTTTTTAAAGGTGTCATAATACCGAGAGAGCAGTAGCGTGGTGTGATTATTGACCAGATCAATGGCGCGTGACAGTTCAATCACCTTACCTTCCGGAAGCAGTACAATCATACCTCCAAACTTATGGGTATTATGAATATTGATTTTCTTAAAAAGTTCAGCGCTTCGTAGTAGTATGCGTTGCCAATGCAGTGTGCGGAGTAGTTCAGATGTAAAATTACGCTCTTTATCAGCGATAGGGTCGGGGAGTACCATTGCTAGCTGCACATGATCAGAACCCTCTGCATATTGCGTCAAATAATCAACAAATTCGATTATGATTTTTTCTATTTCGTCACTGTTTTTGCTTTCAAGTGTGCTTTCAAAAAGGCATTCAGAGTGAGATGTGTGCTGACAGATTTCTATTTTGATGCGTACATCTGGATCATCAATTGTTGGCGTAAAGAGACAGGTAAACGGCTCCGAAGAGCAAAGTTCGTTGTGAGCAAAGAAATTATCCACCATAGAAGTGTATGTTTGTCTGGCGTCGGATAGCCAGAGATTCGCTAGTGATGACATTGTTGCGATATCCTTATCTGCAATGTGTGTTGGCATACTACTCATATTTCTATTCTCGCTCTGGCATCGTCTAATTCTGTTGTGGGTATGCTGTATTCATGAAACGTGCCATGCACTCGCTTTTATACTTATTGTTGTGAATCGCAGTTGTAACGAATAGTGTGATTATACTCGACGGAAAATTTACATCAAAATTAAAACGCTTTTTTTTAGAATTTCCTTTTGCTGTTGAGCGATCAACTTTTAATACTTTATGAAATAACTGTTGCGTTGACATTCCTCAGGTAATTCATTATCTTTTATCCACTTATAAGGAGTATATATTATGTTTAAAAAATCGTCTATGCCGTCATTACGTTTGACGGTAAGTTCTGCACGTCTTTCAGTTATGGCGCTGTTTTTTGCGGCATTGCAATCAGTGGTCGTTTCATCATTGATTTTAGTGGGTTTTGTGGCTGCTGGTCATTCTCTGTCAACAATTCCCATGCCTCAGGTTGCAGGGTATCCGGTGTGTGTGTTTCTGGGTGGGTTTGGTTTGTTTTTGCTTTGGATGGCAAACCTTAACGTTGCCCGGATTTTCAGGAACAGGCATGAAAAAGACTGTCTTGCGGTTGGGGATTTTATCCGCAGTGTCGCGGTGACAGATGATGTCATTTTGCTTGAATACCTCAAGTCAGGCTCTAAAAATTCAATTCAATATAAAATTGTTAATGAGGCATTTTTAGCATCAAAATTAGCAGATCCTCACTACGCAGAGGCGGTAGAGCCAGCAGAGAAGCGTAAGGCCCGTGATGATTTTGCTCGCAGTGCTGCGCTTAAGAGTGCCGATGACAATCAGGTGTTGATTGAGCAAGCAGAGGAAGTGCAGAGCAGTAAATAATGCTTAAACTTTTGACGACTTTGGCACTGGTCGGTGCGTTATTTTCACCCTCAGTGCTGTCTGCCCCTGAATATCAGCTTGAAAACAAATTGATGGAGTTGTCTGCTCGGATTCTCGCATTGGGGCATTACTCTCGGTCTGATTTTACTGAAGCTCATGCTGAACAGTATATTCAAGAGCTTATCGTGTATTTAGATAGCGAGAAGCGATTTGTTTCTTCCGGTCAGCGCCAGAGGCTGGATGCGGTTTATGCCTCTAAGCTTTCTGAAGCAGTCAGGGTTGGTGATTTTTCAGTTATGGTTTCTGTTTTTGATGCGGTCAGAAATGCTGTTGGAGAAGGAGTTAAAGAATATGAGCAACAGGCGGAGGCAATTATTGCTGATGATTTTTTAACTCCTTTTCGAATCAGGATGCCACCGATGCCCGTGGGAGCATCGTCGTTAGCGGAGGACGTTTATCGACATAACTATGTTAAGGCACAGATTGGCGCAAGAATGGTTAGAGATGGTTTGGCATTTCAGGAAAGCCAAAAAGCGGTGAGCACATGGTATAAAGATTATTTGCTGAACTTAAACACCCCCCTTTCAGAATCCTATTTGCGAACCCTGTTGCTGGATACGATTTTCCTGTCTTACGATCCTCACTCTAGGTACTTTGCTGCTGATGAAGCTAAGCAAGCAATGGCAGGGGATGCTGGATTAGAGTACGGGTTTGGTATCAGTCTTGATTTTGACGGGACTTTTCCGTTTATTGTGAAGGTGGCTGCATCATCTCCCGCGCAAATTGGCGGCCTCAGTGCTGGTGACCGCATTCTATCTGTTCGCGACGAAAGTGAGGCTGTGATAGATCTTGACGGGGTTGCATCGTCCGAGTTTTCTGCCCTGATTTCGCAACTGGCTCTGGAGTCAGGGGTGATTACCTTTGAGATCGAAAGAGAGGGGCGTCGTTGGAGTGTGCCCTTGCAGAAGCAAATCATTGAAAGTAATGATGACGGTTATACGCTTAGTCACTATCGTAGTTTGTTTGATTCTGATTTAAACACACCATTGCCTGTGCTGCGGTTTGATTCATTTTATCAGGGGTTAACAGAGAAGCTTCTTAAAGATCCGGAATTCACCGGCGCTGAAGCAATGATTATTGATTTGAGAAATAATACTGGCGGAAATCTGGGAGAAGCTATCAGTTTTATGAGCACCTTTCTTGATGGCGGAGAGGTGTTAAGATTGCGCACATCGAAAACGGAAGAGAGTTTTCCTGACAATATGCCTGAAAGCTTGTCGATGCCGCTGATTTTATTGGTCAGTGCCTCTTCGGCATCAGCTGCCGAACTTGTTGCAGCGACCTTTCAAGACCGGCAGCGTGCAGTAGTGATGGGTGAAAAGACCTATGGAAAAGGAAGTGTTCAGCGTTATATAGACTTGTCTCAACCAGAATTTAAAATGCCTGATGAGCTGGCTGATGTCGTTGGCGGCGTGAAGGTCACAGTTGCTGAGTTCTTGAGTGCCAAAGGGCGTGCTCTACAGGGGGTAGGTATGATACCCGACGTCATGACGGCAGATTTTGGCTCCCGCGAGGCGCAATTTGCTAACGCCTTGCAGTTCTCCGGTTCATCAGCTTACTTTGCTCAAGATCATACGAAGAATCCGCTTGTTGGCATTATCGATGGATACGCAAAGACCAATCCGACTTACAATTTTTATTTAAGTAAAGTAAAGAAAGAGTGCTTTAACAGTATGATGGACTTAGAAGACTGGGGGCGTTTTATGAGCAGGCAGAGGCAGGCGGTGTTAGTATGGGCAAATCATATCAGAGCTATTCAAAATAAGACACCGGTCAATGGTGTTGATAGCCTTGAGGACGCGCAACAAGCTTTTGATATTGAGATGGATTTAGCATTGCTGTCACTAGCCAGTTATCTTGGTCGCTAATATAAACGCTCTACTAATAATTAGTTTTTTTGCAAATGGCGTAAACATGGTCTGATTTGCTGTCATATTCTGCTCCGTTTCCATTCGTTGCAAGGGAGTGATCCGTTATACTTAACTTTCCGGACTATTTGCCGGTATAGACGCTCCTGTCAAAAATAGTAAAAAGCGTCTTACGTATATATAAATTATCAATTAATACATAAGCTTAAACTTTTTATTCTGTTCTCGGTTTGGGTAATTAGCAATTGATATTGATCTTTATTACTGTATTATTAGCAGTCAGTCAGGATGAATGTTTGACCTCTTCACTTGATTTGAGGTGTTTTATGTGTATGATTTTTTATACGCTAATATATGTCTCGATACAACTTGGCTATTTTATTAAGCTGCTACTGAAGATAACATAGATCAAATAATGCGCGTTATGCTCAAATGATGCTCAAAAACACATAAATTAGTCTAATTTTCGATCTATGGTTAAGTTTTTTACTAAATACATTAACTAAAAACTTAACAGCGACTGCCTTATGTAAAACTCGGACGATAAATGGACATGCGCGATTAAGCCCTTATAATAAGGGTATCGAATGGAAGGAGTCATTGTCCTTTCCGCACTACAATAAAGATGGAAAATTTGGAGGTTTGGTCAGTGACTCACGTACTACGAAATACAATAATCGAGCGTCAGTTTCTGTTAAGTTCGCTGAAGCAGGCTTCAAAAAGTCTTGCCAGCCTGTCGGGACAGTATCATCACATAAAAGAGGCATTCTCTTTTGCCATTGGCATTGATAAGAAGGCTAATCTAAAGGCATTTTGTCAGGTGAATTCTGAAGTTTTTGCCGGAGATTTTTCATCATCGGAGCTGGACGAATTGTTGAGTGGAGATGTGTCTCCTCAGCATAGTTTGCGCAAAAATCCTGATGGTGAGATGCTGGTTGACTTGTTTGAAGAATACATAGGTCTGAGCCGAGATATCAGAACGCATTTCGAACCAAATCTTCATCTTGTCGGGTTAGATGAGTTTCTGGCTGACTTTGATGAGCACATGGACTCACGAACATTAGTCTATTCCGAGCTGGCGGAGCACTTTGATCTCACAGACATCCTTAATGACGCTCAGATTGGCGAGGCCCGTATTGAAGTGCAACTGATGCATAAGTATGTGCCAAAACAGGTTGCATTTAGTAACTCAAAGACAACTGAATACGGCGCACCCGTGGGACGTACACAAATTACCGATGTTCGTGATGTTGCTATTCAACTTTTTATCGACAATAAGTCGGTAATGAATATTGATGCTGAATGGATGAGCTGCTCACCGTTTGCGAAGCTTGATTTACGTGCTCCACAACCTACACTTTCTGTTTTGCAACAGGATGCGATGCTGCACTCGCAAGAGTGGGTAAATGCACTGACTCTGTTGCAGAAAAATGCAGAAATTACCGCTGACAGTTCTGTGTATCAGGATTTCGATCCGAGCCTCATTCAAAAGCACTTTTTTGCTAATTATCAATATCCCGCACGGTGTGTGGCATTGAAAATTTCAGAAATTGCAAATACGCATGCATTGCGTAATCTGTCTGATAAGGATTTTGCAAGGTTGTCGCATACAGTGCTGGATGCAGTGAGAATGATGCTGGAAGCCCCTAAAGAATACTGTAATGATGCAAAAAATAATCCGTATGACTATGCACTCTCCGGCATTAGCGTTATTCTTGCTGATGAAAAGACTGCTTCTGGTGAGACTGAGATTGATACTGACGAAAACCTGTCTGTACGTCACTTTTCAATAAATGGTGGTTTGACAGTGGACACCATACTCGATACTTATGAGCCGGAAATTATTGGCTTTGAAGTAGAAACGCAAATCGTCAAAAATGATATTCACGAAGACGATGCAAGCTTTGATGATGTTGACGCACAGATCCCTAGCTGTCTGGATGCACTTTTTAACTCTTCTTTGCCAACAACGCTTTATCATATTCAGACACCTCGCGGATAAAGCTCCTGTTTTCAAAAAAAGGCTGCCTGTTGGGCAGCCTTTTTGTTATCTGGGGCAATCAATCTGTCATCTATATCAAGACAAGGTTTGCTGGGGAGTATGGTGTGGCAACAGTCAATATAATTTCGACTTCACCTAAGCAGTCACGTAACTTAATGAAAGGCCCGCACCGGCATTAAGTAACGATATTGGAAATACTTTACCTTCTTAGATGGGCTTTTTAAGGTGGTAATATGGGGCAGGTTGATTCCGCCCGCGAGAGTGTGAGATTTAATGTAAGCATCCGAAGATTGCCGCGATTCGGTAGGTCTATGACGCTGGCTTTATGCTCTTCTTTAAAGGAAAAGACCGGCAAAGCCTTGTTCAGCAGATTGGGTATGCTTAACGTAAAGTTTGAGTATTAGGTTGACAGGATAGGGGTCAGGACGCAAAAAAGCCACCATTTAAGTTACTACAGATAACTTAAGGGTGGCTTATTGTCTTTATTCCGTCAGGTATTTAGACGGCACGAAGGAACGGGGTTTTGGTTTCTTTGCTGTGCTCGCGTTTTAGAGAGGATTCCCATTCATCCCAGCTTGAGAACCCTTTCTGTTTAAGTACAGACTCAGCTTGCACTTTGACGGTATTCTCTATTAAAGCGCTAAACTCATAAAGGTTATCCAGCTTTGTTGCATTGACAAGACGCGACGGGATCAGTGAGTCAACCTGCTTTATCATCAGACGATGGAAAATAGGGTGGATCTTGCTGGCTGCCAGTAGCATCATGCTCTTAATTGCTTCAATTATCGCAATTCTGCTGTAGCTTTCAGCTTCCGTTCTTCCAATTGTGATGATGGGAACATGAGGTGCGAAGCTGTGCCAGTGCGACAGGCTGTCGTACTCATAGATGTCAATCCAGTGCTTCAGTTCCTTGATAACATTGAATTCAATCCAAGTTTGGCTTTCTTGATCGTATGCAATATCTTCCAGTATATCTGCAATGGCCACCAGAAAGTCGTGATTCATGTCGCGACAGTGAAAGTGGTTTTCAATGATAGTCGCGAGCTTTTGTACCTTTTCGTCAATTTCCATTTTGTAGTAAGCCTTCTTTAGCTTAGAGGTGCATAGCATTTTCAACATGGCTATGTTCTTTATTTTATTGTTGTTGTTAGTATCCGTACTGTGAGAGTACCTGAACATTCTTTCAGATTAGTTGATGCGGCGCATTAAAGCGAACGTTTTCAAAAAATTCTGTTAGTGTTTTTCGTACTCTTTGCGGGTGTGAATCCACAAAAAAGGGTGTATAAACCCAGAAAACGTGATAAGTATACAAATATTGCGATCTGTGGTCAAATAAAGCAGCTTTTTTTTACTACTTAAGTCGTAAGTTTTGTTATTTCTGAGCATACATTACTGGCGAAAAAACGACCAGATGCTGGCCGCAGCCCGCAATACAGCCCTCTTTCTGCTTCTAAGTTATTGATTTTAATAATCACAGGCGAAAATATGTGGCCTCTTGTCTTTGCGGCCAGCTTTTGGTCTTCCATAGTTCATAAACTCAAAATGAACGGCCAGCCACTACAGAGCCAGAGTGATAAGTATATTGTCAGGGTATTAATAAATATACAAGGTTATAAAGGTATATTCACTGCTTACTGACTCCTTTAAGTATTTACAGGTGCTCAGGAAAGAGAATTTATCAGGTTGCTGGGTAAATCACTGGCGGGTGACATAATAAAAAAGCCACGGAAGTGGCTTTTCAGGAAATTATGGTGGTTTGGGCGTTAAGCTACTTGTCTGCTAACAAAATTTCGTCGAGCCACATCGGCCTTGGTTTCACATTCCATGCAAAGGCAAGCTGTCGGATACGCAATCAGTCGTTTCTTTTCAATTTCTTCACCGCAGCGGCAATCCTGATACTCATCTTCGTTGATGCGGCGAATTGCTACCCGACTTCGTTTAAGCATCTCTGTGTCAGCGGCCAGTAGTCCTCGGGTACGGGCCTGTTCAATCTGATATTCTGCAATTTCTTCAGGCTCCCGACTCTGACATGGCGTACCAATTGTCTCATTGTGCTGGGCAATGCGCTGCTCAAGTTGTGTGATGTTTTTTTCTAATTTGGCTTTCTGTGAATCCAGAAAAGTTTGTTCAGTAGACATAGTATAAATACTCCGTATTGTTGTTGTGCTCTTTGAGCGTGTGAGGAGTATAGTGCTGAAATAATAAAAAGCAAGTATTAATTGTCGTTTTTTATCATGTATAATTAAAGCTCTTTTTTACGGGGTATTAATTGTATGTCGATACGTAATGTCAAACGGGCCATGGCATGGTTAAGTCAATCTCGCTCTTACGATGAGCTTAAAAAGAAAGCAAAAGAGATCCAGTCACATATCGACCGGTGCGGAGAAGAGCACCCGTCTGCCAGTGACTTTAAAAGCGCACTGTTCTTAGTAAAGGAGGCTATTGTTGCTATTGAGGTCAAGGGAGCGCACGCACAACGGGGTTTTGACTTTGAGATGCCTTCCAACACTGTTTTCAAGCAAAAAGCCATTAACCCTGAACACTGTAGGGGCAAGGATAAAAGGTATACAGAATATGCTAAGAAAATGCGCTCACTTGCATGACGAGTTGACACGTTTGCGTATATTGTGATATTATAAAGGATAGAATATCAACAAATTAGTATATTATGCTCAAAACAACATCCTATCGTGAACTCGATTCGTATTTGCGGGAATCCGTTCTGCGTGAGGAGCGCAAAGAGGCGGAAAATGCCGCTCTTGCGGCTTATTGGAATGAAGATATCATGCCGGAAGCGCAGGCGTTTTCAGTTATTCTGACACGATACAGAGACGTTGTGCCAGTGATGCTTCGCCATGCTATTTTAAGAGGCAAGGTTACACTGATGCAAACACTGCTGCAAAAAACGGCGAGTATGGATGGCGCTATGATGCTCCAGTTACAGCAAAACAGTGTTTCGGTGGTTGAGTCGCTGGTTGAAGCGAGGATTTTCAGTCATACCATGTACGCCGCTTTACGGAGTGCAGGTATAGATGTCGATACCTGTAATGAGTCAGGGATGCCTGTCTTTCTCGATAGAATTGTGTACAACATCATTGCCCGTCCGGATGCCACGCTGCCGGAACAGGCGGAAGAATTAAGTAAGTCGAAAGAGTCGCTGAAAGCGCTGACTGGCTGGCTGCATGGTAATGATGCTTTGCCAGCAAATGCTTCTGTGCGGAAAGTGTTGTGGCAAATTGCACGCGAGCGACCTCTGCATGGCGGAGTGGTGCTCGGAAAAGTTCTGGTAAAAAAGGGCTATCCGGCAGAATCATCAGACGGTCTGGCTCATGTTTTCCTGACGCAAGTGGTGTCGTTTTTCGCCACGCAATTCAGGAAAGGTCGGAAGGGGGCTTACCAAAATCTTGTTTTGAGAAATAAAGTGCGAGAGGGAATGACGCATGCGGCCTACGGGAATTATGGTGGAGCGCTGACGTTACTAAACTTTATTTGCGATTGCTTTATTGATGGTGAAGATCATGATGATGCCTCCAGCGGTCTCTCAGCAATACGTGCGTGCTTGGGCGATGAACTGGAGAGACTCTGTGTTGTGGCGAAGAAAGAGTGGGATGTTTCAGGTGAAGATACTCAGCAGGGTTTTGCGCTTGCGTGTGGATGGAGTGAAGGGGGCTTGTCTGATATGCAGTCCTGCACAAATATTGATATGTGGCATGTATTCTTACTTGCCAGTGGTGATTCGCCCTATGTGGTGATGTCTCAGGTTGAATCGGAAGAGGTGAGGCAGACAGTGCTAAATACGATTGTTGGAGTAAAAAATGACTGAATCTGTTGATGTGCCTGCGCTGATCAGGCGATTTGATTGTGGCGGAACGAGCTTTACCGATGCAGAACTTAAGATCTTGCTGAAAAAAAACAAAGGGGCATATCGGCGATTGCTGACACGTCACTCCCTTTCTCCTGAGGATTTCTTGTCGGCATGGCAGTCCTTATACCGCACCAGCCCTGAGAGCATTATACTTGCGCAAAAAGACACATTTGTGAAAGCGGCGATTATTACAGTTTCTCAATCGCCCAATGAAGATAAAAAAACGTTTTGGAGAGAGATGCAGGCCGCAGGATGTGACTTAAGGGATGTGCTGGTAGATCGCATTGAGATGGCCAGTCAAATTCCTGCACAATCCAGCGATCCTGACACGCTGCTTGCTCTGCTGGAGGCGCTGGCTGAGAAATTATTTGTTCCAACCGGCCCTGTTTTCCGGCCCTACATTTTTAAGTATGCCGTTCGCTGTAACCCGCTAATGAGCTTTCTTCTAAATAGTAATTATCGTGATGTCTTTACTAAAAGCGCAGAAAGTTACTTTTGCAAAATAATTGATATTTCCGTGTCCCGCGCTTTGCTCAGGCAAAGGAAGATAGTAACGCCCCCTAAATTTACAACAACCGAACTCATCTTGTTAGAAACCTTGTCAGCCCACCTCTCTGTTGCCGAGATGGCGGGCATCTTTAAGCACTGGCATGTTGCAGTAACCGCGAGAAAGATGGATATCAGCGAGTCGCTTATGAGCGAGAGTTGTCAGGCTATCTTCATGCCGCTGGCTGAAGTACTTGTTGCTGATGCATCGGTTAGGAGTCCGGATCTGATGAAAGTCTGTAATGTCGCTCATGCTATACGGAGTGAGGTGGTGCCGTAACGATATCATATATTGGCAATCTGCTTTTTGTTAGTTACTATACAGCGCTATGTTTATCAATCTGCAAGCAGGTTGAAGTTAATTAGTTCTGTTTACGATGTATTATAAGGTGAAATATGACAACCACCCCGTTTCTCGGTTCGCGGCGAAGCTTTATTTATTTACTGGCAGCTTTGCTGTGTGTCGCATTAAAACTTAATTATCTGCCGTCCGTAAAGGATGCGGTCTCGGAAGATGCGATGTCGCAATGGAATAAGCAGTTTTGTGATAGTAATTCAGGATGTCAGAATGTTTTTACTCACATTATTATTGCTGAGTATACAAAACAGGTTGAGTCGATAAAGATGCGGGACTCATCACCGGTAGCAATGGGAGAGGCGCTGGTGATGTTACCGGTGGATTTCCCAAAAATCATGGATAGCAAGTGGCCCTCTCTACAGCAAAACGCTGCAAAACAAGGTCTGTCTGTGAAAGGTTTAACGTCGCAGGCGGCGCAAAAAGCAGAATCTTTTAAGTACCCTAAGCCACCAGACATCATCGTGAATCTGTATGGTCTGAAGCAAGCACAGTCTCATGACAAAACTGCAACGATTCTTGCTGTTATTATCGCAGCATTAATACTGCTTGCTGAGATGGTTCTGGATGCAAATCGCCAGATGTCGGCTGGCTCTCGTGATTCGGTACACCCGTCAAGGCCGGTGTCTCAGGGTGCAACAATTAACGATATACGCTCCGATGGCACTATGCATCCTGATTTTGCAACCAAAAGCGCTGCCGGTGCATCTTCACCCAAGCCAAAGGTCAGTGCTTTAATTGAGCGTATAGACGGGAATGACAGCCCTGAACTGGCAACGGTTGCTGACAAGGCGGTAAGTTTCAGGCATGTCATGACTCGCTTTGTCAGTAAAAACCCATCCTCGGATTAATTTAATTGCAGTATTAAATGTGGTGGTATAATATGCCACCACTTACGATGTATTTTACAACAACGGTCTACTGGCATGCTCACTAAATTTTTCAAATATATTTTCTCTTTAATCATTGTTATCACTGTTCTTTCGTCCGCAGGCTGGCTTGCTCACCCTGAATCTCAGATTGATGATGCCCGCAGGGAGGTAGTGAATCAGTGGACATCAGTGTATTGCCGCGCCAATGCTAAATGCAGTAAGCATGAAGCAGGGACAGGTGCGAAGCTGTTTAAAGCCAGTACGATATCGTTGATGAATCAGCATATCAAACTGCATGGTTACGGGAATTTGAAGGCACTAAGTGGCGAATGGCAGATCCTGATTAGAAATTATCAGGATACACTGAAATACAACTACAAGGAGTCTGTTGACGGGCTGGTATTTCCGTCCCTCGATCAGGTTCCTTTAAGTCATCAGGTGTTAAAAGAGGTCAATGTCCCTGCCTATTATTTTAGTTTATTGGTAATCGGTGTGTTGGGCTTTTTCTTCTTCTTTCGATGGCTGTACTGGGGTCTTCATATGGCAAATAATAATACTGTCATAGACGGTGGCAGTGTGCGGTCAGGAGGAGATGAACATCCGGAGTCAGCTGGTGCAGAGAAAAATCCTGTTTCGCTTTCACAGGAGGATGAGAAATGGCTTGAAGAGAAGTTTATCTATGATGATGAGGATGAACTTAAAAGAAAAAAAGAAGCTTTCAAGAATTCTGTTGTGGCCAGTGCCATGGCGCAGTTTGAGGGCGAAATGCAAAAGTTGTTGAATGAAGTTGATGCCGTTTCGGTGACAGAGCAGGAAGGGAAGTTGAGACACATTACAAAACGCGCTAAAAAAGCGGCTAAAAAGGCGGCCAAGCAAGTCATTGATGCGCGTGACAGCGGGTTGGAGCCGGATGCCGCAGGTAAGCCTGTATTGTCCTCCGAACCGGTGGTAAGTCCGTTGATTGAGCGTATTGCAGGCGGGATATTATCCTCAGACACTGCTGATAACGCGAAGGTATCAGAGGGTAATGACTCACAAGCAGCAAAGCCGGTGAAAACAGACAGGTTTACGGCGATTATGGAAAAGGCACAGGAGGGAGAGCAGGCATGAAGTCATTTCTTTTCTTTATTGCATTATGGTTCATATCGTCGGTCTTTCCGGTCAAGTTTGTACTAGAGTATGCAGATGAGTCTGAGGCGCGTGCGTACAGTGCTGCGATCACGAATACCATTGCAGACTGGGAGGCAAAATTTATTCGCAAGAACCGTGCAAACGAGTCCTTCACGGCTGAAAAGAAAGCGTTGATTTATGATGCGTTTGTCAAGGAGTTCAGGGAGGTATCGCCGTCACCGGAAGACTACAAGTACGACAATATTCGTGTCATCACAAAATCATGGCGAAAGGTAATATATCAGATGCCGGTGACATCGCGGAAGATCCCGTATTTTTTATCACATCCGGAGGCGCTGGCAGGGCTGGTATTTCCTGAGGACGGGGATGTGTACATCCGCACGGCAGAACTGGAAAAGGCTACAGACAGGCGCTATGCGGGCAGTGCCATTGCCCTGATTGTAATTGTGACGTTTGGAGTTTCTGTCTGTCTCACCACATGGGTAGTTACGCACTTCAGGAAGCGGCAGGCTAAACCAGATCCTGCCGAACTTTGGCGACTCCCCAAGGAGGCGGATAATCTGAGTGATTTTCCTAAGATGGAGTTCGACCCGGCGACGGAAGTGGAGGCAAAACGTCTTTCTGAAGCCACTGCAAAGAGAAAGCCCCGACTCCGGATCACGGCTTTAATTGACAAAAATATACCAAAGCCGGTTGATTCTGAGATTTTGGAGCGAATTGAAGCCCGTCAGTCCGGTACTGTAACGGAGCCAAAAAAAGGAAGGGAAAGAACAGAATTCACATACACAATTATCGGGCTTTGCGGACATCATGTCGCGCTTTAATAATACTTGACCTGAAGGATAAATCTAGTGAAAAAATCAGAGAGTAAATTTAAAAAATTGGTAGTCAGTTTGCTGAATATTGGCCTGACATTCTGGGTTGTATTTGGCCTGCTGTACGGTGTTTTCTTTGTGCGGGCGGAAGTCACAGGGGCTGATGCGATTGAATCAACGTTTGTGCAGTCTGTTGCAGACAATTATCAGCGGGCTTATTGTGCTAACCGGCATGCAATATGTGATGGTCGGGGCGGAGAAATCCGCCAGTCGGTGATTGCTATGGCAGAAGATAAAATTGCCTTTTCAGGAAAAGCGGAGGACTGGTATTCCCGCGACTACGAAGAGGTAGAGGCTGATGTGCGTGCATTTGTGACGGGCCTGAAATCACTCAGCCAGACATGGGATAAGCAATTATCACTGGAAGAGCCAACCGCGTTGCCGGAGGTGTTTCTCTCAGAGACCGCGAAGTCGATGCAGGCGGAGAAGCACGATACCCGTAACCCGATGGTACTGGCGATGTGGGCCGTAGGTGTCCTCTCCGTGGTCTGGGCTGTGATGGTTGTATTTAATTTCTTAACCAAGCGCAGTTCGTTGTATACATTGCCACTTGGCGAAATAGTGCTTGAGCTTATTGGCATGGCGGTATTTGGCATACTTAAAGCTCTGAACTGACGCAATCCCTTGCGTTGTTGCTCCGTTGCCTGACAGCCGAGGTTGGGAACGTCTGTCACGCCCCGTAATTATACGGGGCGTGTGTGTTTTTAGATGTGTTTCTTTTTAGTGCCGTAATTTACTGGTGTTTTAATTCGTTTTCATTAAAATGACTAATTAATACGTGGTATATATTAGGAATTTAATGATGCGCAAAACCTCTCTTGCTTTATCTATCTCTGCCTGTCTGATGACACTGACGTCTTTTACTGCTTTATCCACCAGCTATGCACCTGATCCCCGTGATATTGCTGTGTCAGCACAGGCCTCGGCTGCCGTTGACCGGTTTTATTTCAGTGAAGAACTCTATGCGGGGGAATCGCTGACTACCACCCCTGTTTTGTTTTACTACACGCAATCGGCTGTAGATCTGCTCGGCAGCGTGAAGAACGTGCATACGTACATTGAGAACTCTGTAGCTTTAAACAATGCGGCATTCGCCCATGGTGGTGTGGCATTGCAGCGTAAGGTTATGGCTGTTCTTCCGGCGCTTGATTTTGATGATCAGATGTCGCCGGAAGTGATGCTCAGTGATTTTACTGCTTATCTCGCGGATGATGATCGGGATAATAATTACGTGCAGGCGCATACGGCACTGCTCTTCGGGTATGATGCTGATGTCCACGGGAGCGTCATAGGCACGGGCTGGCTGGGCGGGAGTAAAGTTGTATTCGGGGCGCAGGATAGTGCCACTGCCGGATCGACCACACTGGCTCACGAGCTTTCCCATAATGATGGCAATTTACATGATCTTGCCAACTCCTTCGATTCCTACGGGAATCCTGTAGAAGCGTTGAATGAGGCGGGTTACGGAGACACCTGTCGTGGCTTCGGCTCCATCATGAGCTATGTCGGTACGCGCAATGTGCCGTTTTTCTCCTCACCCTATATCTACGTAGATGTGGATACAGAAAATGAAACTCCCTGTGGTGTTGCAGGCGTGACTGATGTCACCGGAGTGTATCAGAAGCTGTTGGCCGAGCAGGCGTTTGAAGGATACACCATGCCGGTGTCAGGCAGTGTTTCGTTTGGCGATGTGGGATACAGTGACGACGGCAGGGCACTGGTCGTTGAAGTCATTTTCAGCTCAGGTGTGGCAGAGATGTCATCCGTTGAACTTTACACTGAGGATGGCACAATGTTCGCCGGAGAGGATTATGCGGAAACCTATGTTCGCGTGAGCTATCTCGGAGACGGTCTTACGCAGACGGTAGAAGTTCCTCTGCTGGGTGATATCAGCGATGGTCAGTTCTATCTGGGGATAAAGCAGGGCTACCTGATAGAAAGCGTGCCCGATGAGATGCTGCTTGTGGATGGAGGCGCAATTGGCGGCTTGTCTGAACGCGGCACAGTGAAGTTTTCCGGTGAGGCAGAGCATTTCTTTGCTTCAGGTGTCGGCACTTATGTGCTTGAACGCGAGGGCGGGACGGACGGAGAACTCTCTGTTGAGCTGACAGTGAGCGGCGATGCCGGACTCATTATTGAAACCAATCCTGTTGTGTTTGAGGACGGGCAGGATGCGGCGGAAGTGACGGTGCGGTATGAGGGAGAAAGCCTTGCCGATGTCGGGTATGCGGCTTTCGAACTTGCTATGACCGATACATACTGGGCATCCGATGCGTATGAGCCGGTTGAGGTGCTGGTATTTGATGACAGCTGGGAATTTGCTTTAACCCGAGAAGGCATAGAGGAGGCTGTCTATGATGCAGAAGAGATTGGTGGTGACGGTGATGCTGATGATGCAGAAGAGATTGGTTCCGGTAATGGTGACTCTGAGCCTGCCGAGGGGGTGGGCGGCACCGGTGATGGTGGTGATAGCGCACAGACAACGGAAGGGGGTGGAGCTGCGGGATTCATTTCATTGTTGGTGCTGCCGCTGATCGTCTGGCGTCGCTTAGGTCGTCATAGTCAATAATTATACTGCCTGTTATTTCTATGTACCATTAGTATGTAGTATAATGAAGCCTAATCAGCAGAGCTGTGGTGGCGGTTCTGCTTAGGTATTTTATTTGAAAATGGATAAAAAGTATGAAATTTCCTGTCAGTCGCACCGAAATTATTGATACTGTTGCCGGTATTGCCCTTAAGTCAGATGAAAAGCATGGTTCTGTTACGCCGGAAGCGAAGCGTGAAATGCGTTTTGCGTTAATGTTCTGGAATGATGTTGAGGATAAGACTATTCCGGCTGTTGAGTACGAGGGCGTAGATTTTCATATGATCGATCATCCGGCGTCGCAGTTTGAGCATTACGATTTTACAAAAGGTTTTCAGGGGTATATTGATGCCCGTCAGGTTGAGCTGGTGGCACAGCTGGAGAAGTTTGACGAATTCGAATATACGGAAGCTAAATACTTAGATCTGGAGAATGCAACAAACTTCGATTATCTGGATGCGGTCATCGGTGCGGACTACAACCGCGAACAGACAGGTCAGGCGCTGGAAGCACTGGGATGTACCATGATGAACCGGAAACTGACTTTTGTTTTTGACAACTTTAATGCGGACTTTAAAGAAGCAGGACTGGATGTTGCGTCAGTAAAGTCGGCAATGACCTCAAAGTTAGAGGCGGTTGAATTAGACGATGTGGTTGATTTCCGCGCAGAGCTGGTTTATCCGAATTCTCATAACGATGAGCAGCAGATGCACCTGACAATATGGTGCAATACCGACAATGTGGTTCAGGTGGAAGATCAGGTTGTTGATATGATCAAGCAAAAGCGTGAAGAATTTGATTTTGAGGATGTCAGTGTAACCCTGCGCTCTGAGCATACCGCGAAGATGCTTCCCGGCCATAAGGACTATCAGGACTACAAGCATCGTCAGGAAGTGGCTCGGGATGTTGAGCGCAAGAAGGCACTTGCCAAAGAGCCTGATTTCAGCGTAATGAACCCGTGAAATAAAGACTAATAAAAAAGGTGGCATCAGCCACCTTTTTTGCATCGTATTTGACAAAACAGCAATGTTGTGGTATTATAAAGGTCTGACTAGGGTACGCCTTTCTGTGTTGTGCGACGGCGTTGCCACTTCGAATTTTTATGAGTAAGACAAAATGACAATGAACTCACCAGCCATGTTACCTTCCCGTTCCGCTGTCGCATCTTCCCTGTATGAGGGGTTTTTACTCGTCCTGCTTCAGCACGGTGAGGTCAGAGAGGCAAGCCGCATATTGCAGGATATAGTCTTGCACGATCCTGACAGGGAGGTGCAGTTCACAGAGGTGTGGGGTGAGCTAATCAGGTTGCCAGAATCAGACGAAGAAAGGGCAATGCAGCTCGCCATGCTGGAAACTATGCTGCAAAGCGGCTACCGCATGCCGGTAGCAGAGGATATCAGTGCAGTACTGAAAGATGGCAATGCGCCAGCCATTGCGTTGCTGCTGAAATATGACTGCGGGATGCTGAATGATGCCGCAGGGTTCTGGATGCATGATGTGCTGAAGTCAGGACAGGTGGCGCTGGCGGCCTGTATTATGAATGCAGGTATAACGATGACAGGTTACCCTGTCAATGTAGCGAAGGCATTGATTGTTGAAAATTCCGGCAACAAGTATACAACTCTTAGTGAGTCATCTGTGGAAACCGTCAGGTTTATGATTGAGCGTCGCTTGCTGACGACAGATCCGGATGATTACTACCATCAATCGTTTTCCTTTGAGAGTGTGAAAGAGTTGTATAGCACGGGGCGCATTATGCCTCCTGATCTGACGGAGTGGTTTGCGCAATTTGCCGTCAAAGAGGGATTTGCCGAAGAGGCGTGGGAATGCGCCAGTAAAGGTGTGCGTGTCTCCATGGCATCGGCACTGGCAGACGCAGGTGTTGATACCCTTGAGATCTGCCAGCAGGGGTATGGCATGGGCTTTTCCCGTGGTCATTTCAGCCGGATGGTTGATCATTTTAATGCTGATATCTTCATCACCTATACCTTACCGAAAATGGTGCATATGCGCCCTGAATTTTATGACAGTGTGCAGCTGTATTCATGGATGCGGTGTCTTGAAATGGGTCTGTACCGTGAGCTGGTAGTAGACAGCGGGGATTTGTTCTATTTGATTGACCGGATACTGGAGAAAATTGAAGAGGATGTGGTAATTGAAGAGCAATATGCCAAATGTTTCAGTGAGATCCTTGGTCTGGTTTATAATACCCCGACACTCCTGCGTCATACGTTATCAAAGTCCAAGTATGTGACGGGTAGTTCTGTCTATGGGTTAAACTCTATGTTTTCGGCCCTGTGTAAGTATGAGTCCTTGCAGGTCGTGGGTGGCGTTCTCTGCATGTGTATGTCATCCCCGCAATTATGGAAAGATCACCCCCCTGCCTACGGCGAACGACTGGCAGCCGCGCTGGTGACAATCTTTCATGAGCAGACAAAGCGAAGTGACATACCGGCATTGTTTGCCAATCTTCGGGTAAGAGGAGTGGCAGAGAAAATATTGCAGTCGGTGCGTGACTTGCAGCCAGCAAAATGGCATGCAGAACATATTGTTGGCAGTCTTCACGGGAAAGCTCCGGATCGTGACACAGCTGTTGCAGTAATGTGTTTCGCGCTTTGTGATGATGCAGTCAGGGTTCGCATTATCAATGAGGCCACCACCATCCTGATGGAGGAAGATGACAAGCAGGTGAAAGTACTATCTGATCTGAGCTTCTGGGGGATGTGTCCACCCTTCGACATGATGCAGCTGGGTGGTTTGTCGGATAGTGCCCGTGCTGCGCTGCTCGTTGCTATCGGGGAGTAAAAAACGGGTCGCAACCGCATGGCGGCGACCCGTTATAGATTACTTTTTCATCTCGGACAGGGGAGGGAGTTTGAAAAGCTTTACCCAATACTGTACTTGTGCTTCAGTGAAGGGGTCATCAACATAATCGCTGTCCAGTATATCCTCGCTTTCCAGTATGTCCTTGAACTGCTCTCGCCGTGTCTCGTCATGGATGGCGCTGAAGTCAAACGTCGCCAGTTTATTGCGGACTAAAGCCTGCATGAGACTGGGGAGGAACTTGCTGCCTAGATAACCTGAGTACAGGGTTGGTAGTGACTGCACATTTCCGTTACGTGTTGCGATACTTGCGTGCCGTACCTCTGAATTATTGAGTGCGTCTTCCAGATAGGTGTTGACTGCTTCCTGATATCGTCCGGCGACGATATTCTCCAGTGTGCGCTGCTGGTGGGAGAGTGGGTGCCAGTCGCTGTACTTCAGTGCGAGAGTTAAGCTGATTTGCGTTGTTACATAATGCCTGTGATCCATCAGCGCCTCGATTAACTTTGGCTTTCTTTGCTCAAGATTTTTTGCCTGCATCAGCGTAATGTGAGCCACCAGCCGCAAGGCTTCCTCCTGATCGCCGGTGTAGTTCGCCGAAAGTATCCCCTCCTGAGGTGGGAGCAGGGGCAGTGGATGTATGCCTAATGCTGCCTCTACCAGTTTTTCCGTTGCTCTCTCTTCTTCCGTACTCCCTTCTTGAAATAACAATGCATGTTGATTGATGCGTAGTGTTGTCCCTTTAATGGTGACGCTGATTTCGTCTTCTTTTCCACTCGCATGAACCTCCCCTATAGAGTGCAGGAAGATAAAGTAAGTGATAAAGATGAATCCAGCCGCTGCGACGCTGTGGTAACACACATGTCTGATATCTTTTGCGACGCGCTTCGCTGTGATCGCCGTCTTCTTGTATTGACGGAAAAGAATGAGGAGAGAGCCTATGTAGATAGGAAAAAGCACTGCCATCAGAAAGCCTATTATCTCCTGTGTCACCTCGGTAGGTGTCGCAGCCAGCATAGCGTGATTAAATAGAGTGACTGCTGCCAAACCCGATACCGGACAGAGGATAAGGAAGGGGGTAACAACCGTTAGGCACCCCGCCAGCATAAAGAGGGATTGATAAAATCTCGGAGAAATAGTTGCGGGTCGTGCCATCAAAATAAGAGCTGTCAGGATCGCCATTACGACACACAGGATGGTAGAAAGGTTGTACAGGCGAAATGCATCATGCAGTGGGGTCAGTGTTGCAAGATCCATATCCTGCAAATACAGAACGCCTACTGGCAGCATAAAGATGACGTAGTATATGGCGTAGATCAGCGTAAAAACAAAAAGACCGCACGCAACATAAAACACCCATGCGGGCAGTAACCGTGCCTTGTTGGTAAAAAAATCACACAAGGCAGATGCCAGTGTAGGGTGTGGATGGTGGCTTCGCAGGCACGCCCTGATAAAAATTAACAGATATACACAGCCACCAGCCATTGCCAGAGGAGTGAAACCCACCATCAATGGATCTACTGTAGCAGCCGCATCGATATCAAAGCTGTACCCCGAGAGATGGTTCGTTATTGCGAGCAAAAAGGCAGTAGCGAAAAATGTCATGCAGATAAAAAGATACTGAATAGTGTCGCTTTGTTTTACAGAGCGCGATAAAGTGGTTTTATTGGAAAATGATGTCATGTTTCTTGTTCCTTAAAAAGCGCGGTGTTAGCCGCGCACTGCCTGTGCATCCTTCCATGTCATGGTAGGGTTAAAGGCATCACAAATAGCGGCGGCAGCGCACTGTTCCTTTTCGCTGATATTGCGGTGCGGCTCCTTGTCAGGGAGAGGGGGAAGTTTGAAGAGCGTCACCCATTGCTGAATTTGCGCTTCCGTAAAGGGGTCGCCGGAACGATCACTTTCCAGTTTGTCATTAAACCGTTCCCGTCTTGTTTTGTCATTGATCGCATTGGCATCAAACGTTACCAGATTGTTTCGCACTAACGCCACTATCATGTCGGGCAGCTTTATGCCGCCTGTAGAGCCGGTGTACATTTCCTTCGAGTAATTGCCGTTATCATCAAGCCTCGGGATAGTCGTATACCGCGTGTCCGTATTGTTCAGGGCATCTTTCAGATAGTAATTGACAGCTTCCTGATAGCGTCCTGCTACAATACTCTCTAAGGTACGCTGCTGATGGGAAAGCGGAAACCAGTCTGCGTACAGCACAGCTAAAGACAGGCTTGAATACGTCGAAAGATAATGTCTGTTATTTTTTAGTGCATCTGTCAGCGCGGACTTCCTCAGGTCAAGGTTTTTTCCCTGCATCAGGGCTATATGTGCCGCCAGACGGATGGCTTCCTCCTGATTGCCGCTATAGTCCGCCGAAAGAATGTCGCCAAGGTACGTGTTCTGGTTTATGGGGTTTATGCCCAGTGCGGCTTCCACCAGCTCTTCGGTCACCTGATCTGCTTCGGTGATGCCGTCGAGAGGCAAAAACATATCCTGATTAATCCGCAGTGTCGTACCTTCAATGGTGACGTTGATTTCTCCGTGCAGACTGCTCACAGGTTTTGCCATTGAATGCAAAGAGGCAAAATGGGCAAGATAAATCACGCCCGCAGCCGCCACTGCATGCTGGCACACCTGCCTGAAGTCATTTATTATCCCGGGTGTTGCTGCTGGAGTGCCCCAGTGGCGCTTGATAATCTTAACCATCGTGAGGAGGGTAAGGGCAATAACTATGCCTAGAGTCAGGTATGTCAGCATCTCTTCATTTTCCGAAGGATTAGCGGCAACTCCGGCTGCGGCCAGTAAAGTGGTGTAATCCATGCCTGATGCCGGGCTAAGGATGAGCAAAGGGGTAATGACGGCCAGATGCACCAGAAAAGTGCTGTAAGATTTGGAATAAACCGGCGAAATGGTCGCAGGTCGCGCCGCTAAAATAAGCGTAGTCAGACCCAGTGTGACACCCGTCAGGATAACAGAAATGTCGCCCACCCGCATCGCGTGCGGGAGTGGCTTCAGGGTAAAAAGATTCATATCCTGTAAGCTAAGCTGCATGAACGGAAATGCAAAAAGGGTATAGTACAGAATGTAAACAAACAGGATTGGAGAAAGACTGCTTGCAGTGTAAAACACCCATGCTGGCAATATCCGCGTGCGGTTATTAAAAAATCGCACGAGAGGGGCTTCAAGCACAGGGTGCTGATAGCCGCTTCGCAGGCACAACCTGATCAGGGTGAACAGATACATGCAGCCGAGTGCTGTCACCAGAGGCGTGAGGATGGATATCGAAGGCATAACAGGCGCGGGAGTGTCCAGTTCAGGCTGTTCTATTCCGTAATACCTGACGAAGGCAAAAAGAATGGTAAGGGCAATGAACGTGATGCAAAGCATGAAATTGCATGCCTTATCACCCTTTTTTTCAATGCGTGACAAGGTGGATAGTTGTTCTCTTAATGACATTGTTTTTCCTTTTTCCGGAAGGCGCGGCATTAGCCGCGCACTGCCTGCGCCTCTTTCCATGTCAGGGGCGGGTTAAACGTATCGCAGATGGCAATAGCAGCAAGGTGTTCCCCTTCACAGATATCACGATTCGGCTCCGGATTGACGCAGATAGTCAGACTGTAGTAGTTGGCTTTCAGTGCAGCGCGGATCTCGGTCAGCATACGGGTAAAATCCTCATGCAGACGAACCTCGACGTCCTGAGCTTCAGGGGCAAACAGTGTTAGCTCAAAGCCTCCTGCTCGCGGCACTACTGCATCCTGCATCCAGCGCTCGGCCTCCTCGGACAAAGCCAAGTCCTCCACCTTGGCCTGATAACGGGGATGGTTCATCAGGCTGCCCAGTAATGTTATTACTACCCACACCACGCCCAGTGTGAAGAGGATTTTCCCGAGCAGCAGTGTGGGGGCAAAAACGCCCAGCAGCAGGGCAATGACGAAATACCCTGTCACGGCCAGCGGAAACCACGGGTGGCCACTGTGGCGGCGTGGCCATTCAACAAACAGGGTGTGCAGGGCGTGAAGGGTGATTTGTTTTACATTCATAAAATACTCCGTAAGGAAAGTAGGGTTAAAAAGGTTAATCTTTGACACTTAGGTCATCATACCCAGTCAGGGTGAGTCTGCCGGTATCCAGCGGAACGCCAGCGCGTGTCAGTAAATGGATATCGTCCTGACTCACAGGCAGTGACAGGGTGGTGAGGATGACATTGGCCAGTCCGTTATCTTTGCTGACGGCAACCTCATCAATGGCCCCGTTGTACAATGCCAGCGCCCGCCGAAAGCGCTGTTTCCGGATTGCCTTGTCGATTTCCTTTAGCAGAGGCAGGGCTTGTTCCGGTGTTATACTGATATTCAGGTGCGTCAGCAGGTTCGCAGAGAAAAAGAGATTAAAGACGATGGTATTGCCGTCAATAATGGTGAAGGTTTCCATGAGTACCTTCGCGTCATCTGACAACTTCAGTGAAGACAGGTCGGGTTCAGTTCTGTCTCTTGTCAGTGCTTCCATGAGGAACGGATAGTACAGCGCAAGGCCAATCATCAGGACGGCCATGATCAGCGGATGAAAACCCAGTGTCAGGCCGCTGACAAACACGCAGGCTTCTGCGCCCAGCCACAAAAGAAACAGAATGCGATTATCGCTGACATTAAAAGGCAGACGGGTAATGGCCCGAGGCACCGTATCAATAAAGAATTTCATATACACTCCGGATAAAATACATCGTACATACTTAGGTCATCATACCAATGATCCCGACCCCGCGACCTGACAGGAAAGGGCATAAACACCCACCCTCAACAGAGAGATTCAGGCGCATGCTCTTTGGTATCAATATTCTTGGACTCAAGGACTTTACCTGCGTGCAATTCTGCGAAGTAGGCCTCCGCCTCCGCAACGCTTTTCACTGCGGGTGGCTGATACTGCGTGAAGGCGAAAAAGTCGGCTACTGTCCACTCCAGCGCGTTATACGTCATCAGATACTCAAGGTTCAGGGAGTCACCCTTTGTGGGTGCGTCACCGGAAATCAGTTCGGCCAGTCGCTGTGCTGTATCGCGATGCATACCGCTGGTGCGATATTCAATCATCTCATCGGACAATTCGTTGATTTTGGCCAAACGGGTGTAGAAGAGCAGGGCGTACACCTGAAAGGATACCGGCCATGCAGTCAGTTCGCTTTCCGGCACCCCCGTGAATTTGCTCAATTTGTAGTCTGACATCTGATGCTGAGCCGCGACGGCGCAGATCTGCATCTCAAGGCGCAGGGGGGTGATCTCATCATCAATCTGTGATTTCGACTCCCCGGAGTCATGTTCGCTGAAGGCAACGCCCTCATTGAATTCAAATTCCAAATCCGGATGGACAGCGATAAGCGTGTGAATGCTCTCGACGATCTTCATTTCAATTCCGTCAAGCCTTACGACCTGTTCTATATAGGGAGAAAATTGCTCAAGTTGAATGCCCAGTTGATATGCACGTCGCATCAGCGCTGTGTTTTCGTCCTCATCAGGAAACCACTTCTGCTGGTGCATCAGGGCGTTTAGGGTCATAGCTTCAATTTCGAGACGAACCAGTTCGCGGGCTAAATGACTCATGGTTACTCCCCTTCCGGATGACAGTCAGCGACGGTCAGCGTGGTCAGTAAAATGCCTTCCTGTTGTGAGAACAGCACAGCATCCGGATCATCGCACCCGACATCCATGAGAATGGCGTTACCATGCTCACGGTATAAAAAGCCGTCTTCCACCAGCGTTCCCAGTGTGGCAGTGCCGGTCTTGGTAGTTTGCTCGTAATAGCGAAGCGATGACAGCGCACTGATATACAGGGTGTTGTCATGAATAATACCCACGGTGGTGGTCGGGGTGATGTCTGTCACCTCAAAGGGATCGGCGCAGGCCGTCAGTCCCAGAAGTGCCACACTTGCAATCAAAAACGATTTCATCTTAATAAATACTCCGTAAAAATAACTTCAGGCTTTGCGGCGCTGTATTTCTCAGCCTTTCGGTAATGCCTCAGATGTTCATGAAAACAGCAGAGCAAGCGGCAAGAGCAGAAGCTCAAGCATCGTGGCTCCCAATACCATATACCCTAACAACAGGACAGCTTCAGCAAGGAACAGGTAGATGCTCATAAGGATGACCATAGCGATCTTTTCAGAAAATGACGCTTCAGTACGTGTTGCTTCTCTAACAGTGTCATCCCACAGAGGGACGTTGACTGTCTCACCGGCGCTGGAAACCGCATTGTTCATGATAACAGCTTCAGCCCGAATCATGATATCCAGCAGTTGCTGGCGGTAACTATCGATACTGTCCGGCGCATCATCCGGCAGAGGGAGCTGGGTAATATACGTCTGGTAAGTCTCAATGGCATTGCGCTGGGTATCGTCACAGTCAGTGCTGCAAAGTTCTGTCTGCAACGTGGTCATCAGTTTCTTGCCAATCACCTCGCCTGACGGACTGAGCTGAAAAAATATTGTAGCATACAACGCTAAAAGCAGTACGGCGACCAGATTAAACTGTCCGATTACAGACCAGCCTTTGAGAGATATAGAGTGTTTTTTTGCTTTGTTATTCATTGTCGAATCCGGATGTTGAAAAGAATAAAACTCAATACCGTCGCCGTCAGGTACAGGTAGGTATTGAGCACCTGCTGACCGGCCCGCGCCGGATGAATATGGAAGTTCACAAATGCTGCCATCAGTGTTTCCGGTAACGGCGTGATCCGCGCTTTATCCGGCGAAAGCTGAGAAACATGCTGACTGGCTTCAATAAGCAGCGTGGTCATGCTTTCCCGCGCTGACCGCATCGAATCCCCGTCAAAAAAATTAAACTCCACGCTGTTGGCGATACTTATGGCTTTGTCCACAAAAGGTTGTTGCAGGGATGAGCAGACCTCGTTGCAAAGGGGCGGCAGAATTTGTTCTGTCATCTTAACCGGAATTTGTCTGGCCTGACTCTTTAAGTCCCGCAGGGTATCTGCTGACAGATAAAGGCAGGTAATAAACAGTACTACAGTGATCAGGAGGCTTATGTCGAAAGCACTCTTCGCCGCTACAGGCTTTTGCAGTGGATCTCTGTCCGGCACATCAGATGTCGCTGTGTTGTCAGGAGCATTCAGATCAGGCTCAGGATCAGGGGGATTTTGCATAATAAATACACCGTAAAAGGTTGTTGTTGCTTATTATCATACATTGTTTATATAAAATAGCGAGGCTTTGTGTGCAAATTATTGCATGAATGTCAGCTTCCGCTTACGGGCAAACTTTTTTGTCGCAATGACAGATAAAGGGGAAACTTTTTTGCTTACGGGCAGACTTTTTTGTCGCAATGGTGGATAAGGGGGAAACTTTTTTGCTTACGGGCAAACTTTTTTGTCGCTAAGGTAGATAAGGGGAAACTTTTTTGTCACCAAGACCGGCCCGTGAGGGCCAGTCCGGTGAAACGTGGCTGTTAATGGTATGATGACCTAAGCAGGGTTGGGGGTGTCCCTGATGTAGAGTTTGCCGATGTTCGGGAATAATACGATGAGCACCACCCCAACAAAAATGAACGCAAAGAAGATCAGGATACCGGAACGAACCAGCGCATGATCAGGCCTGCCGTCCAGCGTGTCGAATGTCACGCTTTTTGCTACAGCCTCTTCAACTTGTGCTCGGGTTACCGGTGTTGTATGACGGCGCATGATGTGAATGAGTGGCACTACATCCTCTGTCAGCACCGCAAGTACGGACTCGCGTTCTTCGTCATTTGCGCTCCATAACAGGCCTTTGTTCGCTGCCCGATAGGCATTGCGTGTGTTAATTTCGTCCAGCAGGTCATAGTAGGCCTCAAACACACCCGTATCACTGTCACAGAATATCGCATTATCCTGACAGGCAAGGTGATGCAGGTTCATATTCATATATGCTGACGACAGCTGCCAGTTCGGTGTTTCAGCAAGGCGGTTGCGTTCCATATTAAAGACCGTGAAGTACGCCAGTCCGACGATGAGTGCGGTGACAACTACGGCGGATAGTCTGATTGATCTTATTCTCATGCCTGCACCTCTTCTTGTTTTTGCAATGCATTGCCGCCAAAGAGGAGGCCTACGCCTATTGAAGCAATGACAAACGTGATCATTGTGGCAAAGCTAAATGCCATCAGAATGCGCTCCCAGAGCGGCGTCATCGCCTCGTCAATGGTGTGTCCCACAATATGCTCGATGCGGTACTCAATTTTTTCCTTCAGGTTGTGCATCTGCACTTTATCCTTAAACTGCGGCTGGGTCGCAAATTCATTCAGCAGTGACACGGCCCGTATCTGATAGTCATAGGAAACCGCTGTTTTGTAGATGTCGCTATTGTCGAAACTGTCTTTCTGACGTACCGTCATAGACTCATCGTTAGCGATATTGTGCGCCAGCGCCCGCTGGATACTCTGAAAAAGATTGTCATCACAGGTGATGTAGGGTTGGCACACTTCTTTGGCCACGCCCAGTGCAATTCTGTCCTGAAGGACGTCAAAGTCCATTTTGTGTTTGTGCGCAATAAATTGCTGGGCAAAAGCCAGCGCCCAGATGATGATGGCCATTGCAGAATAGACATTAGCCAGTTGTCGGATTCGGAATAATAACGTTTTTAACATAACTAAAGTACACCGTAAGGTTGTTGTAAAAGTAAGTAAGATATTTTTCTAGTCAGGAAATAAGGTATGACGACCTAAAAAGATTGATAGAAGTACTGTGCTGCAAGAGCAAAGGCCAGTGACGCGAACAGGCAGACTTGACTCCATTTGCCAGAATCCCAGCGGTGCAGGATTACTCCTGTCACGTACCCGAACAGCAGTATTTGTAGCGCGATAAACGTATTGCCAATGCTGGTGGGGAGTAGCAGGTATGATTCTCTTGGCACCAAAGCGGCCACTGTCATCGGGACGCCAGCCACTATCAGAAACCCGAAGAAAAAGCGTAAAGTCAAAACGGTCAGCGCGTCCGCATTGCAAGTCATGGTTTTCATAGTAACCCCGTTGTTTTTGTCGGATGCGGGGCAAAGCCCAGCTGGTCGTAAAAGTCACTGACCTCTTCGTCCGTTACCGCTTCGCGCTGTACACCAAACAGCGCACAATATCCGGCATAAAACGCCGGATAATTGTCGACTACAGGGTAAGGATCGCTCAAATCTGCCGCCGCCATCGCTACCGCCGCCATCAGCGGATTGTGTCCGAGAAACGTCAGAGTCTGCGGGCTGAGATAAAACACGGCTTCATTATTGGCGCACAGGATACCGTCTTTGTTGCCAAAAAAAGCGTAGCTGTGACCTGCATAGCTGTTAAAGGGCTGGCTGTCATGCATGCCCTCATCACGCAGAAAAGGCGCTTTGGCATTGCCGGTGTTTTCAAACCACGCACCCTGTGGTATCTGACAATGATTTTCCACCAGCTCACGGAATGCCGGTTCGCGCACGATTTCAAGATTGGTAATTGTCAGTGCGGTCATCATGCAATCCTTTTAATTTCGTGTGATTCAGGCACGCGCTTGCACAGTAATACCGTCAGCATCGCTGGCATGATGCACAATGTGAGTGTCAGTACGATACCAAACATCACTAGTACGTAGAGCACGCCAGTCCGGAAGGCATCAGGGTGGGGGGTGCTTTGCCCTGTCGTTTCGTTAATTGCCGAGACCACCAGTGCTTCAAGCGCATTGTGTGTAAGTGTGAAGGCAGGTTCGTTCATCGCCAGTCCGGCTATCCGGTTTTGTAGCGGCGGCAGAAGATGAAGCAGTGTCACATGTCTGTGAGACAGTTTGCTTCCCCATCCGATGAAGCCGCTGTTCGCTTGCTTATGTGAATTCAGTGCCGCCGAGGCCGTTTCCTTAAGTACTGTGGTCAGCCTGATTTCAATGTCTGCCTGACAACCACCAGCCTGAAGGCACAACTGCCTGCTTAGCTGTGTCGCAATGCTGGTGGAGGCAGCGGGAATGTCAATCTGACGTGAAGCCTTTCGCTCCATCGCCTCGCCAGCGGCAGTGGCCATGCCCACGATGAGGATGACCAGCGCACAGAACCGGCGCAGGGAGATGCTGTATTTTGTGTGATGAGTACAATCAGACATTAGTCAAATATCCCTTTAGTCCAGTAGCAAGCGCGATATGATGTATGCGATCAGCGTCCACATTGAGCCGTACTTGAAAGCGTAGACAAGTGCCGTTGTCAGGCTGCGATCTGTGGTTTCCAGTGTTGTCTTGACAAAGGCTGGAATGGCCTCCTCAAGTAGCGCTGCTTGCTCGTGGCGGCCTATCTGTAGAGCCTCACTCTGGTCGCCAACTGCTTCCGGCAGGGTACTTAACGCCGTCGCAGCCGCCTGCTGGTAAAATGCTATAATGGTTTGTGTTTGTCCGGCAGGCGCGGCAGCATTGAGCTGAGTAATATTGGTCAGGTATGTCTCCCCCTCATCCAGCATTGAGCTGTAATCTATTGTCAGAGACGTATTCAGTGTGCTCACTGCATCATAGAAGCGCCCATGGCCCCTTTCGCATGGGCCGGATTTGCAGATAGCAGTATGCACGAGACCGCCAACACCACTTGTTAACAAAAGCGGCTCCACTTTGGGTTGATGCTCAGCGTACATGTAACCTGTCAGGAAAACAAAAAGCAAGCCAAAAACGAGGTAGGACATGGGCCAGCGTCGCTGATGGTTTTGTTTCTCACAACGCGCACATTGCGGCGTTTCAGGCACAGCAGCCGGACTCTCTTGGGAATGACTCATAATAAAATACACCTTAACGGATAAAGGGGGTTATTACGCTGACCGGTGCCATATCACTTACTACAGGAAAGTCAGGCGGACGCTCAATATAATAGATCAAATAAATTCATGTTGCGTGAATGAATAGTAACCATGTCGGCATCACTTGTCCAGTTTTTTCGCCGGTAGGTGCTTACCCTTGTAGTGTGATTGAAGCCCCTATGAATGTCGCCATCCGTTATTATTGCCTGCTCTTCCGTCCTGCGTGAGTATCATCCTGTGCGCCTGTGCGCTCTTGAGTGTCAAAGCTACGGTGAAAATTGGAGGCAAAAAAAATTTAAATATTTTTTAGAATTGTCAAAACAGACGTTTACCCCGATATTCTAGCTCAACGTCTTTTTTATCATACCAATTATGACTTAAAAGCCTCTTTTAAACGCCTTATAACTTATCAGAAAACATACAAAACACAGCATAAACAGTGCCTTAGGTGAAGCTACCTGCCTATTATGGTATAATAAAATTACTGAGCGCCCAGTAACCTTTAAAACATCGTTATTGGAGAATATAATTTATGCAGAATCGGGACACCCAACGCTCTCGCGTCTATCGGGCGGAAAAAGCCGCATTTCCTGACATTGTAAGTGGAGGGCTTTCATTGCCTGAATGTGTCGCTGTGTTTGAGAGGGTAAAGTCAGGTTCGTACTACCCCTTCATTCAGGGGTACAGGCGGATTCCCTTCGGTGCAGGGCGGGGGCGGCGTCGGGGCTGTTATCATGAGGGTGCGAAGCGGCGCATTGAGCTACCTCGCTTCGCCCGTACCGTGCCTTACGTGCTGCATGAGCTGGCGCATGCCTGCGCTGAGCGTACCGTAGGTGATGGTGTCAGGCATCATGCATCGTTTTGTACGCACTATCTGAATCTGGTGTATGACGTCATGGGGGAAGAGGCGGCGCGAAGTCTGGAGCATGCCTTTTGCGACCATCGTGTGCTGTACCGTCAGACCGGGCTGATCTACCGGTAAACGACAGGCTGTTGTAATAAAAGCTGACAGCAGCCTTTATGTTCTGTCTCACTGTTTGCTAATTTGACAGGAAAATGAGACAGGTTTTCCCCTTTTCTTTATTTGTGACAAGCTTGCTTGACAGAGAAAGAAGTCATTCTGGTAAAGGTTCTTTTTGCTCTTAAAAAGGTGAAAATTTTTTCGATAAAATTCTTCTTAAAAATAAGGGATTTTTCCCGCACGCCCCGTTTTATCTGACCTGCGTAAAAATTATGGCATGCAATCTGCCTTATTATTTAAGCAGACAGAATCTGTGAACGCGCACGGGCGTACCGTGAGTTTAAAAAAGGAAACATGGAAATGGAAATGATACTGGAATCGCTGGGACTGAAGATCTGCGGTGGAATGTTGTGGTATATGACATGGCACTGGACGGTGCGCGGAAGTGCATTGGCAACCATGATGGTACGAGGCAAGACACCCGAATGGATGGGGCATTCGGCAGGGGTGCGGCTCATGTTTATATTCTTTTTGTTGATCGCGGCAGTCTCTGTCGATCAGGTGGCTGTGGCAACCCTTGAGCAGCATAAGCCCGAGTGGTTGTCTTATTACACTTCAGTCAGGATTGAACTGGAAACGTTGCTCAGCAACCTGAGAAGCAAGTAAAGGGCTGCTTGGCGTCAGTCTTCGGGCTGATGGCTTTCCTTGTGTCAGTGAGGCTGGCCTTCTGACGCTTAGAATTCAATAGACTGCATTGTAATATGTAAAACGACACATCCTCTGCAATATGATGACCTAAGCTTAGGGCAGGGTGTCAGGCTGTTCAGAGGTGTAAAATGTAATCTGACCAGATGAGGGGTGCCAGAAATGGCAGGGCACCGCTCCACGCTACCAGCATACCCAACCTGTGATGCATAGTGTAGTGAAGCAACATGCCGCCTGCGACATTGAGTCCAATACTCAGCCATACTATGTGGGGCATCAGGCCGAAGGCCAGTAACTCCGGCTGGCGGTAGCGCACAATCAGTAAAACAAACATCGCAAAGTACCCCAGTACCGAGGGTATATGGGGTATCGCGGGACTGGTTTGGCACTCAGCAGGCATGCTACCGCTTCTCTCCAAAACCATCTTTGATAATATCCGCCGCTATAGACTCAGGGAGTGCGGGTGACGGTGGCGGAGTAAACTTTCTGGGTGCCTGACCGGCAGCAAGGGTGAGGTAGACGTGGTTGTCTTTCTGACGCACCTCAAGCCCTGTATTCTCTGTATCCGCCCAGACGCTGCTGCGCCATGGCCACTTTGCCTCCGTGCTGTATTGAGTATGCAGCTCGCGGGTTAAGGCTTTCTCCAAGTTGTAGGCTTGCTGCCTATCTTCCAGTTCGAATGCCGCGATCATGTCTGTAACTACATTAGTCTGACTGTTCAGGGTAATATCAATCGTGGCAGGCATCGTTAGCACACGTCCATTAAGGGTGAGGGTCGCAGCATTAGAATGCGACCACTCAGTCCTGTAGCTGTGTCCATTGATATTGATATTGTCGAACATGAAATTAGTGTCAAACGGCAAAGGAATGTTTGCAGGCAAGGCTTTCCCTACAGTGATCCCATACCATGGCTGGATCTCCCTGTCAGTAACCGGTTTGAATGCGCTGGAGAAGGTAAACCACATGGCAATGGCAGCGAGCATGGCAACCCCCCATGGTGATATGCCGGAGCTGGGGCTGAAATCACCTGCTGTTTTGTGCAGAAGTTGCAGCTTGGCAATAAAGTATATTACGGCAAAAATAAAGGGGGCAAGAATAAAAAATAAAAACACTGTAGGCGGCATCATCCTTACCAGCATTTCATCGCAAAAGCTTGCGATGCGTAAAAGCTCTGTAAATTGTATAAGAAGCAGCATCGTCGCCAACATTAGCAGGACTCGTTCTTTGTTGGTGATCCGCGTTATTGCAGTGAACAGATCGGGGTTATTCATTATTTATTGTCCTTTGTTGTTGCCATCCCCTCTCTGCCAGCTCTTATGGCCGCTACACCTGTCGTTTTGAGGCGGGATTGGATGCTTGATGCGATAAGTGTTTCACTGCGGGATTCACTGACTGCCACTGTCAGTGAGATTTCAGTCTTACGCTTTCCTAACTTAAGGCTCGTAATATCCTTATCAATCCACTCGCCGTCATCATAGAGAGGGGATGTGGGTTTTGGGTATGCGGCCTGAAGTGAATTCAGCATGGTTTCATGCACGAACTCGTTGTCGGCTTCGTTTTCTGCTACGAACACGGCACGAAGTCCTGTGATAACCCGTGATTGGCGAGGAAACCACAGGCTGAGTTGCTCGGGCATACCTTCAGGTGGATTATCGGCCATGTAATGCATGCAGGCTTCTGGGCTTTTCTTGCATGGCCCCGTGGCTTCAATCGAATTCTCTCCGAAGGTTTCCCTCAAACCTGCGAGGTCTACCACTGGCTGGTAGGTTACGCCGTTGATTAGCAGGCTATCGGTTAACAATGATCCGGTACTATCAGGGGTCAGCTTATCGGGTAATGTTTCTCCGGCTGTGATCCCGTACCAAGGCTGGATCGGTGTACTGGTAAAGGGCAGTGTAAAGTAGAAGAAAGCAAAGATGGCAAATGCAACGATGCCGCTGGTTGATGATAGTGCAGCGGACTCCTTAAAATTGAAGATCGCTGAATCATTCTCGTCCTTCTTCTTCGTTTCGACTGCTATCCCCACGCAGAACACAGTTAAAACCATTGCTACTACTAGGAAGCATGCCAGTACGTTGTAGCTGAAAAGATCTTGGATACTGTCTGAGACGACAGCATATAGCTGATAACCAAGATAGGCGTTAATGCCTGCTATCACGATAGCGATAGCCATGCTCATGAAATATCCTTGTCTGATTGTTATTTTCTTCATGTGTTTAGCCCCGATGTTTATGAGAGACATGGCAGATAGGCGGTATATGCCGGTTTGCTGTAAGGGTGCCTACTGTCAGTGATGTCATGATGCAGCCCATAAATCCGAAGAGAAGATCAACAAAAATGCTGATACTGTCAGGATGAAAAGGGAGATAACAAACTGCCGAGATGGCAAATAACACACCGAGCATAGCCAGTACACCGAACATCCGGTATGAGCCGATAAAGTACAGAAGATTCATAGATATAATACACCGCAAGTTGTTGTAATAAAATAAGGCTGGTAGTGCCAGCCCCATGCAGACAATATTAAGGCTTCAAATAAAATAGTGCAACTAATTAACTGGTTTTGTCGGAAATTAATTATCATCCGCGTTGTGCATTGCATGATCGAACAGCGCCTGATTATAGCCTGCCCGATAACGCTGAACATCGGGTGTCAGTGTCATATCGATATCGTCCAAGAGTTCAGGTGCGGCTTGTTCGGAAAAAGCCTTAGATCCGGCATGGTAGCCGTCAGCAAATGCTTCCAGCCTGTCTTTTAGCAGATAAGCGGGTAAGTTGTGGTGGCGGGCGATACCTGCTTCAGGAGTCAGTTCAAGTTTCATCTTAATTTTTAACCTTGGCCAGAGACACTTTGGAAATGTGCTTTATTAATACCGGTAATTAACTGTTTCACAGGCTGGCCAGTTGCTGTACTGGCAGGTTGTGATCTTTTGCTATTTGCACGGCTTCTTCTGTCATAAACCTGATTATCAAAGTACGGCTGTCTCCTGAGTACACCGAGACGCCGCTTTTCGCAGTGGCTTTATTTTCCGGCGTAAAAACCGGTGAAGCATAGCGGTTGCGGAGAAGATTCAGTATTCTTGACCGGTGGTGGAGCATTTCTGTTTTGTCTTCAAAACGCATTGAAATGTGCGTTGCGCTAATATGTCCGTTATTGTCTGCGGACACAGAGATGTCTGCCATGTTCTCTTTGTCTTCAAAATAATAATCGTTGTGTGGCCATGGTGTGTGGCGCGTCAGGCTGCCAATCTGTTCAATGCCTGAGTGAGCAGCGAAATGAGAAACCGAGCTGGCCTTCAGGTATTCGGCAATCAGCGGGTAATCAATAATATTGATGCGCGAAATAAAGCGGGAATTAAACGTATCGGTGTTTTCTTTTACTTCGCTCAGGGCGAAAGGCATAAAAAGCAGTACGGACAGCGCAGATGCAGCGGCCAAATGGGCAGTTGCGGCAGAGGCAGGCTGCACATGTTTTTTGCGGCTTCGGGGGAAGCGGCGCAGGTCGACAGCCGTTTTCAGGATAAAGCTGAGTCCAACACTCAGTGTTGCACCTACCAGCAGAATTTGCGGGTTGGTAACACTATCCAAGCTTAAAATCAGTGTTGCCATGGCGCTCAGCAGGGCTGAACCTGTTATGAGAGAGGCGACATGTGTCGCTGTGGCGGATATGATTGTCTGGTTCATCTCACATTCCTTTTGCATTAATAATGGCGTCAGCCCGCTCTGTGATAGCTGATGTGTCGTAAACATATTCCGCATATTCAGATGCCTGCTTCAGAATCTTAAGATCTCTGGCAAGGGTCAGCGTCAATGTGGTGCGATAGTACCGCGAGAGAATGTCACCTGTTATCGGATGTTGGTCATGCAAGCCCTGCTTTGTCAGTGTTATGCAGGTGGTATTATCACACCATGTGTTAACCTGTCCTCCTTTTCTTTCTACTCCGCTTGGTGTGCTACGAAGCTCTCCGGATAATGCTTTCCATGCTTCAGGTCTCCAGTAGGTGAATTCATCAAGGTTATTTGCTCGGGCCAAAGCCTGTGTCAGTTTTCTTTCGGTAAAATCCGCCTCCGCCGCTTGCTTGCTGCTCGCCATAACACCGCTATCCACACCACCGGTAAAGATTTCGATGCGAACATGGGAAATGCGGTCGTTGACGGTCATTACATGCGTGGTCTGCATCGGCTTGTCTGTTATTACAAATTCGTACTCTCTAACGTTACTGTCGGTATCGAGTAGTCGGCTTGATGCGGCTTGCTTTTGCTGTATATCCGTCAGGGGAGTGTCCAGCGTGAAGCCTGCGAGATTCTGCTGCAAGGTACTGTCGGGCACCGGATTGAGTATAAATGCAAGATAGCCCACCAGCGCGGTAGCGGGTGACATGATCATCGCTGCTGCGCTTACCAAACTCAGGACTTTATATTGCTTGCGCGATACCATTGCGCAGGGGAGTTGACAGAGTAGAACCAGTCCGCGTGTAACGGATGTCCCTGTCACGATGATACCTCCTACGATCAGTATGGCTAATGCCAGTGCCATCATATGACTGTTGGCGACCATGTTGTCTGGAGTGCGGTAAAAGTTTCCGAATATCATAATCACAATTAGCACAAGAGCGATTAATGCGACAGACAGCAGCGGCAGGCTGTTATCATGCAGGTCGTGCTTTTGTTTGCTTAAATGCGCTTTAGCAAGGCGATAACGCTGGATGATAAACTGAATGGGTTGTTTCATAAATACTCCGTAAACCTCAATAGTGGGTTGAGGTGTTGTTGTGCAGCGCACTTTATCAGCAGTTTTCCACCAATGCAATAATATTTATAACCTATTATAATTGCGATTCAAGGGATTCTCTTTTTGTTCAGTTGCGGTATACTGGCGTCGGTATTTTTAAAGGGTATTTATTATGAAGCAGATGAATTCAGTGTTTGTGGCAGCGCTTGCTGCACTCTCTTTTACAGCGGCGGCAGTGGATGAAAATGTCTTTCTGACGCAATTTGAGACCGTCGAGATCTTAGATATTCGGAATCACCATGCGCAGAATTCCATGATTTTTGTGGGTGTGGATGAAGAGGGTTATGAGACGTTCTTCAACGGCACCGCGCTGGCAGGAAAGGGATATGGAATCCGTGTTGTGTCACCGTGTGAGGTGGAAGCAACAGGAGGTGAGGGCGTGCGCAAGATTGCTTGTCGTGCGGATACGCCTTACGCCAGTCGAAACAGCCTTTAAACAGGCATTGTTATTGTATACGGAGTACTTTATGAAGAAAAATATGGTAGCAGCTGCGGTAGGTGCAATGGTGGCTTTTGCTTCTTTTGCCCCGTTCGCAACGGTGCTGACTGAAGAGCAGGCGGCAGCGATGTCCTCTGAGCGGGAGCGGGTGGAGCGGCAGGTTAAAGACGAACTTGCGCAGTTGAGTCAGGGGGAGACCCCGATGGATGTCAGTTACAGTCTGTTGCGTTACGATCCGATGAGAAATGTACTGGTTGTAAAGGACATGGTAATAACGTCAGAAGATCCGGAAAATACTTTGTCTGTCCGCATCGATTCTTTTACCTCTACGCACTTCCCTGATGAAGGTGTGATTTTTATTCCGGACTCCTCTTTCGCCCGTGTGCGTGGTGTGCATATTGATGCCACCAGCGACAGCTGGAAGGACGTAAAAGCAGAGTCTCCGGCCCTGTACAGTGCGCTTGTAGGTGATGACGGAACGTTGGATTTTGATATCGACATGCACTCTGAAGTAGTCAACAACACCGATCTGTCAGGTGATATGATGTTCAATGTTGCCAATGTGGGTGATCTTTCTTTTGCCTTCAAAGCTGCGGGTATCGTGGATAAGATGCAGGGGCAGCCGAGTGACTCCCCTAATTTGCCTATGCAGGTAATGTATTCGCTGAATCTTGCCGATCTGAGCATGAGTTTTACCACCCACGGTCTGGCCGCACTGTTTGATGCAGGCGTTAAAGACTCCAATCAGTCGCGGGGCGATGTGCTGGCCTATATAGAGTCGCAATTGCATGATGCCGCAGCCTCTTACAGGTCGTCACATCCTCAGATCGCAGCATGGGCTAAGCAGGCGGATGATGTGCTTATCAAAGCACTTAAAGAAGGGGAGGATATTTCCTATTCACTGTCTTTGCATAATCTTAATGTGGCCACTGTTATGCCCCTTTTGGCTATTCAAGATCCTGCGGAGGTCGCGGAATATGTGTTGTCTACCTTTAGTGTGGACGTAAAGACGCAAATCGCCAAATAAGCGCACAATTCGATTTTGAGTAATTCACTGTCGGCTTTCGGGCTGACAGTTTTTTAAGAGGTATATAACAATATGAATGATTTAGTTCTTACGATTGCGTTTGTTGCAGTCACCGCTTTCTGTTTTATGTTAGTTCTGCGCTGGCAGCGCGTTACCAAAACGTATCACGAGCCTGCTGATAAGAAAAAGCAAGGCAGTGCGCCCCCGCGCTATCGCGGTGAGCGTGGTACAGTCTATCGTCAGGGTCAGGCTCGCTCAGGCAATGCTAGTGGCGGGCGTCATCACCATCACCATCACCACCATCAACACCATCACGACCATGAACATTACGATGATGAATCCCGTCTTACCGATGTACTAGTGTTGAATACGTTGGCGGAGTCTTCCAATCGCTACTCACCTTCAGGCGTAGCTGAAAGCTGTGAGAGTGCTTCTCCTGTCCGGACTACGGGTGGTGGTTTTGAAAGTGGCTCTTCTGGTAGCGGAAGTTTGTCATCAGGGGATAGTGGTTCAAGTGGTAGTGACTCAGGTGGCGGCGACTCAGGCGGCAGCTGTGATTAATCAGTAAATATGCGCTGAAATTAAAGGGAGAATCATCTCCCTTTTTTATTTTCATGAAGTATTTAACATTTTTCTTTTGCCTAAATTTCTTAAACGTTTATCATACAGACTCTTAAGGAGTACTTTATATGTCATTCGATTCAATTTTTTTATGGGCAGTGTATTGCCTAACCCCCGTTGCATTAGCAGCGGCGGTAAGATTTATGGTTATAATGCACATGAGCAAAAGCTTATGCACGCAAGAACAGATAAATCAGCACTTTTTCGGTCACATAGACAGTCTGTTTGTGTCCAAGGAGGAGGTCTCGTCAAGGTTGCAGATCCCTCGTGCGTTTTCTGAACGGTCAGTGATTGTTGTCTTGTCAGTTCTCCTGTTGTCATTACTTTTTTTTACTGCTGGTGCGGCATCAGCAGATGCTGATCCGCTGACACATAACCTGTCATTGGCAGCCTACGCAATGGTGGCGGTGAGTATTGTTATCGGTGCCGGACTTTTTGCTGTCTCTGTAGTTTACAAGCAGACACTGGAAAGTATAGAAAGTCAGATTTCCCCTGATAGCGTACCTCACTGTGAAGCAATTATGCGTTCATTTGAGCTTATCGCCAGAACATCGGGCCGTGATACCTACACCGGTTTGGACTTGTTGAATGCCTGTCGCATGGTGGCTTTCTCCTTGAGTTATGAACTTCGTAAACGAGAGGCGGTTAAATCAGTAGTTGCTCACATGGAAGTGATATTAGCTCAGGCCGAGCAGAATAAGGCTGGGTAGGGTATCAAATGTTCTTTGTTGTTTTTTCAGTACTTGCTTCTTTCTGGATGCTTATTCGCTACCGGACACTGGGTTTGATATCACTTAAGCAACCGGATATTTCACAACTGCCTCTCATACATACGCACTGTCACCGTGCGCTGAATTTTATGTCTGCCCGCACTGTCAGGGAGGCTACGCCACTGGCGCTTAAGAAGGCAAGGGAGCATATGATACTGGGTGCGGGTGCAGGCACGGCATTACTATTTCTTTTTATCGGAGCGGCGCTGGGTACTGTTGCGCTGGAGTGCGTGATTTCAGGTCAGGCAATATCTGCGGCTTTGCCAGAGGACTTAAAAGAGACGTTCGGGATCGCGACTGTAGCGTTGGTGTTGAGTTCGGTTGCCGGTATCGGGGCGTCGATGTTGCTGGCACATCAATCCGCCGTGCATCATTTGCTGTGTATGCTGGAATACCGTGTTAATTCTGATGAAGTAAAGTTTCTGTTAGCTTCAGATGTACTTGCCTCTGTATCAACAGGTGCCTGTGTATATAACTTGCTCTATGCAAGGCAGAGAAGGGATGGGTATTTTCAGGAAGAGGAACGTTCTGTGTCTGAAAAATCACTGCGTATTGTATCCCGATAGCATTGGCGGTTTTGTTAAATTTATTTATCTGAGTATTTTAAGTTAAGAGGTATATATGAGCGGTGTTTTGGAAAATGACTCAATCGTTGCTGCGGTATGTTTGTGGGGTGCTGCATGCCTAGCGTCCTTCATGGTGATTTACATTTATGTGGTTTTGCCGTTGGTGACGGGGATCGTCATGAGGTTTTCAGTGCGTGCAAAGGCGCTGGTTCTTGAGGGTATGTTAGAAAAGCATGCGCCGGTGTTTGCAAAAAGCGGACGCGATGATTGGGTGGCAATTGCTTTTTACGAAAATAAATTCAGGAAAGAGAAACAGAATAAATCGTGGACATATCATGGATTTCTTTTTGTTTCTGTTTTTGTACTTCTGGGTGTCTGGTCAGGTGATGCTCTGTGTTTGATGGGCGCAAATATGATCTACCCTTGGTTTGTTTGTCTGGTATTACTCACCACTATGGCACTGAGTGCTACGTTCTTTTCCAGACAGTTCCATAGGGTGTGGTGCGCCAAGAGGTTACATGCTTACTTTGCGGAGCTTAATGATGGTGATTCACTGAATCCTTAGACTAAAGATAAAGGAAATGACAATTTCACTTGCTTGCAAAATATGTAATCTGAGGTAAAATCACCTCAGATTTATTTTTACGATGTATTATATTACAGATTTATCTGAGTCAGCGGCAGAGTAGTTATGAATTCCATATTATATGCAAATATGCTTGGGGTGATGTCTGTTATCATTATAATGACGGGCGTTTCACTTGTTGTGGTAGACAAGTCAGTTAGCTACCGCAAAGAACTGGTTCGCCAGTTTGAATCTGGTTTTTCTGAAGAATTTGCGCAACATTTGCTGCAAGCCTCTTGCCGTTATGAGGGGTTTTCTGTCAATGCTGTCGAGCAAACTTTTCTGAAGCTTTCGCTGGTGCTGTTCTTGTCTTTGTTGTCGTTTTATTTATTTTTTGTAACATCTGAAGTTTTGCTGCTCTTACTGGCTTTTTCTGGCCTGTTTCCTGTGGCGAGATTTTGTCGCGAATTGTTATCGGCCATGAAGGCGGGTGAGTACCGCGAGGTGAGCTTGGAAGTGATTTCAGCAAAAGCTTATGTGGCATGGTTTGAACACGACACCGAAGAGAAAGAGGCGATATTGTCTCTGGCTAATCGTCATGAAAAGGTCAGGTTGCAATATATTGATTTAATTTCGGGCCTGCTGCACGTAGAGAATGCGCGTCGTACTGGCCGGTTTGAGGTATTTATTTGATGGGTAATTTTATGTTAAGGCCTTTTATGGCTCCAGTATATGGTTTAGCGTTTGTTGCGTTGCATATTGCGGCTTTGTTCACGCTGCCCTTTTTGCCAGCAGTATTTGCTTTAGGTTTGGTTGCGGTAGTTATCGGCGGTGGGTGGTTTCTCGCAGCCTGCGTACAATTATCTATGGCCACGTATTTACCTGAAAGTGTCAGTGAAAAGAAGAAGATCTGGCTTAGCTTCTTTCTTGGTTTCTACTTTTGCGTGAGTACCCCTTTGTATGACGGTCTTTTTAAGCTGCCATTGAGTTCCCTGCAAATTTGGTTCTTTTCATCCTTGATATTATTTAACTGTCTGGACGTATATCGGCCCTTTGGTACGCCTATCGGGCGCTTAAAGCCAATGATGACAAATGTCAGAACCTTTTATCATTCAGCCTTATTCAGTTTTTACCTTGCATTTGGAGCATTGCTGACCGCTTTTTTCCAGTCGGCAGGTTGGGTAGTCCTGACACTTAATGTGCCATGGTCTCCGTATTACTTTGTCGCGGTCATTTGTCTGATGTCAGGCCTCGGCTTTGCTATGTACTATCGCATGCTTCATTTCCGCGAATCTCTCTTCTGGCGTAAAACCGAGCAGGAGGTCTCCGTTGAATAAATCCACCAAGCGTTTGCTTTTAGTGCTCGCTACGGGCGCGTTTTTCTATACTCTGTGCTCATTGCTAATGTATCTGGGGCTGTCTGTCGGTGAAATGCTTTCCGGAAAGGGGGTCAGTTTAAGTGTCGACTTTCACAATATTGTGGATTTGGGTCTGAAGCTGTTTGCCCCTGTTGTGGCTCTTTTTCTGATAGTGTTTGTTGCAAGACTTTCTGTTGTAGAGCCTGATGATGAAGAGGAGTGCGATGATGTATGAGCCGGAACATTTATCGGTGTCACTTGGTAAGTTAAGAGGAACATTGCGTTGCTGGATTGTTATACTGTTCCTGTGCTTTTTGATGGATTGGAATAATGCGGATTACGCTTGGAATAAACACCTTAGTTACGTCATGGTTGTCTTATGCGTGCTCATGATCACAACTAAATACCTGACCATCACTTTAAATAGAAAGAGTGAAGCTAAACAGGATTTGGCTTCCGAGTCTCAAACCATGTTATAATTAGCATCAGGTATTTTATTGTCAGGAGTTGTTATGCCTCATGATTCTTCTGTTTCTCCAGAAGGGCGGCAGACTATTAAGTTGTCTTACTATCATATTGAGGCCGTTGAGGGTGATACACCCGTTGCGGATGATGTGATAAAAGCCTTTGAGTCTACCGGTAATGCTCAACGTTTCGGAGAGCCTGAAGCCTTGATGCGCAAGATTCAGAAAGAGATGGGTGGTTGTAATATGAATGTCTTGATGGAGCATGCGGGAGACTTGACGCATCGCCTGACGCATCACATCAAATATGGTGAGGTCTATCCTGAGATCATCAGAGAAAAGATGGAAATAATCCGGCGTAGTGTCGAAAATCCTCACTTCCTCCGTCATTTTGATATGTCTTTGCGTAGTAATGCAGAGTGCGACGGGAAAGATCCTGACGATTTCATTGAAACTATTCAAGAAAAGTTACTTGAGTATTCTGCTGCTCATGAGAATGTGCCCGTCTGGAACAGGATTCAGCATGACGCAAAGCGTCTCGCGGTTGCAGTAGGCAGGCTCGATATCGCTACCGTCATCAATTTTGCTCAATCCTTATCTGAAAAACTGGAAAACGAAACTCAGTTTGTAAAAGAAGCAAAACAAGTTTATCGCAGCGTGGATGACGGAAAGCTAATGGAGTTTGAAGAGGCGATGAGCCGGAAAAGAGTCATGAGCTATGAATCTGAGTTAGGTTATTAGTATGTGGATTGCGTCAGCACTCGGTGTTGTGTTTTTTTGCGAACAAGCTCTGGTGTCCGGCGCTGGGTTCAATCTCTTCAGAATATGTCTTAGGTGATTTATGAATATACAGGTGCTGGCAAAAGACGCTTTTAATCAGGGAAAAAAGGCAAGGGTGTCGGGGCATTCCCGTCATGATAATCCATTTCGTAATACGAACGGCTTTAATGAGGCTTACCGGCAGTGGGATCAAGGCTGGCAGTCCGGAGTGATAGAGCAGGGGGTAAAAACAAAATGAAAGAAACTACATTTATGATTGCATCAAAGGTCTCGGTAGAGTGTCCTTACTGCAAAGTAAGGCAACATGGGTTTATTGGTGATCCAAGGGGTGAAACCCACAATTGTGATGACTGTGGTGAGGAATATCATATTCACGCTGATGCAGACATAGAAATGGATTAAATCACCTTATTGATCGGCTTGACATGTTGTTGTAAAAATATACAGTTATGTATACAACAACAGCCTGTCGGTTTGATCAGTATGTTAAACACTTCATGCAACACCAATTTTGCATCTTCATCCGCTTTCAGCGTGAAGCTCACTACACCTTATGTTATCGGTACACGTCAGGTAATCCATAAGCATATAGGGGAGCTTAGGAAATCAACAAGCCAGCTTGTTCACCGTCTTCAGCTGATATCAGACTTGGCAAGGCGATCTATGGCAATAACGCGCTCGAATGACGGAGCGTGGATTCCTATGCCTTTTGAAGATTTTTACAAGCAGCTGTCTATATTTCAACGTTTCAGTTATTCGGAAGATCAGGAGTCTCGCTCAACCCTGAGGCTACCTGCGGTTATACAGGTGCATCCTAAATTTCATTCTGAAATACGTGAGCTGGTTGCTGAAATAAATGAGAAAAAAACAGCGCTAAAATCGTTGAATGCCGAGATGAAAAGAGAGCTGGGAAAGGAGTCATCTCAAGTTTGGCAGAAAGTTGTTCCCATGGCGTCTATTCTTCAGATCCTGAGAAGTATCTCCGTTTTTGAAGGTGAGATAGAGTATCTCGGGCTGTCCTACCTGACAAAACCTTCTATAAAGAAACTGACTAAAGAGGCTGCTCAGGAACTTGTCGGGAATAAAATCCAATATTATGCAAAAGATTTAAACTTTGCTGCCCAAATGCCTATCTTACAAGATCTTAAGCGAAAGCTGGCAGAAGTCAGTGAAAGTAAGTTTGATATTCGTCTGGCCAGAAAGGGAGCGCCGCGAACCATGCTGAACATTACAAGCAAGGGGAAGCAGCATCAACTTGCCGCATCCCTGCCTGTTTTTGTTTTTTCTGATGATATCGTCAAGGTCTCACTGCCCAGTGGAGCGAAGCGCAAACCGCGTTCAGATAAAAAGATCCCAATAGGCGAGGCGCACGATTTCGGAATTTACTTACTGCCCAAGGGGCGGTGATATAATGTCTGCCAGTAGCTTAAGGTGTTAATTGCCAGTTCATATCGCTCCCTGAAGGCATCCTCAGCACGCTTTTGACTTATTTGCACTGGTTTGCCATTGATAGCGGTTGCAGCGGCGCAAAGACTTTGTGGCGCTTTTCTTGGTGCCAAAATGAAGTCGGAATGGTGGGTGTGTATCCACTCATGCAGTGCCTCTGGTGGCAGTGCCAACAGTTCGGCCAATGATATTGTCTCAGATGGCTTCATCGAATTATCCCGTTATCTAACAGAAAGCTCACGCTATGTCCTTTTACAGCAGAGTTTGCGAACTCAGGGATCATAAAGGCAATTAGCTTCCTTTGAATTGCGATGTTGTCCAGTTCGCTGACTTTGTTGATTGCGTCCTCAGTCATCATCAGCCTTGTGGCCAAAAGCATTGTGCGACTGTGCCTCTGTCTCCGAAAGTCACGAAGTTCAAATACCGAGCAGGATAAGTCGCGTGTTTTCAGGAGGCTGGGATTGATAAGATAATCTGCCACTATCCACGCAATTGCACAATTCTGCTCCTGAAATTCATGTTTTTGGGATGTGAGTATTTCTATCATCCCATCCTCAGAAAGCGTCATCTTTGCCACCAGCATAGTCGCGGCCATATCTGCACTCCTGACCGTCACATTACAGTCAGCGAGGATGGCTCGAATATCAACCCATCCGGACTCTGGGTCGGTATGCCGGTCAATCATTTTAACAATGTCGGAAGCTTCTTGGGAATTATGAAGCATATTTAATGCTTTCCCAACTGCTTTTCCTATGCGTTGTTGGTTGCACATATCACGAACCTGTTGCTGTATTAGATTTAACTATAACACAAATTGTGTTTTTGTCAATGGTGTGGTCGTGTTTAAAATTTCTGAGTACACATGTCTGCAAAAGTCTTATCCGCCTGCGGTCGTAAAACAGAATGCAAAATAAGTTCGTCTTTCTCTCTGATTGCACACAAATAGTATTGCGACCGTACTACATACGCTGCATTACTAAAATAAAATAGATGATGAAGCCAGTGTAGTTAGGGGCAGGGAAAACCTGTTGCTGGAAAATATACCTTCTAAAATTTGATTATTTATTGCACCGAAACTATTATATATGATGTATTTATAGTAGCACGAACAGCAGAATGTATGGAAAATATCAGCCCTGACCTGAATGAGTACGCCGAAATTATTCACGGCTTGGTGCCCTATGCGCAGCATCCCAAGTTAGATGTTTTGTTAAAAAAGCTGGCACCGAAGTGCAATGCTCACAAGCTTTTTCTGTTGAAAATGGAAATACGCCGACTCGCAAAACCATGTACTTTGGTTTTAGACTTAAGGATGCTTTTTGATACGTGTGTCGAAGTTGAGCATGATAAGATAATTCATTATCTTGATCCGGTATCAAAAAGTACCTTTTTCCGGCTGATTAAGGCAAGTTCAGGGATATTTACCCGAGGTGCATATTCCTTGATTTTAAATGATGCAAAAGCACGTTACGCCGAGCAGCAGGAAGCGAAGAAAAAGGAATATAATAAAAACGTGGTTGTTGTAGATCGTTCTACTATTTTAATAAACCGACTATCCTCTGACACTTTCTGTCGCGATGAAAAAATCGGTGTGTATGGAGCTGCGGCAGTTTTGTCTCGGCCTGACGCAGAACTCACCGATGAAGAATGTTGTACATTAGGTACAGTGGGGGAGGTTATTGACTTTTCGGAAGCCGGTATCGTTATCAAGGCACCGTTTCGCTCATTATCATCACCAACAGGCAGTATTTTTATCAGGGTATTTAATCTGGCGAGACCGCTGGGTGATATCACCTCCTTTTCATTGCGCGGTAAAATAGCGCATATAAAAGATTCTTTCTCAAAGGTGAATACTTTTTATAAGGTTGTGTTCAGATCAGAAAATAATTCCCCATCTGTCGAGTCAATACGTGCAGTGTGCCAAGGAATGGAGCGGGTGGCGAAGGAGACAGTGCAGAAACACAGAACACCCCTTGTTCAGTCTATTACGGCAAAAATGCTTGAGTCCAAAGCGCAGAGTGTTTATGCGGGCTTGTCTATTTTGTGCGGACACGACAGTGTTGGTGGTAAGAGAGAAGTGAAAGTCATTCAGCGTTCAGCTGCCAATGAAAACCTTTTCAAGTACTTTGGTGGTACGAAAAATTTTGCATGCAAGTTACTTAATCTGCCTTCGTTGAATGTCAGCTTTCTTTCGGATGGTGATGCATTATTTGAAGAGTATGTTTTCACAGGGGTATCTGAGGGTAGGATCTATGCGCTGACATTGACGCAACTGTTGTCAGACAATGACGCAGTAGTAGCGTTGAAAGCTATTTGCAAAATGGACTGGCGGTGCCTGAAGGTTTCAGCAATACCTGTTGATGCACAAGGCGATGCCCGTCATGAGGCTGCGGTTCCCGATTGGGTATCGCCGCAAATTGCGTTGTTTAATAAGCCACTTTCAAGGCGGGTGGCTGAAATCTTACGACCTCTGAATACTCTGATCACCCTGACTGATGTCACCTCTTTAGTGCGCCATACTATGTCTTTAGTAGTAAAGTCTGAGTGCCGGAATGCAAAAACAATAAAACCATTTTACGTTGGCACAACAAAGGGCGCTTTGGTGCGAAACGTCGTCATGCTCGAATCAACAGAGTTGCGCTCAGAAGATCGTTACCTGATGCAGTTTGACTGCATTTTGCCAGCCTCACCGGACAGGTCATCTCCAATCTATGGCAGGACTCTTAATGTGTCTGCCAGAGGGCTTTGTTTGCGACTTCAGTCACCGATAAAAACAAAAGTTGGCGATATTCTTAAGTTCGATATGACTATTAGTCATGGGCGGGACAGTAAACAGCTAAACGGGCAACCTTATCAGGTTCTGAGTAATGATGGTAATGGTGTGCTGAGGCTGGTTGTTGCTGGCTTGGAAAGTCGGCATGTTGCTTCGAACTATCTGCGTCAGCTTATTTACCGCTATAAAGATACGCTGCATGTAAGTTCCCCTATCTCTCATGAGATCCCCGGCCTTGGCAAGGCAATGCGTGCAATCGTGGCTAAGAATATGATGCATTTGCCATTGTTTGTGAAATGGCACAACCGTGAGTGTATTTTACACTCTGCGGGCACCAGTCGTTATCCTCATTTTGATGATTTCGTTGCTGGCGGTCTCTCTGGTGTAACTGCATTTTGCGAGGCTTTTCGTCGCTCTAAAGTATATGGTGATGTTGTACCTGCAATGAACCGTGTGTCAGATGCAGGCGAGGGCGAGAACGCACTTTATGTTCTTGCAGGTAGAGACGGGGAAGGAGTTAATACCCCTGTGTTATCAGCGACGGGAGAGGGTTCGCTGACAGCGGGCTTGCTGGAGAACATCACCCGCTCTCATATGATATGGGTACGGTTTGACAAAACTACTGCTAAAGTTAACAAGTATTATCGCGATGAAATGACTTATCTGGCGGAGATAGATCCTGTTCTCCATGAGGAGCTGGAGGGCTTCGAAGACTCGTTGTTGGGTGTTGCAATGGTTACTGATATCACTGAGCTATATGAGGGGATCAGTGCAGTTATAAGAGGAGAGGCTTGCTCCTCTATAACAACCCAAAATATTCGCTAGCATCAGGCTAGCGACATGTTGTTTAATGCAAAATAGCCTCTTTCAAGAAATAATGGCAGCTTCCTTATTTCAGGATTCTGTATTTCGATGACCGGAGGCTTTTCAATCTCTTTGTATTCAATTTTCTTGGCCAGTGCCTGTAGTAGTGCCTCGATGTCTTGCTCTGGGAATTCATCATTTAGCACAGGAAGGATAAAACGTGCCTTTGGGTGGTATGGTATATGGTGAATATAATTACTGTGTTTGCTTCTGCGGTAGGCTGATACTACCTCTTTTACATTCACCATGTAGGCGTTGGTGCTCGCCTGTAGGGCGGTGATGTTGTCCTTCATGTAGAGGTCTATCAACACCCGCTTCATCCATTCTGGGTTAATCCTGTCCTCTTCAAATACACTGTAGTTTCCATAGGTGGCTTCGTGAGTAAGAAAAAGCTCTCTGATGCTGTCAGAGTGTGCGAGAAGGTCATCGCGCAATTGCTTCTCAGGTATAAAATAAACTTTCATATAGTTTAACCAAATAAAAAAGGCGACAAATGTCGCCTTCCCAAACCGTGGGTTTAAAACTTCATTATGAAGCCTGCGGTAAGAAAGTTATTGCTGATGCGCCCTTCACCATTTGCGTTTACCAAAAACTCCCGCGTGTCGTCGCCTACCGTATCTTCATAAAAATAATATCCTTCTTCACCGAATATATCATTCCCTGAAATTGAGAACCCTGTCTCAGGGAAAACGAGATAATCGGCGAAGAACGAAATCTGATCGCTTACCGCGTATTCAACGCCGCCACCGTATACAAAGTTTGTTTTGCTGACATCAATGTTTCCGAAGCCGTTAGTGACGACGCCAAAGCCACCTTGAGCATACACAGATAGCCCGTGAAACTTTGGTGTCTCTAAGTTGACCAGCAGTGCCGCTGCATTTTCAACAGATGCGGTGTATGAAAAATTATTCCCTGATTCAGTGTAAGAGCCAAGGAAGCTGTCGAACTCACTGACTGACTCAAAGATATCCATTTTGTATTCACTTTCATTGATGCCGAAGTAGTATCGGCCCTCCATGCCCACCATATCAGTAAACTGGTATTCAAGGCCCACAGCGGCTACGCCTAAATTATCAGCACTTTTCTGGCTTTGTGAAAAGGAGTCTGAAGCAGAATCAGTAACTAAACCATCAGTGCCTGTAACTACATAGTCATATGAAGTAGTGGCTGTGACAAATTGCGCATTATCGGCAACGCCGCCCATAAATTTAAGCTTCACATCTTCTGACGCAAAGGTATAAGCACTGATGGCAGAGGCAATTAAGCCCGCAGTAAATAAATTGGTGTTCATATAAAATTATCCTTAAGGGAATAGCTATTTAAAATAGATTGTTTATTATGCTACAGCCGACACTTTAGCCGAATTTGTACTGTGCGACAATGATTTTATCTGGTCTCGCTCCCATTCGATGGCCTTCTGATAGCATATGCCTACTTTGGCTCTGTCGAGATCGATCTTGTCACACAGGCTGTCTACTGCAAGCCACTTGCCTTGCTCATAAGCTTTAACAATATTAATGACTCCGCTAAGCAATCCGACATTCTGCACGAGCGCCAATTTGATATCCCTGTCGATTGGGAGCTTACTCATGATAGCTTCCATTGGTCTGTCTAAAATGGCATCGAGAGTGGAGAAGAGGCCTGTCATAAAAGCACGCTCTGAATAGTCTTTGAATGGGGTAAGCTTCACAATATTCTCGCAGAATCGGGCGCGATATATGCTCGTAGAAAGCAGCTCGGCAGGCTTATTCGAGCTTAATTCTGAAGTAACAAGAAGACATACGAATCTGCGGATAAGATCCTGTCCAAGAAAGAGTATTGCTTGTCGGATACTGCTGATTTCAACTTTAGTGCGACGTGATTTGCTGCCGATGTTCATGCGTGCATGAGCAGTGTTCACATACTTTAGCAATTTTACACAAAGAGGGAGGTCGCATTGAAAATGCATGGATAACTTTGCTTCACAGAAATCCGGTTTCATAACCTCCATATAAATATTCATCAGAGAGGATTTGGATATGTCGATGATATCAGAGTGAATAACTTCAGGTTTGGCGAAGAAGTACCCCTGAAAGTAATGAAAGCCCATCGATTTTGCCAGACGAAACTCTTCGTGTGTCTCTACTTTTTCCGCCAGTAGACGCACTTTTGGAAATTCTTTCTCCAGCATTGCCAGCACAGGAGATAGTGTTGGAAGAGGAGTGGCCTGAATGTCGAACTTAATAAAATTAACGTATTTTAAAAAAGGCTTCCATTCCGGTGCGTAATTAAAATCATCTAAGGCAAGTCTATAGCCCTTACCTGATAGCTTCTTAAAGATTTCGAGCATGCGAAGGGTTGGCTTTACTGTTTCCAAGATCTCAAGAACTATTTTATCGTTTGGTGCAACCTCTGCGAAGTTCTCAGCCAAAGCTTCTTCTGGAAAGTTTATAAGTACAGATTTCCCTCTTCCTATTACATCAATATTTGTGTCAAGGAAAGCATTTACCAAAACTTTGCTGGTGGCTTCCATTGGACTGATGTGCTCCGGAAAACGATTTTCCATCGACTCGCGATGCAGTAACTCATAAGCCACCACTCTCTGGAGCCTATTAAATACCGGTTGTCGGGCTGTAAAGCGAATCATCTTAAACCTTTTCTGCTGCTGTAATGAGGGTATTACCCTCTTGTTAATCTTGAATGTATCACAAGGAATACCGCAAGTCAATTTATAGTACTTTAATATTAGCTACTTATTTAGTTGTAATATTTTTTGACCGAAAAATTGCAGTGAACCCGTTATATGGTATTATCGGCATAACAACAACATTCTTTAGTTTCTTATGGCGCACATTAATCAGTTTATCGACCACGTTAACGTGGAATTTCGCAGGGTCTATAAAGAAGGCGTCTGGGTTAAGGCGATGGTTACGCAACTCGCCTTTGATGACAAAGGCGTAGTCATGGTAGAAGCATTGGATATTCAGAAGTTTCAAAAGGAGCAACCTGAAGCCAAGCAAATTTTTCGTATTCTGGCAAAAGATCAGGATGATTTATTAGGGCACTTTTCCAGCTATACTAAGCTTCTTTTTCAAGATCAATTCGTAGAAATTCCAAAGGGCGAACTCGCGCTCTATTTCAAGATTAGCCCTATGCTTCATTGGCAGGGAGAGTTTGTTCCAGTTATCAGGTCTATTGGACTCAATGATGAGGAAGCTAAAGTAGCCAACTTGCAGGCAGGCTTGCGAATAGGGATTGATAATGCGATTTTATCCCTGCCGGATAACAACAACAAACTCTGGACAGAGCAAGACAATGCCACTCTAAAAGAGTATTTTGTCCAGAAGAAATTTTCCGTAGACGCCACCGCAGTCGTACTAAAACGGACTCCGCTTGCTATAGTAGATCAGTTATTAAAGATGGACTATATTAAAGGTAGTGAGGGGTGGAAACTTAGAAACGAGATTACACAGCAATACCGCCGTTAGTTAGGCGGTATTACAGCAACCAAACGTCTGCTTATCAACCCAGCTACGTCGTCTTGCATCACTCTTCGCGTTCTTTTGCTTACCGAAACATCTTCTCGGGAAAAAAATTCACCCAGCTTGGCCATATTTTTATGCGCCCCTATATCTCTCAGAAAAAGATGTCTATCGGCAACAGATAGATTAATATATTCATCAACCATGGTTTGGGGTTTTGCTTTCATTCTTATGAAACCTTTACAAATTTATCAGTGCTAACTTTCTACTATAAGCTTCGATTTTCGTGTTGTATCTCATGCCAGCCTTCCTATACTCATTGCTACTGAGTAAGTTTGTCCTGCCAACATTGTAGTGCGATAACCCGCATTCAAGATCACCGTTGCAGAATTTAAATCGCAACTCAGTAAGAATCTCAGCACCGCATAAAACATTTCCCTCAAGCGTATACAGATCAAGGTCTTTGTTAACGCAGAATTCTTCCCAAAATTCCGGCCTGATTTGCGTCGCCCCATATGCACCAACAGAGGAGACTGCCTTTGACCTAAAGCTTGATTCCGTCATTATCCATGAAGCTATCTGGTATTCAGACAGTCCGGTGTTGATAGATGCTGACATTATAACTGGTGCGTATTTTACAGAAATGTTTGCTGGTATGCCAAACCCTCTTTCCAACTGTTTGGAAAAAAATGTAAGTTCCTGCTCCCATGTCAAACTGTGAGATATACGGTCATGCCGAATAGGCACTGGATAGCGTATACCAATGCGGAGTTCTTTGGCAGTATTGTATTTGGCTTTCAAGCCAACTTCCCCTACTAACCATACAGAAGTGGTTGCCGCTATCGCAAGCGCAGCCAAAAAGAGATTTCTAAACATGATAAATACCTGCATATAAAACACAAGAATAGTATCACAAAAGTAGCTGCGTGTAAACAAAAAACCCTCCACAGCGGGAGGGTTTTCTAAATTCCGGAATTAAACTGCAAGCTTTCTTTGGTTTTGAAGCTCCTGAACAATGCCTTCTAGTCGGTTATAACTCATAGTAAGGACGTCACGCATTTCTTCAGAGGCACTTTCAAGCATGTCTTCGGTTGTTTTTGCTCCATGTGCTCTAAGAATTTTAGCGCTGTTGATATGGTCATACTGAGCAGCATTTCTTAACGCCTCAGAGTTATTAGCATCTGCTCGGGCACCCAGCGTAAGGAAGTAACTGATAAAGTGATCACGACCATGTTTCGCCACCTGAACCAAGCAGTTTTGAACGTCCTTAGGCATCAGGCCTTCTTCAATGAGAAGTTCAGCAACATCGAAGTTAAAGCGTTCAATTGCAGCGTCAACATAATTCTCATCCGTACCCAGAACCTGCATTCCTTTTCTGATTGCTTCCTTAACCAGTTCCGTATTTCCATAGCGGATGATCTGCATGCTTGTTGACTCCAAGCTTAGCATCCATACATTACGCTGTACGAGAGCCTTTGCGCTCTCAAACTGCTTGTATCTCAGGAATCTTTCAAGCAGAACGACGGGATTCTCTATGCTCGCATCGTTTTCAATTTGCAACATGAGAATGCTGCTAATCTTATCACAATTTACTTCCATAGATTTCTTCAGCGCCCGCTGGATTCCAGTCTCTCTGTCAAACTCTTCGTTATGCAGAATGTAGGTGACCATTTCCTCGTGGCCAAAGCGAGCCGCCTCACTTAGTGCTGCTACATTGTTGCTGTTCACGCAAGCGCCGTGCTCTCGCAGTACCTTATACGGCTGTAAGAGTCCGTAACTGGCGACCTTTTGAAGGGCTGTATCCAATGCCACCTGCGGAATTGCAAGTTCAGCCTTTCTTTTCAACATTGCAGCAAATGTACGTGGCAAATCTGCATATTTAGTACCGCACCGGTAAAGCAAATCCCACTGGTCAATATCGAAGTTGCCCGTTCTGGTGCTGCTCTGATAGACCACATCACGGCCCGTCCGTTCGATCTCAGAACGAGATAGAGCAGGGTTGGCACCATTCATAATAAGAAACTCGCCGACATCATCGTGATGGTATCTGACAGCGTATTTTATCGCTTCGTTATCATGTGCAGTAATATCTCCACCATTCTCTGCGAGATAAGTAACTACTTTTAGTTTGCCGTGCTGTGCTGCGATTCTAAGGCCTGCACTGTTAAATGCAGTAGCGGGAACCTTAAGCTCTTCGATGTAAAAACGAACGCAGCTTAACTTTCCATGCCGCGCAGCCCATTTTAATGCCTTTTCATTATGTTCAGGCCGGTTATAGGGACTGCTCGCGAGTAATTTCAGCGCGTTAAGGTGCCCGTGACCGCCAGCTCGACTCAATGCGGCTACGTAGTCTTGGTCTGAGAAATCCTTGAAAGCTAATTCTTTTTCGATGTCTTTAAGGTTGCCAATTTCAGCGGCTGCAACCATCGGATGAATGTTCTTGTTCATAAAATACCGTATTAAATCCCGTTGTGTAAGATCATAATAACCCAAAACTCGTCAACTGTCAATAGATATGGGTTCGTTAATTAAATTCTGCTGTATACGTTGTAATGGTTGTTGTGGTAGAACAGTATCATATATCCTTATTGAGGATCTCAGATTAACAGTAATACTGTTAAATGTCACTACAGTGATACTATTAAATATCGTCCTTGCTAAGTCAGAGTTTTGATATCAAGTCTGTCCGGAGTTCGGCATCTATGCAGGAAATTAACTCACAAAACTCTACCTGCTTTATGTTCATTGCAATTTGAAAATCATCGACAGAATCTATATGAGAGCCTATTTCTTCGCAGCTCATGCTCGACAAAATAAGGTATGCATCGTTCTTGGTTGCGTCATTTCGGAACATATCAAAAAGCGATCTGATGCGGAACCCACCCGCCAATCTTATGTACTTAGATGCTGTCCAGTTTTCCGCGTCGAGGGCAATGGATAGCAGTTCGTTTTTAAAAAGCTCAAATTCAAAAGGGTTTGCTTCCATCACTGTCTTGAGAAGTGCCATATTCGACGCTCTGACAGCGCTCGACAAACAGTCCTTTACAATGCTGCCTTTGAATACCGTCAGCATTGCAATGAAAATACTTTGTGTATCTTGCACTTCAGACTGTGCGATAAGATCAATAACATTTAACTCTCGTTTTATGTCAATATTGCGGTAGATGGGTAATTCTTGTGTTGTGTAACTGCTTAACAGGGCTTTAAGATCATTAAAATAAAATAGCCGGTTTAATTCGCCACACAAGTTTTTATTTTGAAGCTCAATAAACAGGGATTTCCATTGGCTGATCTCTGCTTTTCGCAAAAGTAATACCGTCACTATCTTCACAAGCCAAAGTTCATCATCATGCAGAGAGGATGGATTAATAGCCAAAGTGTCACCTTTAAGCATATTAATTAATTCCAGCTCTGTAACTCTGACGTGGCATTTTGACACCTATATATCCTCTGGAAAAGGTTCATTATTTGCTTCGGGAAGCAGCATATTTTTTAGTATAGACAATAGTATGTTGATCATTGCGTTGTAAATATTTGACTTATTAATTACCAAAATACCACGGGTGCCGTAATTGTCAAAAAAAAGAGCGTTTATTTTTAACTTCCGATAAGTGCCATTAATGAGGCACGGTAGTCCATATTGTCGCAATGTATCATAATCTCGTATGGCGGGTATTCATCGCAGACTAAATCCAATAGTTGCTTTTTGCGGGTTATCTTAGGAACTACAGCTTCAAGTCCACATTCATTCGCCATATATCTGATCGACAGTGCCCGCTTCCATTTGGGCAGGTTGTTAATAGATTTTAAGTCGTTCTCAATAGAGGATAGTGAGATAGGAGATTCTTTTGCTGTCCACTCAATCAAGTCGGTGCTTTTTTCTTCTAAAATAAACTTCTCAATAGGCCATAATTTTTTCTTTTGGAAAATTTTCTTAGCCCACTCTTCGTTGGGCCTGAATACGGCAGCCACGAGCTTACCGTTAGACTGGCAAAAGGCTGTACTGAACTCTGATGACGGCTGAAGCAACGCCTCTTGTATGACCCTGCGAATCAGTCGCCCTCTGTGCTGTTTTGATGGTAGCAGCTTCGTCATTCTTGCAAACGTTCTCATGTGATTATTCGCAACAATCGCAGAAATTACCTCATCGGTTGGGTTGATCAAAAGGGGGGTTAAGTCCTTTCTGAGGTGTCTTAATCTTACTGTCGGCCAATTCTTGAAATTAACATTTTTAGTGTTAAGTCCCAGTCCTTCTTTTGCCCATAGATCGATACTGTCGCTCTTGAACTTCACCCCCCAATCAGTCATTTTTTCAACCCAGTACCACTCTTGTTGTCCCATCAGGCTTTTAAGAAGGCTGGAGACTCTGCTTTGAAGAAGACTATCAAAATCTTGGTAATCAAAATGATCAATAAGATTGTCTATTCCTTTTTTGCTTGCTAAATGCATTTTCGTAGCAATATGCAGAAGGCTAATAGCCTCATGTATACGGATTTTTGCAGGGTGAATATGAAACTCACATGCCAAGCTGATCATTTCTGAGTTAGCGCACAGGAGAGAAATCCAATTCTTTGGTTTTTTTAATCTTATAAAGGGTTCAAAATAGGGTTTGCGCATAAGAAATACTGCAACGTTATATTTTTTATCCTCTATGCTTTGCCAGAATAGTTTATAAGCATCCTCCAGCAGCTCATATGGCATTTCTATTTCAGTTCGAAAAAAAATGCGATGATTGTCTTCAGAAAAAGCCCTCTCCAAATCAAGCACTGTCGGTGATACTCCATGGGATCAGGCCAGCAAATTTATAATTGGTTTGTGATGGTGATACGGCAAGCCACAAAAATTTATCAGCGAAATCTGCCTCTGTCATATGAGATCTGAAAGATAAAAGGGGGGTGCAGGTTATTTCTGAGAAACGGGGTTCTCCAAACATTTGGTTAATGTGGTTTCCCCCAAGTATGTCCCACCCCGTCTGCGCTGTTATGTGTGACGTAGCAAGCCGTCCCTTATTATCCAATATGGTAAACACACTTTCAGCTCTCCCGTTATGGAAGCATTCATTTTGCGACAGAATAACTCCATCATCAGAAAGCCCCTCAATACTGGCTTCAAAGCTTTCAAAAGAGCGCATAGTGGAAAAACGTATTTCACTACACTCTTCGCCTTCGCAATCGTATTCGTTTATCTCAGCATCGTCAGGCAAGGTGATAATCAGAGTGAACAGTAAATAGTTGGGTGCAAATTCAAGACTGTCGGATAGCAATGGAGAAAACCGCTTTTTCTCTGTTTTTTCTATGACTAAAGCCCATCCTGCCTGCTCACTGGCTGTTGGGCAGATTGTGTTGGTCACCACTTTATACAGTTCGTGACATCGTAAAAGAATCTGCTCTTCCTCTAGTGCCATCGAGCAGCCAATAGTCAACCATCTCATTGAGGGAACCCCTTTTGGAGTTCAACGATCTTAAGGCTCTCGTTGCCGACTTGGAACGACACGGAAGGTTCTCTCATTAAAAAAATGCGTTGCCTGCAACCCATGTACAGGTCATGGAAAACTTCTTCGGTAGGGAAGTGGTTTGCAAATAATAGTTTGAAAACAGGATCGCTCCCTCTTACTAAGGAAGTCAGTAAATTAGTTTGTTCTCCATCAACGCAAAAACAATTGAGGGCAATAATTGAAAAAGGCGAAATTTTACAGGCCCGAAAAATTGCACGCCCGCACTCAACTGATTCAACGATAGTTGCGCGACGACCACCTGTTGGGGTGGTGTGAGTGAAGAATGAGTCTTCGCTATAGATACCTGAGAAGTAGGAATCAAGTTCAGGATATTTATGATCGAGTTTGTATAGTTCAGAAGTGGATATCGATGCCCTAGACTGCCTCAATGCATTTGAAAGCAGTGTCAGCATACTGACATGCATCAAAAGTAAATCATTGTTTGATAATGAAATACCGGCGTCGTGCATTGGGTTAAGTGCCGGAATTTTCAATAAACTATCAATTGTGACATGGGGTAGATGCTGATACTCGCATAGTCCAGTCATAGCCAAATACTGTTCTATCATAAACTTTTGAACCTTTAAAAGATTAGCCTACGCAGAGCGTAGGCTATGGTGAGGGCATCACCACATTGAAGACTAAGAGGCCAAGCCTTCAATTGTTTATTTATACCATGTATTAATTTCTGTTGCCAAGTCTTTTTTCTCTGTATCGCGCTTAACAGAGGAAACTTTGATATCATTGGCTATCACGGTTTTTACAATGTCTTTATTCATATTAGCTATTAATAACGGGAACTTATCTGCTTCAATCTGATTTTTTAGAGTCAAATAGATTGCTATCGGTGCATTGTTTTCGAAAGCCTGCCGCGAGTCCCTGATGGTTTGTTTAAGCGAAACAGGTATGGCACCTTTCTGGGTGTTTTCCTCCAAACCTTTTAGCATGCTCATCAAGCTTGCTGACGACATGAGACTCAGGTTATCTTGTGGGCGTAACAATCGAACCTTCACAGCAATATCATTGATAACAGCATTCTCAGGCTGTAGGCTGGCGATCATTGAAAGCTGGATACCTTTTTCTGTTCTTAATTTCAGCGAAATTGTTACGTCATTGTCATTATTCTTCTGTAGCTTTACTGTGCCGCTTACACTAAGACCTATTTCCGGTGAGCTTAGTATGGTGATTCTTGAATTTTTAAACGAGTAAATCTCTTGAAATTCGCTATTTTGATAACCCATTGTTGAGGCATGTATTTTCATCCCCCATAGCTTTTCCCATTTGATTCCCCATAAGTGCTTGTTATCTCCTTTCCAGTTCATGTTTTGCCACTTATTGACAACTGCGTTGTTTAAGGAGGGTGGTAATGTTGTGATAGGTTCGTAAAAGCGTAAGCTGGTTATTGCTATAATCAGCAGGATTGCACCTATCAGGGTGAACCAGCTATATTTTAACATAGTATGTCCTGCTGGATGGTCTCGACTTTGTTTAAGGAGGGAAGGGGAGAGGTGTCTGTGCGATCATAGAAGCTTGACAGTGATTGTGTCGAGGTTTGCTTGCTGGTATAAGCATTTAATAATTTGGTGTCTCTGGCATTAGGGGAGATAAGTTGCATGCCGCACTTGTAAAACGAACCCGCTAATGTGACGAACTTACACTCGCATGTGAAACGAAAATTGTAGTTTTGGCCGAAAATAAGTGCTTTCATGTGGATTGTTACCACATGTCCTTCCGGTATTTTTACCGGAGATATTATTAGTGTTCCACCAGCGCTCACATCAATAGTTCGGGACACAAACCCTTTGCCGTTAGGCATTCTCACTATAATTTCCCAATGCGCAACTCTGCGGTCATGTCGCCGTCTATTATCTGTGCTTATTAAAGATGCTGTTGTCATAGCGTCAAAATTTGTTGTGTTTTATATATAAATGAAGTATAAAAACAGACTGCAATCTCGTCAATTTTTTTGTCAATTTTTTGAGTTAATCTTATGCGTAATTCTCTACTGCCTTTTTGTCTTGGTTCCTTGGTCACATTATGCTTAGTGGCGATAACCACGGCGCTTTACTCAGACAGTGGTAATACGCAGGCTGTCTTAGCAAAGAATTTTGACACTAGTTACCGTTTGCACGCAATGATGTTGGATAACCGTATTGAGATTGCAAAAATTATGGATATCGGAGAACTGTCAGAGCAGCAATTGAGAGAATTAGCCACTCGGTGGGAGACGGACAAGCAAATCCTTGTGGTATTGCTCGAAGAGCAAATGCGAACAAATGAGAAACTCCCTCCGGCATTTCAGGTTCTGACTGAAGATCTGTCGCCATCACTTAAGTCATGGCGAAAATAAAGAGCGATTTGATTGAAATTAAATATAATTGAAGTATTATAATGCTAACAACAACATTTTCTGAGTAAAATTTATGATTGAATTAGCTATTGCCGCAATAGCGATACTTTGCGCATCCTTATTGATACAGGAGCGTTTCAAGGTGTCGCTTCCTGTTTCTCTGATGGGTTTCTCCTTGGCGGCATCGCAGCTTGGTCTGTTTTCTTCTTTTATGGATTATGTGACGTTCAGTGCAATTCTGACTGCGCTTCTGCCGTTACTTATTGCTGGCGATGCATCGGGTATCAAGTGGGCAGATTTTAAGCGTCATTGGTTCCGTTTCTTCTATCTGGCATGTGTAAGCCTAATTTTGAGTGTTGGATCTGCTGTGCTTATTCACCACTTTATCCTTCCGGATTATAGCTTTAGCTATCTTGACTTGGCACTTCTTTATATTCCCGCTGTAGCCACCGATCCTGTGGCGGTTGGTTCTGTTATGGGTGGCAGAAAAGACATACCTCACGAGGTTAAAGTTACTGCTGAGGCAGAAAGTCTACTGAATGATCTCGTTGCCATGATTTGTTACGGGGTTTGTGTTAGCTTTTTATCTGTAAGTGGTTCTCATGCCACCAGTGAAATGCTGGTGCAATTAGCGACTACCATTATTGCTCCTCTTGTTTTGGGCGGGGTTATTGGCTTTGTGTGCATAGGCTTGTTAAAGCTGACTAGAGATCCATTACTAGAATTCTTACTTATTGTTTTGTCTGCATATGCAGCATTTTACGGAGCAGAGCACTATTTTCATGCATCGGGTATTCTCGCCGTCGTGGTAGATGTCGTTCTTACTGTTCATTACATACTTAAGTTTATGGATACTGAACAGGAGCAGATTACAGACGCTATGGATACATCAGGTAAATATCATGGCAAGATCAGTACAATTGTAAGCAGAGAGAACCATAAAGCGGTACTCGCTAACTTGAAGTCCTTTGGATTATTAGCGGTTGCGGCGATCTTTCTCGCCATGGCAGCGACTTTGGATTGGGATGCATTACGCGATAACTGGAAGCCCATCTTGGCCGTATTCTTATCAACTACGCTGATCAGATTTGTGATGATGAGTAAAGCAGTAGGCTTGTCCAATCTGTCTTCACGAGTTGAAAACATGAAAGCGTCTTGGATACCCGTGCTTGGATTTGCGGGCGTCCGAGGTGGGCTATCCCTAGCAATGATGAGTATTTTTTTACCAGACAGTTATGAGCATAAGATTCAATTTGAGGTAATTATGTCTGGTGTTATTGTTATTTCAACACTGGTGCTCCCCTTAATGCTTTCATTAACGATAAAGCTTATTGGGAAGAAACTCTGATTTAATCCGATATCAGTTGCAATCAACTGAATTAAGTTTTATATTAACGACCTATTTTATACGGTGTATTTTTAAGGAACAACAACATGTTTGATGATAAAGTTTTAATGCAGGAAATGGAGCAGGCCACGAAGAGTACGCAGAAGGCGGAGACTCAGCGTCAGGAAGCTGCTGAGAAAATGCAATCCCTCTACAAGTCGCTTTCTGACGAAGGCTTCCGAATTGAAGATCAGGATAAAATCGCTGTTGATCTGGAAACTGCTAACCTTTCTCAGATGAAAGAAGCCAACGCAGCAATGGAACAGAACTTGGTTCGATTGATCAATCTTCTTGATGAAAGCACGAATGGCATCCTGACCGATTTTTCTTCAATGCAAAGTGCAACATTGAGCGAAAAGATTGTTGGCTTTTTCAGCGAATCTAAGGCCAAGGAGTTGCGCCAAGAGCGTATCTCAAAATCATCCGTAATGGATAACCTGAACAATCTGCTGGAAAAATCCAACGGTATTACCGCGATTTTGTCAGCTGAACTCGCGGATGTTGAAGAAAAGCTGGATACTGCGCGTCGCAACCTAACTGAAATTACTGACCGTCGAAGTCAGCTCCTTGAGGAAAAGACAAAGGTATCTGCGGAACTGGATGATGTGTCACAGGAGCTGGTTCGCCTTACTGAGCAGAAAGAATCTGTTGAAACGGCTGAAGAACGTTCCAAGCTTGATATCGTTATTCAAGAGCAGTCCATCAAGTACAAAGATCTTCAAGACCGTGAAACGGTTCTGCTGAGTCAAAGTCAGACGCTTGAACGATTCCGCACACTTAATAGTGCTTCGGTTTCGGCACTGGAAGATCAGCGCACCGCGCACAAAACAATGATCAACAAGCTGAAAACCGATACTGAGCAGCGCTATCACAACTATCAGCAGCTGGAAACGTCAATGAAAACGGCTGAAAGTCAGCGCGAGGCACATAAGCTGAATCAGGTCGGTGAAGAACTGGATAAATTTGCTGCTGAGCTTCAGACTTCCATCGCGGCGTCAGCCAAGAACTCCCTGATGGATATGATGGAGAACCAGAAGGGCCGGATGGCTGATGCCAATGAGCTGATGCGTCGCAAAACTGTATATGATGAAGAGTACAATCGTCGTTTTGGTCAAGTGACTAAAGATCACGATAGCGCAAATTATCAGTAATTTATGCATTTAGAAAGGCACTGGTGACAGTGCCTTTACTGATCCAATTACAGCAACAAAAAGGATTATTAAGATGGAGTATAAAACCATCTCGCATCGTGATGACATTCACGATTATCTTTCTGTTTTAAGCAATGCGATCAATAAAGCGATTGCAGTTACTGATTGTAAAGTTAATCAGTTGACGGGCGATGAGTTGGGTGATGCACTCTTAAAAGCTGCGCTGGAAATGCTTAATACAAGCATGACAGCCCTGAAGTATAAATTTGCGATGCAAGGTGTCGTAGATAAACTGCCAACTAATTTCACCTACTATCCGAAAGACTCGGGCTGGCCAACATCAAAGATGTTTGCTGAAATGCAGATCGAACTAGCCAACAATTTTTCTACCTATCAACTTTCATCCTTACCGGATTTACAAGGTCTGAAGAAGAGATTGTTGAATATTGCTATGGAAGAACGTCGCAAGTGCCGGAAAACGCAGTTTGAAATTGGCATTTCCCGCTATGCGGAAATCCTGAAGGCCGAAGAGTCATGGCCGGAAAAGCCTCAAATCAAGGTTTTCCCTATGGACAAAGCGCAGGGGCTGTTTCGTGCTATAGGAACCTGTGTAGATCCGACAGTTGGTTATCCTGCGCTTTATCTCATGGACTTTCGAAGCACTGCGCAAGAATTGAACATGGAAAAGGTAGAAAAGGTGCTTCCTGCTTTATCTGGCTTGATGGACTGCCGAAACAAATTACTTGTCATCGGAGGTCAGATAGACGAAAAGTTCGAAGAAATTGTGCCAGTTAAGCTTGAGCGGATCTTTATGGGCGGGGTTTATATGGATAAGTTTACCGACAATCCTTCTCACATCCAGTCGATGTTTGAGTGCTCGGTTAAACCTGAGTCGAAGTTCATGTTCCAGTGGACGCTAGAGACCCTGAGGACAAAGGGTGATCGCGACGTATCAACGGGTCTCTTTAGCCGGAATATCAAGAAGGCCAGCTTTGACGTTGACTATACGAACCCTGAGTTCCTTGATGCGGGTGTAACTTCGATTCAGAGAAGTGTCATTATGCCATATGAGCTATATCAAGAAGTCGATGGAGAAACGCCACGACTCGATTCCTATAAAAAGTATGTTGTTGATGAGAAAAACAACGTCATTGTTTTTTAAGCGGCGCAAATTAATTTAAGGTGTATTTAAAATGGAAAGAAATCTCATTGAGATCAAAGACTCAGAATTAACGAAATATCTGTCGGATTGCTACGGGATGCTTCGCAGTACGACATTTTCATCCCAAAAGAAGACTGAAGGCCGTTCATTTTCTACAGCACAGGCTTTCGGTGGCTCAGTATCTGGCCCATCCGCCAAGTTCAGTATTGAAGAGACTTTGAATTCACTAAGTGATGAAAGCAAGCTGCTTTCAAAGGCTCAACACAGCCTGATGCATACTTTGCAACAAGGTCTGGCGCTTTGCACCTTTGTTCTTAAGGCATTTGAGCGAAGCACACCGCTGGAGCGTCTCAAAGAAGAGCATATGAACCGTGTTCTTGAGGGCGATGCGAAGATTCAATACAAAGAACTGAGAGCCACCAGCTCCTATGCCGGTGTATTTACTTTTGCAAACTATGTGCAGTCGACGTTAGAAGATTCCACGGCAGGCCTTCCGCCACTGGCTTGTGAGCACGAAGTTTCACTCGGCAACCCGATTGAACTATGCAATTCGTTCTTATACGGTCTGAACAACCTGATTATTGAAAAAAATCCTTCAGATGCTGAACTGCATCCGCTTGTGAAAGCCTATGCACTCTCTTATATCGAAGCACTACGCTTGCATGAGTCATCACTGCGTTACGCTGAAGCCTTTACTGGTGTTCAATACCGGACTGAAATGTGGGACTTTGAGATCTCCGGCTTCGACCTGACTGGCGGCACAAAAAAGCAGATGCTGCCTATGATTTTCAAAAAACCAGAAGAAGTGGTCGGTAACCGAATTGCAAAGTATCAAATGAAGCGCTTGGCAAAAATGATGATGTGCTATGATTTTCATGCGCGGAAAAATCCGTTTGTTGAGATGGGTGGCTTTATCTTTACCTTTATGGGTGATGGCAACCCCGGCACCGGTAAGACGACACTGATTCAGATGCTCTGTGGGTTACTCAATGATTATTGTCAGATTGCTGGTTATCCATTCTATTATGAGAACTTCTCTGCTGATCAGATTGACTCCTATCAGGGTAAGTCTGGCCAGAATGCCAAGAACTTTATCCGTAACGTAACGAATCCGGACGCTATTTGTTTCGGCACCATTGATGATATCGACCAGATTGCGGGTAAGCGCGGCGACAAAAGTTCTTCAGCTGGTCAACAAGAAGTTACTGCAATTCTGATGGAATCTCTCGCAGGTGCAAATACCATCGTGCGTGGGAATTGTACCATCGGCATGTTCTCTAACTTCCCTGAGAATGTGGACGACGCACTTCGTCAGCGTGCAGCAGCCCGTTATGTGATTGATGGCCCGAAAACTAAAGAGGATTTTGCTGACCTGTTGTCACTGCTTCTTTCTTCTCGCGCTGATATTGGCGATGGAAAAGCCACTCTGTTTGAAACCCAAGCCATCGAAGGTGCCATTCAAAAAACGTACTCTCAACACAATGAACCTCAAACTGAAGCTCTTCGCAAGGTTTACGAGGGTTTCATTAAAGAGAACGGTGAGATCACCACTTTCGAAGACTTCGGTGCTTACATGGATGCGATTCAAAAGGTTGAGCCGCGCTTCACAGGACGTGCCGCGAAAAACATTGCTGATGCGGCAAAAACAAGGGCGGCAGATTTCGACCTGCCTGATGAATGGTTCGAAAATCCAGAAGTATTTCTTCACCAGCCTTATGATAAGAAGGTAGAAATGATTTCCGGCTTCTTTAAAAAGGTAACCCCTGAAATGCTGCTTCAGGAACTGCATCGATATGCTGACAGTGAGTTCCGCTACTCTGGGAATTCTGATGAAGCCGCAATTAAATCAGAGGTGCGTTCAATCTCTATTCGTCAAGAGGCGTTGAAACGTTATACAAATGAGGCGGAAGAAGGAGGTGATAGTGAATAATATTTTTGATGACGTATTCTATGAGTACGGCAATCTGACGCATATTGTTTCTCCTAAGCTGGTGTCGCGTTATAACGCGGCACTCAAAGAGTTGACAGGAAAAGAAACAACATTGACATCCTTTCATGTCGACTGTTCTGGGTTTAGTCCGGAAATTGCAGAGGAACTTCAAGATCCTGACTATCTTGATGCCCATGGCGTGAATAAGAAATTTATTCTGATCACTATGGAGCAGGTTGAAGCTGATATTGTGTCGACACATTTTTCGAGCACAATGTATTCTTTGAAGGGGTTTTACTCTGAGAACTTCAAGTCTCTCTCCGGCCTTACGGCTAAAGATGCTGTGATTGGTGAGCTGGATAACAAGCAGTTCAAGCCAATCTCTGCTGGCGACCTTATCAGCAGCAATACGATCCATATCAAAGTGGATACAGCTAACGGCCTTTTGCGCGAAACGGATGAATGCATGTCTAAGGTGGCATGTGTATTGGAAAACGACATCTGGGATGATGACGATATGCTCGATCAAATTATCGAACACTCTCATCGCTGTGGTTCGCTTCTAAAGAATGCCATTCTTCCAAGGAATTTTAGCTATCGCAGACATAGTTACTACACCCGACATTTTGGGGGGATGTACGTGTTTTCAGAGAAAGATAAACTCTCTGTGATCGTCTGCGACCCTGAATTTGATATAAAAAAACAAGGCCTTGAAGACGCAAGCGTTATTTTTATTCAGGATGAGGATGCTGTATTCTCCTTTTTAAATGAAAGGCATTGGCTCCAAGATATCGACATGAAAATCCTTGAGTCTCGCATAGAGTCATTTGAGTTGAAACAGTATCACTCTGTACTCGATGAATTTTACCGCCGAAGAAAAGGTGTGGCGGTTACAAGTGAATTAGACGTACCTAACATCAAAAACTTTATTTACGCCAATCATGGTGCGTTGGGTGAAGATTTTGCGCTACTTTCAGAGCTTGTTACCGCTTTGGCAAATGGACGCGAATCGAAGATCAGGAAGCCTAAGTTCAAGTGGTATACTACTCAGGTTCATCCAGAACTCCCTGATGCATTAAAGGGCTTAATAAGTCACTTGCTATGCAACTTCAGCACCTATAGCTATTTCAGGCTGTTTGTCTTTAACAGAGAGCGTTTCGAGAAATTGTCTGAAAGCTGGTCAGAAGAGAAGAATAAATATATTCGCAATTATATTCTGAACGGAAAAGAGGTTATAGAAGATCTGTACAACACAACGTGCAATATCTGACCTTGTTCTTGCAACCCAAAAAGCGGACGCAAAATGCATCCGCTTTTATATTTACGCTAATAGTAATTGTATCCGCTCAACAGTTATCACGTAGTGATATGACTTTCTCTCTCAAAGAATGTTTATCCAAGTCTTCCAGTACAACTGACTCACCAAAATTTATTTTTATTTTGCTCCATTTCAAACGCGGAAGTCTCACTTTATTTTTTCGGGAGAACATACTCCCCCAAAGTCCGTCTATGTAGGTTGGAATTACAGGGCAGGGGGTTTTCTTCACGATGTGGAATATCCCTGATTTAAAGGCATCTACTTCTCCGTCCGCAGTGAGCTTGCCTTCAGGAAAAATACAAACCACTTCGCCCCGCTTGAGTGCAGCATCAATGCTAGCGAATGCTGTATTGAATACCTTCCTGTTTTCCTTGATAGATGCGATAGGTATAGCGCCTATCTGACGGAAGAACCAATTGAGTACTGGTATCCGGTAGATTGGTTCGTACATCACAAACTTGAGTGGGCGGTGCAGAGTTCCAAAAAGCAAAATTGCATCAACAAAAGAAACATGGTTTGGCGCTATGATACAAGCTCCTGTGTCTGGGATGTTAGAATAACCGCTTTTTTTCACGCGATACATTGTGTTGCTTAATAGATAAGCGATCAATCTGATCGCGAATTCAGGCACCTTCTTATAAATGATAACCGTTGCTATCAGGTTGAAAATTGCGACAGTGTATAGAATCTCCATCGGACTGAATTGCAAAACAGCTATAAGTATGGCGGCAGCGATGGCACTGGCGACCATAAACATTGCGTTAAGCATATTGTTGGCAGCAATGATAGAGGGCAAGTTCTCTGATTTGACACGAGATTGGAGTAGCGCGTAGAGCGGAACAGTAAAGATCCCACCAAAGAATCCGGTTGCCACCAGCATAGCAGCCGCAAGTATATCAATGCCCCCGCCAACGACGACCAAGGTCTCTGCTCTGTTTGCGAAAAGCAAAACACCAATACTAAGTCCGAATGAACCAATTGGCACAAGACCAATCTCAACCCTGCCAAAAGAAATTTTTTCACAAGTTAAAGAACCTGCCGCTATACCTATTGAGAACATCGTCAGCATCACTGCTATTGTTGTTTCATCCCCCCCAATACTGGCGGCTAGGGTCGGGAGTTGGGATAAGATTGTTGCTCCCACCAGCCAAAACCAGCTTATTGCGATTATGCTATGAAAGACTGATTTCGATTCTTTGCGCAAGGCGTCAAATAAGTTCTTGGTCGAGAGTATCGGGTTTAAATTAATAGAAAGATCTCTGCAAGACGGGGGAATGCTCTTAATTCCCCAGCTCGCCAACACACCAATCGCTGAGAAGGATAGGATTGCTGTCGATACATAAAACGCCCCGCCATCCATTACAATAAGATATGATCCCAGAATGGTTCCCAGTAGAATTGCTAAAAATGTTCCGGTTTCCACAAGCGCATTTCCTCCTACCAGTTCTCCTTCTTCTATCTGCTCGGGGAGGATGCTGTATTTGGCTGGGCCGAATATCGCTGACTGTAGTCCCATGAGGAATAGCGTGACTAACAAAATCATAAGGTTCTGGAAATGCAGTCCTACAACTCCCATCGCCATGATCCCTAATTCTGCCATCTTAAGAAATTTTATCACCGTAGCTTTCGGATATTTAGTTGATAACTGACCTCCTAATCCTGAAAAAAGAAAGAAGGGTAGAATAAAAATTCCCGCAGCTGCATTTACCCATATCGCGCCGTTATCCAGCGCCAACTGGAATGTGATCAACATGATTACTGTTTGCTTAAATAAATTGTCTGTCATTGCGCCAAACATTTGTGTCACAAAAAATGATGCAAAGCTTTTCTTTTTAAGTAGAGAAAATTGACTCATAGATACCTCATATCAAAAAACACCCGAAACACTCAAACATCCATTGAGGGATGATTTTTAGGATGATACTATGCTCAAAATATATATACGAGGTATTATTTATTATGAGTCATTCGAATCTAACTTCCGAAGAGCGCAATATTCCTAAAGAAGAACTATTATGGATTAACAATCTGATTTCAGGCCGAGGCAAACAGAATTTAAGATCGATGCTGATTTCAAAACAGAAAAAATCGCAGTCATCCACCAAATTAGGTGTTTGCTATCTACTGAGAATGGTTTTCCAGCGCTTCGGCGAAGGCCATGGGAATGGATACTACGGAAATTATGAGAACTTTGAAACATTCAAGGATGTGATAATGAACCGCTTTTCAGATTCAGAAACCATGGCTGTATCGAAACTAAACTCCATTGCTGACAAGGGGATGAATACGGAGATGTTAGGCCAAAGTGCTCTTGCACTTCGTCACTTTGTATCAGTTGCAAATAAAGCCTTTCCTTTTCCAAGCAAAGCCTCATCTTCAGGAGTGTAAGTTTAAAATGCGAAATGGCGGAGCGGACGGGACTCGAACCCGCGACCTCCTGCGTGACAGGCAGGCATTCTAACCGGCTGAACTACCGCTCCTCATTTAACACTAGTGGTGCCCTGTACAGTAATCGAAACTGTGACCACGGATTTTCAGTCCGCCGCTCTACCAACTGAGCTAACAGGGCGATTTAACGTGGGTATTGTTTTGAAATCTCGGGATGACTCATTTCTACGGCTTCAATAAGGCTTGTATCAATGCCGTAGAATTTTGCGGGTGTCATCCCGTTCATAAATAAACTATCCACTATTTCGCTGACACTCTTATTATCTACACATGGTTTCATCGCTTTCTCCTTACATGTTACTGATACCTGTTTATAAATTTCGCCGTCGAAACGGAGCGCACTTCTCTTGCTGCGGTGACGCCTTCTTGTATTGGTCGGTGAGACAGGATTTGAACCTGCGACCCTCTGCTCCCAAAGCAGATGCGCTACCAAACTGCGCTACACACCGGAAATTGGCAAGGGTGGAGGGACTTGAACCCCCAACCATCGGTTTTGGAGACCGCTGTTCTACCAATTGGAACTACACCCTTACAAACTGGAGCACGCAGCCAGAATCGAACTGACGTAGGCGGATTTGCAATCCGCAGCCTAACCTCTCGGCCATGCGTGCAAATATGGCTGGGGTAGCTGGATTCGAACCAGCGCATGTCGGGATCAAAACCCGATGCCTTACCGCTTGGCTATACCCCATTAAACTCGAAAGTTTACAGTTTCTGGGGAGGGACTCGAACCCGTCGAACTGACGCTTATGAGGCGTTTGCATAATGCCACCCATGCTTCCCAGAAACTCTAAACTCTCTCCTTGAGTTCATAGTACCTATTATATCAACCAAATTAGCCATGTCAACAGCAAATTCATGTTTTTTTGTTATTTTTCAATAACTTATAAATCTCACAAGAGATCCCCTGCCATTTATTAAAAGCATAAAAAAGCCCCTTATGAGAACAGTACTCACAAGGGGCTTTTCTGCGAGACCTGTCCTAAGCTGAAAGCAGGTCTCTTGGTGAAGAGGTCACTAACTTTCAGGCATGCAAAAGCAATCCTGCCATATAAAGCATGGCTGGATGGGGTTTTGGTTTTGGCCTAACAGAATAGTCATGACGACTCCTATGATGAATTTACCTTTCAATAATATCATTAAATAATTATTTGTCAATGAGTTTTTATTTTCTACTGCCCACTAATCTGGCATAATGGGAAAATCTATCATATGGAGTACTTTACATGGCACACATGTTTTCAATTTGCTTTATGATTACATTCATTGGTATTCAGGCATTCTCTGCCTCGAAGCCGAGCGGGAAGAAGGTTTCTATAGGAACTGCATCCGTGCTATCTGCACTATGGTTTGTTACCGTACCGCTTTACTTTTATTTTTCACTGTCTTCAGGTAAAAGCTTCGTAGATTCTCTAAAACAGATAATTAAGGCACCAGTCGCATGAGAAGATTTATTAATATGTCCTTAATGACTGCATGTGTTGTATTGTGCGCTTCGGGTTGTACGACAGTGGATGTGATTAGTGACAAGGAATATGCGGATGAGCATGTTATTACACTCCGGCAGTCAAAAGGTGCAGAGTATCTTTCAGCGATGTACCCGCTTAATCCTCAGTACATCGGATTTCCTTTTTTGTTTGATGGTGAGTATCTGTTCGAAAACGAGTTTGATGCAGCAAGGTTTAGCAAAAAGCATTTTCATTCGCACAATCTGCAATCTTACAGGCAGGTGGAGCGGCTTCTTGTGGATATGCAGTCAGGTTTCGTGGAGTCAATAGATGGCATCAGTGTATTTAAGGATTTGAATCGCAGGCTGCTTACTGAATTATCGGCATTTTCGGGGGCAGATAGTGTTCCTCCTTTCATGGTTGTTACGGTTTACGAATCCGTTGCTGACTCTCACGCTATTCTCATAATAGAAGATCCGAACACGGCTGTTATTCATGGTTTTGTGGAGACGGTATCCCGAGTGCCGCTTAACTATTAATCACCCTGTCTGGAACTGCCTTTAAAAGCGTCCTGTACTCGTGACAAGTCGCTTTATATGTGCTTGACTAAGGAAATCATAAAACAAGGACATATCGAAGATGAATAAATCGCAGTTAGTTGACAAGATAAGCTCAGGTGCAGACATTAGCAAGAAAGAAGCAAAATCCGCATTGGATAGTATCTTGTCTTCCACTCAAAGTGCATTGGCGAGTGGTGAGTCAGTGGTGCTTATCGGTTTTGGCACTTTTTCCGTAAAGGAGCGCAAGGAAAGGCAAGGTAAGAATCCTCAAACTGGCGAACCGATGACAATTGCCGCAGCGAAAGTGCCTACATGGAAAGGCGCAAAAAATCTGCTGACTAAATAAAATGAGGGCGGTTAGCCCTCATTAATTTTACCTAGATAATCCGTGTTGGTAGCCTGACGGTTCTGTAATGCTTTTTTTACTGATATGTGAAACTTTTTTTGATTCAATGATAAAGTTATTTACCTTTCCGTCCAATAGCTCCAGTTCGTCGATAATTTCCTCAGCATCAGATAAATCTGCACGTATCAACTTTGCGTCATGAAACCATTCGAAGGCAAAATCCTCCAGCTCTATTAGCAGCGACTTGAGTTCGTCTTCTTCTTTTCCCAGTGCAAGTGCTTTTGCATTGCAATCTTCAATAAGCTCCTCAACCTCAATACTTGGTGATGATTTATAAATCGATAGCAATGTGCTCTGCCTGATCTTCAAGGACTCTTCTTTAATTTTAAGAGCCTCTGCATAACCGGTGATGCTGGTTGCAAACTCTTTAAGTTGCTCGGTTGTGGTCACTGATTTTAGCATGTCAGTAGAGGTTGATGAGAAGTTCATTGCAATATTTTCATTGGAGACTGCTTTCAGGGACTTCTTTGACAATATCAGAGGAGAGGGGATTGATATCTTTCCCTCCTGCTTATTTGATTTTAAAATCATGCTCAAAAGCCCATGAAGCTTCAGTGGGTTTTCACTGGTAAGTGTGCCGCCTATTGTATTGACTTTCCCTCTTTCCCACTTGCCTGTAGAGCCGTCGTTATATTTCACGAGCAAGGTGCAGTAAAAAGGATTTTTCTTATTCTGAATAGCAGAAATATAATGATTTAAAGTTGATATGAAACGCTTTTCTTCATCACTTCGCAATAAGAGTCTTGGCACAACATAGCCATACGATTCCTCATCAGACTTAGGTGTAAGCTTGTATAAATTGTCTAATTGCTCAATGACACGATCAACAAGGTTCCTTGCAGGGTCTGCCATACCGTTTTGCATGAAAGTTCGAGAGCTTGCATTGCGCCGCAGAGCGCCATGACAAAGGCTTAATGTACTCTCATTGTATTTGCGCAGAGAAACGATACTTGAATCGGTTAAAGATGAAACACTATTGCTCATAAACTCACTCATAATAAAGTACCACTTAATTAGTAACACCATTATATACTATCTCTGGATTGCGCCAAACCCCTTTTGAGAATGAATGTTCATTTTTCCCGAATTTATGAGTGGCATATGGAGGAAAAATTGAATTAAGTTGCATATTTCTTGTTGCTCACTATAATCGGCTTTATATACGAAGTATTTTAAACAGCAGCAGTATCGGAGTTTTCATGTTAGTAGGCTCGAAACCTGAACTTAAGGCTACCTTGCAGAAGGTTGTATCAGCTCATCAGTATGATTATGGGTCTTCACGGCTTGGATGGAAAATTAAGAGAAGTCTCGGAGCAATATCCTCGCCATCCAATTGTTTTTTTGTTGAAACTCAGATCAGACGTCTTTCCAAGCCATGTTCGAGACTGATAGATCTGCGCCCGTTTTCATCTGTTGTAGAGTTTGAGCACTTCGAACATGAAGGAATGGAGCATATCCTTGATGCTGAAAGTAAACAAGAGTTTCACCGCCTTCTTGACGCATATAATGGTGAATATACCTTCGGCGTATATGAAGGTGTTATTTCCAATTTTAAGCTTAATAAGGAGTCCATCAGGGCTAATCAGGATACATATACCAACATAACTATCTCTCCGCTTCAAAATGTATTTAGCCGCTCAGAGGAGCGGATGAATCTTGGTGTTAGAATTCATGTGGTTGATGTTTCGAATGATTTTAAAGACTTAGATGCAGAGCTGTTGAACCATAAGGTGTCGACGCTACCTGTAAAGGGTAAGCCTTACATTGAAGCCGTGACTTCAAACATAAGTTTGTCAGGGCTAAAATTTAAGTCTAAAAAGGCTTACGCCACAGGCAGTATTGTGTTGGTAAGATTTACTGATTTTGAAAAAGAGTTTTGTTTTAAGCAGAAGTATATTGCATACAGAGTTGTTGCTTCCTTGAGCGAGAATGACTTTTTTTATACCGCACTTTCTCAACTTTCTTTGCCTTGTCATTCTGAGTTCGTTGCTTTTTCTAAGCGTTTAATCTTCGCAAACAAAAGGCGATATAAAGTAAGTATTGATAACACCGTAAGATCTGTAGAGAGTAAAGCACTTGAACAGCTTTACCTTTCGCGAAATGAGAGTTTGTATGTTCTTAATGACGGGCAGGGGGAAGTATCTCATGCCGTGTATTCAGACGCATCGACAATCTTACTTGGGTGGTTTGGCCACTTTGACAAGAGTCAGTTGCCGTCTCTTATTTTAAAGGATCGTCTTTTTGATAATGTCGAAACTGGAAAATCCTCTTGGTGGGTTGTGGTTCGTCGACGTAGCGCAGATGGCTCTCATTTATTCTTTAGTACCCTGATAAGTGATGATCTATCTGCTCGATTCGCGGTTTTTGCATGCAATTCAGAGGATGCATATATATTTAAAGTAGCCAGAAGCCAAGTATCCGAGCGTAGTGCATTCATTACCTCTTCGCTCCCGCGAGAAGTGCATAGAGAATTGGGCGGTGAAGATGTATATCGCTACTCTCCTCAATTGCATAAGCAAGCGGCCAAGTTTAGTGATGTGCTCTCTATTACCCCTGTCAGTATTTTTCGCAAAGAGAAGGTGCTTTTGTCTGACGCGCAGTTAACGAAGGCCAATGTTCAGGCCTGTAATTCTTATGCGTTAAGAAGGGATCGCTTTTCTTGCTTGAATGCCTCAAAGATTGAGTCCAGTGAGTTTAGAAAGGAAGATCGTTTTCATCTCTCAACGCCCATAGTAGTCAGTGTGAATGGTAAAATGTTTGAGGGTGTTACGCTGGATGTTTCCGTCCACGGTATCGCTATCAAGGCGAATGACGAAATGATATTAAGAAAAGGTGATGTCCTTGCTTGTGCATTCCCTGAACTGGCAGTAAAAGAAGCGGACTTTGATCTGAAAAAGGTCTTTTACAAAGTTATATCGTGCAAAGGTAATGTTATCAGAGCCGAGGCGCTTAATAATAAGGGATTTGTGGGTGTTGCTTTCTTTGATAAATTTATCGCTGAAAATATCGACAACCTGAAGGTCGTTGGATCTGCTGAGCCACACTATGGTATGAGACGCATGTTCAGGAATATAGCTGCCCACGCCCAGCCGACCATTCCTGCGTTTTTTACAAAAAAGGATGGCAACCCTGTAGTCAGGAAAGTTTCATTAAGTGATTGTTTGGGTGGTAATGCAAAAGCTTTCTTTTCGGAGCATCATGGTGAGACATCAAAAGCTTTTCGGGATGTGTTTTTTAGCAAGTCTGTACTGAGTCAGGTTTCAAAGATTTTGCATTCGAAAGACAAAGACATGAACCACAGCTTTGTCATGGCGGTGGTATCAAAAGGTCATGAAGTCAGTGGTGTCTTTGTGTCAGAGGAAAACATACCGCTTGATGCGATAAAAAAATTCTCAGATCAAACTGAAGGTTCTGTATCTGTATTTAACGTTTCTGTGGCGAGCAAAATAAGAACGTTTAGTAAATACTATCGTGATGAATTGCGCTATCTTGAAGATTACTCTCTCTTCAAAGCACAGCGGCTAAATAACCAGATTGCATCCCTTATAGGCTATCTTGATTTAACAGACATCACAGATTTATATGAGATGTTTACCTGCTCTGGTAAACAATAATTATGTCTGGAGTATCGGAACAAGTCCAGCCCATTGGGTTAGTAGGCAAGGGGATGAAAATATTTGCTCAGGCACATTTCAGTCTGGCTGGTGAATTATTGTCGTTTTCCTTTGGTACGGACTCATCAAACATTGCTTATCAGGTCGATCAGTGGGGGGTGGACTGCTACGGTACGCCTGATGATCCTCTTTTAGAGGAATGCTTGGTCAGATTAACGCAGGTGCAGAGAATTTCACGATCTTTATCAGATAAGACTGTGCTTAATATGGCTGACCTGCTTACATTGAAAAAATACGGACTTAATGCCTCTCAGGTTAATTTTCAATTAAATTCACAGTCATTAACTTCTGTATTCACGATTGCAGCCCCCTCGCTACTTTTAGAACAGATAAATCTCACTCAACAACGGCTTAGGGAAGTCATTTCCAAAGGGGCTGTTACAGGCGGTGAAATAGCTTGGCGAGAAAAAATAGGAGAACTTACCGGCTCTGTAAGAAAATTATTGGGGGTGATGCAAGACCAACTTGTTTGTACAAGTGCTCGGCAGTCTTCTGATCAATCTCTTACTCCTATCGTATCAGTTAAAGCTCAGAATCCTAAGGTCGCATTATACACCTACTATTTAACTGTAGAATAATCACACTACCACGCCATAATTAATACATGGTATAATAACCTTGGTTTATGTGACGCTATAAGGTATTTATATGTGTAATAGTATTTCTGTGTCTGATGACGACGTTTTTGATTCTGATATTGTATTAGTAAATGCGATTGATAAGGAGGAGGTTCTTCCTGATCTTTGCTTTGACGAATTCCCCTCTCAGGAGGAACTCTAATGCCAGCAAGAAAAAGCTTTAAGAAAAAAGCGGTAAAAGTTGATGTATCGCAAAAAGTAACAGACGCAATTCTTGATAATCTGAAGAGTGGTGTCATACCATGGGTACAACAGTATAAAAATTCGGATTTTGCATCCCCCACCAACCTGTTCACCGGCAAGGGATATACGGGCCTGAATGTATTGCTTGGTATGATGATGAAAGACAAGCATCAGTTTGAAAGCAACGCATTTTTAACGTTTGCACAAGCAAGTAAAGTAGCAGGGATCTCCGATGAAGATATGGCAAAGGTGAGAGATAAGAGTAACAAGGAATTTTCACTATCTTCTGTAAACCATCCCTTGAAAGGACAGAAATCTTGCGGGTTTGTCGTTTATAATTCCCCATTTTATAAGGATCGTCAGGGCGCGAAATGGCAAAAGGTCGAGAATGGCAGAGTCAGAACAATACCTACGCAGAAAGAAATAAGAGAAGAAGGTATTTCTGAGCGTTGGTACGAACAAACATACAGCGTGTGGAATGTTGAGCAGATGTCTCATGTACCAGAAAAGTGGATGGAGAAAAGAAATAACGCAGGATTAATAGTAAATGAGGATGTCCTGAGAAAAACTCAAGATGAAAGGCTTAGGCATATTGTGCAGAATATAATTAAAAAATCTCCTGTAAAGATAGAGCATTCTCATCTCCATGAGCCAGATTTTGACAGAGAGAAAGATGTTATTACCATGCCGAGGATTAACGCCTTTGTCTCTGATACCGGTTATTATCGTGCTCTTATGCATCAACTTGTACATTGGACGGGCGGAGAGGGTAGACTCAATCGACCTGTTCAAAATAAGAATGGTGAATATGACATGAAAATGATTGCAGAAGAAGAACTGGTTGCAGAATTAGGCTCAGTGTTTCTGTGCCTAAAATCAGGTGTGGATGCATTTAGTGCTACCAACATTCAGTTTCATTCCAGTATGGTTAATACATGGATTTCTCTGCTTGAGGATAATAAAAAAGCAATCAGTGTAGCAGCCTCAAGAGCTGAAAAGGCAGTGGGCTATCTTGAGAAGGCCTTAAAGATGGAGTTTTCAAAAGAACTAAAGGAAAGTGCTTTAGAATTGTAAGTATCCTAATACTAAAAATGGAGGGCATTACAGCCCTCCCTATAGTATGTATATCTGCTCTTCCGAAGCAAATTTTATATTTCTCTGCCTCAGTAAATCTCGATCAGACTCACTATGGAGATGATAAAATACCATCTGCTCTCTCCGCTCATCTCCGTAAGCATCCAGCTCATCAAGGTAGGTGTGGGAAGGTTGTTTCCTAATCGAAAGGTCGTGAAATATTACCTCGCCTTGAGCGCCATACATGTTTAATGCTTCTGGGATTGGCTTCGTGTCACCAGTGAAGACAAAACGACCTCTTAGTGCTATACCGAATGAAAATTTAGGTGCATGGTGACGACCCTCAAAAACATCAAAATATAGACCTTCATACCAAAATCCTTCGTTTACCGGTATAAGTTGAAAAGCGTCAAAAAAATTCACAGCACCCTCAGCAATTAAGTTGGTAAAACATGCGTGAATGCTCTGTAGTTTGGGAACTAGTTCTGCATGCACAAATAGCTTGATAGGGGGGTTGCCGGAAAAAAAGTTGCTGTAAAAGAGGGATTGAAGGCCACCTACATGATCTAGGTGAAGATGAGTTATATAGACAGCATCCGGCATTCTTTTGTATCTACATAAAAACGCTTGATGGGCAGTAAATCCGTAATCAAGTACCATAATTTTGCCGCTAGGTAGCGTTAGCGCTGCTGACGAGTTACCAAACTCTGTACTGCCTGCATTGCCAGTCCCTAAAAACTGTAACTGTATACTTTTTTTACTGTTATCTTTTAAGTTTTTACTCATAGATACCTCTTATTAATACTCTGTATATTCTACAGTATTGCTGTTTGCGCACAATACTATTCTTGCTTATTGGAGGATTATCTATTAATTTGAAACAGTATTCCTGACTTACACGGTTAATGATTATGGTTTCTGTCGAAAGTGTTACCCAGCAAGACTCACTCAATCGGATTTCTCTTTTGATAAGTAAAGCGGATGAAAGCGTGATCAGTGAGATTGAAAAGGTGAGGGTTAGATTTCCCGATGCTGGGTTGGAGGATCTTTTATTTGATGCAAGCTATTATCATAGGTATGTTCTTGCGAAAGCCTTGCTGAGGATGGGTGCGAAGCCTTACCTTTCTTTAAAGGAGCAGTCCGCGCTTGACTACGCCATTGATACTCATGACATTACTCTTATCGATCTATTTTTAACATCAGCATTAAACTCTGATGAGATCAGGAGGGTCGCTGATCAAATTTGCTTGTCTAATATATCCTCCGAAACAGGGAAGTTAACAGGTAAACGAAAGCTTGCCCTGCTACTGAAGCTATATGAAACAACAGATGAAGATCTTAAGGAGTATCATCCAAGCCGTGAAATAAAGTACCTGAATGGATTAGTAAAAGGTAAGAGTGAAGCGGAAATTCAGAAGCATTTAAGATAAAAAAGCGGGGGCTGTGTTTAGCCCCCGCGAATTTTCAACAAAGCATTTTTATTTTAACTGAGAATCCTCGCGTAAAGCATCCAGCATTCCCCAGTAAGCAAATCCAACGAGGTTTGCAAAAATACCACTGTCAAGAATGGTGATATCGTGCTTGGGAAACTGTTGCTTTAATGAATTGAGGAACAGTCTTCCTGAACCACCACTCAATACAACCTGACTAATATCTTTCGAATTTCCGATAGCGTTAAGCATGTAGTTCATTGACGCCTCAAGCACGGGTTTACAATTCATGATATGTGGTTCCAGAGAGAACTCTTTGCCGTACATTACTACTTTTCGCTCTGTCCCATCTGTCCGAGGCTTGTGAATAGCTAGAGCATGATCGATATCGTCAGCTTCTTCAAAGTCGATATTTTGAGCTTTGTTCAGTCCCTGAATAATTGTATGTATGATTGAACTCATACCGCCAGCTCTAGCGCCACTGCGCTTGTCCATAACGATGAATCCGTTGGTTACAAGAAAATCGTAGGTCAAATATCCGGGATCGACAATCAACGTTTTTGATCTGTTGAATATATCAAACTTACCGGAAGTGATTGCATATTCGTAAAGTCCGCCTAGTGGCTGGGGAATGACTTTAACGTTATTAATGGTGACTACTGTTTCACCAATCTTGTGCTCGCCGACTGTTATTTTGGTGATCCATTTAATATTCTCTTCTGTCATGTCCGTTACAGGGAGACCCAGAATAAGATCATCAATAACGGGCGTCTCCATGTAAAGCAGCGCACCGTAGAAAAGAACTCGCCAGTTATCGGTCTTAATGAAATTATTATGCAAAGCTCGAACGTCGTTTGGCCCTTTAATTTCGGGGGTGGACGGGCCAACTTCCCAGCTAAGGCCACTCCACTCGATAGATTTAGTGTCGCGGTTTTGAAAAAATCCGCCAGAAAGGTTACTTGTTTTGCTTTGAACTGGCAGGCTAGGGAAAAGGTCGCAAATAGGCAGGCCATTTTTGTCAAAACCCTTTTGATACTTCGTAAAACCGTATCCAATATCCAGCGCCCTGACGACACGCTCTCGTTTGAGAACAGGGAGTTCAGCATCGGCAGGCATGTTGAGAAACGCGGACACTACATCTTTACTAAAACGACTTTCAATTAGCTTCTGAGTTAACATAATACAACCTTAAACAAATAAATTACACTTATAATATCACTTACACGCTTTTTTGTCAATGAAAGGCTCAGATATTGAGCCTAGTGAATCATTAATTCTGGAGTGGAGACTGTTCTGTTTGCTTGAAAGAGATAAGCTTTAATCTTGTCATCCTGTATCTCCGCTTCGAACTGAGATCTTGCGATAATGGTTTTAACTTTTTCCTTCTCTTCTGCCGTAAGCTCTTCAGGTGAATTGCTTCTGTTCACCAGTGCCATTTCTTCTCGGGAGAGGGGGGTTATTTCCATTTTCAGCTCCACCATAGTTTTTGCGTAAAATTCCGCATCTTCCAGTGAAGTCTTCATGGTGCTGAGCAGATCGTCTAACTCTGTTTCAAATTCATTGTTAAGTGGCTTCATTTTCCACTCCAGTTGCTGTTGTGATTAAAGAGTACCTTTTTGAAATAGGATAATCAAAAAATTGGCCGTATTTTTTGCTTTGATTCAATCACTTTTACGGATCTAAAAACATACAATGGTATATTATGATGCGGCTTTCAATGCTCTGCGGTATTCACCCCATGTACTTGCCTTCTCTGGCTTATGGATGTGGTATCCTTGAACATAATCAATTCCTAGTGTTTCAAGCATAGCTTTGGTCTCTTCATCTTCTACAAACTCAGCAACACAATGCATTTCCAGACGGTGAGCCAAGGTTAGCATGTTACTAATGATCTCTCTGTCCTTTTCGGATCTAACCGCGTTCTTCACAAAACTTCCGTCAATCTTGAGGTAGTCAGCGGGAATGCTTTGGATGTAATTAAAGGTTGAGTAGCCGCTCCCAAAGTCGTCTAAAGCAATGTTAAATCCCTTTATTCTCAGAAGATTAATGTTCGAAACTACTGTATTTAAGTCGCTTATTGCCATCGTCTCTGTTACTTCAAAAACAATGTCCGACATCTCTATTTTGTAGAAATCCGCGTAACCTATTATTTTTTCAACCTGACTTTTGTCTTTGAGTGTTTCTGCGCTCAAGTTGATAGACACTCTTGAAGATAATGTGCCATCAAGAATCTTTTGAAAGCTGTGGGTAACGACCCATTCATCTATATCCTTCATCAATCCAAAGGTTTCTGCTACCTCGAAGAACTTGTTAGGGGGGTAGAACCCTCCCTTGTCATCTTGCATTCTGAGTAGAATTTCAGTGTGAAGAGGTAGATTGTTGTTCAGAGGTTGAATCTCCTGAACAAAAAGCTCGAAGCGATCATTGGCTATTGCATTTTTTATTTTGTTTATCCAGATGGGTGCCTCTCTGTAGAACATGATATCTGTATCATCGGATTCGTAGAGCTTAAAAACAGATCCGTTCTTTTTAGCAGTCATTGCAGCTAAGTCTGTCTGTTGTAAAAGCGCCCTAACGTCCTTGCTCTTTCCATTGCTGATACACTTGCTGGCACCGATACTTGCAGATACACCAATTTTTGTGTCGCAGTGAGTGATTCGATAGCCTTTAATGGCAGAGTAAATTGAAGTCAGCGAGCTGGTTACTTCGGCTTCTGTTTTATTGCTAAAAAGAATGACGAATTCATCACCACTCATTCTGCCAGCTATGTCATCTTGATCAAGGTGGCCACTGATTAGATGCGCCAGCTCCATGAGGATCATGTCTCCGACATCATGCCCTGCGGAATCATTTAGTATTTTGAAATTGTTGATATCAATAAGAGCAAAATAATGATCAGCGCCTACAGGGGAGTCCTTTATCTTTGCTTCGGATAACTCGGTAAAGTAATTTCTCGTATACAAGCTTGTTAGTTCGTCAGTGATAAAACGGGAGCTTACTTTTTCTTGAAGTGCTACTAAATCTGACACGTCTGCAAATGAAATTAGAGTTGCTGGATTGTTTTTCAGCAAAAAATCTGTCTTGGTGCATTTGAATGCCTTACGTACATTATTCTTATTCAGTATTTCGATTACGTCACCGTCATTAGGGATCTGTTTCCAGATTGTTTTTACTGTTTTTCCAATGAGATTGGCCTCGTCGGACAGGAAGTTATCTTGAAATGCGGGGTTTTCAAGAATTATTCGGTTGTCAGCATCAAGCACTACGAATGGGGATTCAAGTGCATTGAGAGTATCAGTATGTATGGTCAGGTGATGTTCTATTGAAGCTATCTTTTTATTGATTGTCTCAACAAGGTTGCGGAATATCCCATATGTCTCAGGGCAGTCTATTTCGGTTAAAGTTTCTTTTTTATCAAGTACACGTAATAAGTTTTTATGCGGCAAGTTTATGGATTGCTCTGAAAAAACTCTGTACAAAACAAGAATTCCTCCGCTCATCAGTATGGCAAGTGCAAAATCCATCGCTGATGCTGTTATAGCATGATCAGCAAAAATACTTGAAGGGGCTGTGTATAGTGGAGATGCGCGTCCGCCGCTGTAGACCTTGTTCGAAGTTTTATTCTTAAGTCCAAGCCAGTTGCTGGTCTCTGCGGAAACTAACTCAACCCCTGTTTGCTCCACCTCATATACAACATTGTCTAGTCGACTACCGAAATAAATCTTACCAATAAGTTCTTCTGATGAAGACAATATATCCCTAGAGGATATCGAATAGTAGTGACCGTCTTTCAGTAAGATATCTGATTCTGGTAAAATTTTGTTTAAGCTGTTAAGAATGTCAGTATTTTCACCAGCGGCATCAAATGCATTCCAGATCGCCGCTGAAGTCCTTATTGACACTCCGGAAAAGCTCTCTGATTCTACGGCGAATATATCAATGCCTAAGTCTTTACTGTAAGCGAAAACCTCGCTTATAACGGAAGGTGTAAAGTCAGTTAATAAAAAAGAGGCTTTATTTAACTTTTGATCAAGTATTTTGGTGCTTTTACTCAGCTCTTGAATTAAAAGCTTTTCTGCTGATACCGCTTTGTTTGCATACTGCCCCATGCTCTGATAGGCGCACGCAAGCATAAACAGGGTAGCCCCTGCAAAGAAAATACCCGATACCCATCTCTTGAAAACTGGCACCTTACGAAGAGCCATAGGAGTGTCCTCAAATATTGTTGTTGTAATATAAAACGCCCTAAGTTTATCGCCAATGGTAATAGTTGGCAACAAATAGGGCGTTTATTTTATCCAATACTGGCGGAGAAACAAGCGCTTGCACAAAGTATGAACAACTAGAAGCCGTATTCAATTTCTATAGTGGACGATTTTATCTTAGTTGAGCACGCGAGAGTTTCATTATCATCCATGCATAACTCTTTAAATGCATCTTCGTTCATTTCAAATTCGCCATCAACCACCTTTACCTTGCACATCCCGCAGTACCCACCACGGCACTGGCATTCAATTGCTTTAATTTCATTGCCATGTTCATCTTTCTGGCCAGCGACATGATCGTTAACAATGTCAAGTAGTGAGGTGCCGTTGGATGTATCAATACCCGAGAGCTTAACTTTATGAATAATCCTTGCAAAAGACATAATAAATACCCCTTATAAATTACATTTATTTCTGTAAACTATTGATTCAAAGATACCAATCCGCTTCGACCCACCGCCTACTAGGTATTTATGAATAAAGGTGTCATTACTAAAATGACTCCAGTACTTAATAAAGGCTTCATTTGTGGGTTTGCCACGTCGGACTGACTTGTTGAGATACTGGCATTTGCTCATGGTGTTCTCACCAACTGTCTCGTGGATGGTGATTTTAGGAATTACAAAATCGCTGTGCCACGTAGTAAGGGTAAAAGCGCCTTTCGAGTTGTCCAGACCTTGAAATAGCGACTCTTCCTCTGCCATCGTCCAGCCAGTGTAGTACTGGGTGTTACGCCCGACATAGGGTGGATCGCAGAAATAGTGAGCGCGAGGGTCGTCAGCGTGTTTCTTTATGGCTGAATTGAAATCTGCGACCTCAAAATGCCAGTCATTTTGACGGATAAGGTTGGAAATTCTTGCAAATGACTCCATCAGGCTGTCGATAAGGCTGTCAGTTAGTTTTTTGTCGTTTTTGCAATAGGGAACATTGAAGCCTGATTTTTTACTGAATCTGACTACCCCATTGTAAGATGTCCGGTTTATCAGTAAGAAGAGCATGGGATCGCCGGACTCATTGAATTCCTTTCGTATTTTTAGATAGTGCTCATTACCAAACTTTGCGAATTGTGCTTTATGATAATTTAAGGCTAATGCAAGTGAATTGAGCGTAATGCTGCCGTCCTTCATGCCGCGATATAAGTTAATTACATGGGGGTTGATATCATAGAAGAATGCTCTTTTTGGCGCTAAGTTAAAGCCTACAACGCCAGTTCCCATGAAAGGCTCCACCCATATTGAATCCTCACTAAGGCCAGCTTTAAGTACGGACTTAGCTATGCGTGGAAGTAGGTCAAACTTAGCTCCCTGAATCTTGTGAACAGGCCGGAAATATCCGGCATCCTCTTTACATGTTTTGATAGCGATGGTCATCGTGAGACCACCATTTTTCTGCGCATTTTATTGAGGAACAATTGGGGTAGATCAAAAATTGAAATAACAAGACTAGCGGTGCCGCCGATAAGAAACCACAATGGATTATTCCACCAGCTCTCCTGAATCTGCAATACCCCAGTAACTCCGAGTATGCCGTAAATAACGCTTGCAGTAGCAAGAATCTTGTCAATGAAATTAATGGCTTTAAGCTGACCATTTTCCGCATGGTTTGACTGCGTGGATTTTTTAAACATAGATAAATACCTCTTAATGGAAACACTATGATACCACTACATAGGGGGGTAGCAACAAACTTTATCTTGATTTAATACTTCATATAATTAAAATGGTTCGATATTTCAGGAGTATTTTATGGTTATAAAGAGATATACAGCCGCCATCGCAGTGCTGACGCTCGGCTTGCTGGCAGATGTTTCGGCAAAAGAAGAAAGCTTGGTTTCGGCGCAGCATACGTATCAGATAGGTCGAGTGTTTGATACTTTATCAAGAATGGAAAGGGCTGGTGCAAAGGTTGATAAGTATGGCCTTTCTTCAGCCTCAATTTCTTTTGGCAACAAACATGCGACGATTGTAGATAAGCGTCTTGCAGATCTCATAGGCGATATGAAAGTTGAGCTAAAGGGGCTTGAAGCCACTTTTTATGCCGATAAAGAGAGTTCTGTAGTGAGTATGGATTCTTATAAGGCAATGAAGCAGCTGGATATGGCAGTTTCCTTCCGAAAGGGGGTTCTCCCTTGCACAATCAATGATTCGGATGACTGTAAGGTTTTTGTAATTCAAGTATCGGCCCCACGTTCAGAGGATAACTAAAATGGCTAAAAAAAATCTTTCCACTATTGCAGGTATTGCACTACTCGCTGCCGCTGGTGCGGCAGGCACAGCAGGTTGGTTGATGTCATCCCCATCAGTTTCGTCCACCACTGAGCCTGTTGCTAATACTGAATTGACTACAATTACTGAGGGTAGGGACTATATGGTCATAGAGAAGGTTAGGGGCGTGCCTGCTGACTCGGTAGTTGAGCTTTTTTGGTATGGATGCCCTCACTGCTACAGTCTTGAACAATTTATGGCATCGGAAAAAACTGATTTATCGCAGAAAAACTGGCAAATTAACAAATTTCATGTTCCCTCGAAAGATGGATTTATTGGATTTGATTTCAATATATGGGTGTCGCTGCGACAAATGGGGTTGGATGAGACCGTTGGCAGGGAGTACATGCAGGCGTTGCATGAAGATGGCTTGGACAGAAAAAATGCTGCCAAGTTTCTGGAGTCAAAGGGGGTTTCTATTGAAACGCTAGATAAGCTGAAGGATAGTGATGAAGCCAAAAATATCTTTGCATTTGTGTCTAAGTTTACTGCAAGTGGTGAGGTCAGCGGAGTTCCTGCGATCATTGTAGGAGGCAGGTATCTCGTGAATCCCACGGCAGACTTCCCCAAGGTGGTGGATCACCTACTGAGTATGAAAAAAGCTGAGTAAGAGATTTATCAGCAAGTGGCATGGTGACGAAAAATAAGCGGTAACCTTTATGGGTAGCCGCTTTTTTAATAACCTATAGAGCTGGTTATCCACAGAAACTGTGGGCTTCCTGTGGATAAATTAAGGTGCGTACTCTATTTTTTCTTTTGACTGTTTCGAATTTTTGAGAACAACTGCTTGATTTGCTTAATAGCAATTTCCTGCTGTTCTTTCGTAACTCTGCCGTCACTCTTGTTCGCCGCGTTATACCGCTTCTTTCCTTCGCAAATGCAAGACAGATACTGATGTGAGTTGCAGTAAAAGTACAGACCAAGCCTTACTTTCTTCTTTGAGACGGGCAGATCTGCAATGGCCAGCATTTGCTCTCGAATTCCAATTGCCAGTGGCTTCGGGTTGCTTAGATTAAAGAGCTTAGGAAAGTGCTTTTCCAGCTCTCTCAGCGCAAGTTTGTGTTTGTTTGTTGAGTCAATACTAAATCTCTGTCTCGCATCGTGCCTATTTTTATTCGCGTTTGCATGTTTTTTAGCATCCTGACAGAATCTTTCGGCAATTCCACCTGAGGGTGGCCTTTCCGAGTCTTCTCTTTTCGCTTTATTTACGACGATCTTTAGCTTTCTCTTTCTGAGTGATTTACCTATGTCACCGACGTCTTTGACTGAGTGCTCTACGGGGCTTCTCTTGCGAATAGATTTAAGTGTTATTGTTTTCATGAGAGGTTCTCTGGGTTTGTAGCTTGCATAAAAATCTCTTCTAACGTTCTAAAATTTCTCAATGGCGTAATCTTTCCGTTGATATCCGCAACTCCGGAGGAGAACGATAGCGCAATGGATTCGCCGAGTTGAATTTCGGAGCCACCAAGCTCTTCTCTTCTAAGTGGCTTACTTGCTCTGTATTTAGTTACTAAAGAATTGATGATGGAATATTGGATCGGCTTTAATCGAATCCTGTTATCAATAACGGCGAACGGCATGTCCGGCTCCTGCATTAAGGCAAGTGCAAGTCTGGCCAACTCTATGGTGCCAGCTCTAAATAATGCCACGTTATTGGCATCCATCACGACAAACTCTGTGCCGCCCCAGCCTGAATTCATTTTGATGGAAAAAGGGTTTGCTGTCGTATTCATTGCCATTATAATACTTCATAAATATAAAGAGAGCTACTTATTTTATGGTAATTTCTGACTGGATTTCTCTGTCTATAGCGAAGATGCAGTATTGTGGATTGTGTAGCAAAGATTATTACTGTCTGCTGTATTTTTTTGCCGTCCCTGTAATTCTCTATCTTGCGTTTGGCCGAAAAAAAGTACTCAGTGCCGTGAGAAGGGATGGAGGGTTTAAGAATATAAACTGGAGTCAACTAGAGGTACTTGCAAAAGAATATTATAAAGAGAAGGGGTATCGTGTAAAAAGGCAGGGTGGTGCCCAAGCTGATGGAGGAATTGACTTGATTGCAAAAAAGGGGAGTGTATCTGCTTTAGTTCAAGTTAAGCATTACTCTAAGCCTGTTGGCGTCAAGATTGTCAGGGAGATGTTGGGAGTGCTGATGGATAACAGAGGGCAGTTCAATGAGGTTCATATTGTGACAAGCGCCAGATTTACTAAACAGGCTATGGAATTGGCCTCCAGACACTCCGTAACATTAATAAATGGGGCGCAGCTACTTAAAAAATGAAAATTGCCCTGAAGAAAAAATTAACGTAGTATTATATCATTACGTATTATCTATTTGTTACAACAGCATGAGAAGAGCATTATGGCATGTCATCTCCGTTTGATTAGTGGAGGGAAAGATGATTCTTTACCTTATAAGGATTGCGCTAAAATTCCCCCTAAGCTTCCAGAGGTTAAAGGTAAGATTCGTCCCTTTGAGGGCTTTTCTGATGCCGAGGTTGAACTGACGCATCGGGTTAGAAGTTTATTTATGCGTGGTGAAGATAAGTGGGGAGGGTGTTCTGGCGCGGCCCAAATTATGGGGATATCTCAGGCGATGCTGAACCTGTACTTGTCTGGAAGGAGGGTGATTGGAGCATCTGCTATCGAGCTTTTCTGTAAGCTTTTTGAATGTCATTCTTCTGATCTGTGCGCGGAACTTTCTGTTTCTGTAAAACTTGATTTTGAAAATCTCGCATATGCTTCCTCAGAACTGCGCAAGGCGAAACAAATGATTGGACTGCTTGCGTCGACACTGGAAAAGCAGAATACGGACTTGGCGTTAATTTTACGAAAGACTAAAAAAGTGATGTAGAAGGGTGACGAATCTCTTTTCATTAAGTACAATTCCTTAACGATTATATTTAAGAGGTATTTTAAGTGAAGGTAGTTTTAGCTGGTTTATTGTTGAGTTTGAGTGGATTAGCTACCGCTTCTCCAGAACGCTGTAATTTTGAAAATGTAAAAGGCGAGCTTTTTGAGTTTGCCAGCCCTTCGCCAGTAACGGTAAGGGCTGATGTAATGGTAAAGATGCCGAAGCACCTTTATCCAAATTGGTTTAATGAACTTAATGGTAATAGCCAGATTTCTTCGGTTGAGTATTTTGGAAGGCAGGGTAAGTTGCAGACCAGTAAGCCAGTAAAGATCTCAACGGAAAATACCCTTTCAGATAAGTTCAACTCGACGAATGTTCGGTATTATTCTGCGATTGCGGACAATTGTAAGCAGGTTTACCTAAGGGTCGATGAGTCTGATTTCCCTGAGTATTTTTCTGCTGACAGGGAGTTTTCCCCCATGGTATTCGACTTTCTTCAGCAAGAGCGATGGGCGGGTATCACCTTACTTGATAACTTCGGTGATTTGCAAAGACAAAGGGTTGATACGCTGACTGTCCTTCCGGAAGGAAATGGAGAGGTTGTTTTTATTAATGAGTTGGGTACGGATGCTACCCGCCTTTCCCGTTATGAATCTGTGAAAGTATTAGATGCTGAAATGAAACCTCTGGTTCTGTTCGGTAACTTTCTAAGCAATTATAAGATTCGTGTCTCATATCAGGGTGAAGAGGGGTATATTAACGGCGACTACCGGTTTGTTACCAACGGAAATCCTCTTTTGTCCGTGCGTCCTGAGTATATGAACACTGTTGCTTCCGGTCACCTTGCATTCGGTATGAGTAAGGATGAAGTGCTACTGTCCTTCGGCCTACCTGAATCTGCTCATTCTATTAATGTGTACAATACTGATGAGGGTTATGTTACCGACTTTAATGGTAAGTATGCCAATCGAGGTCTGGAAAAGGTGGGAGAGATTAGCTATTGGAAATATGCTGGGATAGAACACACATTGGTCTTCGGTTTTACGGGGCACCTTGATGAAGAACGCCAGCGGTTTACGCGATTTGATCCTACCGGACTCCCGCCATTTATGGATGACATCAAATGATTAAAAAAATCTTCCCTGCTATGAAGATACTAGGTCTTCGGTTTTCAGCATTTCTGTTTGATATGATCGCATTATCCTTCTTTATAACGCTGTTTCTCATTATCGTAATCGATACCCTTAAGTTAGATATTAAGGCTGTGGAGGTAATGCGTAGTCAGGCATACGATGATAGTGTTGTAAAATCGATAACGTATCTATTCTTTATCGGATTTTATTATTTTGTTCATCTATTGTTAAAGAAAAATACATTTGGCATGTTTCTTACGCATTTGAGCTTTGCAAGAAAGCCAGCCGTTGCTAAAAAAGGCAAAGAAAACAGCGAAGTAGTCCCGAAATCCGATGAGGTTAAAGAGAGCGCAGGTGTGAAGGTTAAATTTATCGGCTTTTTAAGCAGAATGGGGGATGTGTTTATTTTTTGCTCTATCCAGATGATTAATGTGTTTTTGCTGGGTTTATTTACTGTGATACATGCATTTGGCAAGTCAGAGCTGCCTTTACAGGAGAAGTATTCTGGCATTTTAATTGTTGGTAAAAAGAGTCTGAGTAAGATGTAAGACATGTCCTACAGCAGAAAAATATTAAACAGCCGTTATGTACTGAATTATAACGGCTTTTTGTTTTTCTCAAGAAAAACTTTAAAAAAAACTGAATGTAATTTGACGTATCCTTTACAGGCAATATAATAGCTTTGAGGTTAAGTGATCCATTGTTGGATTTCTGAGGTAGAGCCACTGGCTCACATTCAACGGAGTAGAGAATGAACAGTTCTGTTGTTTGTCGTGAAGATTCTTTTGAATCGTTTGTCGATAAGGATTGTTATGCGGGCAGAAAAGAAAGCGTAAAGCGTGTGTCTGTGCTATTAAGTCAATTGAGTGACTGCTGTAACTTGTATTTTTCGAGTAGAGAGTACAATACACTCACGGTTCTAAATTCACATGATGATGAGATGTGCAGCTTGCTGGACTCTCAGAAGCGTAAAATGCCTATTGTGGTTGAAATGGCGATGTCTCAAGCGTCCGCATTGTCAAACTTCATGTTGGTAAAAGGTGACCACGCTCACGCCGCTGTTTTAAAAGAAGCCTTTGATGTGGCTATGATGGATCTGGAAAATGTCTTTATTTCATTGCATAAGATTCAGCTTGGGCATGTCTATCTTATGCAGAAGTCAGCGTCAGAGGCTAATGAAGTTGCGTCATCGGGGTTTTATGAACTCGACTCTAAGATAACCAGTTATATCGCTGAACTCTCATCTATGGGTGATATGGTTTGGGATTAAACCTTGGGTTTAAGCTAAAAAGCGACCTGAGCGGTCGCTTTTGCATTTTTTACATTGGTAGTCTGGTCGAGGCTTTCCGCTTATCCTCTTCACTAACGTGTGTATAAACAGCCGTTGAGCTTAAATTTTCATGCCCCATCAGTTCCTGAACTGTTCTCATGTCTTCTTTGTTTTTGAGTAGAGTGGTAGCGAAGGTGTGGCGAAGATCATGCGGAGAGAGTCGGGTAAGGCCTGCTTCTTTGTACCGTGAAACAACTACATCGTAAATAGCTTGAGCAGTGACGGGACTTTGGGTGACTTTTCCTCCCTTGAGGATGCGCGTGAAGATTGTTCCTTCATAGTGTCTTCCTCTTAGATCGAGCCATGTTTCTAACATATCCACTGTCCGTGCGTTGAGTGATTGCACCCTTACCTTGTTGCGCTTTCCTAGTATGCTCATGGTGCCTGACTTTGAGTCGTAGTCCGACAATTTCAGCGTCGCTGTCTCAGACCTTCTCAAACCTAGCCCGTATGTTACTCCGATAATTACGGCATCTCGCAAAGATTTGGGGTCATCTTTAAATAAGCAGTGATCAATCAACCGATTAAGCTCTTGTAGTGATAGCGCTCTTCCTTTTTTGTGGTGACTGCCTGTAGCGCCCTTGATCTCTTTAATATTTTCAAACTCTTTGCTGTTAAGTGAGCCTAGCTTGTATGCGTATTTTGCAACACCTTTGAGTGCAGATAGGTAAGTGTTGAGTGTTTTGGGACTCATGGACTTTTCTGTCAAAATATTCTGAATGTGATGAATGTCGCTGAAGCTCAAATGACCCCAGTCGTATTTGTCGTGGTCATTAATTTTGCCATCGCTTAGTATTCCTACAGATTGATTTAATATCGATGTCATCGATTGTCTGCTGCCGGAACTCTTCAGGGATTTGACATAGGCTGACGATGGGCAGTTTTCAGAGAGTGCTAGTTCGTTCTTCATACTGCTGTATGCTTCATTGTAGTCAGGCAGCCTTATCTGACCTAGTGCGTACTGAAATCGCATAACCTTATCAATGTCTTTAAGATGTGATTCTACGCTTTCAGGTGTCTCGCCAGATGCTTTCAGTGTCTTTATAACTAGTGATACTGCATCATAATTGATGTTCGCCCACAGGTACTCTGTGTGCCTCTGTAGCGTGCCTCCGGATAAAATGCAGGCAATGCGATTTAATCTGGTTAGGGAATCTTCTTTATCTTTCTCGGATGGCAGAGTGGAGAGGTATAAATTTGAAGCCTGCGTCATCACTTTCTCCTTCAAAGTTCGCAACAAGTATCGGTAAAATAATTTCTAAAGTAAAGCCGATATGGTCGGATAAGAAGCAGGCACAGTGCTTGCGATATATAGACGAACTATTAATCAAAAAGATTAAGTTCGCATATAACTTATTAAAATATACATTTTAATAAGTTATTATATGCTGATAAAACAGTTACTTGTGTCAATTTATATATTTTATTAAACGTCTCACATCATACTTATGATTTGTTTTGTTTAGGTAAAATATTGCATAGGGCTTGCGTGAAAATGAGATAACGGTAGAATAGTCTTGAAGTTAAGGATTATTTATATATGACACCAGAATTAATCAAACAGATAGCAGATCAAGCCTGTGACGAGACCGCGCTTGATATGTACCTTTCTTTGGGTGCCATGATGGCTAGCTATCGCTCATGCTTTTTAGGCCAGCAGGCGCGTTCTTTTTCATCTGAAGATTTTGATATCTTGCGTCGCTGCCAGATTGGTTCTTTAGATTTTGGTCAGGATGAAAGAGGCGACGTATATGGCTATTTCTGCATACCGATAATTCTTAGTGATATTCAATCTGTGGATTATTACCCCGTTGTTGAAAACCTAGATCCTGCGGCTCTGGTTCAGCAACTTACTAAATTTGCAGTTATTCCCGATGCATTTGAGATTGCTCCTGTAGTTCTTCCCAAACCAACACTCTTTGGTGGAAATGTCTTTACAGCGTTTGATGTCTCTCGACATGCGTTCCCGTCGTCGGTTGAGAGCGGACTGTTAGATGAAAAAATGTTGGCAGCGGACTCTGAGGGGCAATTGGTATTTTATCTTGTTGGAAGAGAAAAGTATGGTCTGTCCGGAATAAGCTCCTCTCAGTGGTCAGAAGCCATTACATTCTATCAAGAACTTGTATCGCGTTGTTGCGGTGTTTCAGTTCAGGTCTTAAAGCCAAGGGCAATGTCACAGGAGTACTCAGAAACGTTGTTTCGTGATGTCAGGGCCAGAGTGGAGTCCCAGTCGAGTGCTGATGCTCTTAATTCCATAAAAATCGCAGACCTTATTAAGCTTATATACAATCCGGAAGAGCGGACTGTGGTTGTTGTTTTCAGGGCTTTTGGTGAGGATGTGGCCTGTATTGATATGGGAGTTGTATCTGATGTGGAGCAGCGTAATCTAATTGATGCAGGTCTTCGTGTGTTTGCTGATTACGCTGTGCGCTCTTGTGTAATGGATACTGAAAGTAGAACTAAGTCTCGCCTCGGTGGTAATTTAAAAATCGTCTGAAGCCGACTCACAGAAAATTTTTTGAAGAACCGCATGGTGCTCGATTAGTCGGTGCCATTTTGGACTTTGTTGATAATTCTCCACTATCCAGCTTATTTCGCTGGCCACCTCTCCTATCGTACCGCCGCACAGCAGAGATGTATGGATGAACTTAATGTATGCTTCCAGAATCAGAGATGGCATCTTTGTCATGATGTCGTTTTTAGATGTAGTCTGAACCCCTTGATCATTTAATTTATGCAGTCCCTGTCGTAAGATCTGAAGAGCCATATAAGGCATGTCGAAAAGAAATTCAGGGTCGTCATCCATGGCCACCATTCGACAACCACCTGCCAGCTGAGTAAAAATCCCGCCTTTTTGAGCTATGTAGTAGAGATAGGCTATCTTATCCCTTGGGTGTTCAATGTCGAAGTTGTTATCTATAAAGTTTACCAGACTGTAATCTCTCTCCTCTATATAAGAAGGGTCTGCTGCAAACTCTTTGTCGATTCTGCTTTTTATATCCGGCCTGATATGTGCCAGTATTGTCTCTATGTTATTTAAGCTTAATTTTCTGACGAATATTTCTGCGACTTCATTGAACGTGTGGAATGTATTTTCCGACACCATTGAGCATAGAAAAGGCACATGAATTAGTTTGTTGTTGCCACCGGAGAGAAGTATTAGCCGCCCAGCGGAGAGCGTTGTACTGTCACTTGTGGCTGTTGTGAGGACATCATACACAGACTCTTTTGAGAATGTCCGACATTTATTATTCTGAATAAGTATGGTCATGGTTTGTTCTGTTTATTTATTTTAGCGCTATTTCCTTTAATAAGGTAAGTCATAAGGGCATAAGACTCAAACAAATATTTGTTATTTTTTGCCCGCCGCATCTCCGGCTGATAAAATACCCGAACTATAAAAAGTTACTTTTTGGTATTATTATGTCTGAATCTATTAGTTTAAAAGACTTTAGGAGTATGCTGGAGAGGGGTGAAGCCAGTCTGACCCGTGGAAAAAGTAAGTCAGGTACTCGAAGAATGAAGCTTCCGGCTGAATCGTCCGCAGTAAAGAAATTCAAAGAAGAAGGAAAGCAAGCTACTCGCTCAGGTAAGATGAACGCAAAGCGCGTTTCTATTAACGGTATTGAATTTGATAGCGTGGGCGAGTCACAGAGATATTTATTCCTTAAAGATATGCTAAGAAAGGGAAATATATCTGGTCTGGAACTTCAAAAAAAATTTCAGTTCGAGTTAAACGGAGTATTAATTGGATCTTATAAAGCCGACTTTGTTTATACTCTGACATCGACAGGAAAAAGAGTGGTTGAGGACTTCAAGGGATATAAAACTAAAGAGTACCGCAGAACAAAAAAAATGATGCTGGCCTTTCATGATATAGAGATATTCGAGTCCGTTCGAACATCTCTGTCGGAACTGCCTAGTTAGTGCAAATTTCCCATTTTAGGTGTTCACTTGATGTGGTTGAGCCAGCACTTGTATTGTCCAGCATATTAGCGCCTTCAGAGAATCCCGTTTTTGAGCCAGACTCACTTTCTTGCTCATCCGCTGGATTGCTTCGATTTGAATAAGAATAATTGTAGGAATAAATTCTTGTTCCTTGATAGTACCACTCTTCCGTCTCCGAATTGGTTTCCCACATGCCATACTCGCTGTGATCATGTCTGTATATTTCAATGTAGTTGTCATTGTCATATAAGCAATTATCTTCTTCAGTTACCGGTGGCTCTATATCAGGCATGTCGCAAGCTGACCCGCATTCATCATCCCAGATTCCGGCAAGATAGTCCGCATTTTCTGAAGTGCTGATTTTCGCATCTCTTCGTGCTTTTGCGTCTTCCATCTTCGAGGCTAATGAACTATGACCCTCTGCTTTTTCAGTATTCAGTATTGTAATCAAATTTTCAGCCGCTGTTTTGGCATTCGCGGCAGTATAGTCAGCTTCACGGGCCGTGGTGGCGTTCAGAGAGCCTATCATGCTTTCGATATTGGAGCTGCGTCCATGGTTGGCGTCTGATAAGGTCGATTTTTTATCATCCAGAATAGCACCATAATTGGTTTCAAAGGATTGATAGTCAAAACCATCTTTGGTGACTGAAGAGTTATATGCCTGTTGCTTTTCTCTGAGCTTTGTTTCTTCCATTGATTTCTTCAAAGCTTCGATTTGACTGGCGCTAGACTTATTTTCTGAACTCAGTTCGCTGTCTTTTTGGCGGCGAACTGTTCCTTCTAGGGTATCATCAAGGTCTGACGAATACCCTTGTCGGAGTGTTTCAAATGGGTCTACCGCCCCGCTTTTGAAAGCGGAGTAAGCCCCTTCAGCTTTTGACTCAATGTGAAGGGAGGTCTGATTCTGATCAGCAGTGACTGATAATGCCGTGCTGGAAAGAATACAGAGTGCTAATAATTTTAGTTTCATGTTGATATTCTCCGTTTATTCTTCACAGATTTCCCAGTAAGGGGCGTTTTTGGCAGAGTGTGTCTTGTTTTCTTGCCAGCTCCCTTTGGTATATGTCGTGCCGTTGTATGTAACGAATGCCCTTTCCCCTTCTGCTTCGTAAATTTTTACATTATTGACATACCATTGTTCGTACCTTCCCCATTCCGCATAGCCCGCTCCTGTATCTGCTTTAGCAAAAATATTTCGGATAAAATTTTCACTGTCATATAGGCATCCGGAGTCAGTATCGTCATCACCTGTCTCTGGCGGAGGAACAACTGGCAGATCGCATGACTCACCACACCCTGCATAGCTGCCCGCAAGATTAGTGGCTTCATCCGAGTATCCGCCGTCCAGTTGTGCATATTTTTCTGCACGAAGAGCCTGAATCTCACTTCTTCTTGCATCAAATTCGGACTTGGCTAATATAACCATGTTGCTCGCTGCCTGATTCAAGTCAGAATTAAGACTATCTGTGTAAGACCCGACGTAATCTGCATTCTGATATAGCGCGTTTTTCATATACCCCCGTCTTGCGGCCATCGTGTCCTGCACATCATCTTTATTGGCCTCAACTATAGCTTCATAATGCGATGAAAAGCTCGCAGCATCCGCATCGCTTTCAAAGTCATACGTAGAGTATAAGTCTGAAATAGCTTCCGCTTTGTCAGCTCTTTCTCCCTTTATGTACAGAATGCCGTTACCGCCGTTGTCGCCCCTGTACATTTCTCCAACTTCTTTAAATGCTGGGGAAATGACATCTGCGAACTCGTCAGCATGACGGTCTTTATAGTTGTCTACAACGGCTTTAAACGGGTCTACACTCACCTGTCCGGAGTTATACTTCTGAAAGTAACTCTCTGCATTGCCCATGGCGTGCAGGTTTTCCTGAGCGACTACATTCCATGACCCAGTAGTCATTACTGCGGTAGCTAAAGCAATTTTTGTAAACTTATTCATACATACTCCTTACGGACATTTTCTGTAGTAATAACTGCCATTCTCTTCCACCAGATTTGACCCGCCATCCGCAAAACAACTTCCGATAGGTGTATAAGTGACCGGTGTAGTGACAGGCTCTGATACTTCATCGTTAACTATAATCGGAGTAGCTGGAGTCGGTTCATGGATCTCGCAAGCTGAACCACAGCCAGCGAAGGTTGAGGCAAGAATTAACGTTGCGTTTGCCTCACTCGCCTGAGTGGAAAAGCGTGAAAGCGCAGCATTATATGCACTGATACCATCGCTTCTGTCCTGCTTTAAACCAAGAGACATGCTATTAATCAAGTTTACAGTAGCTGTTCCAACATCAGCATTCACGTCGTCACTCGCAGCCCTGAAAGAACTGTTTTTATCGCTCATAATCGCGAGAATTTGAGTGCGGGAGTCGGTACGATGATTATCTTGTTTAATCGATTTTGACTCTCTATAGTCATCGAGCATTTCCATGTAGCTTTCAGCGTCGAAAGTGCCGTCAGTACCAATGGAGGCATTGTATATGGATGCCAATGTCGCCTGCTTGTCTGAAGAATAATTAGCTACCCGACTAGTGTTTGTTGCAGACAATTCGGTAGTGGCTGACTTTCGATAAGAGTCCTCAGATGGAGCGATCTCGTACTGCAATTCTGAAACATAACTTTGTGAGTAACCTTCACTCAAGTCTTCGAATGGATCATTACTCCCACTGGATTGATAGGCGTCGTAACGAGCCTTTGCGGTACTGTAGTTCTGTAGATTGGGGTCGCTCAGCACCTGCGCTACACTTGGAATTGATGCAGAAATTGCGATGACCAAAAATGATGCTTTGGATAGCGAATTCATAATATATACCACCTATTAATAACATGAGAATAAGTTATCAACTAGTGGACATATTAGCAAGCATTTTGTGGCAAAATTGCATAAAAATTAAACTGTGAATAGTTTCATAATTTAAATAATTTCAACAACTTCCGCTTCGGGATTTAAAGTCTTAACGCCGTGGTCATCAAAGTCTACGGTTAACCTGTTGCTTTCGCAGGCTAGTACTATCCCAACCCCGAAAATCGCATGTTTAATTCTGCTGTCTATATTAATATCTTCATATTTAGCCGAGACAGGAGAAGTTGTCCTTTCGCCAGAAATATTGGAATTATTTCTTTCTCTGATTTCAATCAGTCTCTTGCAGTATTCCTTCGAAATTCTTGAAGCTGTATTGCTGTTGGTAATGTTTTCATTTGCTTCAATCGATTTCGCAGCTGAAGTCGATGATCGTATTTTTGCCTCAAAGAGAAAGCGGCTTGCTTTGGGGTCAGCTGGGGTATGTTCTGACTTATGACTTAATTGAGCTTCAAGTTCTGCGTCTGACAATGCGATATAGATCAGCTTGTTCTGCGCCCTTGTAGATGTTACATAAAAGAGTCGGCGTTCTGACTCGATGTCCGTCCTTCCATCGTGGTGTGTATAAGGAAACAGCCCTTCCTCAAGTCCCGGTATGATAACAACGGGCCACTCTCTCCCTTTGGAGCCATGGGATGTCGCTATAACCACACCGGATACCTCATCTTGCTTATTTCCGGCATACTTGGCAAATTCAGCAAGTGCAGTGTGTGTATCTTTGGCAAGCTTGCTAACAAAAGAGATTAAGGCATTGATGATATACATCTGATTAATTGCGTCTTCTTCTCTTACGGCAAACAGTTCTATGGTTTTTTCCAACTCAATACCTTTAACAAAGGTGTTGAGAATGTCGGCGGGCTTGAGTGCTGTTTTCTTTTCTGCATCAGCAACCCTGAGTGCTGATGCGAAATCCTGAAGTTTACCGCGTTTATATTTGGAAAGCTGTGGGCTGTCATAGCTAAGGATGAATCGGGATAACTCGCCTCTATTATGGCGGAAGAATTCAATGTTACTTGCATTAGTCTCCATCTTTATGCCAAAAAAGCAGAGTTGAAATAGCTGATTTAACCTGTCAGCAGCATCTTTGTCTCCTCTCGTAAAAAAAGCACCCTGATGGAGTTCAAGGACGGTTAGTAATCCAACAGCCTCCTTTTGCTCCAAAATAGAGCGGCTGCTTTCCAGTTTATAAGGTATTCCTTGTTTCAATAGCTCCAGCTCGACTTCAGAAGTAAAGCTGTGGAGACGCACCAATATTGCGATATCCCTAAACGATCTGCCCTGCTCTGCTTCTTTTTTTATTGCTGTTACAACAGCAGGCCCAAAGCGCTCGGTGTCATCATAAAAATTAACTTTCACATCACTGGATGGAGCATGGGGTGATGAGATGCAGAGATCTTTACCTTTACGGATATTATTGGAAATCACATGGTTGGATACAAGAGCGATAGAATGCCCGTAACGAAATGTCTCAGGAAGAGAGTAGTGAATAATAGGAACATCAGGTCTTGATGGATTTTGTAATTCTTCCTTTAATTTGTAGGAGAGAAAGTCTGGATCAGAACCCCTCCATTCGAAGATGGTTTGATTTGTGTCTCCGACCATGACCCACTTCGCTCGATGTCCTGCTGTGATGCTGACTAATCTTACGGAGATATCGTTGATATCCTGAACTTCATCGAGAATAAGGTATTGTAATCTGTTTGCTATGGAAGTTGCTGCTTCGGGGTATGCATTACAGGTGTTTACCACTTCTCGCATGAGATCTGAGTATGTGACAAACCGCTTGTTGAGTCGTTCTTCCTCAAATCGCTCAAATGCTTTTACAAAGTGTCGGTACTCATGCTTAAATCCTAAAGAGTCAAAACAGTCAGACGCCGATAATGATGCAGACTTAACTACGTCAATAAAGCTCAGAAACTCCTTGTTTTCTGCTTTAGTTGCATATGCAGGCTTTTTAGTAGACTGACTTAATGTCGCATTAAGAACCTTCGATGCCATGCCGCTTATGCGCTTTTCTGATGTAACAAGCGGCAGCGCGTTAAGAAAACCCTTCGACCCCAGAAAATTATAGAGCCGCAACGCGAGTGAGTGGAATGTGTATATTTTTGGTAGCGGGGATATGCCTTTATCAGATAGCTTCCGGTAGATATCTTTCCGCGCCTCTCTCCCAAATACCACCAGCATGATTTCCTCGGCAGGTATTTTATCTGTTTCAATTAACCGGATTACCAGCTCTGTTATTGTTGATGTTTTCCCACTGCCTGCAACTGCTTGCACAATCGCGTGTGCTTCCCTGTGATTAGCAAGGGCATTCTGGTTGTATGTTAGTGTTTTCAATTAGCTACCTGATACTGTATTCATGTTCTGCCGCGAAACGTTGTCCTAACTTGCCAAACCGGAGCGTTTCTCTGATTGCCGAGTCGATATGATAGGCAATGTTTTTTCGCAGGTCTTCGTTCATCTGGTGAAGTTGCTTGTCAATATTTTTAGCCGCAGAATTATATAGTGGTCTCTCTAACTCCGCTGTAAAATGGAATCCCTTTAATTTAGCGGCTCTCCATTTAAATTTTTGGCCGTCCGGTAGCTTAATTTCAGAGCATAGCTTCATTGCCTTGCTTTGGCCATAGCGGCAAGCAAGATTGGAAAAGGCGCTTTCCACTATTTTGGGAGCTGAATAGCTACTTAACAGCTCACACTTAACGTATTTAGAGGAAATTCTTTGACTAACCTCAGCGAGTAACGCTGCTACGATGACCTTAGATGAATCACCCCTGAAGCGGTTAAAATCAAATTCAAGTTTTACGATGGCGTTTTCATCAGAGTTGATGAGTGAGTCGTAAACCATATTCTCACTGATGGATTGACCAAGTGACGGGCCGTCGCCATCCTGACTGATGTCATTAAAGAGCGATTTGAGCTTATTGCAGCCGTTGTTATCATTAAACGCAGATACCAGTCTATCCACTTGATTCAGAAAAATCATAATAAATACCTTCGCTCAACGAGCCTATATAATACCATAATTCAGAATTTTGTCAACATGAGGCTTTAATTCTTATAACCTGTCTATTTTGACTAAATGCCAAACAGCCTCTATTATATCAGCTTAATATAGCTGATGTGGCGATAAATTTATGAGTCGGTTGAAAAAAGAGTTTTTGAGGACGATTGAACCTCATTTAAAAGTTGCTCAGGAGGCGGCCAGCAGTTTCGGAATTCCTTTTTTTGCAACAGTTCAAACAGCACCGCAGGAGTTTCATGGGTACTGTGCAAATGAAGAAAAGTCGAATTCATCTAAATTTACAATGATGAGGTATATTAATGAAACATCGACAATTGATGACTTCTTAGAGTTAATTATTATTGATGCGCAAAAGAACGGTCATGACAGCGCATATTTAGAAGCGATGGGCATCCCCCGAAAACCATCCGGCACTCAAGAGGCGTTGCGTAGAATAAAGTCCTTAACTGACGGAATGAGCGAAATTCAATCTCCAGAGGGTGATTATTGACCAATCAGACAGTAAAACATGTAATTATATACGTTAGTATGCCCCCTCTGCCTTTGACTTGCATAAAATTTACGTTAGTATGCGGTCGATGCAGTAGGAACCCTCCACATGAAACGTTTGGAAGCTTTTAGTAATATAAGAAAACTCCTTAAGGAGGAAAGGCTTGTAGGTCTGTGCTGGGCAATGGTGGTTTACGACACTCAGATTCAGGATTTGCAGCGCATTGTTGTAAGCATGAAGGCAATCGTAATAGATGGTGGGAAAGAAAAAAGGATCTTTTTTCAGGATTATATCTACGATGTTGAACGTGACTCAACCATGCTTAAAGATGCCTTCTCACTTTCGGCATTGAATTTTCCGGATTTACAATGCGATTTTGAAGCCGCGTCAAGAAGCATTGACGCTTGGGCCAATCAAAACAAGGAAGCTAACATATCTGACGTTGAACCAGACATGTTTTCCACCTCTCTTACTTAGTTCCCGATTTTTCAGTTTTTTCTCTTTTTAGTCTTGCATCCAATGAAAGTACCTCAGTTTTTGTCAGAGATGTCAGGGATTTGCCCTTTAATACTTCGTTCCAGTCGGTTGCCAGATAGATTAGGATCTCTGGCGCAAATGCCTTTCCGGTAACTTTATCAATGTGCTTTTTGTGCTTCATGAAAAAGTTCTTTGACAACTGAAGAAACCACGGGGCACCCAGCTCGCCTCCCTTAGAAGCAAGAATGAGAAGATACCTTACAGTGTGAGGCTCACCGCCCTTCAGGATTAACGGTTTGGTATACTCCAAGTTTGCTGCAATCATATCACTGATCGCACAGCAGAAGTCGAAAGTATGTATTGGAGTTATCTTACTCAGCCCTGAACCGATAATAGGCGTTATTTTGAGCCTAGTAAGCACTCCTAACTGCTTGAACAGGTTGGAAGATGAAGAAAGCACCGGAGAATGAAATACTGTGAGTCCACCAGCTAATGCCGCCCTTGCTGTTAAATCACTTACTAACTCCAGCTTCGCGAAATCTACCTTATCCTCAAGTGTAGACTTGCCTTTAAGTGCAGATTGATCCCTGACAGATGCTGGCAATACATTCGCATACCGGAACTCACCAGAACTGGCCATCTTGATTATTGGCAAAATGCCTTCAAGCGTACAATGTTCATCTCGTACATACACACTTATTGGAAGCAGGTTTAATACCCAACTGACTGCTCTCAGTTTTTCAGTAAGCTCGGCATCCTGTTCTTTGCTGTTTGCATTAAAATAGATACTCTCATTCACATTCGCCCACGTTGGTTTGTTTTTGTAGTAGGTTAACGTCACTGCATACCCACTTTTTTTAAGGTGAGTAAAGAGAGCCTGCCCTAAAGCCCCTGAGCCACCAAGAATTAAGATGTTTTTTGCCTCTTTTTTCATAACCTACCTACTGTTTAATGAATTGCTTTGCCTTAATCTCCAGCACATTTGCACACTCTGTGCAGTTCTTAAACGCTGGATTGATTGCCAAACGCTCACGCCCAATTTCAATGCCGCAAGACTGGCAGTAGCCGAACTCCTCTTTGTCGAAGTGCCGAAGCACTGATGAGATTTCCTCAGCTCGCTTCTTCCGTCTGTCAAGCTCACGTTTCATAGCATCAAAGTCTTCCTGTTCGGAAGCTTGGTCAACAGGATCGACATAGACCGTTTTAGTCTGGTTCAACTCCTCTCTTTTGCTATCAATCCATGCTCTGTGGCTTAATAGTTCTTCACGCAAGGTTTCCTTAAAACCTTCGATTTGATTATCACTCAAATAGTGATCATTAACTGATTTACTGCTCATAATAAATACCGTCTCATAAATACCGAAAAAAATTAAACCCGAAGCGGATTTAATAGGCTATATATTTTACACCCCTATTAACGGTTTCGCACCACTTATTTTTCCTTTAAACATGAATTAATATGCTGTATATTTTATCCTCAGAGTTATATGAGGTGTATATACGTGGCAGACAAAACGAGCGTTATTGATTATTGGCTTTCCTGTGTTAGAGAGCAAGATATTCAAAAGACAAGCCTGACTGGAAATGTTAGTCGTCACCAGTTTGTTTCTTTGGATGACGAGTCTGCGATATTATCTAACCAGCGAGATAGTGTGAAAATCAAGTTCAGCACAGAACTTCGCGACGTATTAAAGAAGGAGCGCACTCGACAACTTTATCGTAACAACAAGGATTCTCGGCCAGTATTTTTCTTTCCTTTGATTACTGTAAATGGGCAGTCTCATCCTCTATTTTTTGTAGATCTCGCAGATCTTGAAAGTCAGATAATGTCCGGCACGGGGGATTTGTCATTTGATATCAACCCATGGTCTGTCGATACCAAAATTGGCGTCGTATCAGACACATTTGCCAAGCTTGGTTATGATGAAGAGAACATCGACCTCAATGAGTCTGTTATCAGCTTTATTGAAAAAATAACTGGTAGTTTTACGCTTAACTTTCAAATGGCGCTGACAGAATTGCTGGACTTCATCAAAGAGGATGCCAAATCTTCAACCGGTAGTTATGCAAAAGTCACAGAAGTGGAGTCTAAAGGTCTGATAAAGTACTCGGACTTTAGTGAAGCAACACTGATTTTTAAAAAGGATCTCCTATATATCAAGGAAAACCCGTCCCTGCTTAACTCGACAATGGTGGACAACTACATCAATAAGAGAAGCGCAGGTGTAGAGTTTACTTCCAATCCCTTTATTGGTGGTTTCTTTGACTCCCCTATGAGTGAAGGTCAGGCAGCCGCATTATCTGAGGTTATGTATAGCAATAGAGAGTTGATTAGCGTACAGGGTGGGCCGGGAACCGGCAAGACAACACTCATCCTTTCTGTTATCGCCGCAAAGTTGGCCCGTAAAGCTATCGCTCTTTCAAAAGGTGAAGATCAGAAATCCGGCTTGATCCTTGTGACTAGCTTCAATAACAAGGCTGTAGAGAATGTTGCTAATATCTTGGAGCGTGAATTTGGCGACATGTTTCCAGAGTGGCTTTGTTTGCAACTAGGTAATCGAGAGAAACGGGAGCTGGCTGTTGAAAGGATCGACGCACTTATCAAACGAATTGATGAAGCCTCTTTCGACAGGGCTAAGTTCGAAAAGCTCAAAGGCTTTCTTGTCAAGGCAGAAAAGGTAATTGAAACTGCGGCATTGCAAAAGAATGAATCCTCCGTAGATTATTCTCCGGTTGAAATTTCTACATTAAGAAGTCTCGGCTATACAGGAGAAATGGACTCAAAGAGTTTGACTGAATTTCTCTTTAAGATTTTGAAATCAAAGAAACGGAGTATTTCAGCAGCAATATCATCTCTGGCCTATAGCATCAAAACAGACAAGCAAACTGTTGATGACTTGCAGGTAAAAAAGGTTATCATCGGTAGAAAGATTGCCATCTATAAGTCTTTGGCTGAGCAATTTCCCTTGCTTCCTCAGGATTATATTTTTTCATCAAAGCATGACTCAGATGAGGCTATCAGGTCGGAAGCATCGCAGCAGCAAAATGGATTGCTAACCAGAGTGCTGGCTTGGATGGGTATTAGTGCAGCCAAGAACCCTGCTGCCGATATTGCAGAAGAAAAGCGTCGGTTTAACCGAAAAATTGAGAGTAAGTCACTTTTACCCTACCCTGTTTACGTGAGTCAGATCGCAAAGGTTGACGCCCGTGTGTCTTCAATAGAAAGGCGACTAAAAAACAAACAGATAATTCGCTCTGTGTTAGGTAAGATAACCTCTTCATCAGAGGTGCATACTTCTATCGATAAGATACGTCTTAACCATGTGCAGGACAATAAGGCCATCTTCCTCGCAAGTCTTCATCTCTTATACGAGACTATGGTAAAGAATAAATTTGCAGTCATTGAGGCGCTGTCAGCGTGGCGTGATGTTTTAGCAGGAAAGGGCACGGAAAGTCGCCTTTACCATGATAACTTTAGCGACTTTATTAACAGGGTAAGTATGGCCTTCCCTGTGACTACCTGCACATTATCCTCCTTGGGTAGTGTTTTCGATCATCCTGAAAGCACCTATGTAAATACCAAGCCTTTTGAGCTTTCTGTTTGTGATGAAGCCGGTGTTGTTCCTATATTTTGCATGCCAAGTATTCTGATAAGGAGCAAGCAAGGCTTGGTTATCGGAGATCAGAAGCAATTGTTGCCAATAATATCTATTGATAAAACCCGTCTGGCAGAGTTTGCCAGCAAAGCTGGCCTTTCTTCTGGTGATAGTATTTATAATCCTATGCTGAGTTCTGCGTTCCAGCGCTGCGCTTTTGCACAAAAAAGCAACTATGCTGATATTGGTGAGTCAGTGATCTTAAATGAGCATAGGCGATGTCAGTCTGATATTTCCGACTGCTTTATTGAGATTGGCGGATACACTAATATCACCAATCTGACGCCAGTACTGGAAGATGAAGACTTGGAGCTTTATGCTTCACTGTCCGCGCATCCTATCACGATGGTAGATGTTAAGGGTGCCAATAAGGGCAAGCGGAACGTTAACTTTGAAGAGGTGGATGCAATAGAAGCTCTGCTGGATGATTTTGAGGCTAAGGGAATAGATTTAAAAAGTCAGGTTGGGATCATTACGCCATTCCAGAATCAGAGTACATTAATTCAAAGCCGATTTAGAAAGCGTTTGGGACATGATGTTTACCATAAGAAAATAGGTACAGTCCACGCATTCCAAGGGGCAGAGTTTGATATTATTATTTTAAGTATGGTTGTGTACAACAGCACCTATCACGTTCAATTTATAAGTGGCGCTCCCAACCTCCTGAATGTCGCTGTGTCCCGCTCCAAAAACAGACTTTTCATTGTAGGCGACAGAACATTTCTGGAACAGCAGAGTGGTCACATTGAAACTCTCATGAAGCACGCTCACTAACTTAGCATACGATTAGAGGCAAGCGAGTGAATTGCTATAAGTGTGAAAAGTAGCTTTTTTTGCAGCGACAATGTGTATGGGGTTTTGTCAAATTCTGCAATCAGTCTGGGGCTTTCACTAGCTTTAGCTATAAAGCTTACCCATGGTCTTATAGCCATTTTATTCATGCCAGTCAGGTTTATGTCACGGGCTAAATTCTTCTTGTTGAGTTTAAGTAGAGTTTTGTTGTGAATGGGATTATTTCCTATGCGGTTAGCGCAGAGGTAAAGCAGGACGGGAAGTCTGCCTAAAGTTGTGCCATATAGCTTGAATAAATTTGTTGAGTTGTTGAGCTTTCTGCAAAGAGGGAGTCTTATGCTCTGCTCAACAATATTTAGTTCATTTTCTGATTTTACAGTTAGTGACCCGTACTTCTCGTTGAATTCCTGCTGACTGGACTCTTCATAATTAACCTCAGTGCTTTTTTTTACACTAGCAAGGAAGTGCCGGATTTCCCCTTGGAGGCCGCTCAAATCTGCTTTGTCAGTGCCCAGAATATATTCCAGAACATCATGTTCCGACTCTATAATATCGGATAATGTATCTGGGAACAGGTTGTGCCGATTCTTTAGCACAAAGGACACAGTGTCGTGGGTTCGGGTGTGATAAATAACTACGATTTCAAGCAAGACATTTAGTATATCTCTGGGAATGTGTGACTCAAGCTTGGTGATGACCGCACGGGAGTCGAGGTGGGTCAAATTCGATGCGTTCAGATATTCAAGGCAGGCTTCCCTGATATGCTTCTCCAGCATATTCATTTGACCACAATTTCAATACGTGGCACACAGCTGGCTTTGTTAATGCACAGCTCTGCATCACTGCTGGAGAATGTTGTTTGATACTCCAGTGGCAGGCCGCTCCATCCCATTTGGTTGACTATGTTGCGGAAGCGATGTTGCTGAACACCTACTCCTTCAATGCTTTCAAGGCTGATAGCTTTGAGCGTAATTTCTAGTGGATGACTTCCTTTTAGCTTGCTGTTTAGCTCATCTTGCTGGGCAGGTGTTAGTGTCACTTGGTCGGGAGCGAAGTTTAAAACTACAGTTATTTCGGCATCGGCACTATTATCCTCGATTCGCATACTTTCGGTCACCTTAACATCAGCAGCTGGAGCCTTCTCGCTACTATATAGTGATAGAAATATGATTGCTGTTGCTCCTAAGGTTTTATACATTCGGGTATCCTGTTGTGTCGACAGCCTACACTATCGCGTGACAAACTGTTATTTAGATGATGTAATAATTAGATTATAGCAATCAAATCTGTAATGTAAATTTTCGGAGTATTTATTTTGAAGCTTGTGTCAGCGCTTGTGTTAATGGCGATAATTACCTCACCTTTTTCTCATGCAGGAAATGTATTTCGGTACAAGCTGCCGAAAGATATATATGAAAGTAAGATGCCAAAGAGTTGCGCGGATTTGCTGGCGAAGAACCCTGATGCGCAATCCGGATGGGAGACTATTTTCCCGATGGGGCTTAACGGGTCATCGCAGGAAGTTTTTTGCGACCAAAAAACCGATGGCGGGGGGTGGACAAGAATCCTGTATGTAGGGGTAAACAAACAAAACTGCGCAGGCTCCATGTCTCTGAATTCGTCTGGCTATTGTGTTAAATCCTCAAATGCTATTTCGTTCAGCGCTAACACGTTAGGGTTGAAGTTTCAGGAGGTAAGAGGTGGGGTTGCGGTTTTCCAAAGCGGAAGCAATGACGGATTTCGTCGTTATAATTCAACCTCATCTATTGATGCAAACTATGTAGATGGCGTTTCATTTACTTATGATGATGAAGGTAGTCGAGGTCACCTCTTCACCTATGCCATTGGTCAGTCATCCACAAGTAACAGGCAGGCATGTCCTTCTAATGGCGGTGATGCACCTCCAAGTTTTGTTGCAGGCTATTATGCTTGTGAGACAGGAAATACTGGTGGAGCAGATATTTATGGTTTTTATCAAACGGAGTTATTCGGTGGTATTGAATTTTCTCGGGTACTTCCAACTGCTATGAAGACTTCGCTCGAAGTCAGAGTTATGAACGATCAGGGAACAGGTGACGAAAACATTGCCCTAAACTCGATCTATATCTTCATTCGATAAAAAACAGCGATTTTCTTGTCGGGATGCCCCCTGCTCGTTATTCTATGCACATATTTTAAGAGGAAGTTTTTATTATGTCTTATACTTCAGACGACATTACCCATTTAAAGGGTCTGGAGCCGGTTAAGCGCAGACCCGGCATGTACACGGATGTGGAGAATCCGCTACACCTCGCACAAGAGATTATTGACAATAGTGTGGATGAGGCTCTGGCTGGTCATGCCACAGAAATCAAGGTTACTTTAAAAAAAGATTACTCTGTCGAAGTCTGTGATGATGGCAGGGGTATGCCTGTTGATATAAATAAAGAAGAGAATATCTCTGGCGTAGAGATGATTATCGACAACCTTCACTCTGGTGGTAAATTTGGCGACAGTAACTACAACTTTTCTGGCGGACTGCACGGTGTCGGTATCTCGGTAGTAAATGCGCTGAGTCAGGAAATGAAGGTAACTGTTTACCGTGATGGAAAAGAGCATGAAATAACCTATAACGACGGCTTTAAGCAATCACCGCTAAAAGTTGTCGGCAAAGCCGCAAAAAACAAGCACGGAACCATTGTATGGTTTAAGCCTGATCCGCAGTACTTTGATACTCCCAAAATTAGTTCTAATGCTCTCAGCAATCTTCTTCGTGCAAAGGCAATGCTTTGCAAGGGGTTAAAGGTAATTTTCGTTAACGAGATATCCGAAGACACCGTTGAGTTTTTCTTTGAAGAAGGTGTTAAAGATTTTGTTGAGATGAATGTGGATGTAGAAGAGGATGCTATCGGTGGTTTTGCCTTTTATGGTGAGTTTGATCTTGAAAGCAGCCGTGTACAATGGGGCTGTTTTTGGGCCGAGGGAAGAAACATCCTTTCTGAGTCTTTCGTTAACCTGATAAATACTCGTGATGGCGGTACGCATGTGAAGGGGTTGGGGCGAGGCCTGACTGAAGCAATCAAGGAATACGTCAGTTTTAATAACGCGCTGCCTAAAAAAATTGATATCACCGAAGATGACGTGACAAAGGACGTAAACTACGTACTGTCTTATCAAATGAAAGAACCTATCTTTGATGGTCAGACAAAAACCAAGCTTAAGTCCCGAGAATGTATCGCGGTTATTCAAAATACCGTCAGGGACGCACTGAGCGTTTATCTCAGTCACAACAAGGTACAGGCAGAGGCATTGCTTGAAAATGTGCTGAAAAACGCTTCACAGCGCTCTAAAGAGGAAATAAAGATAGAGCGTAAGAAGATCGGAAAAAGTATCGCACTTCCCGGCAAGCTTACTGACTGCAAGAGCAAATCGCCTTCACAATGTGAGTTATTTCTCGTAGAGGGTGATTCAGCTGGTGGATCTGCAAAAGGTGCTCGCGACAAGGAGACCCAAGCCATACTGCCGCTACGAGGAAAGATCCTGAACTCTTGGGAAGCAAGTGCTAGTGACATAAACAAATCAGAAGAAGTAAAGAATATATGCTCAGCAATAGGTGTTGATTCTAACTCAACAGACCTTTCTGGCCTGCGGTATCACAAGATCTGCATCCTTGCTGATGCTGACTCAGATGGTCTCCATATTGCTGTGCTTTTACTGGCTCTCTTCGTGCGACACATGCGCCCTGTGGTTGAAGCTGGTCACTTATATGTTGCCATGCCACCGCTCTATCGGATAGACGTCGGGAAAGCGGTTTTCTATGCATTGGATGAGAACGAAAGAGAAGAAATACTTCAAAGAGTAAAGCGCGAGAAATTGCGCGGCGAGATTTCTATACAGCGCTTTAAAGGGCTTGGTGAAATGAACCCAGAGCAATTGAGGGAGACGACATTAGATCCTGCCTCAAGAAGATTGATCAGATTAGATATTGAAGATGCTACCGAAGTGCTTGAAGAGCTGAATATCTTACTCGCCAAAAAAACAGTTGAGGCGCGTCGCGAATGGATAATTAGAGATGGCGTCAATCCAGAATTAGGGGAAAATCATGAGTGAAACATTTAACGTATCTGATTCAGTAAATCTGGTCTCGTTTGCCAAAAATTCTTACCTCGATTATGCGATGTACACTCTGAATGACCGTGCATTGCCGAACGTTGCAGATGGCTTAAAGCCAGTTCATCGTCGAATCATTTATGCGATGAGAGAACTGGGGTTGGTTTCTTCGGCCAAATATAAAAAATCCGCCAGAACCGTGGGTGATGTACTTGGTAAGTACCATCCTCATGGCGATTCCGCGTGTTATGAGGCAATGGTTTTAATGGCTCAGCCTTTCAGTACGCTGCATCCGCTTGTGGATGGACAGGGTAATTTTGGTTCTATTGATGAGCCGAAGTCTTTTGCCGCCATGCGATACACAGAAAGCAAGCTCACTAAGTTTGCTGAGACATTACTTTCCGAAATAAAGCTTGGCACTGTCGATTTTGCGCCCAATTTTGATGGCACCCTGACGGAGCCTGTTACCCTACCCGCTCAGCTGCCCAATATCTTGATTAACGGTACAGAAGGGATTGCGGTGGGCATGCGTTCAATGATTCTTTCGCATAATGCTGAAGAGGTAGTCGCCGCCTGTGTTGCCTTTTTGCAGAACTCAAAAATTTCTGAGGATGATCTGCTTTCGCATGTGCAAGGCCCAGATTTACCCCTCGGTGGGGTGATTACCAACTCCCGCGAGTCCATTGTAAAAATGTACAAAGAAGGCAAGGGAAAAGTCACAATTCGCGCATCTTATCATGTTGAAGGTGATGAGATTATTATCGACTCAATTCCGTATCAGGCTAGCGCACCTAAGATCCTTGAGCAGATTGCTCATCTCGTGGAAGAGAAGAAGTTTTCTCTCATTCAAAGTATCGATGATGAAAGTGACGCCAACAATCCTGTCAGAATAGTATTAACGATGCGCTCAAATCGGGTGAATCCTGAGGAGGTTATGAGTCACCTTTTCGTGAAGACCGATCTTCAGAAGAGCCATACGCAAAGCTTCATTGCTATTAATACAGAAGGCAAGCCCCAGCCGATGTCTTTTATGGAAGTTGTGAGGCAGTGGACGCAATGCAGGCAAAATGTTTTCGAGCGAAAGAAACGTCATCGTTTGGCGCAAGTTGATGCGAGACTTCATATCGTCGAAGGTTTGATAATTGCGTACAATATCCTTGACGAGGTTATTGAAATTATCCGGACAGCAGAAGATCCCCGTGCTGAATTAATGTTGAGATTTGCGCTTTCTGAAATTCAGGCAGATGCTATTTTGGACATGAAACTGCGCCACTTGGCTAAGTTGGAAGAATACAAACTAACATCAGAACAAGATGAACTCGATAAGGAAAAAATTGCTCTGGAGACCTTGCTTGCCTCTGATCGTAAGATTAAAAACGCCGTTATAAAAGAACTGCTTGAAGTTACTGAAAGAGTCAAAGAGCCTCGAAGAACCTTATGTGAAGAAAGAAAAGAAGCAAAAGAGATCTCAGAAGATACACTTGTGCCTGCCGTGCCTGTAACTGTCATTATAAGTGCTAAGGGATGGGTTCGATCAGCTAAGGGTCATGATTTTGATATTAGTAAGCTCAACTACAGAACAGGTGACAAATACTCCCAGCATATTGAGATGAAGAGCAATGAGAGCTTGCTTATTCTCACCGAAATGGGTCGTGCTCACATCGTGCCTGTTGCAGACTTCCCGAATGCTAAGGGCACGGGGGAGCCGTTAACAAGTAAAATCTCCCTAAAACAAGGCGACCTCATTAAACAAATATTAATCTACGATCCGGAAAAGGCTTGGCTAATGCACTCAGATAGCGGTTATGGGTTTGTTTGTAATGCTTCTGACCTGTTTACGAAGAACAAGACTGGGAAGGATGTGATTACACTGAAAGACGGCGAGTCGTCCCTTCCTCCTGTGGATATCACAGCATCAGATGAAGTTCTTGTTGTAACCAGTCTGGGGCGAGCGTTGATTATCCAAAAATCAGAAATCAATACCCTGTCTAAAGGGCGAGGAGTAAAGCTTATTAACCTGAATGCTGGCGAAGTAGCCAAGCTGGGTGATGGACTGAACTCTATAATTTCTTTGGCTGATGACACGGTTGTAAAAGTAAGGGCAGGTAGAAAAGTCCATCGCATAGACAAATCAAACTTTGAGATATATCGAGGTAAACGCCCTTCCAGAGGTCGATTTATTGATAGCGAAAAGAAAGGTGACATCAAATTAGAAATTGAAAATAATACCTGATGGTTTAAAATATAAACAATGTATTAAGATAGGTGCGGTCACTTCAATTCTGGTACTGCACCTTTTTTATGAGGTATCTATGATGATTGAGGAAGATAAGGCTGCAAAATTCGGGTATAAAAAGTTCACCCCGTATCCTGAGTTAATTCACTCTATCGGGCTGTTGCATACTGCAAGGCAGGTAGATGTGGAGTTTGCATTATCGAATATAAAAAGCATACTAAAGCAAAAGTTTGACAGCTACTGTATCACAATTATTTATGACTCATCCCGAGGCGGAAAAAATGTCTTCGTATCAAAGACCTTTAAGGCGGGTAAGAACGGGTTGTCAGAAAGACTCAAGAAGTCATTGTCATATGGGTCGTTTGTATTTAATTCAGAACTATCCGCCGTAGTGGGTGAGTTTTCTTCTGAAGGACATGACATGGCTAGGCTGATGCAGAGTATTACTTATTCCAGCCTAGCTTGTCATTTTAGGGCAGTGCTCGTGTTTGACGCCACCAGAAACAGTTGTTCCTTATTTATGAAACCTCGTAAGGCTTCGTCAAACAAACAAACATGCAACAAATATGGAAATTGAGATAAGGCCCATGACCGTTGCTGTCTTAGTGATGGCTTTAAACTTATTCCTTACGGAAAGTTTTGCCTCACGCTTTGTTGGTTTGGCAAAAACAACCACGCTATGATCGCTCTTTAAGCGAAAAGCATGTTGTTGCTTGTCAGAGGCTTTAAGTGTTTCGAAGTTATAATCAGGAGAGTTGGAGATGCTTATCCTGTCATGCTTGATTCCACTTTCATCCATATAGAAAATCGTTACCCCGCCCCTGCTGGTTTCCTCCTCAGCTAACTTTACTCGCTTTTTAAAGTGCTCAAATTCGTAAGAGGACGCTTTTCTTATAGCCTCCTGAGACATGTTATCAGGGTATTCTTTTGAGTATCGGTTCAAATAAGGATAGTGTATGTTATATCCTCTTTTTGCTACCTTTACAGGAATTTTCTCCCAAATATCCTCTTTCGAAAGTTCAATTAATTGCTGTTCGCTGTTAAATATAGCAACAGCCTGCATCGAAATGTAACTTACGAATGCCAAAAGGGTGATGCACCCCAAGATATACAGGTGTGATTCATAGTTAAATAAGAATGCGTGCATTTTCTTCCCAACCTATTTTACAAAAAATGACAATAGTGATATTAAGAAAAGTACTCCAGATATCATCAAACTTGGATTTGGCGTGCGTGATGCGCTTACAAGATAAGCCCTGCGAGGATCTTTCTTCTGGTAATAGACAGGTATCTCAAACTGACCCTCCTCTTCAAACCTTCTGGCTAACCCTTCGATTTTTGACTTACTCAAGCCGTTTTTCACGACTGAATAATCGCTGTTTCCATAGGTAATTCCGTCTACCTTGTATTGGTAGTAAAGGTAACTTTTCGCCTCTTGAAAGCTTTCCCCTAAAATATTCGCATTAGTAAATCTGGCATCCTTCACAATTCCCTTTGCTACTTTTGCGCTCATTAACGGTATCGTTTTAAAAAATCTGTTTATACCGAGAAAGCCGAATATGATTGTGCCTACGAGAGAAGCAGTAAAAAGTATGTGAAGGAGCATTTTATTCTCCTAATCCGAGATTAGCGAGGATAGCATCAGAGCTATCCGCCCCCTTTTGCAATTTGCCGTTAGGGTAGACAATCAAAGGGGTTCCTGAAATGCCCAGCCCACTCGTATTGCGTTTAACCTCTTCTATATCAAACCCGCACATAGGATTTTCAGAAAGCTCTTGCTCTGCGTTGGACAAAATAGCCTGTTTCCCCTTGGCAACCGCATGCTGGTAAACAGATTGGCGCATATCAACCGTGTTCTCGCGACTTGCTGCAATTCTGCCCTCCTCTGCTGCCTTTGAGAGTGATTCGATATAGCTGTCCATTGTTGCCTGAGGTTTTTTGCTACAAGCGACTGCGGAGAGCATTAGTTTGCTCCCCTCGTAATTAGGTGTGGCTATGTACCGTACTGTTACCCCACTATTATTGAGCTTGGGCACCTCTTTGTGTAATTTTTGGCAGTAGTGGCATTGAGGATCAGTAAATACGGTGATTGCGGCTTTTTCTGATTTTGCTTCATACACGGCTACAAGCGGTGCGGTTTCTACGTAACCTATAAGCGCTTCGTATTTTCTCTGGCTGGTAAAGTCCGCTCCGGATACAAAGTCCAGCACGCTGATCCCGTGATCAGGGTTATAAGCTACGCCATAATCAAGGTTCTCGCTTACCAGAATGGTTTTCCCGTTGCTCAGATCGATCTCTAAATAATTAGGGATTGCAGACTCAGAAATACTGTAGACGGTTAAATTGTTTTTAGCCGCCATGGCTTCGATTTTTCCCTGAAAGTCAGGGGTAACTTGGGCATGAGAAATGGATGAGCACGACAGCGCCATAATCGCGGAAAGGCTAAATGCTTTCGCCAATTTGAAATAAGTTTTCATAAAAATACTCCGTATAATTGACTGTTTATTATAGGGAGTTTGGCGGGTAATTCAACGATTAAGTAAAGCCCCCGATATAAAGCTATATGCGGGGGCGTTTATTTAATGGTAGAGGGAAGCAATCCTTGGGTAATCTATTACACCATCTCTGTTGAAGTGTTTGAAGGGAACTGTGATAGCAACGTCCGTAAGGGGAACGGGAATAATTCCCTCTTCTGAGAACTTTGAAATAAGTTGTTCTGCATTTTTCTCTTCATCCATCGCGATGGTCAGGATCTCATTCGATATTCGGGTTCCCCGAATGCCAATTTTAAGCGCCTCCAGTCTGCCAGACAGTAGTTCGATTAGTCGTCGGGTAGGTTCAGGGATTTCCCCGTAGCGATCAGTCATTTCAGACAGTATTGGCTCGAATTCTTCAATGCTTTTGCATTCGGATAATCGCTTATAGATGCTGGCTCTCATACCGCTATTGGGTATGTAGTTCATTGGGATGTTGTGAGAGTCAGGAATATAAAAAACAATAGTCTCTCTGTTTTCATCATCCAATTCACTGAGTGACTTTCCTTGCTCAAGCAGGCTAATCGCTTTTTCAAGCAGATGAAAGTACATCTGGAATCCAATGTCTTGAATGTGGCCACTTTGATCTTCTCCAAGGATTTCTCCAGCTCCTCTTATTTCCAAGTCCGCGTTAGAGATCTTGAAGCCACCCCCGAGGTTTGTGTTGCTCATCATTGCTTGCAATCTCTTTTCTGCAATCTCAGATGTTCTTCGATTCTCTGGTCGCAACAAGTAGCAGTAAGCCTGTTTGGATGAGCGGCCCACCCTGCCCCTCAGCTGATGCATTTGAGCTAGTCCCAGCTTGTCACAATTAGTGATAATGATGGTGTTTGCGTTGGGAATGTCTAAACCTATTTCAATGATGGTTGTTGCTACTAGGATATCGTACTCGTAAGCATGAAATGCGTTCATTACTGACTGCATTTCAGCTTCTTTCATCTTGCCGTGAGCGTAGCAAACCCTTGCTTCAGGGAACATTTCCTCTATCTTGCTTGCCGCCTCTGAAATTGTTGAGATGTCATTATGCACATAGTAAATTTGCCCATTACGGCTTAATTCTCGCGCTATCGCTTCATGAATACGTCGATAGTCAAAGTCATAGGCTACCGTTCTTACTGCCAGTCGCTTTGCAGGTGCTGTAGTTATTGTTGAAATATCACGAATGCCGTGCATAGTCATCGTGAGTGTTCTCGGAATAGGTGTGGCTGTAAGTGATAGAATGTCCACTGATCCACGGTGCTTGTTAAATTCTTCCTTTTGCTTCACTCCGAACCGGTGCTCTTCATCTATCACGAATATGCCAAGATTGGCGAATTCCACGTCACGTTGTATCAATCTGTGAGTACCAATGACGATATCTATCGATCCGTTCTTAAGACCTTTAAGGCATTCTCTTTCCTCGGTTTTGCTTCCCCGAGTAAGCAATTGTATGTTGAAGTTAAAAGAGTCGAAGCGTTCTTTGAACGAGTGATAATGCTGTTCAGCCAAAAGCGTAGTGGGTGCAATGATGCAGCACTGTTTTTTATTGTGTGCTACTACCATTGCCGCTCTCATTGCTACTTCTGTTTTCCCGTAGCCGACATCGCCGACTACAAGCCTGTCCATTGCTATGTCTCCTTCCAAATCATTAAGTATGTCTTGTATGGCCATACTTTGGTCTTTGGTGGGAATAAATCGGAATTCGTTTGCGAACTTGCGATACTCAAATGTTGGTATGGTGAAAGACGGACGCTTCTTGGCTAATCTCTTAGCCTTGATTGCAAGTAATTCTTTTGAAACCGCTTTTACATCTTTAATTGCACTTTGAAGATTGCGCTCCCAGTGCTTGGATGCTGCATTATCAAGAGGCGTTGTTTCAGGATTAATCCCTTTGTATTCGCTAAGCAGATAGAGATCGTCAATAGAGACAAAAATACTACTGCTTTCTGCGTATTCAAGCACAACGTACTCTTTTGAGCTATTGGAGTCAGAATAGTTTTTGAACCCGACAAATCGTCCAACACCATGTTTTGCGTGTACAAGTGGATCGCCAACTCTAAGCTCTGTTATGTGAGTCGCTTTTTCGCTTCTATCGTAAACAATTTCTTCCATTGTTTTACTGTCGAAGATCTCGAATTCAGTGATTAGGGTATAACCCTTTCTTTTGTTTATAAAGCCAAGATCCATATCCGCTACAAGTACCCAGTAGCCGTCTTCTTTGGACTCGAATTCTTTCCAGCTATCTACGATTCCGAAGTTGATTCCTTTCATTCGGAACATCATCTCCAGCTGTTTGCTTCGCGTTTGCGAGTTGATGGTGATCAGAGTCTTGCCGGTCTCATTGTGTGCAGCGGTAATCTTCTTGAAGGTTTCATGCATCTTCTCCTGCTTTCGTACACTATTCACGAAGATGCCGAGTTCATCTTTAGAGGCAATGTCCATTACCTTATTGGGCCTGCTCATTAAGAGCGTATCAATCTCTTTTTTGTTACCCAGAAGATACTTTGGCTCAAGTACTGGTCTTGACTCTATGATTTCTTTGTATCTGTTTTCAAAGTTGTTGTGGATACTTTGAATAGATTTTTCTGCATCGATGCAAAATAAAACCGCGCTTGTTGTTGGGATGACCGCCAGTAGTGGCTTCATTATCATGTCTTTTACAAACAACGGTTTGTAGTAGTCGATACCGCGAGGTAGCTGGCCGTTATGAACACTTTTAAATACGTCCGTGTCTCTGGTTTTAAAGAGATTTCTGTATTGAAATCTAAAACGACTTAGTGAAGCCTCATCGTAAGGGAACTCATGAGTGCTGAAGATGTAGTAATTTTCAATCGAATCGCCGTTCAATTGTGATTCAGTGTTGAAGTAAAAAGTTTTCTTCTCATTGATGAAAGTTCTCGACGGCTTCTCATTGCCGTATCCGAAAACATCTATGACGTTTTCTGTAACACTAAATTGTCCTAGTTCTTCAACGGAACCTGTTTCTTTATACCCATTTGCCTTTAGTACATCCAGCATCCCTGATGTTCCGCATGTCGGATCGTATAAGTCATGTGTACAAGCTACAGCCTGATAAAAATCAACATCGGGGTTCTTTTCAATTAAAGAGCGAATTGGCACAAGAAACACATCCCATTTGCTCTTGCTATGAAGAAGCCTGTAAATGTTCTGGAAGCGGGCGCTTACGATGGATGGCTGAGTAAATTCCTCATCATAAGGAAGTGTTTCAACTTCGGGAATGATAAAAGGCTTGGCATTTTCGTGTTTTATTGCAATTGTTTCTCCAATTCTCTCTGCATGTTCGTTATTCGAACACACAATCACTAAGGGATGTTCACTACTGCTGAAATGCTCATCCGCGAACTCAATCACTGAGCTGTCGCAGAAATGGGAATAAATTTTTCGCATATATATAAAGGCTCAAGCTGTTGTAATGTTAGTATACTGTGGCTGCTGATGTTGTAAAATTTTTTGCCATTTTTTTTGATATGGATTTTGGTTTAAATATTTCCTTGCTCTCTCTTGTATTCAACAAGCTTAACTGGACTAACATACCCTAAAAGTGGATAATAAGTCATCAATTTTAAGGTGTATTTATGATTATTAACAAGATTTCAAAGTGTCAATTTTTGTCGATGATGTCAATTATAGCTGACACCCCAAATAACTCTTCTAAGCGCATGACTTTTCAGCGAAAAGAGTGCATTTTTTCAGAAGGTAGTTTGGCCGATTCTTTTGCTGTCGTTTTAACTGGCTCGGTGCAAGTGATCGACAAAATGGGGTCAGAGCAATTTGTAGTTGGTCAATTTAGTCAAGGCTCCATTATTGGTGAGATGGGGATGTTTACCGCTCAACATAGAACTTCTTCAGTAATAGCATTCGCAGAGGTCGAGGCGTTGATTATTACTTATGAAGACTTCGAAAAGATCTCGGCAAGAGACCCTGCTTTTCTTTTTTATATTGCAAAAAAAATGGCAGAACGCCTGTCTGTGACAACGAAGCACGCAGGGCAATTAGCCACCAGAAGCACCAAGGAAAGGATTCAATTTCTGATCGAGGAGCTGGCCTTGTCTGATGACTCTTTCAAGGTTGAAGGAAGGAAAGGAGTTTTTGTAAAAATATCGAGGAAATCAATTTCTCAGCGGGTTGGCTGTTCACGAGAACTGGCAGGTAAGATCCTTAAAGAACTTGAATCTGAGGGGAAAATTACTATGAAGGGTATGAAGCTTAATATTTTATTGCCCAAGTAATAGTTAGTATATATTTGTCATATTATTAAAGTAAAGGGTGTACTCACCCTTTACTTTTTATCTGCCATTTTTCTTTGCTTGTCTCTGTAATACTGGTTTTTTGAGAATCTGTCAGTATGCCTTTGGTAAGGTTTCCAGTTGGCGTCTCTTCCAGTTGCTTTTTCGAACTCTTCAATAGAATTGTTATATGCTTCAGCAGCTTCTGATACTCTGTCTTTAGCATATTGCTTTGCCAAAAAATGCATTACAAATGTTGCTTTCTTTAGAGCAAACCACTGCCCTGAACTTTCAAAAACAGGGAGATATATATCAATAAGATTGTTCGCCAATTCTGCCTTGTCTTTGAAAACGACATTATGATAAAGCTTGCTTACAAATTTTGCGCCCCTTCCTGACTCTTCAATTACTTCACAGATTTCGGATAATTCATCTGGCTCGTAATCGATGAACAAAAATGCAATGTTCAACCATTGGATGAGACTAACTCTCCCTTCGCCATCTAGCAAAAAAAGGTTGTTTTTGACTTTTTCCAGCATTAACTCTTTAAAGTGATCATCATCCCTAACGTCAATACTGCCGTTATTAATTTTGACAAAAATATCGTTCATCTCTTCGAGCGTCTCAAAGAACATTCTACCCAAAATCTCTTTTTGAATGTCGGCTTTAGGCAGAAGCTTTGTGATAAAAGGCATTTCATTAACTTTGTTGTGATAGCCGTTGTCTTTTGTAAAGGTGTCAAAGGGCGCTTTAGAAACAAAAGACTCCGAATCGGAGTTAGTTAAGAGTGCAATCATTGTTCTATTGCTGAAGTACCTCAGATGATATTTCTCACTCACGATGATGTAACCTTTATCTTGAAAAAGTCGAAAGTTGGATTAGATGTGCAATACATCAAAAAACCTTTATTCCTGATTGCATTGAGAGTTCTGTCATCAACCTCAAAGACCAGCTTGTTAGCTTTATCGGATAGAAATATGCGATTACCAGAAACACGGCACTTTGCAGTATTCTGCTCCAGAATGCCGTTCTCTAAGCCTATCATAGCGGTCTTGTCTTGCGACAGGGATACAATCATTTTCACGTCTTAATAAATACAATAAAATAAATACATACTAATAATAAGTGCATTTGTCGCTGGAAGCAATACTCTATGAAAATCCCAGTAAACTTCTCTGCAAAGAAAAGACTCCCATGGATTTTTGGGGTTATAGAAAACCCTTACTACTGATCCGGCAAGTTCACTAATTTTCTTCCTCCGAAGCTGAATCACATAGAGTAAATCAGAAGCTGTAATCGCTCTTCTTTCTGGTGAGAACATTTCGCCACAATAAACCTTGTCGTCAATACTATAGGCGAAAGTCAGTTCAAACTTTTTGGATTGCAGAAAAGGAATAACAGGCAACCTTCTCTCTGTTTTTTCTATCTTGCCCATTACGTGAGGCCAATTCTTTGAGTCGTATGTTTTTTTTACATTGTTCATCGATATGAAAATTATCAGCAAAGGGAGGAGCAGAAAAAAACCTCCGAAAGCAATAATTCCAATCGTTTCAAGACTGTCTGTTATTTTAAAAATGCTTTCAAGTATGAAAAAATTAATCACACATATGATTGAAAAAACGTTGCCAATACTCACGCTACATATCCTCTTTTGTTGACTTATTTCTTAAAGTCTCTGCCGCCCGGACTTTCTGGTCTCATGTATTCGATCCACATGGGGTGTTTTTCAAACCTCACTGCGAAATTGAGGAGTTGTTGCAGGCCTCTTGTATCTTCAGCCTTATACTTTGCTAAAAACCCTGCAAACCTTTGCAATGGCTTGATGTACGCCTCAGTAAGGTAAATATGATGTGTCTTAGATCTGATGTATTTATTGTCAACCTCAGCTACAGCCTTGGTCTCTACTGAGAGTCGGCAGGCTACACCATCCGGCCTTGTTGCAAATGCGTATACAAATAATATCTGGTGATACTTTGCGCTCGCTTTTAACACTGGTATGACATTAATTTCGTGGCCAGATAGTTGAAGTTCTCTTACCCTAAGTAAGAAATCAGCACAAGCAACCCAAGCGCTGCCTGTTCGCAATAAGCTTCTGCATGTTTTATCAGGGCTTATGACCTGACTGATGTATTGCAGCTTCGCTGTTTCCACAATTTATACTCGACTATATACCCTGTAAGAGATATTCTATTAATTTATTCGATGTATTAAAAGGATAATTTTATGAGTCTTCTAAAAATGTCAACTTTGGTGATTTTGGCTACGCTGTCACTTTCCACCAGCGCCAAGGTCTTGGAGGCATTTTCAATTCCTCAGGAGGGGTTTAAAAGCCTCATTACTCAAGAAATCTCTTTTGAAAACCGGTTTAAGGGGCATGTGCCGGATTACGGTGTCGTTGAGTTTGACTTTGGGGTGTCAGAAATAACGTTCCATAATAATGGTGCAGCAGAATCTCTTACGGGGGAGTTAATCTTGGAGCTGCGCTCAGAAAGTCCTGAGCTTCTCTATGCTGGGTATTTTAAGGTATCTGTAGATTTTAACGAACTCGAAGTGGACTTTTTAAATGCAAAGGTCGGGTTCTCAAACTTTCTTGTAAAGAATGCTCAGTCATATAATCGTTTTGCAATACGATCCGGCTTGGATGATTTATTACTTTACGAATTCGTACTACCGCATCTTCATGCGGCTTTACGTAACTCTAAGCTATCTGTAATGGCAGACGATATGCGTAAACTGGAGGAGCGGCCTGCCTATGTCTTGAGGCTCACAGAGGTGGGCGAGCTGGCAATCTCACCCAAATAAGTTCAGCTTGCCGGAGAAGCTATTTGTGTTGACTCAACTATAATTCGAATAGTCTCTTGTATGGCCACCAGAGGGTGAAACCCTTTTTTGATATATGCATTGTAAGCTATGATCGAGATCTCGTCCTGTGGTACATACTCGCGTCCTTCTTCGGCAGTCATGCTATATATGTCAAACTGCATTCTCTTTTGATGTACAAAATTGGTAAGCTCCATCAACCCTCTTGCATTGGGGTTTTGCTCCTTAATCTGAAAGAGCTTCTGCGATGCCTCGCTCGGACTAATTGAAGAATCATACTCACTGGCGTGAGACAGAAAAGAGCAAGCAATTAGCAATGCTGTTGTAACTAACCTTCCAACTGAACTCATTATATAAATACCTCTAATTTATAGTAGCTTCTACTAGTGATTTACCGTCCACGTATGTTACGCGGTTGCGTCCCTTTTCCTTTGAGTAATAAAGGGCTTTATCGGCAGCATTAAATACAGGGACAATCTCTGCTCGCTTGTCGGTAAACTCGCTCACTCCGAACGATGCAGTTATTCTGATTGTTTCCGTGTCGGAACCTCGCTTTTTAAAGTTTCTTTTTTCAATCTGCTTCCGCAGCTTATGCGCTAATGTGACTGCACTGCTTGTGTCTGTGTCATTGCAGATCACTACAAACTCTTCCCCGCCGTAACGGCAAACTCTGTCTGTTTCTCTTATATTTTCTTCTATTATGCTCGCGACGCGCTTCAGCACTTGGTCGCCGATATTATGCCCGTGTGTATCGTTGATATTTTTAAAATGGTCAACATCAACAACTACCAAGCTCAACTTTTGCTTTCCAAGCTTCCACATTTGATGGGATTTTTGTATTTCTCGCATATAGCCTTTCCGGTTCGGTATCTTACATAATTCATCGGTATAGGCATCTTCTTGTACGGTATCTAATTTACGCTTAACAATTTTCAGCTGCTCCGTTGCGGCTTTCGCATCACGGCTGAGCGCTCCAATTCTATTTTTGTTTGAGAGGTTAAGCTTTTTTTGCTTATTAACATAGCTCTCCATTGTGCCTGTTATAGTGGCAATGCTTTCAGAAATGAGCGCCTGCATATCCTCCATGCTCTCGGAATTGCAAGCTTGTCGTTGCAGCATCATCAGCTTGCGCTCAACTTCGCTGGCAACATCTTCGGCGTCTTTGTCTGCCTCATCGCCTGCGGTATCCATATCTTTAACGTGACTGTAAATGCTGATTATCTTCGCCTGAACCTCAACCATAGCCTGTTGGGCCAGCATCCTCTCTTTTTGAATAAGATTGGAAATATAGCGATTAAGCTCTTGTAATTTATCAAGGGCGAAGAAAAACTTGTCAGGCCTGTCTCTTGCGGTATCCGAGTTCTCTTTAATGGCTTTTAACTTCAGATCATCAGGATAAGCAGCGCATAACTTAGAGGATAATGTTGATATTTCGCGTGTCAGTCTGCGACTTGCGGTTTGAATATCTGCCGCTATGATATCAGCCTCATTTTGCTTTATGTGCCGATGATTGTCGTCTACAATCTTAACTGCTTTTTCCCGAGACATTTCTATCTCTTCGGCCATCATATTTAGTGTGTTTGCGAACTTCTCCATCAGCTCTTCGTTGCTAATGTTATCGCTTCTAAATGATGAGAGAAGATTGCCAAGTAGGTCTACCTGAACAGTAGACAGGTTTTTCTTGAGGCAGCTGCCTATCGCCTGTGCAGTTTCTATTTTTGCGCTACGGTACTGCTCAAGCTGTTCCATTTGCAGATAGTTACGTTGCTTTTTAAACCGTTCCATTAATGTGGACAGGGAAAACGTATATTCGTCCGTGTCGAGCAGTGCAATCATTGAGTGTAGGAGTTCATCGAGATCGCTGGAGTCGCCCTTGTTGCATTCAATAATGGTGCGAAGAGAGTTTTTTAGCTCTATCACAGATCTATTGAGTTGTTGCATTTGCACGGGCGTTTGCATTGGATTCATTCCTACCTACGGTATGTCTTAAATTAGTAAGTTTGTTGTTGGTTAGAGTTATTTAGTCAAACTAATAATAGCATTCGAGCGCAGCGCGGTAAAGAAAATCCCCTTATTTCTGCTCTCTACGCCTTTAGTATAAAGGTGTAGAGAGTTTTACTGAAAGCCTTGCACGCGCTTTTTTAAATTACATTGGAGCTTACTCATCAAGATAGTACAGCTTCTCTGTGTGAATCAAGCGTCTGATGTCACTGGCAAAATTTGTCTTATCCGATACTGCTGAAATGCTTTCGGCTAAAGGCATTGCTGTGATGTATTCTCCTTTTTTGCGTAGTTCGCTTCGTTTATCTCTGAAAGGCCTATATTTATCCGCAGTATTTAATTCGAGTGCGAATGCGAAGGTCGCTTCCTCAAGATCTCTAAAAACCCTTAATTCTGAAGATTGCGGTTGTTTATCAGCCTTTTGGTCGGCAACACCGCATTCACTGCTGTAGCAGCGCAATCCGAAAGGATTGTTTGTTCTTTTAAATAGATTTTCGTTGCCCCAGTTTGAGTTGACCGCTGCTATAGAGATGAATAAAGAGTTTGGTATTACATCCGTCAATTCCAGCATGGTTTCTATTTCACTGGGAGCAACGCCTAATTTTGAACTTAAGTTATTAACAAAAAGCGTCTGGTTGCCGTCAAGCATACGTCCTGACTCCAGTTTTGCCTTTGCCTTCTCAAGCTTTTCCCTTCTGATTTCGATATAGCGATTAATCTTGGTTGCCGCTGTATCTAATTTCATAATCATCTGCTGCTTTTTGGAGGTTTCTTCCGCAAAGGAGGATGTGCTACCTATAACGGTAGATAACATGGTTATAGCCATTAGGGCTGATTTCAGCAGCTTCATGATTTAATACTCCGTAAATTTATAATTACTTATCTTAAATAGCTTACTACGTAATGTCCATTCAATTGTTATTTCCGATTTCTGGTGACATCGCATTGCTTACGGCCTCCAGAGCATTAACGTACTCACCGTGGATTAGTCGGATAATCTCCAGTTCAGGCCTTTTGTTTGCAAGTGATGTCCAAACTACGTTTTTAAGGTGATCATTTACAGCAACATAGAAACTATACCTTGCGTCATCAAAGTGCTGAAGTAATTCGGCTTTCGACACTGTGGTATCTGGGCTAATGTCGAAAAACTCTCTCACTAAGGCTGGGTAATTTTTCTCATTTGCCAGCAGTAGCTCTCTTCGGATGTCGTTAAGTGCATTTTGTGCATTTTCTATGACTCTGGCGTGCTGCGCGTGAGCTTTCTTCGCTTTGAGGATTTCACCTCTGGTATTTTTCTGTGCGCGATCCAGTGCTTTAGTGATGACAGAGTGAGACAGCATATCTTTCTCCCCGACATTCATCATTGAGCATACACGGCCAAGGGTTTTGGCCTCGCTGGTGAGTATATTATCTTCCAGCGAGTTGACGAATATTGATTCTCCGATGTCACCTTGTCGGCCAGCACGTCCGCGTAGCTGGTCATCCAACTTTTTCATGGATTGTCGTCCGAACCCGATGACCAGCAATCCACCAGCATTCTTTGCTTTTTTCTCATAATCAAGCTGCTCGATAACAGCCTCATTTGGAGCATCATCGTTTGGGTAAAAGTGCGCTAGATTTCCACCCAGAACAATGTCTGTTCCTCGGCCAGTCATTGCTGTTGTTACTGTGACGGAATGTGGAACGCCTGCCAGTGCAATAGCGCTTGCCTCTTCTGCATGTGTTAGCGAGGTAATCAGCCTGTTCTTCACGTTGGATGCTAATAGAGCCTTGGAGACACGCTCAGCTTCGTTATCGCTGGTAGCACAAAAAAGGACAGGCTGTCCTTTTTTGTAAGCCTCCACTGTGCGCTCAAGCGCAAACCGTGTTTTTTCTCTCATCGTGGTAAAGAACACATCAGCGTGGTCAATTCGGGCGCATGGCTTGCGGGTTGGAATTGCAAAAACCTGCTTCCCATAGCTGCTCATGAGTTCATCAGCCTCTTGTGTAAGCGTACCTGACATTCCTGCAAATCCACCTTTGGCGACGTTCTCTCCAAATTTTTTAATGAGGCTATCCGTCAGGATGCTATCGGTAGAGATCTTTTCTTCTGTAAAAGGAAGGTTGTGTTTTGCCTCAAGTATCTGCTGTAGGCCTCCAGAGAACGATACGCCTCGCAAGCCTCTACCGGTGGCATCCATTACAACAATTTTGTTGTCAACGATACTGTAGTGCCGTCCTTCAATATATGTTTTTATAACAGTCCCTGCATTTTCGGCGAGTCTTATTGTGGGAAGGTTTTCGATATTATACACAGAGCTGTCATTTTTCAGGATGTTGTGTTTCCTTAAAAACCCTTCAAGTGCTTCGTAGCCTTTATCTGTAAGCTCAACCTTGCTGTCCTTTTTCAGGTAGTGGGCGTCTTCACCGTCCTCATCACTGTCGGCTAGCGATGCCTGTATTGCAAAGTCCTTGATGGCAATAATTTCTTTCTCATCAATATCGATATTGCTTGAGATCACATATGGCTGTGAGGCATTATCTACAAGAATGTCATCTGCCTCATCCACGAGAAGAAAATCTCTGATTGGCAACATTAAGTCGTCCTTGGTCGATGCGGCGTTGTCTCTCAGGTAATCATAGGCACTTTCGCGAATTGTCGTATAGACAACATCCTTTTGGTAAGCAGCCTGTCTTTCTGCTTTTGTGCTGCTTCCGGAGACGTAACCAGCACTGACCCCTAGCAAAGCATAGAAGCCTTTCAGTGTGTTGTAGTCACGCATAGAAAGATAGTCGTTGGCAGTAACTACTGTGACTTTGAAGCCTTGTTTTTTGGCGATCAATGATGCTGCCAGTGCGAAAGCGAGTGTTTTTCCTTCCCCAGTCTTCATTTCAAGCATCGCCCCTTTTTCCAGTAGCTCTGCTGAAAGTTTTTGTTCGGCGAAAAAAACCTCTGCCAGTCCAGCTTTCTTCAGCGCTTCTTCAGCAACAAGGAATGCCTCGTTGTTCGATAGTTTTGATGCTTTTTCAAATGCCTCTGCAATCTCTTCATCAGCCAACCCAAGGGGAGTCAATGGCTTACGATTGAACTTATTTAGTTTTCGGTTGATTTGAAACGAAGAAAGCTTCTTCTGGATTGAAGAAGGAAGAAAGTTTGGTAAATACATAGAATAAATGCCTCGTAAATTGTGGCGTCATATTAATTGATTAACTAAATTAAGTAAAGCATAATGGCGGGCACAACTTACGGAGTACTATTTAAATGTTAAGGGCAGCATTAACATACTTGACGGGCATAATTATTTCTTTGCTATTTTTGCTTTTGTACCAACTTTTTGAGTTGGGTAGGATTGGCTCTTCGAGTTGGGTTTCTGTTGCGCCGGTGATGTTGTTGGTCGTTACAACTATCGTTGCAGCAGCAGATCGCATGATTTTGTCCCAGCTGCTTGGTGAGGGGGGAGTGCCTTCTTACGTGGTAAATTTTTTCTTGTTTCTCGGCATCTGGACTGTTGTTTTGTGCGTATGTGAGTTTTCGGGAATAGGAAATAGTTTGTTGTTGGCAATTAAATATTTGTCCTATTTTATTACATCAATTGTTTAATATTGCGATGTAGCTCTGATACTGCTCTTCTGTAAGCTCAACAAGGTGCTTGCTGCCCTCACTGTTCACACGCCTTACCATGGCGGTGACCATTGCCAGTTCAAAGGGTTTTGCGTACTCAGGTAATGCTTTTCGATTTGTTTTGTTATACGCAGATGTGGCGTCCTTAATATGGATGGTTCGCGTAAAAATTTTATTAGAGTTTTTCATTATGGTAATCAAGAAAAATATAGTTGATGAATTAAAAAGCTTCTACTTTCAGAATGTCATAGCCTGCGCCTTCATTGCAATAAGTATTTTCAGTTCTATTGTGCTTGGAGTACTCCCCGATAAGGCTATCTGGCTTGTCGCTGCTGCCACGCTGGTGCCATTTCTCTACGAGATGTTAAGTATAAGATTGCGTGAAGTGTCTCGGCAAAGTTATTTTCTAACGGGGTCTGTTATCTATGGCATTCTATATAGTATTTATCTTTACGTAGTGAGCTATGATCCTACATTGGGTGCAATGGTGCTGGTGATGTATACCTACACCCTGATTTCATACTCTGGGGTGAAGGTCTGGTTGGCTTTGTTTCCTTCTATGTGCGCTATCAGCTTCCTCATTGGAGTGGTGTTTCCTCATTCCTTTGTTTTTGAACCGAACAAGGAGATAGTGATACCCGCCATTGTCGCATGTTGTTGCTTTATTGTCGTTTCAGCGGCCTATAGAGCAGAATCCAGAGAGTTGTTGCTTAAGTCAAAAAAGGAACTTACTAAGGAGTTCGAAAAGAATCGTATTTTACTTAAAAACATATCTCGATACATATCTCCAAACCTTGTTGAAATGCTTGCAACTGAGGAAAATCCTATCGAGGTTCATCAAAGAAAAGAGGTAGTGGTGTTCTTCTCTGATCTCTGTAGCTTTACTTCGATGTCTGAAGAGATGTCTCCGGAGGATATGTCATATATTCTTAACGAGTATTTGGCGGAGATGAGTGCGATTGCGCATAGGCATGGCGCGACGATTGATAAGTTTATTGGCGATGCCATAATGATTTTCTTTGGCGCACCAAGTTCACTTGGGCCGAAGGAGGATGCGATACGCTGTTTAAGAATGGCTGAAGAAATGCGCCGAAAAATGTCAGTCCTTAATGAGTCATGGCGCTCTAAGGGGATTACCCATAGCTTCAGGGTTCGCATGGGTATTAATCAAGGATGGGCTACTGTAGGCAATTTTGGAGCTGAAAATCAGGTTAACTATACTGTGATCGGCACCGCCGTTAATATCGCGGCGAGATTGGAGCAGAGTTGTCAGCCTAACGGTATTCTGGTCTCAAAAAATATTGTAGAGCGGGTTTCAGATGTCTTTGATTTTACATCTGTAGGAAAGCTGGAGCTTAAGGGTATTGATTATCCTGTTGAGGCTTACACGCTTGAGTCAAGCTCAGAGCCTGAGAGCAAGCCTGTCAGGTTGATTATAGAAGCTAGTCATGCCGAAAAGACAGATGTTTTACTGAAGCTGCGCAGGGCTGGTATTTCTGCCAAAGAGATAAAGTTATAATCGCAAATGAGGCAGTTTCCTGCCTCATCTCTTCTTGCTATTGATTACCTGCCTGTTGGTAATCGTTTGAATTACTCTTGTCGCGGGGTAAGTAGTCGAGCTGGTACTTATGTGACAAATCTGGTGTCACCTGAAGCACGTTCCCGAAGACGCCAGAAAACGCATGTGCAGTTGAGGTTATTTCATTGCCTTTGCTGCTACCCTTTCTTATCTTGGCAACACGAACGCCTAACCAAGATGCTAGATAAGCATTTTTGTGTTCGTAAATTACATTCGGGTCGAAGTGGAATCGCTTATCAATAAATAACTTCATCTCTTTTGATGCTGGCAATAACGTCTCCCCTTTCGATGTTGGGAAAAACTTGCCTTTCCACATCGAGTGTCCGTGCTTAGAGCAGTTGATACGCTGAGCCGGAATCAGATCGATTGAATATTTCGGGTTATTGATAAAGTTCCTCAGGTACTTCATCTTGTACTTCATGAATCCTTGCCAGTTTTCGTCTGGTGTTGCGAACCGCCCCTGACTGTAGTTGTATCCGGTCTCATACTTACTGCAATGTTTAGTCAGTATAACATTCCCTTCTCTTACCCTGATAAGAACAATGCCGTATCGGGAATCAGTACACAGTGGCCCAGTTAGCTGCTCCAGAATGTATCGCAGGTGATTGCCATCTTGTGGCACAAAATCTTCGATGATTTGTCGGTGCTTGAGGATAACAGAGGCAAAAATCATATCCCTTTGGCTATTAATTTCTTCGAATTTACGTTGAAGAATACTGGATTTGTCCAGAGGGTTGATGGTCTGGTTCCCATTTATTTCATTCCATTCCTTTATCTTATTCTGAATAGAAGGGAATGAGCGTGGATCAACTGGGTCTCTGGCGTATTTAAATCCTACCTCCATGTACCCAAGCCCTATTGCTGGCGTCGGTTCATTGCTGTCGGAGCGAAGTACGGATGCCCACTTGCACCGGTATGCCTGAACTTCAATGTTTTGGCCATTGTGTTGGATGTTCTTCATCTTCCCCTTTTCCACCTGCTCGCATAGCAGTATGCCATTAGGGTTGTGTTTAGAGTTATCCTCTGAGCAGAAGCAAGGATTCTTCGCATAACGCAGGTCAGTGTCGCCAAATACTTCAATGGAGGGGAAGGTGGCTGAAGGATCAGATTTAGACCTCTGAACATCTTTTTCATTAGGATGTATGTACATCGCCACCAGCGCACCGGAAAGATCCCGAGCAACAATGTATGCCTTCAGATAATTATCATCCTCAATGTACTGTACAGGGAAAATGACCATCCCTGTGTATTCAATCTTGCTCATGCTAAATTCCACTTAAAAATAATGCATAAATTATAACACCAAATTGTCAAATGTCAATTTTTGATGCTTTTTAATACAATGAGAAACCTGCCACCAAACTGGACAATTTTAAAATTTTACGTTACTATCCTACCAAATTAGTTTTACAACACTTTTTGGAATCAAAAATGCTAGGTGCTTTTATTGGTGATTTCGTAGGATCTTGCTACGAACATGTCGATCTGAAAGGCTTTAACTTGCCGCTAACCTCAAATATGAGTTTCTTCACTGATGACAGTATCATGAGCGCCGCCACGCTTATGACAAAGTTAAACTCATCTCACCCAGAAGAGACACTTCGAGAATGGTGTGAGCCAAGAATTGAATTAGGGTTTAGCGAAACGCTTAAAGCGTTTGTTGATGGTGAAGATATTAGCTACTACGAGTCTGATGGTAATGGTGCAGCAATTCGGGTATCTCCATTGGCGTATTTCCATAATGATTTGAAATCGATCATGGATGCTGCAAAAGAGAATGCATTAATGACACACACCGGCAATGAGGCTGTAAAGGGCGCTCAGGCGATAGCTGCGTGCGTGTTCCTTGCGCGAAAGGGTCACTCGGCAGACGAAATTAAACAGGCGATCACCTCTGCATTTCAATATGATTTAAATCTTTCAGCAGAGGATTTGCATAAGGAACATGAATTTACAACGCAAGCCAGCGTAACCGTGCCTATTGCAATATTTATTGCTCTAAAAAGCCGCTCCATGGAGCATTGCTTGCGACTGGGTTTGCATATAGGCGGAGATGTTGATTCAATCTTGTCGATGGCGGCAGCAATCAAATACGCAGGCAATCCAAAAGATGTTCCAGAGGGCTTAGTGGAGGCGATGTTCGCCAAAGCCAAGCTGTCAGACACGGAGTTGGCGAACGTATTAGAGAAGGCGAGAGAGTTAGGTAATTCTTAACGAAATGTCATCTGTAAAATAATCGTTTTCGAAGCTTCCATCGAGTGATTGATTCGATATATTTACAAGACATATCTCCAGCTCATCCTTTCTCATTAAGGGAGTCCATTCTTGCGCTATGCGGAGCTTTGCGCCTACAGGCTGACAAATGGACTCATCAAGCACTGCGATGTCTGGCGCTGGCTCGCCATTAACCATGTATCCGCCGTGTATGATAACTGAATCATATCCATCTGCTTTTAATGCATCATAAAATGCACTCCTGTCTTCAGGCCAGTCATAGTGACTTCCCTTGTAGTCAATACCATCTATAGGCGTTGAGTCCATTTCAAAGGCTTTTTTAGGCTCGAATTCTGACTCAACAACGGTCATTAATTGCGTTGAAATGTCTTCAAATTTTTCATTAGCGAAGAATAGGCTTACCAGCTCGTTGGTGGAGTGGTATACCGCTGCGGATTTCGCATTTTCGTGCGAAGAGCTGAGGTTGTCGTAGCGCATGCAACGCGCAATTTCATCAGGATCATCCCACATCGGTATAGGCGTCACAGTGCCATGTTTAACTCTCATGCTCATACATACCTCAAAACAATAAAATACCGGTTTTAATTATACCACCTATTAATACTTATGGTGAATAGTTAAGTGAAGGGACTAGTTCTCTTTTCAAGATGTGCTGGTGGACGAATTCAAAGTGACGCTCTCTTTTTAAATTAAATACAGGAATATTGTATGCCTTTGCTATCCGCAAGGCTTGTCCTGTTCCACCCGAGGAGGCTAAGGCTCCATCCAAACTTCCGTCAGGCGTCCAGCAGAGGACGTAGTTAACGGGATTGTTGAGTTCCAGATCAAGTACCTGATTTCCGTTTCTCCCCATTAGTTGCTTGAGCCATTCAGGCCATTTCCTAAACTCCTGTTCGCGTTTGGCTGGGTCTTTCCACCTGTAATATTCCTTAGCTAACTGGAGTGCTGCGTCTTTATTGGGTAGTGTGTTGAAATCGACAATCCCTCTTTGTGGGTTCGGCCTCAGGCCTCTGAAGTTTGGTTTTGGGATAATAATTAATTGTCTCTCTTTTGCTGCAATGCCTGCATCTCTGCAATAGGCTTCGCAGCCTTCTTGAAATGGCCTGTCGGCATTCTCAGCCCCTCCGCTATGAAGTAGCCTTCCTGCTTTTGCTAATGCGTACCCGAGATCAAACATTACCTCCTGTATAGGCTCTGGTGTTCGCCGTGAGCCAATTCCAGCATATCGTATTTGTGTCATACTTACCTCCCCAAAGAATATACACAACCTATTTTATCACATTTATCTATTTGCTATAATGAGTGTGTAAAATTTAAATAAGGTCTCGTATGTTTAGTCAGTTTAAGCAAAAGAAGTATCCTATCGTATTTGTAGATGGTGTGAGCGATACGGATATTGAACGCGGTATTCAGAATGTTACTTGGGACGAATTTAAAGAACAGATGTCCCAATTCATCCGGACTGAGAAAAAAGATGTTCAGATGTTCTTGCCAGTGCAGTTTAAGCCGAAAGCCGAGTGGGTAGAGGGTGACTCCAATTTAATGGATGGTAATAAGAAGAAGTCATTCCGGAACTCAAACAACATCACGCATGTATCGATGGCTGTCATTGACTTGGATGCTGATGGTGCTGTTCAACAGGCTAGAAAGAAGTTTAAGGACTTTGAGTACCTGATCTATTCAACCTTCTCTTATAGTCCTGAGACTCCATATAAATTTCGGATGATTCTGCCTTTCGAAAACCCTGTTCCTGTTGAGCAGTGGGAGAGAACCTTTGTTCACTTGATGGCAGGCATCGAAGGGGATTACGCATGTAAAAACACCTCGCGGGGTTATTACTCACCCTCTGTTAATACGGCGGTGATGGAAAGAGGTAAGTTTGCCCATCAAGCAGGTCGGACAATCTCTGTAGATGCAGCTATGGAGCTTGGCGAGCAGTTTATGGACACGCGGGCGTCAGATGCGCTCAAGAAGATAGAGGCCAAGGGGAATGTCACTGTTGCGACTAAATTGCATCCTAGTGGTGAAGCGAAGGAGTCGGGTTACTCGGGTGACTCCCTGAGTTATGAAGCGTTCCTGAGACGGCATAAGGCAAAAGTTGAAAACAATTTTGATGGAGGCAAAGGGAATCGCCATAATTTTGCTATGGAAGTCCTTAACTCTGAGATTGGTATCTTCAAGGAAAAGGTGAGGCTCGATCTGATGATTGAGTTTATCTATAAGGCCACTTTGGAGAATTCTTCAAAGCCGCTGTCGACAGGGAACACGGGTTCTGAGCTAAATGAGATGATTAGCTCTGCTATGAACCTGATGATAGATCAGAAATACATGACTGATCCTGCCTTCACTGAAAGGGCTACTGAGTTAATGAAAAAGGGGATCGAGTCTTCTCTTAAGGCAGAGAAGACTGGTAAGTGGTCTTTTAAAAGTTATAACTTTGAGCCTGAAGCATTAGGTAACTCGCTAGGGAGCTTTAAATCCCGCTATTTTAGGGAAATTGATGCTTATGTGAAGGAGAGTCAGGACATTGTGGTGCAGGGTAATGCTTCTGCTGGTGATGTCAGAAAGGCAATGCTTACAGCTTTCAATGAGAAGATCGTAACGCCCGTCGTTTATCGTGAGATGGTTGGAAATACGAGATTCGATATTCAGTCAATGGGTATGTTTTTCTTGAATCAGCTAGAAGAGCATAACTTAGGCCCGAATCCTCAAAGCAACTACCTTGGATTGTGCAATAGTCTTTCGGGTTATATCGCCAAGAGTGGGAATGCTGCAATTCAGGCGCTCAATGGAGATCAGGAGGCGATTTACGAGCAACTTGCTGAGGTAACAGCAATTCTGCCTTTGCTTCAATTGAAACAGCAGGAGAATAAGCAGGCCTATCGTCGAAGATTCAGTAGAAGAAGTGACTCGGAAGGATACAATCCTAAATAACGGAATATTAAAAAACCGCTTTATAATTATATAAGGCGGCTTTTCTTTTTAATTATAAAAACATTGATCCTGCTTGGTGCTATTCCATTGTAAGTAGTAGCTGTCCCGCTTCTTTAGACCCCTTGGCATGCGCTAATTCAAGCAGTCGCTTTGCCTTTTCCAGATCTCTTGATACTTTCCACCCGTCTTTGTAGAGCTTCGCCAGTTCGACAAGGGCATCAATGCTCCCTTCCATTGCTTGTTTTTGAACTTTATCGAAGTCGATTCGATCTGCACTATAGAGCTTCTCTACCCCACTGAAGAATGTGCGGCTTGGGGTATGCCCCTTTAACGATGCTGAGCGGATATGCATCATACCCAAATCACGGTCTTCACTGATATGTTCACCGGAAATGTAGAGTACACCCGCCAGATACTCAGCCTCAGTAACGCCGTGTAATGCAGCAAATGAGACAAGTTCAGCGCCTTCTTTTTTCATTTTGTCGCTATAATGAAATTCATTTTCCAGATCAAGGTAGTGTTTGCCGAGAATAAATGCGCTGTATCCATCTGTGTTTCTTGCCGCTTTTAAGATTTCAACGCCTCGCTTTATGTCGCGCTGAAAAACATGCCCTTCCAGATAGAGGTATCCAAGGATCATGCTGGCCTTATCATCACCTGCCTTCTGGAGATCTTTTACACGATTCATCCCCCCGAGCTTCTGGATTTCGGCGTTAATAAAGTTGGATGCAATATTGGTATTCTGATTCAGAGTGATCAAGTCAAAATAGTAAGGCTCAACATCATCCGCCATTACGCTGGTGGAAACAAGACCGGTGAAAAGAAGGGTTGCAGCAAAAAGTGTTCTAAGTTTCATGAAATAAATACCTGTTAAAATGAAGTTTCCAAGGTTACCAAATCCGATGCGGGTTGCTTGCGGATTGTGGTTACTAAGTCTGGGTTTTCCTCTAATGCTTCAAGAAAAGAAATGTTCTCATAGCTTGCCCATCTACGGGCCTGCGCGATTGCATTGAGACCTTGTTTGTTGGTGGCAAAGGGATCGGCTCCCAATCTCACCATAAAACGGAGGAAATCAACGCCATTCTTTTGAGTGGCCGCTATAATCGGCTTACCTGATATAGCAATATCCTTATTGATATCAAAGTTGCTTTCAATGCATTCTTTCAGCACCAATTTATTGTGCAGCCTTGATGCATAAAAAAGTGAGCAATAGCCGTCTTTATCAACTTGGTGAATGATATCTGGGTGGGTATCGAACATACTGCGAATAGCTTTGTCTGGTGCTTTGGCACGCAGGAACTCCCCAACCCAGTGGAATTGCGAGTTAGATGCTTTATCCACAAAATCGGACTGCAACAACTCAACGGCTCTGGTAAAGCTACCATCCTTTAGGTTACGCAATACAGCTCTCTCAGTGTGGGTCGCAAATTTCATATATACCTACCAAAATAAAATACCTACAATATACGACCTATTATATTACCATTTTGGCTATTTAATCCAATGCTATCCATATCTCTTTTACGCTTTGCAAGTGAAGGGATATTTACTTGGTGTCCGCAGTCTGCATCAATCCTTGTGTTCTCCAGTCGTTCCAGCTTTTTTACCATGAGTTGTAGCGTTTCGTTTCCTCGCCACTTGTTTATGTCCATAGTAAAGACGATTTTGACGCGGTTAGGGAGCGGTTCATAGTTGCCTTCTGGGATGCATCCGAACTGGATGGCGTCCACTCTTTTGCCACCTTTTTGCAGAGTCATTTTTAAGTGAGTTCCGTCTGCGCCGATAGGCTTTGCTTCTACCACATCAAAGATGCCGCAAAAAAGAGGTGCAACAAAATTTTGCCCCCATGGCCCGCCCTGATTAATCATGTGTGCCCGATGAAGATCTAAAAATTCTTCAGGAAACTCTTCAAAGTCAACTTCCATTAGCCCGTCTTTAATGTCTTGTGTCAAATGCTCTTCACAATGTGCATCAAACAATTCGGAAAAGACATTTAATGCCGATTTTTTCAGTGAAAGGCCCGCAGCCATAGCATGGCCGCCAAACTCACCGTCAACTAAAACTTCAGGGTGCTTTGAAGATATTTCTTTCAGTACATGTTTAAGGTGTATACCTGCAACTGATCTGGCTGAACCCTTGATATAGGCAACGCCGTTCTTATCTTCGGTATCGCCGAATACAATTACCGGACGGTTTGCTTTCTCTTTCAATCTCGATGCGACAATGCCTATAACACCTTCGTGCCAGCCTTCGCCGTAGACAACCATGCCTGACTTCTCCAGTTCAATAAATTCGGCTGCATATTCATTGGCTTCATCTACCATATCTTTTTCGACTTCACGTCGCTGCTTATTCAAATAATCAAGCTGACCGGCTATTTCAGCAGCTTCTTGGGCTGTTTTTGACAATAGGCATTCAATTCCTATTTCCATGTTTGACAGCCTGCCTGCGGCGTTGATTCTGGGGCCAATCTTAAATCCCATGTCGCTGGCTACTATTTCCCCTACTGTCGCTCCTCCTACTCTAAGGAGTTCCCTGATCCCATGGCGCATCTTATTGGCATTCATTCTATTAATACCTGCCGTAACAAGTATCCGATTGTTTCTATCCAATGTAACGACGTCAGCAATAGTTCCTAAGGCAAGGACGTCGAGTAGCAACCGAATATCCGGCTTGAGTATATTTAACTGCTGAAACACCCCCTGTTCTTCCATAATGGCTCTGGTTGCCATTATGGTGTAGAACATGACGCCGCAGCCAGCGAGATTCTTGGATTCAAATTCACAGCCGATTTGATTTGGGTTTACGATGGCGTGACAGTCAGGTAGTCCACCCTTCTCATCTGGCAGATGGTGATCGGTGACGACAATCTCTGTATTGGGCATTTGTTTTCTGGCTTCAGCGATTCCTGAGAACGCGGTGATCCCGTTGTCCACTGTTACGATTAGGTCACAGCCATAATCTCTTGACATAATTTCGTTAACCAGCGGGATAGACAGCCCATAGCCATGCTTGCTCCGGTCTGGGACGATGTACTCCACTCTTCTAGCGCCGAGCATATAGAGTCCATCAACCGCGATTGTGGTTGATGTGGCTCCGTCAGCATCATAGTCTCCTACGATTAGGATCGTAGAACCTTTCATGATGTGTTTAATGATAATGGAAGCAGCTTTATGGATATCTTTCATTGTCCACGGCGAGAGTATCCCTCTCAATTCATGATCAAGTTCTTCAGCACGGCAGATTCCCCTGTTTTTGTATATGGTATCCATCATTGGGTCAGAATGAACGGCGGGGATGTTTATCGCCCGCTCTGGTTGAGTAAATTTTTTTACTTTAATCTGCTGCATGTATTAGAGTACCTATTAATTCGTTATGCTATTACACCTTAAAATTTCTGCATAATCAAATTTCCAATCGCTTTTTCGTATTCTGAGTGGACAGTCTGTTCCGGATTTAGCATTCTTGTTGACAAAAACAGCCTCTGTTGATATTTCTCATTGCTTGCATTCAGAATGAATATATCGTTCCCGTAATTTTTTAGTTGGCACACAGGTAGTTTGCCGGAATAGCTGTTATCAATAAAAGTCATACATTCTAAATCGAAGCTTTTTCCTTCGATCAATTCTTTAACTAAGTTCTTGTCCGACGATTCTGCAACCCCCCCGAGTATCACTCTTGCGAGGACGGTTTTGTTTTTTCCGTTAGATTTTGCACCCCAGTTTTTCCCTTTTATATTATTACTCTCAAGTGCTTCCGCCAACGCCATTCCATTCTCTGCCTTCACAATTGCTGAGTATGACTTCTCTACAGCAAGAACAGATACCTTGGCTCCAAAGAGCTTAGTACCTATAAAGTCGTACTTCTTTTCTTTGAGAGCAATGGAGCCAATGGCGTTTGCGGGGCTTGCTGCCAAAACAGATACACTGAGTAACAGTGCTACAACTATTTTAAGTTTCATAGACGATCAACTCTGACTTTTGTTATAATAGGTTGTATATATTACACAGGCATTCCTCTTGTGTTAAGAAATTATTTAGTGAGGTTAGGTGATGGCTTACACAAAAAATGTGTTGGTGTGTTCTCGCTTGAAGCGATTCAAGGATAATGAGGTTTATCTTGCAAAAGATACTGAGCAGGATCTCTGGTGTCTTTTCGAGGTGGCGAAATCAAAGTCAGAAAAAATCGGAAATCGCCTGAGTGGAGAAACTCTTACCCTAGAATACTCAAACGCTATGGGGAGCACATCCAGCAAACCTGTTGAGTTGGTGTCTAAATTTAATGATGCTCGTCGAAAGCAGCTTGAGGTTATTGAGGTAGACAGGCTTAAAAAGACAAGAATCCCGCATATAGAAGTGGCGAGAGAAAATTGGAAACCACTTAGGGTCAAGGGTATATCCAATTCAGATAAATATACCCTTTTCTCCGCATACGGAGACAAAATATTTGATATGGCGACAAATAACAAGGGTGATCTTGTGATGAACGCCAGAGCATTCGGCTACTCTTTACCTTCTGTTTTTGCTCTTACCTCAAACGCAAAGAAGATAAATCTTTCGATTGAAGCAAAAGGACTCATGAAAAAGGCAGGGTGGAATGAGAAGCAAGTAAAGGATGCAGGTATGCATTATGGTCTTAACTTGGGTGTGATTGCCGCTATAGAGCCTTACGCCCTGCTCGCGGGGGCATTTAAATCGGGTACATTTCATAAAATTGATGACGATATTCGTAACGTTGGACTCGTAGACAGACTGGCTTCTCATTCCCGTCACCAAGACCTTGTGCGTCAGTGGGGGGGGGAGTTTTCAAATGAAAGAATGGCATCGTCAAGAAGCTATTACATCCTGAGCATGATTTGCAGTGAGATGAATTCAAGAGGTCATACTGCTTTTAAATTGGCAGATGTAGTTAGCCGCTATGCTGATATTAATAATGGCCTTGATTACTCTGAAGCTGAGAGCGTCGTAAAGAAAAAAATCGAAGATGGTTTATTTAAATCAATCGATGCGGGGCGTGATGGGTATTTCATCTCGCATGCCAGAAATTATGGTGTCGAAGATCTAATTTACGATGAGATAGTTAAACGCTTGGATGTGCCGTACAAGCCTGTCATGGCGTCTTCTTTGCTCTTCGAAGATTATTACACTGATGAGCAGAGGCAGGCGATAAAGATAGCGGTAGAGCGTCCTCTTGCTCTGGTAACAGGTGGTGCCGGAACAGGTAAAACAACCACAGTTAAGGGTATCCTGACAAACCTTAGTCGGATATATGGTCGAGACTCTCAGGTCTTACTGGCTGCGCCCACGGGCAGAGCTGCTCAAAGAATGACGGAGCAGACTGGAATTGAGGCTGTAACGATTCATAGTTTACTGAAATACAATCCGGATAAGGGCTTTATGGAGGCTCAGATACCTGATGACGTTTCAGCAATTATCATAGATGAATCCAGCATGATTGACAGTGCTCTGTTCTACAAAATCTTGATAGCATGCCCTCCTGATGTTCGTATTATCCTGACTGGGGATATTCAACAACTGGTGCCTGTTCAGCCCGGCCAGCCTTTCAAAGACCTATTGCTCTCCGAGCTATTGCCGTGTGTCACATTATCGCAACCTCAGAGAACTGGCGCAAAATCCAACATTTATATGAATGCGAACCGCGTGATTAAAGGCGTTAAGCCTGTTTTGACTGGAGATATGGATGACTTTTTGTTTGTACCGACTAAAAGTGACGCCGAGACAATGCGGGAGATAGAGAGAATTCTGACAGAGGATCTTATCACTGTTTATGGCATAAGCCCTGACCGCGTTCAGGTGCTGTCGCCAATGCGTCAGCCTAAGGGTGAGGTCGGAATTACTGGTGTCAACAGAAGCTTGCAGTCTCTTCTTAACCCTAACTTCAAAGGCAGGGAAGAGATATGTGTGTCAGATAAAGTTATTTTTACGAGAAATAATTATCAACTGAAACTCTACAACGGCGATGTTGGAACGGTGAAGTCTTTAGAAGAAGGGAAGTGCATAATTGATGTCGCAGGAAAAGAGCATGTGATTGATGAAGATCAGCAAAGGTTTTTGGATTTGGCGTATGGGCTAAGCGTCCATAAGACTCAGGGGTCTGAGTATGACTTGGTGATTATGCCGCTTTCGAAAAGGCATGCCTTTATGCTAAACCCTGAGATGCTCTATACCGCTATTACACGAGCAAAGAAGCACTTTATTTTTGTAGGTGATGAAGAGGTTATAAATACTGCTCTGAAAAATACAATGGCGAATCATCGAAATACTTATCTTAGAAGTAAGCTTATCGGTGAGAAAATGAACAGGGAAAGAAAGATGAATGGTCTGCCTGAAGCAACTGTGTCACCTAAACAGGATGAGTCAAGGCAGAAAGCGCCAAAGGTATCGAACCATTCGGATCTTTCTTCTGTCAAGTCCTCAACTCAGTTGAAGGCTGACGGTGATGATAAACGAGAACCTGACTTCGAGCCACCGGCTATTGACACAAATTCTGGCATGCCACCCGATCTGTCAGACATGATGGGTAACGAACAAGAGGATGACTCATACCATGATATGGGTGATTACGACTTTAATCAGTTGTCTTCTTCAAAGCCAACTATTGACACAAGTACCACTGAAGAAGTCTGTAAAGAGAGCATTCAAGATTCATCTAAAGTTGACCAAGTTCAGCCAAAGCAGGTAATCAAGAGGGAGATGGAAGAGGATTTCGATTGGGATTTTAACATGTAATAGAAAGGGGCTGTTTGCCCCCTTTCTATAAAATGCAGAGGATGCCTCCACCAGCTAGCACAAACGTCATTATTCCCAATAAAATTCCTTTCGTAAGACTTGATAGTCTGGCTATTTTTTTTGCTTGATGAGTCTTAGGTTCAATAGCGGGTTGAGCTTGTTTCGCAATGGCATCTGCGGCACGCTTCTTTAGCATTGCCTGAACCGCCTTATGTTTTGTGTTGATTCTGGCGTAAGAATTTATCTTCTTCTGTTGGTGAACGCTTCCCTCCAGAGCCTTCACAAGCTTTTTCCTTAGCTCCAAAATTTTGCCATTAAGTTCAGATACTTTCTCAGCATTGCCAAAGCCAGAGTGAGCAGAGAGCTTTGCTATCTCGCTGTTTCTGATTTTGATAACCCCCTTGAGCTTAGAAACTGTTGTCCGAAGCTCTTCGTTTGCAAAAGATAATTTTTCTGCCTTTTGTGCATATGCCTCTACAAGATCTACTTGCTCTTCTCGGAGAGATTCAATCTGCGAAACCAGTCGGTTATGGATTTCTAGCTCAATGTATTTGCTGTAATCAACGCTTTGTTGCTCATATTTCCCTGCGGATTCTTGAAGTTCTTTAACCTTAAGCAAGGCATCCTCAAGGTTTGACAGTGCGGTTTCATTTTCCTTCTGCTTTGTATCCAGTGTTTTGAGTAGTTTGCTGATTTTTTCGCTCATTTCAGCTTGTACAGAATGATGATGAGCTTCGATATCCTCGAATTGCTGTTTTATAATTTGATCTTTGGCTAGATTAAATTCAAATTTGGATACGGGTCTGCGACCAAGATGGGTGGTTACATCTTGTATCTGTAAAGCAACGTCTTCGCGAGAGTTTGAGTTGATGCCAAACTCCAGTTTGTGAAGCATGCTTTGGACTGATGCTTTCCAATTATCCCATGTCTCGTCAATCCCGTTGTCTTTAGATGTGACAAACTCGCTCAGCGTGGAAAAACCCAGCTCAGCGCCGTTGGTTCCATCAAGAAGGCGAAGTTCCGGCTCCAGCAAGCATGCGGATACGGGCAAAGCCAGATAGTTTGATACGGCCAATACTTTGTTGCTCCAATCTGCATTTCGATAAATATTGGCAAACTTTTCGTATTCTCCGGCTGTACGCTTCCGGCCTAAAGAGACCACCGGAGACAATAGGGTAAATTGATTTTTTTCTGCATTCATGTTAATATACCACTGTAAATAATAGATACACCCGATTAATATACCACCTATTTTATTGCATTGGAAACTCAATGAATTGCTTTACAGAGGCTCTCGATAAGTTTGGCGTCCGCGCATTCCGCGAGGGTCAAAAGGAGACTATTGATGCTGTCATGCAAGACAAGGATGTGGTTTGCTTTTTACCCACAAGTGGTGGTAAGTCGTTGTGCTTTCAGCTTCCCGCCATGATGGCCAAAGGCGTAACGATAGTCATATGTCCATTGATAGCATTGATGAATGAGCAAGTGGCCTATCTAAAAAGTATCGGTGTGGGTGCGGTGGCTCTCCATAGTGAGTCTAATGTAGAACTCATCAGATCTAAATTAAGTTCTTCCAGTACAAAGTTAATTTACCTTTCTCCAGAAAGATTCTCTCAACGGGAATTCTTGGAGTATATCTCTTTGCGCAGGATTGAGCGCGTAGTCATTGATGAGGCTCACTGCATATCTACTTGGGGTAGTGGTTTCCGGCCTGAATACAAGATGATTGGTGAAAATTTACTTCGTCTCTCAGAATTGTGCAGAGCAAGACTTCCGGTTAGCGCATTCACTGCGACTGCAAATTATAAGGTTGTGGTTGATATTGTTAAAAGCCTTCACCTGTCTCCCAAATCAATATACTTTTATCGTGGTGATGTTATTCGCAAGAACATATATCTCGCCTGCGAGAAGGTGGATTCGAAGCGCAAGGCGTTGCTGCGTAATCTTCAATTGTCACAAGATGAGTGTGTTATTGTCTATTTTTCGTCTATAAAAGACTTGAGTCGTATTTCAGATTATCTGCGAAGTGAAGGTGTTGAGCACGCTGTTTTCCATGGTAAGCTCCCGCAAGAGCTGAAAAATAATGCAGCTGGGATGTTTTTGAGTGGGAAAGTCAAGTTAGTGCTGGCCACTAGTGCTTTCGGGATGGGCGTAAATAAACCGGATATAAGGCAGGTCATTCACTACCAAATTCCTGAGTCTCTTGAGATGTATTATCAGCAAGTGGGTAGAGCGGGTCGGGATGGCAATCCATCTAAAGCTGTCTTGTTATATAACGACAGAGATAAATCAAGTAATCGATTTCTCATGCAGCTTAGCTTCCCTAAATATGAGAATGTGTGGTCAGTTGTTGAAACGCTGAAGGCAGTGTCAGAAGATGGGTTGGTTGATATAAAAGAGAGTAATCTTGTTCTGCTTTCTCCTGTCGCATTAGGGTCGCATGAGCTTCATAGCATTTTACGTTACCTAGAGGCCAAAGGGATGATACAGAACTTCAGTGAGCCTCATGGTGACTATTTGCAAATTGAGCTGAAAAACATAAATGCTCCTTTAGACAAAGAAGGTTTAAATGCTGCGCGTGACTTAGCAATCGAGAGTTTCGATGAGTTATTCAGTCTGGCTGATTCTACATTGTGTCGAACTTTCCTTATACAAGATTATTTTTCGCGGAAGAAATTGCCTTATGTAGGATGCGGGCATTGCGATAATTGTTGTGAGCAGCACAAAAGGCGTGATCTGAATCGCCAAGTGCTTGATGCAAAGGAGATGAGGGTTATTTTGAATGACCTTATTTCTTTAGAGGTTTTCGAGTCGGATGAGATTAAATTTCATTGGATTGGGCAGAGGTTAATATCAGATAAATCCCGCTCATCTTTTGGCTTTCTTAGGTTGTTCTCACTAAGAGAATTAGACAAAATCTTATCAAGATTTTTAGAGGAAGGATTTCTTGCTTCTGTCAGTGATAAGCTTGTTTCAAATGCTGATGTAATGAAGGCTTTTTTGAAGACAAAAGAGAGTTTTATTGTTCTTGTATCTGTGGGAGAAAAGTTGGTCTTGGAGTCCTCAGATAAAGAGTTTTACCAAAAGCTGAAGTCAATCAGGGATGATATTTGCTTAGAATTGCAAGTATCTCCAAATGCCGTTTTTAATGAATTACAGCTACGTAGGATTGCTACATTGCCTTCATTTACAGCATCTGAAATGGCACGTATCGTAGATAACTCTATTGCCTGTGAAATTGAAAAGAGAATGAATCAGGAACTGGCAAATTAAATATACCACATATTAATAAAAACTGTCAGATTTCTTTACTTTAGTTATCTTAATAAAATAAAAAAACTCTAAATATCATTGATATGCATATTGGCCCAATAAATGCTTAATGAATTGCGCCGACATAAAAAGGATGTTTGTTGTTTATGATTAATAATATAAAAAACGCGCTTGTTCTCGCTTCACTATTCTTTGCTGGCATTGCCTCAGCGTCAATAATTGAGCAGACTGATGTGAATGTTCATCTTTCTGTGAATTTTTACGATCCGATTGGGCAAAGTTTTACTGCTGAAGATAGTTCGGTAATCTTCGAGTATGGTTTTGTCGAAATGCACTCAGGGTTCCCTACCCCTCTTCTAAACTTTACTCTATATGAAGGAAATGGATTCGGTGGCGTTAGTTTGTATACTACCGATTTTGATCTGGATGGCTTAACCGACAATGGGAGTTGGAGCGCTGACCTGTGGAAGGCTTTTGACCTTTCTGCTGTCAACCTTGACGTGGGAAGTGTTTATACTGCTGCAATTCAAGTCTATAGCAGCCAGTTTACAGCATATGGTATCGCTGGTTATAAAAGCTCGGTTAACGCTTATGCTGATGGTGAGGTTCATCTCACGTCTCCGTGGCCCTATTCAGATCTTGAGCAACTAGATTTGGCCTTTAGGGTTACGCCGACAGCTGCCTCTTTGCCTACAGACCCTGCTGTGTCTGTATCAGAGCCAATGAGTTTTGGTCTTGTGTTGCTATCAGCCCTTCCTCTTATTTTGCGCCGAAGAAGGGCGTTAGTTTAATAACAATATCAGAGCGCAGAGTAATAGTCGGTCTCTAGCGCTCTCGTTTCGATTTATGAAGATTAAGCAGTCGAGTTGCCAAGCCGTCTTTCACAAAATTTGAAAGTGCAGCATTTCCTGAAACTACTTTAGTTCGCGTAGTGAACTTGCCTTCATCGTCGATGAGCTGAAGAACCAGCTTACTCTCATTCTCCACGTCAGAAACGTACCACATGGCTACTGATTTCTTGCAAAGAACCTGAATTAGCACATCCCCTTTTTTGTAAGGGATGGTAGCTTCAGTTGGCTCATAAGAGTAAGCATGGTTCATTATTAATAATCCTTCATTGATTCCAGTACATGTGGGATCATGCGGCCTAAAGCATCGCGGGTAATGGCAAAATCAACATCGAGTTCCATTGCATCGCGAGCAGAAGCGTCAACATCGCCAGACATGTCTTCTTTGCGTTTTTCTTTGTACATGTCACGATACTTAATGCCAGTCAGGCTCAGAGCATGGTTGACTGTAAAGCCAATATCTTCAGTCCATTCCATTGTCAGTTCGATGATTTCCATTGTGTTCAGGTATTCTTGAACTTTATCATCTTCAAGGTCACCATTTTTGATGGTCATCTTTGTTTTCATTTCGTTGCTCGATTCCATTTTGCACGAGTCGCCGATGGTAAAGTTTGGCGGAGTGTCCCAATCCCTAACCCACTTTGTCATTGCTGCTTTGGGGGTCATTTCTGTTTCAACAGCTTTTAGCTTGATCTTGTCGCCAAAGGTCTGTTTAACAAAGCCTACAACGACCTCCCAGAATGCGTCGCTCGTATTGTTTGCTACCATCAACTTCTTGTCGTTATCAATATACGCGAGCACCTTGGTGAATTTCGACTTTGCTTCCGGAAGAAGCTTGAACTTCATATCTTGCGTAAGCTGTTCCTTCTCCGGTTTGGAGATTTTGTACTCTGGGTTTATTTGCTTACGTTCAGCAATTTTTTCGTTGATTGCGTTTTTCAGGTCGTTGCTATCGACAGATTTGACCTGCACCATCAGTGCCAGAAGGTGTGCGTTACCCTGTGACAAAGACATCACTTCGCTTTCTTCACCAAAAGGTGAAACCCATCCGACTGACTTTTCCTGTGTCGGGGCACACTCTTTAAATTCCATTGCCTTGACCCGCTCTTGCAGATCATCACTGCTAACAGTGAATTCTTCAACATGGGTGAATTTAGCTTTTTTAAACAACATAAAATACTCCTTAAGGGTGGTCTTTCTTCATTAAACTCTGTAAAAATTCAACATTGTTTGAGGCTACTTCTTCATCACTGAACTGAGCCTCAATTCCATCTGATTTGCCTGATTGTACCTTTGCTATGTATGCCTCTTTATCTTCACAATAAGATAAGCACTCTTGAGCATAGACTTTTTCAAATAGCTGTTTAATTGATCGGTCTGTCGCAGACTTCAGGCGGAAGCTTCCAATAATTCCGATGGTGCTCTCTAAGACGGCATGAATTGTTTCATCATGCGTTTGCTGAGATGCTGTCAAAAAGGCTATGTCAGGATCTACATAGCGCTCGCCCATCTCAATAAACAGGCACTCCATAATAAATTGATTCAGGTTGGGTGGGTAGGTATGGTACGCACCTGACTTCCCAATAACTTTTACAGCTGTAATTATTGTTTTTTCGGATATACCGCTCTCGCCGATCTCGGTTTGCCACATCTCAATTTTGCGTCTGGCTCTATCTTTGTCCGACTCCAACCATAGGCGTCCGTAGATAAACTGAAATTGTTCATCCATTTTCTTGATTGCAAGGTAAAGTTTACCGTCCTTTCCCGTAGTAGCAATTCGCGTTAGTTCTTTACAAATCTGAATAAACTTATTTAATACCGGAGGTCTTTCTGCGAACTCAGTACTCGCCATAATTGCTGCTGTAGCTCTGGTAATTACTACTGCACTAAGATTTTCTTTAACAAGCTCATCTACCCATTTGTAGAGTTTTTCCTGAAGTGCTTCACGATCATCGATATCATTGCTGTAGACCCATCTCTGGCCGTAGCGAACCTCAAAGTCCATACTCATTGATGCAACAGCTTGCTTAACCTCAGTCATTCAGAAAATTCCTGTAAAAATCGTCAAAGGACACTTGCTCCCTTTTCTTCTTAAGTCGATTTAGTGCTACCAGTTCATCGCCAATCCAACACTCGATGTACTTTTTCAGCCTGTGTGGCGAACGTCGCGAGTTTGGGTTTGACATAAAGAAGGTATAAATCTTTTCTAATTCTTCATTTATATTCTTATCAGGGTACTTATCACATAATGCTCTATAGAAGCTAGGCTGTACCTGAAATACTTCCTTAGAGTTGTCGTATCCCCTTGTCGGAATTAGGCCGAAGTACCCCTTTGCCGCCTTTCCTTCTCTATCGCAGAATACCTCTGCGCCTTCATTCAGGTGGCTTTTCTTTACTTTGTCCATCACTGAGACGGTATCTATATCAACCTGCTGCCCCAATGCGTCAAGTATCCTCTGCTGTTCAATATGGCGTTTTAAAATACGTGAGTACACCTCGGTATTATTCCCGACTTGTTTAATGGTCAGATACTGGGGCGCTTCCCAAATTTTGGCGTCATCTATTGAAGTCTCAAATGGCCAAGCTTTTTGCACCTCCTTAAGTTCAATCGTATGCTTGCCTTTAATGTAAAGGAAGTCCAAGCACCACCTCACGTATGCCATTTTCATATGGCACCCTGATAGCGCTTTTAATAGCTTTTTAGGTTCGAGGCTGTACAAATAGATTCCCCAGTTGCTGTTCCGCGATAATATAATAGCCCGACTAATTAATCAAATTATACATGATAATTTTGCACTTCGTGTATATAATCATCGTATTAATATTTGGAGTTTCTAGTGTATCAGTTTAACGGTAGTAAGGTATTTTTGCCCCGCGAGATTCATGATGATTGTCAGGTAAGCGGTGTTTATTTGGGTGGCGATGAGGTAGTCTCGATCTCTCTGGATGAAAATCAGCTTGAGAAAGTTCGTAACGCCAGCGCAGATAAAAATTTAAATGGTAACTCTGTGAATGATATAAGGTTACTTGTCTTAGTCTCAGAGTCATCTGCAACTGTATTTTACGACCCATCCTACAAGATTCTATTGTGTCAGAGTTACTTTAAAAACCAAGATCTTGTTGTTGTAAAAACAAAGATTTCCTCTGAATTTCCATCCTCTAAGCACCAAGAACTGGTTGTGTTTTGCGATAAGCTTTTACCGGCGTCCCGATCCGGTCAGGGGGTTATTGTCGATATTGATGGTAGTGTGTTTGAGTTAACTGAGAAATCTCAAATACACTCTCTGCCAAACTCCTATCTTCACGCAGTTGCAACTTCAGCACTTATAATTCCATCTGAAGTGATTTTCACTGAAATGCCGCTATCCCTGTCGTTAGTGTTCCTGTCCACAGAGTCCGGTCTCGTATGCAAACACAGGCTTGTTGCAGAAATAATGACTCCCGCCTCTATCGACTCTCCTGAAGAGGCACCTAAAGGACTTGCAAGGTATCTTCGCTATTACCAGAAATAAAAGGCAGAAATCATTACGGTTCGAGTGATGTTTCTTCTTTCATTTTAGGTTGCGGCTTTTCGATTGGGTGTGCGTTCTCCCAATTGTCTCCGATTGCAACTTCTGTTTCCAGTGATACTCTGAGTTTTACTGCGTTCTTCATTGTGTCTTCCATTAGTTTGGCCAGCTTGTCAGCACTCTCCGGAGAACACTCCGCAATCAGTTCATCATGTACTTGCATAAAGATAAAGCCGTCAATCTCTTGGGACTGCATTTCATGGAACAGCTTGATTGTCGCTATTTTAATAATATCTGATGCAGAACCTTGCATAGGAGCGTTGGTAGCAGCACGCAGGGCAGCCTCCACCTCGCGAGGGTTGCTGGAGTGAATTTTATCGATATATACTTTGCGTCCAGTTAGTGTTTTCACGTAACCGTATTTAAGGGCAGATTCTTTTAGTCTGTCTGTATATTCGCGAACTTTTGGCAGCTTCTGAAAGTACAAATCTATGAAGCCCTGTGCTTCATTAGGATGTACTTTAAGCTTGCTTGCTAAGCCATATTTCGTCATTCCATAGATAAGGCCGAAATTTATTTGCTTAGCCCACGCCCGCTGCTCTCCAGAGACCTCTTCGTATGGGACGTCAAAAACTTTTGCAGCTGTGTTTTTATGAATGTCCAGTCCGTTTTTAAACGCATCTATAAGTGCTGGCTCCTGTGAAAGATGAGCCAGCACTTTTAATTCGATCTGAGAATAATCGCCCGCCACCAATTTGCGCGAACCTTCGCCTTCAAATGCTTGTTTGACTTTTTTTCCTACTTTCGTTTTAGCGGGAATATTTTGCAGGCCAGGGTTTTGACATGACAACCTGCCTGTTACCACCTTGTTTTGATTATATGTGGCATGAATCCGATTCGTTTTCGGGTTTATTAACTTCGGGAGGCTCGTGATGTAGCTTGAGTTTATCTTTTCAAGCTCTCTGTATTTAAGGATTGCAGGTATAACAGGGTGACCTGTTTTTTCCAATAGAGCTTCAAGTACTTCCTTTGCTGTTGATTTGCCTTTCCCTTCAAGCTTAAGGTGCTGATAAATTAGCTTCGACACTTCCGAGCTAGAATTGATATTAATTGGCGTAGGCGAGTACTGCCTCACGATACTAACCTGCTCGGCAATCTCTGACTTGATTTGGTTTTCAAGAATCTTTAGTTTTCCGCTGTTAACATAGGCACCCTTGTGCTCCATAGATGCCAATATTTTTGTCATAGGCATTTCGACAGATCGGTAAAATTTAATCTCTGTTTCATCCATTTGACTGATCTGTTTTAGGTGTAGTCTTTCCACTGACTCTAGGCTGGCAGCAACTCTGTCTAGGGGTGGCATAGGGTGTGGTGATTCGAAAAAGTACTTTTCTGTTAGTTCCTCAAGCGGCTTTTGACCAGATAAGTTGTTAAGCGTGTACTCCGCCATTTCCACATCATCTTTAAGTGCTACAAGGCTGATGCCGGACTCTAGTGCGGCTCTATGCACGGATTTGGCAGAAAAGGCGCATTTAGAGATTTGGTTATTTTCAAACAAGCTCTTGCATGTATTTAGAATAGTGTCAAATGGCATTCCGTCGTTTTGTGAAATGATGTAGTTTTTTTGGTTGCAGCGCAATGCAACCAATGTTGGCTGGATGTCCAGATAGAGTGTTGCATTTGCTTCTTCAATTTCTTTAATGGCTTCAATGATCGCCAGAGGCGTATGCACAGGGACAAAATTTGCAGGGCGAGAGTCGGCTTCTACCCGTTGACCTTTCGCCTCTTGAAGTATTGCATTGGTCACAGAAAAGGGACGAGCGTAACGTTCCAAAGGTATTTCATCATACTCAAGCCGCATCTGTCCGGCGATGCTTTTCCCAGCTCTTTTGATGCCGTCTACAATCGCTGCAAGATTGCTCGGGATTGACTGACTCTGGATTAGTTCTTTTAATGAAGCATGTCCTTTGATAAGTTTCACGGCCTGACTTGGCCCTACCTCAACACCAGTATGGATGTTGTGGTAGTTGTCCTGCGTAATTAACGCATAAAGTCCTAGCCGATTGTGAGGAAACTCAAGCAATTCTTCTGAAAATTGTTCGGTTGAATACCTTTTGTTAGATGTGATGTCCCATATGCTTGTGCTCTTATTAAGTCTTGATATAGCGATGAGATCTTGAGAAACAAATTCAACAGGCCCGAAGTCGTTATCGGTAGCATCCTTCTGAATAGCATCAATAAAATGGTAAAGCGGCTTATTTGCAACAAATGGTGTAATGCCATTTTCTTCCAGTGTCTTGATAGCGATCTGGAAATCGTGCTCAGACAACTTGGACTGGTCAATGAAAAAGAGGGAGTGATCCAAGCGTCGGGACTCCTGAATGATATAAGCAGATTTTAAAATATCTTCTGCATTTAAGCCTGAGTGCATCAGGCTCGATATATCAACTACTTGCATCATATAATCTCTTAAACCAATTAATACTCTGTCTATTTTACCATACTTATTAGCGCCGGATAACAAAAAAGCGCCATAAAGGCGCTCGCTTGTTCGATTGACTCTTAGCCCTTATCAAGCAACTCCTGTAGATCGAGGATAGCGGCATTCGCTCGACCTATGTATGAAGCCATTGCGAGTGAGTGGTTTGCCATGATTCCAAAACCACCGCCGTTCATCACCATCGGACTCCAGAGAGTTTGTTGTGTGGCTTCCATTTCAACAATGATCTGGTCGATGGAAGCCAGAGCATTTTTGTCACGAAGAACATCTTCAAAGTCAATTCGAATTGCCTTAAACATTGCGGTCAGAGCAAACAAGCTTCCGCGAGCTTCCCAGAATCGATCATCAATTTCAAGCCATGGTGTTTTGGCATGGAACTGTGATGGTGTGTATGTTGACTCTCTGGCGGAAGCGTCGCCTGCCAAGTCAGTATTTACACGCTTCTGTCCAACACTTGCGACAAGATTCTGTGACAAGCTACCCATTCTGTTACTTACTTTTTTCAAATACTCTCTCAGGTTGTCGGCGCGTGCGTAAAATTGGGCGCTGGGACGTGCTGGATCGGTCATTCGCTTCAAATAATCATCAATTCCTTCAAGTCCTTCTTTATAGCGTGATTCTGTTGATGGCATGATAAAGGAATTGTGCTCGAAACTTAGCATCGGTACGTGTTCTTTTAATGCAGGATCTTCAAGTGACTGTGATTGCGAGCGGGAGAAGTTGGTTCGGAGCAATTCGGCAGCATCCCGAAGCATATATACAACACCAAGTTCCCAGTTCGGCATGTTGTCATAGATGCCTAACTTTACAGAGATGTCATTAGACATATACCCGCCCTTTTTGGTCAGCAGTGTTTCGCCTAATTCCAAAACGGTAGAGGTGTAAACTGAGCCAACAAGCATTTTCTGATCATCGCCTATCCGCTCTTTGGTTACTGCGATAGGATCGATGGCTTCTGGTTCAATGTTTGAGTACACGCCCCACCCCAGTGTTGCAGCACAAAGAATGCTGATTGACGCGACGATAAGACGTGGCTTGTTCATGGAAAAATTCATATAAATACTCCGTAAGAGGGTATGATGTTGTTGAAATGTCGGCTGCAATTATATATATCAACTATAAAAAATCAAGGTTATTGACATTTTTATCTATTAAGTCTTTGTATAAGCTATTCTGGTGCAGGCAAACCGTGGTATAATGTTTTTCCAATGGTATTTATTAGGTGGTGGTATGAGATTAGTTTCTATAAGTCTTGATTCGGTAGATTTTGACAATCTTGAGGGTGTCAAAACCGCGTTCCCACTGCCAATGCCTGTCTATGTTAAACGAAGAGATGAGCAGTGTTTATTATATCCGGTTGTGAATAAGCTACAGTGGGCTAATACGGCATCTTTAAATCAGGAGGTTAGTGTTGATTTAAAGGCGATAGTCCCAATTCCTCTTGCTGGGGATGACTTTCAGAAGCACTTCATGCCGCTGGGTGGGCAATTTGATGGAAGCGGAGTTTACGGTAAGATCCCAAAGCCAGTCCGTACATTGCGCGTCGATATTCCCTGTTCTTACAGTAATTCTGGTCAAAAAAAGACAGTTCCAGCTGGTTCCGTTGTTGTGAGGACTGATACTGGGTTATTTCGTCATTTCGATCAAGCCGCCTTTGAGAGAATGTTTGTTTCAGACGTATCGAAGCTGATGGACATGCAGATCAGAGTTAAGCTCCCGAAACCGGCGCGAGAGATAGATCTCTCCAGCGATTACAATTTATAATTTTTGCTTTAAACTTTGTAGAACAAGCTTTCAGTGTTAAAATAGACAACGTATTTAATAAGTGGACTTTTATTGTGACTGAGAACAACACTTCTGAAGCGCCTAAAAAGCGTTCTAAGGCATCTATTACCTCTTACAATTATGGGATAGGTTCCAAACCTATTATGAGCTATGAGGCAACCCCATTGCCAGACGGTAGTTACGTTATCAGAAAACCGGATAACAGTTTTCTGAATCTCAGTATTGGTGATACGATGCCTTCAGTTGGGAAGGTGGCGGTAGACTCCAATGGAAACCTGTCTGTCGGAGAATATACTGTGCCTGTGGGATTGGGTTTGGATAGTCGTTTTACTGCCAAGCCTAACAACAAAGAGAAAACAGAATTCAGTATTTTTGATGCTAACAACAAATTTCAGACAAAGCTCAAATTAGGTGATGTAAGCAAGGGAAATCTTGTGGAACTTGATGAATTCGGGAACCTGAAACTTGGTGATTCGTCTATAAAAGTCTTGCCTGTAATGATGAAAATCAATTTCAAAGTACTGGACAGAATTCCTGAGGAGGAAGCCAAAAAGGTAGGCCTTAAATACGCTTTAAGAGGGGTTTTTAACACGTTTGAAGGCAAGGATCTTTCTTCAGGCACTCCTACCTTTGGCTACTTCATTCCTGCAAAGTCTGGTGCTCGCAGTGCAAGGCTAGGTGAGTTTAAGGAATTTGTTAATGGTGAGTTGGTGACAACTGCTGAAATGTACCCTGTTAATAACAATGCTAATGTAGTCACTATGCGAGTAAGATCGCCAAAATTAGCTTATCAGGCTTACACGCTGTATCAGGAAAGCAGGGAGACAAAAGATCTTCTTGATGCGTTAAATAATCGCTCCATGGTTGATCGTGTTCAAAGTCAATCGGCTTCAACACTTTCTCATGGCCTCGCAGGACGGCTACAAGCTAAGCTTGATTCTATTCAAAAATCACTGGGTGAGGTCGATAACCAGTGGAGCCACTCAGAGATGTACAGCGTCAATGACGGAAAAACTTATATCCAGTCTCTAGGTAAAAAAAGGGAACCTGCGCGGGAGAGGGGCTTCGACAATGGCAGGTAACGGCCTTTACAAGCATCATAGTGGAAATTGTTATATTGTTGTGGGCGTGGCGATAGATGCACGGGGCAGCGCCCCGCCGCTGATAGTTTACCGAGAAGAAAGCAGTAAGATATTTTGGGCTAGGCCGAAAAGTGATTTTGTCATGGAGTTTCTTCATGAGACTGGCGAACTTAACTTGCCTTCAGAATTCATTGTAAATGAAAAATCTACAAGGTCAGACTTTCCGCTGATTAGTGTGAAGGTTGTTGACGATTATCTTGTATATAGAAGAGTCAATCAGAGCTAGGAACTAAAAAGGCCTCACATATCGAGGCCTTTTTGATACGCCTAGTTAAGCCGCAGTACCATCGTAGCAGCATGGAACACGATCACTCAGACCGTCATCACATACCGGAATATAGCCATCTTCCTCTACCTCAGGGACAGCTTGCCAACCTGCTGGCGACTGCTCGCCGTTAGGGCCAAAGACTGTGGTCGTAGTGGGCGCAGAAGAGAAATTAACCTGAAAACCGTCCATACGGTTTGCTTCCAAACATTCGTTGTCGCTCACGTTGGGAAGATAAATCAGATTGTCGCGAATTCCCCAAGAAAATAACATTGTACCTTCAGATTCAACTGACTGCGGCAGCTTCTTGAGATACTTTTTGTCAACCAAATCATCCCAGCTAAACTCTGAGCCATCATCAGTAACAAAACCACCTTGCTCCACCTTATACAAAGCTAGGGCGCTTGAAATTTGATGAGCTTCATTCTTGTACTGAGCTACTTTAGCCTTAACAGTACCCTCACTCATTGCATCACCGCCGTAGAAAGCACTGGTCAAAAGTAGTACCGCCCCAAGCGCCACAGCAATAATGCTAATAATTAAACTAAACACAGGAACCTCCAAATAAATACCGAATAAATACCAAATAAAGTGTGAAATACTTCATGGTTTCAGTTTATACCACCTATTAATCAAATGAAACCCTTTTCACTCTTTTTAATAGCATGTATATATAACTTGCTGCTTGAGGAGGTAAAAAGAGCACCTTTCGGTGCCCTCTTATGCTTTATGCGGTGATGGCTTAAGCTTGAATGTTGTCCAGTATTTCTTTGTAAATAGTGCCTTCCCGTAAATTAGCACACTTACGGAGAGATAAATGGACACTATGCCTGCAACCCCGAGTCCTATTCTTGTTGGCAAGCTGACAAAATCTATCGATGCCCCTTGGTAGATTTGTATAGACGCCCGCTGTATTTCAAGCATATCTCTGCCTGTATTGAGAGATATGATCGAGTTTTCAATCAGGTAGTTTAAAAACCCACCGTAAGTGGCAGGTATAAATAAAAGTAACAGGCCTCCAATAAACAGTGCCGTGGAAACTATAATTCGCTTAGTGCTTGTGCCAGATAACATCTTATAACTCCCAGTAGCTAACTTCTTGCATCATCTCTTTCTCCAATTCAGGTGTAACTTCAAACACATTTTCAAGTCGAGATTCAGGGGCGAAAGTTTCCATTGCAGAGTGTTGCGGCTCGCTTAGTTTTTCTGATGCAACTTTGTTAATCCCTCCTTTGAGGATGTTTGCGCTGGGGGATGCCTCTGTAAGCTCTCCTGAAACATCATCAAACACACTCTGCTGAAATCCTTTTACTCTTCTGTTCGGGTTTGTAAATAGTTCGGTAGGCATGCTATAGGTGCTTGACTCCAAAAACCCAGAGATATTGGGAAGTAAGTCGCTTTTGGCCATGCGCAAAATTTCACCAACTTTATTTTGGCTGACAAGTAACTCTAGTGTGTCTGCATTTTCGTTTGCGAAATTTGATATTAGTTCAGCGACTCCGAGGTGCATATCGGCAACGAATTTTTCCGCAGGCTTGTCGGCATATTTGATTTGAATCTCAGACTTGCTATCTGGGGAAAAAACGCTGTACTCCGAACCCGAAGGTTTTTCTCCTTTAAGGGTATTTAGGAGCACCTGAACGGCCTTTTTCCCAAATTCTTGTGCTTCTATATTGTTCATCTTTACTTTAACCTCTTAGTTTGCCTGTTGTGCTGGCTTGCGAGTTCCTGAGCGCCTACGTGTTGAAGACCCCTTGGACTTACCGCCATTAGCATTGCCTCTGCCGCCTTTACTGAATTGTGCTTCGATGAAGTTACTGGCTGCTTCGCGGTACAATTCAACATCTGCCGGTGGGCTTTCTCCTGCGGGAAGTTTAGCCAACAGGCTTCGTACCAAACTCAATTGCTTAGGTGATGGTGGTGCATACTTAATGTGTTTATCAATAAACACTTTGGCTTTTTGTCCGTCTTTAAATATCTCATCACTATACGTGATGTCACTTGGCATGTTCCCTACAATGCCCTTCATTAGCGCTACCTGTGCGTCTGATGGCGGGTATGTCTCGCCCTCTTTGCGTTTCTCAAAGTTGTCAGAGATAAATGCACTCGCTTTTAATGGATCACTAAGCGTGCCTCTTGGAATCTCTATGCCTTTCTTTGCGGCAATTGACTTAATGAGCTTTTTCATCTTAATGGATACTTCTTTAGGAGCTTGCTTAACTCTTTCTCCAAGATCTTGCTGAAATCTGTCAATCATATGCTGAATCAGCTTTTCAATTTTTTCGGTCTGAAGTTCGATAAAGTAATCGCGCATTTCGCAAGATTTGGCGTCATCCTTTGAGGCTGCAATTTTGGTCAGGTAATCTTCCAACTGTGCGCTGGTAACCGGTGACTTCAGCCACTTTGGAACATATTTTACAAGTTCAATGCCTTTGGCCATTGGGTAAAGCACATCACCCTTTTTCTCAATATAGTTCCTTGCCAGAATGGTTTGCAGGGCCGATTTGCGGGTTGCCGGACGACCGATGCCTTCAGACTGTGCCATGCGTTTTCTTAGAGCTGGATCTCGAATTTCCTTAGCAATATTTGCAAGATCTTTCGGCATTTTTGTGTAAGTGTATCTTACCGGTGGTTTAGTGCGCTGCTGCTTCGTCTTTCCGTCAATAAACTTACCTTTATCACTAACAGCAAGCTCGGGAAACTCCTTTTCTCCAGTAGATTTATTGTTGTTGAATATGGCTTTCCAACCTTCGTCTGTGATTTGCTTAGCAGTTGCATTAAACACAGCCTCAGAATGACCTAATAAGTCTGTAGCAGGAACAGCCATGCTCAATCGCTGAACGTTGTAAGTCGCAGGAGGCATCATAGTAGTGATGAACTGCTTGCATACAATTAGGTAGGCTTCACGCATCTGGTCGGCAGTATGAAGAATTTTACCATTCTCTCTCTTTTTAGGCTGGATGCCTGCAAATGCAGAAGGAGTCATCACCTGATGGGTGGGTACGATGCCATAGTGTTCCATATCCTTATCAGAGAATACTGATGGCATAAATTGTGAGTACTTACTATCTTTTCCGTTATGTATGTTTTGCGCCCACAATGCTTCGCTTTGCAGCTGGTGTAGTTGCGAAATTGAGTTGAACATGGCATTTCTTTCGCTATCAGCATACAGATTTCGGGGTAACTCCGCCTTGCTTGTACGTGCATAACTCAGATAACCCTGTTCATACAGATCTTCAAGTATTGTTTGTACCAAATCACTTCCGATACCTATTTGTTTACCAATGACAACCTGTGCCTCGGTAAGCTCGAAGGTTTTTGGCGGCGATTGCTTTTCAGTGGTTGTAGCAGCGTTTTTAATAAATGCACTGTCAGCATTATCACGCAAAAGTTGTATGAATTGATTGACATTCTTTTTATCAACGAAAAGTGGTTTGTCTAAAGGAATATTGTCGCCCTTAGGTTTTTGAGGCTCCCATTCCACACCGTCTGGTCTGCTGGCAATAATGTCCTCTGTGACCACAGGCGAGTACTCACCTTCGATTGTCACACCTTTAAACTCGAAGTCAGCTCGTATTGTAAAATAGTCCTTGGCAACGAAGTTTTTTATTTCTTCTTCTCTGTCCACAATCATCGCCACAATCACTGTTTGCAGACGACCTACCGACATGGTTCCGGCCTTACCCTTTCCTTGGCCTAGCGTATTGCCGAACTTTCCGTATTTTGCATAAAATGTGTATGATCGCGTTAAGAATGTATACAGTCTGTCAGTAACAGATCTGGCCTCAGAGGAGCGCCAGTATGCTTTCGTTTCGTTGGCATCACGGAGGTTGTTGAATGCATCGGTGAGACTTTTTCTATCCAGCCCAGCTGCAAGCCAAGCTCGTTTTACCTCACCACGGTAATTGAAGTGCTGAATTATGTTGTGGCCAATTGCCTCCCCTTCCCTGTCTGAGTCAGTTGCGATGATAAAGCAATCAGCCTTATGGATATACCGCTGGATAGTTCCCAGCATGCCGTTGACTCGCCCGTCGCCTTCATCTCCGGTGATAAGTTCATAATCTCGCGGAATTGGCATGTAGGAGGTTGGAGGATCGCTCCAAGCAAGGTCAGTATTAATTTGATCAGGTGTTTTAAGCTTAAGCAGGTGACCGGAAGCACAATCTATTCTTATTCTTCCATCCTTATAACTACCCTCGAAGCCAGCACCAACCTTTTTCAGGCTGTAATACTCAGCGGCTTTACGCATTTGGTCGCCTTTTTCGGTGACAGCATAATAAAACTTCATTTAGAGGCACCTTTTCTTTTCTCGTTATTAATATTGGACAGCGCGTTTTCTATCTTTTCGAGATAAACCTGTCTAACTTCGGGTGTTTTGGAGTGGTAGTTTCCGACTCCCAACCAAACATTTCCATCCACCTCGTTGATACGCTTGCTAAGAATCCATGCAGAGATTGTGATGTTCAGGCACGGCTTGCATGCCACATCTTCAAAAGTAATGTCAGGATATTCTCTTTGGATATCTTCCAAGTGAATTGTGTTTATCTGCATTGGCCCCAAGTCAGCTGTGTCATTGGTGTTAAGAGAAACTGTACAAGCATTACCGTCTTCAACCCTTCGAATAGCCTGAAGGGCTATCTTGGGTAGGCCAAAATGCGCAGCATTAAAGGCAATGCAACGCTCTTCAACAATGGTATCCACTGGATAGCTGTCGGGAAAGTCTGGGGGTAAATCAATCACGCTTTTTATATACTCCGTAAATTACCATGATATAATAAACTTAAAGTATTAATTAGCCAAGCGCTGATGCGGTTTTTTAAATAAGGTGTATTAATGGAATCGTCTAAGAAAGAGTTGCCAGAAGGTTATGAGCAGAAGCTTGCAGAGCTTCTTGAGGGTAAAAACCCCGCCCAACAGCAAGGTATATCTACCGTAGAAGGCCCAGTTATGATTATTGCTGGCGCTGGTTCGGGGAAGACGACGGTTCTTATTAACAGAACAGCCAATATGCTTGAGATGGGGATTTCCCCATCTTCTATTATGTTGATTACCTTCACCAATAAGAGTGCGACTGAGATTAAAGATCGTCTTCGCGTGAGTGTTGGTGAGAGAGCGGACTACATCACGGTAGGGACATTTCACAGTGTGTTTAAAGAACATATTTTGCTGAAATACAAGGATCATTCGTATTTTGCCGAACAAGGTCTCGATATGGATAGCTTTGTTATCTTCGATGACAAAGATAGTGAAAGGATTTATAAAGACGCCTATGAAACTCTACCTCTTAGTATCCGAGACCTCGTTGATGGGGGTACTTTTAATGTTGCCTCAATGACGTCTGAGATTTCGGCAGCTAAGGCTAAAGGCCTTGATCTTAATGACTACATGAGAACTATAGCGCCAAAGGATAAAGGCTTTCAGATGAAGCAGGGCGCGACACTTCTCTGGAAAAGCTATCAGGAAATGAGTGCAGATCTGAATGGCATGGATTTCGATGACATGTTGCTGCATACTAAAAAATTGCTTCAATCTGATAAAAAAATAGCCATTGAGTTGGCTTCAAAGTTTAAATACCTGATGATTGACGAATATCAGGATACTAACCCTGTTCAAATGTCTGCGACGGATGCCTTGGCAATGATTCACAAAAACATCTGTACCGTAGGAGATGAAAAGCAGTCAATCTATGGCTTCAGGGGGTCAGATATCAATGTAATACTCGGCATGGAGCGCCGGTATCCGAACGTCAAAAAAATCAATATGGCGCAGAATTATCGCTCCTGTGAGAATGTCATCACAGTGGGTAATGCTGTTGCTGATGCAATGGGTCAAAGGCTTACAGATGGTCAGCTGGTGGCGTCAGCAAAGCTGGAGAACTCGCCGGTAAAAATGATTACTTTTGAGGATGATAAGACTGAAGCATATAATATTGTGAAGTCTATCATGCGCGACCTGCGTAACGGCGTTCCGGGCAAGGAGATTGCCGTAATTTATCGAAACCGCGCACTTAATGCGGAGATTGAAAAGAATCTTGTTAAAGCTCAGGTTCCGTATACCCTTGTCGGTGATACCTCGTTTTACCAGAGGGCGGAGATTCGTGATGCAGTGGCGATGCTTCGCTTTATATTTCGTCCTTGGGATTCAATGGCAGGATTGCGTGTTTTGAATAGTACGAATTTTGGCGTATCTTCCAAGGCGGCTCGCGATGCTATGAAGTCTGATAAAATGCCCGTATATCGCTTTCTCTGTAAAAAAGCAGAGTCCAAGCTGTCCTCGGGAGCGCCAAATGCAGTGGCGAAGAAATGCACGGCATTTTTACGGGTTATTGATAGTGTCAAGAGGGCGCAGGAGATTGGAGCCAACCCTTCTTCTATAAAAGAGCTGCTGGGAATGACGTGGGACACGTTTTTGAAGCCTAAAATGCAGGGTGTTGCGAAAAAAAGTGCCAAAAAAGATGCAGCGGCTAATCTCGATGGTAAGATAGAGAATGTTAGCCAGATTTTTGAGCAGTTCGCAGAAAGCTATCAAGAAAGTGGTGATATAGATAAGGTATTAGATGACATCATACTGCGTGTCGAAGCAAATCCGGAGATGGACAAAGAACGTTCTGCAAAAGTTCAGCTGCTTACCATTCACGCCAGTAAAGGTCTTGAGTTCGAAAATGTCTATCTGGTAGGTATGGATAAACAAACCCTGCCGGGAAAAGACTTTTCTGAACTTGACCGTGATGAAATTGAAGAGTCTCGCCGACTTGTATATACAGGTATCACCCGTTGTAAGAAGAACTTGGTAATGTCTTACGCAGAGCAGAGACTGCAATTTGGCCAGCCTATAGTCACCGAGGTATCTCCGTTTATTCAGGAGATTCGAGACAGAACTTCGATAATGCAGGAAATACATGTCAAATCAAACTTCAAACGAGACTATCAGTCACCAGCATACTCAAGATAAGGCAGCTTTGAAGCGTCGTTACGCTGAATTGCAGCGTGACGCTAAGGCGAAGCGGGTTGAGGCTGAAAATGCCAAGATTCGGTTAACGGCTTTAAAAGAGCAAAAGCAAGAGCTGGTGAATACCCTTCAAAGCTGGGGGATTAGCAATGCATCAGAGCTTTCTCAAAGAGTTAATCAAGAGCGCGTAAATTTAATAGGGCATATAAATAAATGTCGTGAGCAGATTTATCCTGTTCTCGATGCACTATCTCAGTCCACGGTTTTTCGTGATCTCCCTCGTAGAGATTTCTTTTACTGCAATATAGAGGGTTTTGACAACAACTCTCTTGTCGCATATGGAAGAGATCTCGATCAGTTTGTCGGCAACCTGAAGCAGTATCTTTCTCACTTACAGGGTACGTACTCCGCCTTGCAAGAGCAAAAGCGAAGTATTCAAGAAGGTATTTCATCCCGTCTAGGCGTTGCTAATATCGAAGAGGCGAGAGATGCCTACGCTGACATGATAAAGAAGATGAATATGGACATTGGTTATGCAGAGAGAAAACTGAACTATGTTAAAAGAAACACTGCCATCACTGAGTAACGACTTTCATTCTGCCCTTAGAAAAGTTGAGCGGCTGGTAGCAGAGTCTACTGGCGCATATGAAGCTTTAATTTCTCAGAAAATCAATTTTGTTTCCGAGATCGCAGAGGCAAATGCTTATCTGGAATCCAAAGATATTATTCTTGAGACAATCCACTTAGCTCAGGCGCGGGTTCAGAAAAGTGATATCGAAGCCATAGAGCTGGTGCTAACATCCCTTGTTAATGATGTAATACCGAACAACAAAGACAAAGTTAAGGTAAAAACAAAGGCAGAGAACAACAGATTATCGCTGGATATTTTTCTCATCTCGGAAGACGGCAAAGACAGAAATGTCTTCCTTGATAAGGGTGGCAGTATTCAGAATATCATTTCCGCTGGTCTCAGATTGATTACACTGTCGCGTTCAAAAAATCGCCGATTCGTGGTGTTTGATGAATCTGATCATGCTGTAAAGACAGAATATGTCTCGAAATTTGTTCGGCTTTTGAATGAGCTGGCGCAAGCCCTCTCTATTCAAGTTCTGTATATCAGTCATCACTCCGCCTCTTGCTTTGAGGGGGCTTCTCGTGTCTTTGAATTGAAGATGGGTGATGGGAATGTTGCTTCTCCTAATCTGAAAAGTGATTTTGCTTATTCATCTACGCCTAAAGAATTTTTTACTTCTTTGAGGATTAGGAATTTCAGGACGCATAAAGACAGTATTATGCATCTTTGTCCCTATATGAATGTTGTTACCGGAGAGCACGATATCGGCAAAAGTACGATTGTAGAGGCTGTCATGGCTTTGATGGAAGGTAAAACAATCGCTTCCACTCTACGTGATGATATGAGAATGCAGTCTGTTGAGGTCAAGGATAGCAGTGGCTTTTCCTTTGAGTGGGTTAATGATAAGGATGTTAAAGGTGGCTACCAGTATGTTGTTGCGGACAGTGCTGGAGACGTCATTAGTGAGCATCAAGGGAGAGGGATGCCAGACTGGTGGCATGACTTTTTGTTTATGAAGCCTGTGGCTGGTGTGAATATTCATGTTTCGCAGCAGTTTAAATCTCACTTTCTAATTGGTGACGATGTTTCTGGTCAGAAGAGAGCGGAGGTAATGGCCTTCAGTAAGGATTTACGTGTACTTGCAATGATGGTGGCAAATCACACGAAGCAGGTTAAGCACTATCAGGGCGTAATCAGATCAAGAAAGGCAGACGTTGAAGAAATCAGTGAAAAGGTTAAGTCATTATTACCATATATCAATCTGGCTGATGATGTTTCTTCTTTGACAGCATTAACTTCAAAGGTGATTGCTAATGAGCAAATCGCTGCTGATATTATGCAGCAATTTCGTCAGTCAGAACGTCTGGAGGGTAAGATTGCAGATGTCATGTCTCTGGTCGATAGTCATGAGAAAATTACTTTTCCTTCTCGATTATTGAAGTCTTTTGGTGCCTTACTGTCAAAATCCCAGTCGCTGGAAGGTATTGATCGCGAAATTAATGCCCTACAGATGGTAGAGGTATTGCCGGATGAATACGGGAGTGTAGATCTCGCTACGCTTGAAACATTAAGTTCATTTATCAATACGTCCTTAAAGCTAGATAGAGTAAAGGAGCAGCTTAATGCCATTCACGGAGCATTATCGGAAGGAATTAATACATTTGATTTAGCACAGTTATGTCATTTATCAACTTCCCTCCAGCAATCTTCTGAGAAAGAAATTCAGCTACAAACTGAAGCTGAAAGCCTAGAGGCGCAGGCAAACTCAGTTGTGGCGGATATGTCTAATTTTTTAAAAAACGAGATCGGCAGCTGTCCGACGTGTAAAAGAGGATTTCTATAGCATGTACGCGATAATTGGCTCTATAGGGTTCAGTCAGAAGTCAAATAATGCTCGTATGGATGATGCCTTCAAGGTCATTGCCAGAAAGGTAAATTTTTTCTTTGATTACTGCGCTAAAAATCATCTTGTACCGGTATTCTTGGATGGTGTTTTTACAAATGCTTCTAATATGTCCATGCTTAACGCAGTGTACGATGAGGTATTCAGTCATCATATTGCCTCTAAATCGCTGTTTGTTGGGGACGACTTTAGGGTACGCCTTCTGTCTAAACTTTGTTCCGCAAGAACGCTTTCCGCTGATGAGTTTAATCAGACTCAAAAGCTGATACACATTAGAGCAGACCAATCAGTCGCTTCAGATAGTGATTATTCATGCAGCGTACTGTGTAACAGGAAGCAAGCAGGTGTATATGCATCAGCGTCAGCAAGGGGTGTTATTGAATTTAAACTTGGCAGGATTTACAGGGAAAATAAGTCTGAGGATGCTTGCCCTGTGGGTTTTGTATCAGTTTCTAACAGTGATATTAATGAGGTAAGATTCGTACTGGAAGATGAAGGTGTCTTCGTAGCGGATGCTTATGTTGCTGATTTTGAATCAAGTGAGTTTGTGGAAAGAATGGTGGAATTTTCATCTAAAGACAATGAGGAAAGTGGTCTTGAGGGAGTTCTGTCGGAAGCCTGTCGGGAAAAAAACCTTGATGACAGGGTGTCAGGATTTGTGCATGAACTTTATTTAAAATCAGACTTGAGTATTTAAATAAGGGGGGCTTAGCCCCCCTTATTTATGCGCCTGTAAATCCATTTTTTTTCATGGTTACATCCCCAATGTTGGTTCGTCTTGTGGCTCTGGCTTTTTCGGGCCTTCCTTTTCTTTTTTCTTCCCGAACAAATTTTTAAGCATTGTCAGGATTCGCTTGATACTGTTCACAAGTGCATCAGCCATCTCTTTCGCTCTCTTTTCATGCTCAGAGCCTTCAGCATCCAAGCTGTCTGAGACCCTCCCAGCTACCGCTTTTGTCCTCTCAAGGGACTCTATAGCTTTAAACTTAGCCTTTTCCTGTACGCCCTCTCGACGTGAATCATTTTTCACGGTATTGGCCAACTCTTGGACACTCTTTGTCCGCTTAGCTATACCCTCAAGGCTCGCCTTCTCCATAGCCTCCATTGAATCGTAGCCCGCATGAGAATTGGTCTCGCGCTTATAGTTGAAAGTCTTAATATCTTTGGCAAGCTGAGCTGTTTCTGCGTCGAGTCGAGCAGCGCTACTATTTAAAATCTTTGTCTGATAATTCGACTCTGTTGCAGATTTTGCAGCATTTTTAAGATTCTTGCCTGCCAGCCCTATTGTTTTGCTTGCTTTGCCGAGGCCTTTCGCAGCCATGCCAAGTCCGGTAACCGCTGAGCCTCCGGCTAATTTAGCGCCTCCCAGAGAATCGGAAGTAACCTTAGCTACCTGCCTGCCAATTCCGCCCATCACGTCAGACGCGCCTTTTGCGAGAGTTTCAAAAGCGCCTCGGCGAACCGTGCCGCCCTTCTGGTTGAGATTTTCAGCAGCCTTTTCAACCTGCTTCTGCTTGGCAATCTGCATAGACATTAGGGCTGCCTTGGTTGCAAGCACCTCGCGTTGATTGGGGTCAATATTTTTGAGTTCTTTTTGGTTCTGCGTAGAAAACTGCTTTTTCAGGTCGTTAAGCATTCTGACTTCATCGTCGCTTAAGGATGCCAGAACAGCCTTTTCCTCTGGGCTTAATTCGACTGAGCCACCTCCTTCTTTAGCGGGTGTGTCCATATTTTGCTCTGTGGATTTTGTTCCTTCCGCAGGTTTACTGACAGTCTCCGTTGCCGTAACTTCTGGTTTTGCACTCTTTTCTTGATCTGCCTCATTTTTGACCTCTTTGAAAGCTTCTAACTCTTGAACACCATGGTTAGCCGCTATCTTTTTCATGTCATTGGCATCAAAAGACTTTTCTTGGTTAGCAGCAAGGTATAATAAGACAGGATTTTCGTCTGCATGCTTATCCAGCTCATTTACCATGTAGGTCATGATTTCAGTAGCAGACATTTTGGTTTCTTGCGGAACAAAACGCTCAATTGTGCTTACAACGATTCCTTGCGCTTCAATTGACATTGCATCAACAGCTTGAGTTTCATTTTTAGCAGACATAATACACCCCAAATAAATACAACATATAATTAATAATTAATTATACCACATATTATTTGAGGTGTGGCAGCATCTAATGTTTGTTTTCTATCTTGTTTTGTAATCTTGAAGCTAGAACCGTCTCCTGATGAAGGCTGGTTTTAAATTTTTCAACAGCTTGATGGACGAGGAACGCTTTCATCAGAGCTTTTTCCCGAGTTATTTGTGAGGGTGTCAACATATTTTTGTGTGCATATCTCTGGATATTGTCTTCGTTGTAAAAATCATCGGAAACCAGCTCCATGTTTTCGAGTTCTGAGTAGGCCGTATCTTCAGCTTTGAGCTTATAAGAAAGCTGATTTGCCATTGCTTGATAGGGAATGCTTGAGTGCATAGTCTTTGAGATGACCTTTGGGTCATTGATAAGAGAGTCTGGGTTGTAATCTTTTCTGTCCTCCATCCCGTCGTATGGAAATATTACAGACAGATCTGTCAGGGTCTGATTATACTCTTCTTCTGACAAGCCAGACGTACCCTTGTTTCCGACTAGTATCCTCTCTACAGGGGAGAAGTCAGAGAATGTAATGCCATTAGCTTCATCGGTCTCCCTCTCGATAAGCGTAATGTAATTATCCTCCTTTCGTGAAGTAGTGGATGTCATGGATGCTTGTAGGGCATCTTCGCCGGTGGCGCGAGTAATCGCTTCAGTTATGTCGCAGAGATTGCGATGATTAATCGAAAAAGAAAGCACTGAATTCTTACTTGGGTAAGTTTTTTGCGTGCCGTCTGCCTGTAGAACGGTGGCGCTTTGGCAAATAGATGGGAGTGGTGAGTTTTGCTCGGCCACTTCATGATCCCGAATAGACTTTTCCAGTCTCTCGTTGCTTATTTGTTTACTGGCACTTTCTGCCATTTTTGCAACACCGGTTGCCTCTTGCAGTTCCTTTTTAAGCATTCTTAATGCCTCGTTCCTCAATTCTTCCGTGATTCTATTCTGAATATCTGCATAGTCACCTGCCAGATTTTCAGTTAAGTTTAAAGGGTCTACCATGAAGTAGGTGTACCACGCTTGTGAAGGCATAGAAGCTAATAAGCTAAAGGCCACTACGCCTAGTTTTAGCTTAAATCTTTGTTTTGCATACTGCATCAGAAACGCCCCAGAGAATGCTCATGTTGATTTTACAGTTCTTCGTGAATTCAGCCTGATCAAATGTGATGGTAGAAACTTCATTAAAAGCCTTTTCTACTGCATCAGGCAGCATCTCGAAGAGCAACCTAGTATCAGGTAAATTACTATTTGTTTTTAGGTAGAATGCTTTTTTTTCCTCATCCATTGCTTTATATTCGGCAACAACGGTGTCATGAAACTCAAGCCATGTTCTGCCTAGTCTCTCCATGATAAAGAGTCTTGCCCTCTCTGCTGAGATTAGCACTCGCAACGTCCTGTTCTTTTTAAAGATCGCGTCAATTTCCGCACTGATTAGTGACTCTATTTTTTCAAGAAGACTATCTTTTTTTCTTGGGTAATCATTGAAGCCCAGATCATATTTCTCCATTCTGTCCCAAATGGTGCCACTGGACAGGTTGAGATCTCTCATTTTGCTATCTAAGTTTTTTTGGGTGTATTCAAACAAATTGTGCATTACAAATCGGGCAACAGTATCGAGGGCGCTTGTAAACAACACATGTCTCTTGTTTATGTTGATGGACTTGTTCCAACGTGTGGCTAGTGTTTTTGTCATCTCTATCACTATGCTGAGATAGCTTTCTACAGAAATACCGTTAAATTCAGCACTTATTGTGTGGTTAAAGTACAGAGTGTAAGGAAATAGTACGCTCTTGATATGCATGGCGACTTCTGGGGATGAAAATTCATCCTCTAAAACCACAACGCCATCAAGATTAGTTTCAAGCAAATTTTCAAAAAGCTCAGGGTCATCGTTAATGTCATGAATTGGCTTTCCATAATTATGTGATGCTGTTGCAATAATTGAGACCTGTCTCAGCATAACATTAAAGTAATACAGGTGAGTCAGGTTTTTGAGATTGTAGTCAAGTTTTGTTGCCAGCTTTCTTGTCAGTGAAAGGTTGTCAGTCAGTCGCTCTGATACAAAAGGAAGATCAGAAGGTGTCATCCCCTTTATGTAAAAAGAGTGCTCTATTTGCTGCAAAGAGGCGATGAAACGATATAGCTGTATATCGCTTTGCCTTTCCTCTTCTGGCTTCTGGCTGCTTGGATTCTTAGCATCACTTTCATTCAATGAGTCGATAATATCTGTATCGACCCAATCAAACTCCTCTTCTAAGTCCAACTCTACATCTGTTCCCATATTTTGACTCAGTTTATTTCGAGCTGCTGATTATGCTCAAGAATGCGATCAAGTGTTATGCCTGCACTTTCAGAGAAGTCTTTTAGTGCTGATGCTACAAGAAGTTCATTTGGCATCCATCTGACAAACTCGTCCTCTGGTTCGGTAAGACTGAATTCATTAAATTGCCTTAGTTGAGCGAATCCGTTCTTGTTCAGTATGCTGGTGCTGGTTACATACTGATAGATCTGCTTGGCCAAGCTTCCCTTGAGAACTTCTATTTCAGGGTAGCCGTATTCTTTCATTTGTTCAGGTGTCATATTGGCAGCTTTAACGCCAGTCAAAGTCTTTTCATCTACAGCAAAACCACAGGTATACATCCTTTTTCCATCAAGAAGACGTGACACATTATCTGCCCGCATCATCAGTCTTGGGAGCCACATGTCTGGTAAAGCCATGGCGAGTGCGTTCACGCCTTCGATTACCTGACCATCATCCATTATTTTGAGCTTATCAAGTCCGAGGCATTTCATGGACTGCTGAAAGCTGTCCTGAGCCTCTTGAATCTCATTGTTCATCGATAAATACCTGTCTATATAATAGTTGCTTTATTTTAAATCAAAATACATCTAAAATAAACGCCATTCTAAGAGGTATATACACTATGAAGCAAGTTGTTGCATCTAAAGACAAATATGTAGTTGCTCTCATGCATGAGCTATCGCCATATATTGTAGGGCTTGGTCGAGGCAAGCTTAAGTACACGTATCTACTGGAGCCATATTTTAGTGCTACGGTAGGTATGGAAGTTTTTGGTGACAAGATCTGCCTTGGGTTTCATCCGGTGTTGTTTAATCTAATGCGTGAGATTCGCTTTTTTGGCATAACTTACATCAAGAATCACTCAGCACTTTTTATTGTTGTTGATATGGGAGATGACATTCATACTGCGCATCCCCTAGCCTTTCGCATCTACGTTAGGAAAGAAAGGGTAAAGCTTCTCGAAAAATTTAATCGGGTACATATTGTCAAAATGCTTGGTGATAATGATTTTAGCCTTCGTTCAAGAGACGATGCATTTACTCTTGATATCAGGCCTGAGAGGAAATTGGTATGGGAAGACTACTGATCTTTATATCATTAATCTTGCCGCTGTCGGTCGCGTGTGCTTCAAGTATGGATGGTCTTGCAAAAGAGTCCGGTATCGCAGAGAGTAAGGTTGTGGCCTTTGTAAAGTCTGGCCTGAATGAGTATCAGGATGATGAGATAATACTGGCGTGTTTAAAGAAATCGACAGATGATGAGAGAACAGCTGTTTATGCTATGTTTAATTATATCATGTATAAAGACACTCAGTCTCAAAGTGTGTCGGCAAAGTCTCGCAAAGAAGTTTATAAGCACATGAAAATAAATAGATTTGCAAAAAAGTCGATAGAATATTGCATGTCCTGAGTGCGGCGCTATAATAACCTAATGACTACGGATAATTTAGATATACTAAAAGTAAAAGAAGAGCTTAAGCAACTCGGCCTTTCCGAGCTTCACGAGCTTTTGTTTTACCTTCCTATTCGGTATTTTGACTTCACCAAAACAGTCTCGCGTACTCGCGATGGGTTGGATGTTGATGATGCCGTGTTTTTTCGCGCCAGAATAACCCGACCTTCCAAAGTGAAGCCGCGCAGCCAACAGAACCGCGTAGCCAGTGTTTGTGTGTATGCGAATGATGGTTATGAAGACTTTACTATCAATGTATTTGGTGACATCTGGGACTGGAAGGATCTTGAAGTTGGTAAAGATATCTTTGCGATGGGGAAGGTATCTTTATGGGAGGGTAGGGTGACTGTGAAGTCAGCAAAATATGTACCCTCTCACAAAACTAACGGCATTGTTCCACAGTACCGAATTAAAAAGGTTAAAGTAGGTGGAAAACAGTATGATTTATCGTCAGACCAGATTCATTATTACATAGGTGCTTTTTTTACGTCATCCCTGACCAAGGCGTGCATGGAGCTTTGTAATTACGTTGGCCTTCTTGAATCAGATATCATCGAAAAAACTGGTGTAGATATACCTTCTCTGAAGGAGTTTTTTAGATATCTGCATTTTCCAAAGAATAATGAAGAGGTCTCGAAGGCTACCAAGGCCATAACTGCAATTCACGCGCTCAAGGTTATTTCTGATGCGTCTGAAAGTCGTGCTCTTTATCCGTCAGAGCAGAGTGTTATCAATATACCTGTTGATGTTGTCGCAGGTCTGGTTAAGAAGCCTCCATTTAGCCTTAATATTGAACAGAAGAGGGCTATTTGGCAAATAATGGAGAAGTTGGCCTCTCCCTACCCTTGTGATCACCTCCTTTCTGGTGATGTGGGGTGTGGTAAGACAATAGTTTATGCGGTCATAGCTGTTGCATCTCAGATGGTGGGGAAAAATGTGGCTATTATGATACCGAATCTCCCTCTGGCTACTCAGGTAAAGGATGAGATATCAGGAACTTTTGATAATGCAGATGTTGAGTTCGTTGAAAAGGGTTCGGACTTAGCATTTGACGTAAATAAGCGGAACCCTATTCTGATAGGAACATCGGCTCTTCTAAACTGGATAAAGAAGAATAAGGGTTATCAGCCAGATCTTTTTATCATAGATGAGCAGCAAAAAACGGGAACTTCTCAGAAAGACTTAGTGTTGCATGATAGCTTGAATATTATAGAAGCTACTGCCACAGCTCTTCCCAGAACACTTATGTTAGCAATGCTCGGCAAGAAAAGTGTTTCAAAAATTGAAAATCCTCCTGTTGAAAAAGACATCGAGTCTGTAGTTTCCTTTGCAGATTCTCGACGTCAGATTTTTAATGACGTCAAAGAAGAGGTAAAGAAAGGCAATAAAGTATGCTTCCTTTATCCACTCAGAGAACAGGCTAATGAGGTTACTATCAAGATTCAGAGTATAGGTTTCTGTTGGCACTCTCTCTCAAAATTTAACTTACGAAATCAGATTAAGAAGGTAGAGTTTGTATATGAAACAAAGCGAGAGTTCGCAACTATAGCCCGTATTTCTAAGGATTCTGACTCTTTCAACCCGATTCCTATAGAAACGATTGTCATCAAGCGAGACCAACAGGCCATTGACTCTCTCCGTAACTTTCTGGCTAATATGAATGTGCAGAATTATGTAAAAGACACGGCTTCTGATGTATCTACAGCTTTTGATGAATGGTCAAAGATTTATCCGGATAAGGTGGTAATGCTGCATGGTGGTCTTTCGAATGATGATAAGGTGTCTGCTATCAGAGCTGCAAAGTCAAGCGACAAGTCCATTATTATAGCGTCTTCGATCATTGAGGTTGGCATAACAATACCGAATCTCACGCTGTTGGTTGTAGTTGATCCTGAGAATATGGGAATTTCAACTCTGCATCAGATAAGAGGTCGTCTGGCACGTCTTGGGGGATATGGTAAGTTTGTTATGCTCCTTAAGGCTTTGAGACATGAAGTCGATGAGGATGCCATTATTCGACTGCGTGCCATTGAAAAGTTTAAAAAGGGAAGTGAGTTGGCCGAACAGGATATGCTAATCAGAGGCTTTGGAGATGTTTCAAACGTTGGTGTATCTCAATCTGGGCATCTTAAGTCACTATTTAAAGGAATCAAACTCCTTCCAGAAGACATCTTTGGCTTCATAAAAGAAAAACTCGGCTAGTTTGTAGCGAGATATCAGTACTTTAGAATACTTCTTATAAATTCTAATTAAAAAACGATCTACATTAGTTCTCTACATAGACGATCAATTAACCGTAAGGGGCAAGTTGATCGTCCTTTCTCTATGATTTTCAGAAGGTTTCTCAATCTACCTTCATGGTATTGTATACCTATTTATACCTATAAATGGAGATCCCTGCTTTTTACTTCCTCTTTTTAGTGCATAATTACAATTAACAGGACACTTTTGAGCAAAATTCGGGTCATATTTTTATCGTTAGGCGTTTTTTATTTATACTTTATGCTTATATTTGGGCTGCATTTAGGATGCTAGCAAAGAAAAGCAGGCCCAAGCCTATGATTAAAAACACATTTTCTGACTTAGGTATAAATTGGATAAAATTGGCCATTTATTTGATTTTTTTTTGTGAAGTATTATTATAGCTACATACACAACAGAACATCACACAGCGGATGTACTTTTACTCTATTGCATAAACTATTAATTGTATTTTTAGTATGTATTTAAATAGGCCGAAGGAGGCCGTTATGACCCGCAGAGCAGACTCGAAATTAGTAAAGGCAAAACGTCAAGTTATCCGACTTGCGCATCAACGTGATGCTATTGCTGCGGAACTCTCCACATATTTGGATTATCCGTATGCACCGGCAGAATGGTCTGATATTACTCCAGAGTTATTCAGAGATGACCCTGATCTTGAAAGAATTCACGAAGTAACTGAGAAGCGCTATGAATTGGCTGCTCAGTTGGTTCAGGAAAAAACAACTCGACGTTCACTCAGTACGCTGATTGATAGTGGTTCTGCCACCCCTTCGCAGGTTAAGTCCTTTAAGTCCAGTAAGGTTAAGATCAGTGCTCTTATCACTGAACTTAACGACCTGCCTGACTTAGGTGAATCTTTTGCAGGATGGGAAGCGCTGCCAGCTGAATTTAAACAAAAAGGTGTTGGTCACCCGAAAATCACCGCTGAAGAGCGTTATGCTCAAAACCGCTCAGAGCTTAATATGCAAATCGCAATTGTTAATGCGGAAGAGCGTAAAGAGGCTGAATTTTCGCAAAGTGGAGCAAAACTTTCGACAATTGATTCTATCCTCGCGGAAGAGAAAGAGCTAGTTGTAAACGCGGGACGTAAGTCATTGGATGGCCCAGTGGCAGAAATCGAAGAGCTAGAGCGCAAAAAACGCAGCACTCTTGCGATGATCGAAGATATCGAAAATGAGCCTGATAATGTTGTTCAGAAAGGTCGAGGCAAGCGTAAGCGCCCGAAAGCTGTTCGCTTACAAGAGAAGCGTGATCAGATTGCAGGAATTGTTGATGCTATCGCTAAGATTGAATCTGAGCTGTCGCCTTTAGAGTTTGGGATGCGTCACAAGCGTGTTCTTGAACGCGAACGTCGTTATGCAAAGGCAAATGGTGATAAGAAGCTCTTAAAGGACGTTAATAAGCGTCTTGAGAAACTAGAGCGTGCTATGAAGTCTCGTGAAGATGGTAATATCTCTGACAAGCAACTTATGAGTCGTGTCGTTCCTATGCTTGAGGCTGCCACCGTGACTGTTGACAAATCAGTTGATGAGGTTCTGTCAGAAACTAATGCTAAAGAAGTTGACACGCAAGCTGAGCAGTCTTCTACAGTGGATATCATGGATGATATGGAATTCCCAGTGTACTGATTGAGAAAGCTTTGAACTGAAAATCGAAAGGGGGCTTGGCCCCCTTTTTTCTTGCTCTTTTTTTGCTCGGTAGTATCATAGCTATCTAATTACGGAGTATCTATATATGAATTACATGCAGTACAAATTGCTGCGCGGAAAGTGGAAAAACTTGTTTGATTTTTACTGCCTGCATAAGGATGAAAATTCCTATCTCAGTCCATTTAAGCTCGACTACAACGAAAGGCTTCTGAAGGTTTTCCTTGATGACCAAAAGAGCAAGCGTTTTAGAGGGAAAGACAAATATGAAGATCTGGCAAGAGGACTTTTAAAAGAGTCCGAAAGAAGTCGATTCATAAGAAACAAAGAAGGTATCTCCTATGAGTCGATGAAGGCTTCTATAGTAGACTCCATGCCAGTAGTGGGTGTTCACTATCAGCAAATGGAAGATGGATACAGATACCCTGCACTATTTATAAAGCTCTCTATTGGATCGGCCTATCTCAATAAGGATGAGATTGATTTTATTGACACTGCGTTACCGTCAAATGTGGACATCGACCTTGCCAATATCACTGTTCATATTGCACACATTCCTATTCACAAAAGAAAGCCTATTAACGAAGAGGTCATTCATCGCTGGGCGGTTAAGAAGGCGATACGTCAGTTTGATATTTATTACGCAAAGGTGCATGACAATACACCCCCCAAACTATCACTGAAGACAAAAGTACTGGATTTATTAGACGACTTAAAAATGAAGTATTTTCAATAGAGTGGGCTTTGCCCACTCTATAGTGTAAGTCCGAGAGTTTCCTGAGCTTCCCTGATTGCAGTGATTGCTCTTTTTAGTTCCATTGAGACCAGTTCTTCGTCTGCTTTGTCGAACTTTATTGCTCCACCGCCCATTTTCTTGCTGTCGGAATTATCCTTGAAGACCATCTCGTATGGCTCATTAATATCAGAGATAAGCGATACTTTCTTCATAAAAGCATCATTAATATTTCTCCCCTGCCCTACAGGCAAAATTTCACCATCCGGTTTCGATGTGTCGCGGATACCTATTTTATAAGTGCCTTTTTGCGTTGTGCTTAAAAGCTCCCGCATGGCATTTTTCTTTACTTCATTGCTCAGGTCTATATTGATAATAAGAGAGTGCATGTTTTGTTGCCTTACCATCTCAATATCTTTGACCCCGATAGCTTTTCTCCATACTCTGCCGCTTTGTGGGTTGAAAGATGAGATGCTGGTAATGCTCAACACTTCGTCTTTTTCAACTAAGTGGTATATTTCATTGTAGAGCTTATTGTTAAGCCTGAATTTAACCTGACCAGTGCCATCGTCTATAGTGACCTCTGCGGTTTGTCCTTTTTTATTATTTTTAACAAACTTGTCGATAACGGCCCCCGTAACGGTAGTAGCATTTTTCCCGTTGTCTTCACGCTCATTAGCAAGAATATCTTCTCCGCTGATATCCGTCAGTTCAGAGATTGATATCGATTTGGTTGACTTGATCTCTGGCTGATAGTACTGATTAGGGTGACCTGACATGTATGTACCAAGATATTGTCTTTCAAGCTTAAGTAGCTCCATGTCGGTGCTTGCGTTATCAATATCAGGATTTGCTCTGATAGCCTCAAATTCACTCATTGCTTCCAAGTATGCATCCTGCTTGTCATTACCCTGAAGAAGGTCGCCAGTCTGGTTGGCTTGAAGAGCTTCTGATTCTTTCTTTTCTATCGCCTTTATTCTGTCCTTATACTTGCCAAAAGCCTTATGGGCATGCAGGTAGTAAGTGTGCATCTCGTTCCTTGAATCCCCTAGCTCGTCCAATGCACCGGAGTAAATCAAAGCTTTGAGTACAGTAATTGATGGCCGTGTTCTTATCATGACGTCCATCATATTTTTGTATGGCCCATTTGCCTCACGGTCTTCGATTATTTTTTTAACGATTCCCTCGCCAACTGATTTAATACCTTCTAAGCCATAGAGGACTTCACCTTCGTTAGTCACGCTGTAGTTCGTTCTACTTCTATTAATACTCGGGGGTAAAATCACGACACCGTTTTCTTTGGCGTCATGCATATATTTTACTATTTTGTCGAGGTCGTCTTTATCAAATGACATAATCGATGCGTAGAATTCGGGCTTAAAGTGACTTTTTAGATAAGCAGTGTGAACAGTTTCGACTGCATATGCTGCGCTGTGAGATTTGTTGAATCCATAGCCAGCAAATGTCTCCATCTGATCGAAAACAACTTTAGCATCATGCTCTGATACGCCGTTTTTAACTGCCCCTTCAGTAAACATATCGCGCTGCTTGATCATCTCTTCTATTTTCTTTTTGCCCATTGCTCTTCGCAGTAAGTCGGCCTGTCCGAGGCTATATCCGGCCATGATTTGCGCTCCCTGCATAACTTGCTCCTGATACACAAACACCCCGTTAGTGACATCAAGGATCTGCTCCAAGCTTGGGTGCGGGTAGACAATTTTTTCGATACCTTTCTTGCAGTTAATAAAAGTGTCTACCATTCCGGCTTGCAGGGGGCCGGGCCGGAAAAGTGCAACTAGTGCAACAATCTCTTCGAAGTGTTCCGGATTCAGGCGCTGACATAGGTTCTTCATGCCCGAAGATTCAAGCTGAAAGACACCGGTTGTATTACCTTTAGCAATGGTCTTATATGTCTCTGGATCATTGAGCGGAAAATCTTCTGCTTTAATCATCTTGTCGGGATTTCTTTCGTTCCAAAGGTCTACAGCCATTTGCACGACTGAGAGTGTTTGAAGTCCAAGAAAGTCAAATTTTACCAGACCAGCTTTTTCAATATCGTCTTTGTCATGCCCTGCAACAGGCGGAGCGTCTTTATGTTCTTTGTAAATTCCAGCGTAGTTACTTATTTTGGTAGGTGATATGAGTACGCCGCCAGCATGTTTTCCTACTTGCTTTGTCACCCCTTCTAACTTCATCGCGTGATTCATGATTTCACGAATGTCTTTATCCTCCTGCATTAATATCTCTAGTGCAGGAACCTGCTGAATCGCGTCCCTGAGCTTAATTCCGGGGGTTTCAGGAATAAGTTTGGTGATTCTCTGTCCGAGATGAAAAGAATGCCCCATAACGCGACACACGTCCTTTACGGCAGATTTTGCTGCCATAGTCCCGAATGTAATGATTTGAGACACAGCCTCTTTGCCGTATAGCTCTGCTACGTGTGCAATTACTTTGTCGCGATTAGTTTGGCAAAAATCGATATCGAAGTCGGGCATAGAGACTCGCTCAGGATTTAAGAATCGCTCAAATAGGAGGTCATACTCTAACGGGTCAAGATCCGTAATCTTAAGCGCATAAGCTACTAAAGAGCCTGCGCCAGAACCACGTCCCGGCCCTACTGGAATGTTATTGGCTTTACTCCACTGGATAAACTCCATAACGATAAGAAAATAACCCGCAAACCCCATATTGTTTATGACTTCCAGCTCTACATTGAGTCTATCCTCATACTCCCCCCTTTTTGAATCGCGGACTGATTTCTCTGGGAAGAGTTGAACCAGTCTCTCTTCGAACCCCTGTTTTGCCATTTTGACGAGATAAGACTTTTCATCGTGGCCTTCTTCCACGGGGAATGGGGGGAGGTCGATATTATAGAGGCCAATTTCCATGTTGCATCGTTTGGCAATAATTTCCGAATTGGCAATGGCGCTGGGAATATCAGCAAAAAGCTCTTCCATCTCAGCGGGTGTTTTCATGTATTGTTCTGGTGAGTACATCGCAGGAGACTGGCGCAAGCTTCTAAGGGTTTGCTTTAACATGATAGCAGTGCGTATTTCGTGCGATTCATAATCTTCTTTTTTCAGAAATCTAACATTGTTGGTAGCAACAACTGGGATTTGTAATCGTGCAGCCATACTTGTTGCGGACTCAATGTATTCAGCCTCATTAATAGCCCCGTATCGCTGAAGTTCGATAAAGAAATTGCGCCCGAAAGAAGTTTTTAACTTGTTTGCGTATTCAGTTGCTGCATCAGAGTTTGTTAGTAATAGTTCGCATAGCTTTGAGTTGTTGCCGCCCGATAGGACAACTAAGCCCTCTGATTTTTCAATTAGCCTATCCAGTGGGATGTGCGGGTCTTGCCCTGCTTTTTCCTTTGTGTCCTGAGATTCTGTAATTAACTCAAGTAAGTTTTTATAGCCAGTGTTGGTTTGGCAGATGACTGGCAGAATGTCCGAACCATACTCCGTATCTATAAACAAGTCTGCACCGATTATAGGCTTCATTTTGCTGCCACGGGCTTTTTCAAACAGCTTAATTGCCGCATAAGTATTGTGAATGTCCGTTACGGCAATCGCTTTATGCTCCTTGGCGAATTCACTATTTGTGATGTCAGACACCCGCAAGGTAGAGTCCCGCAGGCTATGGTCGGTATGAACACGTAGATGACAAAATCCCATAATAACTCTGAATATAATAACCATTAAATTAGTTGACGTATTATACCAGAAGGCTTCTTTAACAAACAACAATCTGGTCATTTAATTACTTCATCTATATTCTTGACTTATTGTTACGTTTGTGGAGAATAACCTGCCTCTTACGGAGTATTTTACGCTATGCAACTCAACAACAACATCAACACAAAGCTTATTCGTCTTGCTATAGAGGACTCAGAATGCCGTAGTATTTTGTGTACTTCTCTTGGTGATAACTTCTTCAAGGGGGTTGAGGCGAAGGCCTTCAAGACTATAAAGCACTGCTTTACCTCCGGCTTGCCACTTGATTTCGCGATCTTTGAAAGCGAAATGCTTCGTCAAAATGTCAGTCCTAACTTTGTATCGTCTGTTTTTTCGGAAGGTGCTCATCCTGATAGCGTCTTCGGTTATATTGAGGCCGCAAGAATGCGCTCTTGCGCCACAGGTCTACATGCATATAAGGGTAAAATTGATAAGATTATAAGCGAGGCGTCTAATAAAGATGCTCTTGTCGATTTTGCAACCAAAGAGCTTCAAGCTGTCTTTGAAGACTCTGGCATGCAAAATGATGATGTAAAACCCCTTAAAAGTTCTATCTCCCCTCTCCTTTCCAAACTCGCAGACCGTGCGGCTTCGAATAAGCCTACACTTGGATTGTCGACTGGTATTCAGGAGTACGATCAGCTGACTGGCGGGCTAATGCCTACTGATTTGATTGTAATAGCTGGTCGTCCGTCGATGGGTAAAACGGCCTTGGCACTGTCTATGATATATAATTCTATCAAGCAGGGATTGAAGGGCTTGTTTGTCTCTCTTGAAATGCCGTCAGAGCAGCTTCTGTTGCGATTGATGTCTATGCGAACGGGAATTGATCAGGATGTTTTAAAGTCAGGTAGATACAGTCAAAGACAGCAGCAGGCTATTTCGGAAGCCTTTGAGTGGGTCGAGAATGAGATTTCGCTTTATGTGACAGAAACTCCTCAGCAAACATTTTCACAAGTAAAGAGAAAGGCTACTGCTCTTCATAAAGAAGGTAAATTGCATTATCTGGTTGTTGATTACGTAGGAATCATGGGTGTGTCGGACACCAATACCGACAACCGGACGCTTCAGATTGGATTTATAACAGCAGGACTTAAGGCTCTTGCTAAAGAACTTGATATACCTGTCATCTTGTTGGCGCAGTTATCAAGGGATTTGGAAAAGCGCGTTGATAAGCGTCCTATGATGTCTGACTTGCGTGAATCAGGGTCTATCGAGCAAGATGCGGATCTCGTAATTTTCCCTTACCGTGATGTCGTGTATAATGATAAAACTAAGGAGCCTGATAAGGTGGAAATTATCGTAGCTAAGCAGCGAAATGGCGCTACCGGAACGGCTTTGGCAAGATTCCATGGGCCAACTACTATGTTTACCAGTTATCAGCCCGTCGTACTTTAAGTTGGTATTTATTTCTTTAATTTGGGTATTGCAATGATTTTTCAAGATGATGAGTTCGTAGTTCTGGATACCGAGACAACTGGCTTAGAGCCAGAGGCTGGCCACAAGATCATTGAGTTTGGTGCTGTTAAGATTGTTGGTGAAGTTACTGAGGAAGAACTTCAATTCTATATCGACCCTCAGCGCGAGATCCCTGAAGAGGCAACTTCTGTTCACGGGATGACTAGGGATGATTGTATCTCCCTTGGCGGTGGCAGGGTATTTAAGGATATCGCACAGGATCTGTGGAATTTTCTTCATGGCAGGGTTCTTGTTGCTCACAATGCAAACTTCGATATGTCATTTTTAGATCATGAATTTGAAACTGTAGGTTTCGGACATATCTCTCCTCACGTTAAAGTAATTGACACATTAGGCTATGCCAATGGCATTTTTCCAACTCAAAAGAACAACCTTGATGCCCTTGCCAAACGTTATGGCATAGATAATTCTGCTCGCGAATTACACGGCGCATTGCTGGATTCTCAAATTCTAGCTGAAGTTTTTCTTGCTATGCGGAAGTCTCAGAAGCACTTGCAAATGTCTGACGTCATCAAGTCAACAGATGCAAAGGTACGTACTTTTGATTTAGCCGAAATCGTGAAGCCTATTTCCAAAGAGATCTCCCTCGCCCTCCCTGTCGCAAGTCTTGATGACGAGGATGAGGTTGCTCATAAGCATTATCTGGGTAAATTGGATTCAGAGTTAAGCTGGTAATATCGATAAGTAACTTTTGAGTTCTAATGGCGGGTAGCTTCGAAGTATTGTTGTCTGCCTTTTAAACCTTATATCTCTTCAACATTATTCTAGGGTCAAATGCAAAGTATCTACAGTTGGATTCTACGCTCACATACTCCCTAACTTTGTTTAGTGACTGTGTTCTTTCTGCCTTTACACCCTTTCTGTCTCTACATTCAATCTATCTGCATATTGCTTTCAAAGCTACATCTCAGTCAAAAATAACCTAGCCATACATAGAGTGCATAGCCAATTAGATATTATCTATGTGGTTAGTGTAACAAGTACTTCAGTTCGCTTTGTATTCCCCACACAGCGTCATTACGCACATAACATATGACCTGCAAACGCATACTAGCAACTAGACACCATCTTTGTGTTACCCCATTAAAACCACTTTGCACGCACCGACCAGTTAAACAGCTTCCGAATCCCGATCACACGGAACTTACTCTGCACACATACTGCACATACAATACCAGCACATTGCTAGTACATTGCAAGTAATTAGCTAACAATAGTACATTGCGGATAAACTCTACTAGCACTCACTGATTACTTAACACCCTCTTGACTTCGTATCGCTTTTGTTATTATATTTATCCTAACAACAACAAGATTGCAGATTCATGTTCCACTCACATGCGTGTTCAAGTTAGATTGCATTCAAAAAACATATGCAGCGATGCTGAACGCACAGGTGTAATAAGGTCACACTGAATTCACTTACAAAGATTAAACGATAATAATATGCTTATAGGGAGCGCGTTATGGGGATGACAATAGTAGTAGCAGGACAAAAAGGTGGTAGCGGCAAATCGACTACAACGGTGAATCTCACATCAGAGCTACTATATCTTGGGTACAACGTGGCTGTAGTGGATACTGATACGAAGCTGGGTGCTTTCTATTGGGGTGAGAGAAGGCTGGCATTCATGGACTGGCTTACCACAGGAGAACTGCCTGAAAATGATTTTATCACTGAAGATAGAATCTCTATCCTGCCAAAGTCAGTAGAAAAAAATTGCAGAATGTTGCTTGAGAACGGCAAGTTTTTAATGCCTGACACATACTCATTTGCAGAAAAAACAACCGTTAAAAATACTCTGCCTAGTATTATTAACGAGCATGACATAACTATCATAGATACGGCTGGTGGTGACACTCAACTAAACACATATACTTGTCAATTTGCAGACTTAGTGCTTGTTCCATTCAAGCCGTCAGCATTTGATATGGATACAATGCCTGAAGTCACTGATATGTTTGAGACCTTGCAGAATGCAAGTTTCTGCCAAACTATACGCTCTGTTTGTAATGAAAAATCAAACAATAGTAATGATTATAGCGCAAAAGAATTTGCAATGATGTTAAAGCTATACCCGATACTTTCAGAGCAAGTGCAGGGTTTGTCTACTTATAAAGCCTATAAAAATTGTTTGAACTACGGGCTTGGAGTTAGGGAATGGGATCATTCAAAGGCGAGGGCTGAGGTTAGTAATCTCGCAGCGAATGTAGAAAGTATCCTAAAATCATTATAATGGGAGAGAGCAAATGTCAGCTTCAAGAAAACCGAACAATGTAAGACACTTAGGAAAAAGAAGGCCGCCTCAGAAAGCAAGAGACTCTGAGGTTAATGATGAAAAGAGTTCAGAACCTCAGAAACAAGGGGATATAGAACCTCAGACTCAAGAGGATATAGAGCCTCAGGGTCAGGAGGATGCAAAGCCTCTGAATGAAGGAGATGTGGAACCTCAGGGTCAGGGGTCGAAGCGTTTCAATAAGCCGCCTGTAGAAGCACCAGATGAAGCAGATGCGCCAGCGCACAAGGCTAAACTTATAAACGCTGAAGATCGCGATGAGCCGAGAGAACGTCCTACGGAAGGTGAGGCTTTGCCTCCTCGTGAGTTGTTTGCAGAAGAAGCGAAAGATATAAGTCAGTATTCTCTTGAGTACCCAACCTCGGATGGCCAATTTTTGCTATATTTGAATCAATTTGAAAAGGCGTGTCTTCATCTGATTAAAAAGCAATATAAGTTACGTAGCATGCAGGAAGTACTAAGAAAGTTCTCCCTTAATCAAGCAGTCGAATTGTGCTTGGAAAAGTTCAAGATCACAGAGGCTGATGTTAAAAATGCATACGAAAAGGGTCATATTGACTGGAAGAGTAAGAAGCGTAAACGCCAATCATAAATTTCAATGCACTAAGATGAGGGTTGTCAGCGGGCAGCCCTTTTTTGTATCTAAAATAAAGTTATGACATCCGATAAATATACAACATTTTAATTCCATATAGGATGCTGCTTTGATAAGATAGGCTCCGTTTAAGGAGTATTTTATCGTGAAAAAATTTATAGAGGCATTGCAAAACGGCGGTGTTGTTCCAGTTGGTATGGATGATGGTTTTGACGAATCAAAAGTTGTCCTGCCAGATGGTAACAATATTCGCGTCCCATCTCTTGCGCGATCTGGCGCAATTGAAACTGTTTCCATTGATGATTCTGTCCAGAAGACCTTTGTTTATGAGACAGGTTCGGGTGTTTATACAACTGGGGAGATTCTCGAAAGCGACAGTACGGCGTTTGATGATTATCCGGTAAGTGGTATGAACAGGGCTATTGTGTCTCATGCACTTCGTGTGGCAGGCCTGAATATTAATCATCAGTTGGCTGTATGCTCAGGGTTGCCGCTGAAAAGAATCTATCGTGGCTCTTCGATCAATAAGGCGTTGGTGGCTGCAAAAACAGCAAACCTCAAACTCAATGATGTTAAGTCAAAAGACGGGTATAAGCTTCCTGTTATTGCTCAGCATATTGTTATTGCTGAAGGTCTGGCGGCTTGGTTTGATTTTGTTATTGAGCGTGATGCTGACGGTAAATTGATAAGGAATGCAGAGAACTATGCAAAGCGAACGGCCATAATTGATATTGGTGGGAAAACTACTGATATCGCCGTCGTTCAGGCTGGTGCTTTGGACTATGATCGCTCAAGCACTATTGATTGTGGCATGCTGAATGTAAAAGACAAAATCCGTGAAAGTATTTTTAATGATTTCGACGGGGTTGAGCTTACAAATGAGCAGGTATATACGGCGCTTCACGAGGGCAGGGTGAAGATGTTTGGTAAGTGGGAGGGTGTTACGGATGTTGTGCGTAATGCGGAAATCGACATCGCCAACAGAATTCATTCTGAGTGTAGCCATAAGTTGAAAAAGGCGGCTGATATTGATGAGGTCATTTTTGTGGGTGGCACTGTTAGTAAAATCGAACCCCATCTTGATGGCTGGTTCCGCCAGCAAAGAATTGCAGACGAGCCGAACTTCGCTAATGGACGCGGAATGCAAAAGTACGTCGAGCTAATGGTAGCAAAGAGCAAGTAGATTTGTTCTTTGATGGGGTCTTGCTATGCGGCATCGTTACAGCGTCAATCTCTACAGTGAGTTCGCAACAGATCGGCAAATAGCTGATTTGTTATCAGGGCTGGATAGATATCGGAGGCAAGAAGTTTTGCGTTCGATGATTACGGCAGGCTATGCAGCCCTTTATGGTGGTGGAGCGTCACCTGCGCCTCTCTCGCCGACATTTTCATATAAGCCCGACAACTCAGCTCAAGAGTCAAAAGATAAAGCCTCACAGCGGCATACAGGGACTCAAGATGGTCGGGTGCCATCATCAAATGTCTCGGTAGCGTCCGATCACTCTGAGAGCAGGGAGATTGAGAAGGGAAGGGTAGAGTGTGAAGAAAAAAATCAGCAGCAGGCTGGTGGTTCTTCTGCTTATCCCGACAGAGATAAACTAAATATACAACCTATTATTTCAGAAGTAACTGATGTAGAATCTTCCTCTGCTGTGGCGGATATCGAGCATGAAAGGACTACAGATAAAGAAGAGCGAGGCAGTAGTATTTCTGAGCAGGATGAATTTGATCCTTTGGCTAATTTCGAGGACATGTTTAAAGATATTTAGTTACAGTATTTAATTGGTGGTATTTATACGGTGTATTTATTATGTCAGGAAATGCTAACAGGATATCGGAAGAAACCTCGATAATCCTTTTTATCGTTTATGCGTTGGTGATCTATTTTGTAATCAACTACTTTAGTTGGGTTTTTGTAGGTGCGTGGTATTACATGCGGATGGTCGAATTGATGATGTTGTCATTTCTTCCGGACTGGATGAACTTCAACTCGGTAATACCTTACGAAAAGGGTTATGAGCTTTTAAGTCAATACGAACCGTCACAATTTAATGGCTCGTTTATCAAAGAGTTCGATAGTAATTTTGGCGTTTTCACTTCATGGATTCCTGCTCTCTTTGTGTATTTGCTTTATCGAAAGCATGGCAAGCGGGACAGGGGTACGACACAAAAATTCTCAATGCAGGAAATGCTAGAAAGGCAGTCAAAGACCTTTCACTTTCTTAAGCCCTATGTGAATTTCAATCCTGCTTCAATGGAGGATTTGGAGTTTGATCGCACGGACAGTCATAAGCTTCAGTTTCTTCCTTCGCTTAGTAATGTCGAATTTGCCACGCTGGTGCCAGCACTTGGTCTTGAGAAAGAGGCTGAGGAGAAAGAGGCATTTAGAATGCCTATATGGGACGGTGAAGACATGTTTGATGATGATCTGGCCCGTCGTTGCTTTGAGAAACAACTGGGAAATCACTATACCACTATCGAAGAGAGCCTTACCGATTCGCAGATGAAGGTATTTGAGTACATTTCGCCGCGTGTTGGATTTGACCGGCCCCAAATTGTAAAGCTTATTCATAGTATCCGCCTTGGTATTGCTAAGGGTAAAGGGACTTTTAAGCCAAAAGGCGATGAACGTAAAAAATTCACAGACAGAAAAATGCGTCTTGTAAAAATCCTTGAAGCTTCATATGCCAAGCAGGTTGCTTTGCATGGCGAGCAGGCGGTGATTAAGGAAATAAATTCGACGGAGAAGACATCCAAAGCCCTCTCGTTCGATGAGAATCTTCAAAGTATTTACGTCCAGATTAACGCCGAAGAGATTATGAATCGTCATGGCTTTGTTAAGACAGGTTTGATGAGTCTTCTGGAAGAAGCGCGTAACGGTGGTGTTCTGGTATGCCCTGAATTCCAGTGGTTAAAGGGTGAAGACAGGGCTTTGTGGTATGCCCTTCATAGTGTGGGTCGCCAAACTCCTTTCCCTGAAGCAGGGGGGGCGTATGTTCATTGGCAGCTGGAGGTGATGGTAGGAAGGGCAATTACCCAACCTGAAGTGTCTGAGGCTGTTGAAGGTCTTAAATTAGCGCTCCACTGCGACAAGAAGTCTCTGAAGCGCAGGGCTAAGAAAAAGCCGGACGGAGGGTTTGTGTATGGCGGTTAGATACTTTGGGGTTACTAAGAACCTCGACCTTGACCCTTCATTAATAAAACCTGACGTGCGTCCGTTGCGCTATAAGGTCAACCAGTTTCTGGTGGAAAGCGGTCAGAGTGTGCTCCTGCTGGTTGCATTCATGACGCTTGTGCTTCCTTTCTTTAACCAGATGATGCAAACGACATCTGGTTACTCCACCGGTTTAATGACGGCTTTTTATGATGTCCCAGAGGTCTTCGCCCTTCTGGGAGTCTTTTGGTATTGGGTCATAAAATCCCGTTCTCGCGACTTTATGTTCAGAAAACCAGTTGATGAGGATGCGCCTGAGCAATGGGATGAAGAAACGGGCCAGTTCTATTTAGGTAATGATAAAGATGATTTTTCATCGCTTTGGTTTGCCAAAGACGACATGTCTGTCCATTTCCTAGTGTTCGGTAGTACCGGATCGGGCAAGAGTCGCTTTTTGCTGGGTATCCTATACCAGTGTCTGTTGGTGGGTACTTCTTGTATGTATGTGGACGGAAAAGGAGATAACACTGTCTTCTGGCTCGTCTACTCCTTTGCTAGGAGGGTAGGTAGGGAGGACGACTTGTTAGTCATCAACTACCTTACTGGTGGTGACTCTATCAAGGAAAAATCGCCTTGGAACCATAGGTTAAGTAATACAAACAACCCTCTGAGTTACGGAAGTGCAGATAACCTTAACTCTCTCATAGTTGGTCTTATGAGGGATGCTGGTGGTGATGGTGCAATGTGGAAGGGTCGTGCCCGAACCATGCTTAAGGGCTTGCTTAATGCATTGGTTTATAAGCGCGATCATGAAGGGCTTAACCTTGATATCATGGAAGTGCGTAACTACTTTCCGCTTGACAAAATTTTCAATCTTTCACGAGACCCTTCTCTTGAGGATTCGGCGAGAGATCCGCTTCGCAAATACTTAAGTGAGCTGCCCGGATATTCTGAGGAACAAGCTGCTGTCGGTGAAATACCTCCTAAAGCATTGGAGCAGCACAACTTCCTGACAATGCAGCTCACAGAGGTAATGTCTGATTTATCAGAGACTTACGGGCATATCTTTGGCGTACCATTAGGTGAAATTGACTTCAAGGATGTTGTTTTTAACCGTAGAATACTATTCGTTCTTTTGCCAGCGCTGGAGAAAGATCCGGATGCTTTGGAGGGCTTGGGTAAGTTGGTTGTTGCCGGAGTGCGTTCTGCGCTCGCGCCATCACTAGGTAACCAAGTTGAGGGTTCTAAGCGCGACGTAATAGATAAGAAGCCAACCAACTCGAAGACACCTTTTGTATTGATACTTGATGAATACGGCTACTACAGCGTTCCCGGATTCGCAGTTGTTGCCGCACAGGCCAGATCGCTTGGGTGTAGTGTGATCTTCGCAGGGCAAGACTACCCGTCATTCCAAAAGGCATCAAAAGAGGAAGCTGCCTCGACGTTGGCAAACACTAACGTTAAAATTTGCATGAAGCTCGAAGACCCTGAAGACACCTTTAAGGTTATTGAGGCGCGAGGCGGAGAAGCTGAAGTAGCCAGCTCATCCGGACAGGAAATAAAAGAAGGTAGTTTGTTTGGGTATTCAGATCAGAAAACTACAAGGATAGAAGTTAAGAAGAGGGTAAATCTGCGAGACTTGGTTCGTCAGGGTGCTGGTGAAGCACACGTTTTTTATAAAGACGACATAAGCCGGTGCAGATTCTTCTTTTTCGATCCGCCTCAGGCGTTTGCTGCCCGCCTGAACTCATTTATTATGTGTCAAAGGCCCAAGGAAGCGCTCGTCAGAAAAATCATGAACGCCTCAACGAAGCTTGACAACATTTTGACGCAAAAAGAAGCTTTTAAAGGAAGTGGAAAAATTGCTGACAATGGGATCAAAGCTCTGTTTGCAGATATGGGTGTAGCACTGAAGTTCAATGAGAATCCAACGGACGCTGCCATCCACGCTATTGGTATGATTGAGATTAGAAATAAACTTAAGGATATAGAGCTTAAGGGTAAGGTTGATGCCATTGATAGCTTTGATACTGACATTCCTTTGGCGGCTGATGAGTCTGATAACGCGCCCGAGGAGACGTCCTCTGATGATTTGGCTACGAAGATTGCCAGAGAGCTTGAGCTAATGGCGAAATCGTCTGCCAAGGAGCCTGAGTATGAGTCTGACGAAGATAAGGGATCAGAAGAGGAGCAGGGTATTGATGATTCAATGGATGCTGAAGAAATCAATGCCATGGTAGATAGCTTCGATGAAATCGATCAGGAAGAGATGCTCTCAGTCTTACTTAGCGGAATGGAGGATACCTCTGAAGATATGGAGATTGAGGCAAATCTGGTTGCAGAGAAATTTGCTACATTACTTGAAGATTCAGTGTCAGCAAATATCAGCAAGAAAATGCCCTACAAATCAGAAACCATGTCGCCCGCTAGGCAAATGGCAGCGCATGGCGAAAATGACGAGGAAGAGGCTATGGATGCGCTCAGTAAGGCTCAAATGTATCCTGAAAAGCCGGTTCCGGAGAAAATCTCACAAGAGCGTCTGGATGACACCTTAGCCAGTATCTTAATGCAGATAGAAAGCGAGGAAGAAGCTGAAGCATAGAAAATCGGGCTAAACGTAGCCCCGATTTTTTTACATTCTATTTTTCTATGATACACTCCCAGCATTATATTTACGGACTATTTTATTATGGCAACATCAGACAAATCTCGCACCTTGGCTCGTTGGATTCCAAATGTTTTCATAGGGCTTCTGACTCTGTTTACTCTTTATATGTTTTTCGGCCCGCTGATGACGGTAGCGAAAAGCGATAATTCAGGGGCGGTGAGTACAACTCCTGTGATTGTGGTTTCTCCTACCGATTATCCCAGTGTTCCTCTATCGCAATTCAAAGACGCGGTTTCAAGGGTAAAAAGTATATCGGGAGAGGAAGTTATTGTTGCTTTTGAGGATAAGAAATTCGGTTTCGTCTCTCTTATAACCGAATCGAGAAAGGTTTATTTTCTTGTTGAAGCAAAAGGTCGTCAGAGCATTATCGATGGTGATGTTTATGATGTTGAAAATGGCATGCAGCTATCTGATGCTCACGGCCTGATGTTTAGTCCGGTGAGAACTAAGTCTGTTAGTGTCGATGTAAGCAGTGCTAAAAAAAATAATACAGGTTTAGTCACTCAGAAAAAGACTGCTCCTGAGGCCGTGCGGCCAAATGAAGCGGCCTTCGATGAGGAAGCCTACAAGAAGGCGATGTTAGCCAGGATAGGTCAGATTGAATCGCTGCCTGATGTTGTTAAGCCTTCAGTAAATTCTGCTGCAAGCGCTTATGGTAACCCCATGGGCGGGGCGGTTCCCGCTCCAAATAATTGCTTTATAGAGTGGGGCGGGTTCAAGCAGCCAATGGTTGGTTACGACATGGAATGCAACAGCTTGACTCCCGAGCAAAAGCAAGAGCAGGCCAAAAAGATAGTGACAGGCTTACCTGAAGAGTTTTATGTCTCATTCAAGGCTAAAGAAGAGAAGCATCAGATCTTTGTGTTTACTGATTATACATGTGGCTATTGTCAGAGTTTTCACAGACTGATTGACCGGTTTAATGACAAAGGCGTTACGGTTAACTACCTCTTTTACCCACGGGCGATTGCGGAAGGGAGTGATGCTCAGGCAAAAGTTGTTGTGAGCAATATGAATTCTGCTTGGTGTAGTGACGATCAGGTAAAAGCAACGCATGATTTATGGTCAAAGGGGTTCGTTCCTCCATCAGAATGTAAAAAAGACGGCACGAAATTGGACAGCCCTGTCCGTGAGCATTATATTCTAGGTCTATTATTTAATATTCGCGGTACGCCAATGATTGTTGCTGATAATGGCAAAATTGAGTACGGCAACAGTTTTTATAAGCTGATGAACAATTTAGATCTTAAATAGGGGTTTTATGTCAGATTCAGATGTGCAAGATAAAGAGATTTGCTGCTCATTTTGCCAACAGCCAAAATCAGAGGTTGCTAATCAGGAATTAATAACTGGTGTAACATCTGATGGTTTTCCTGCTTTTATTTGCAAGGCCTGTGTAAAAGAGGCTAACAACCTTTTTTATCCGGAGGCTGAAGATGAATGGGATGGTTTACCGTCTCCGTCAATCGAGACTGTCACCGACTTAGTTAGGAAACCTGCTGAAATTGTGTCATATCTGGACAAAGATGTGGTTGGTCAGGAGCACGCCAAGCGTGCTATCGCTAATGCTGTTTATCGACATGCAAAAACTATATCAGACCCTACTGGTAAGCTTAAGCGCAAGAGTAATATCCTTCTGGTGGGTAAGACCGGAACGGGAAAAACGCAGTTTGCCAGAGCTATGGCAAAATTCTTGGGTGTTCCATTTACTGATATTTCCTGTACGTCACTTACGGAGGCAGGCTATGTGGGTGATGACGTTGAATCGATTTTCAAACGACTACTTGAGGCGGCTAACTGGGATGTGGAAAAAGCACAGAATGGAATCATCTACCTTGATGAAGTTTGTAAAATAAGAAAGTTGTCTCAGAATGCTTCCATTACTCGTGATGTCTCAGGTGAGGGGGTTCAGCAATCGCTTCTTAAGATGATAGAAGGTACGGTTGTAAGCGTTCCAGTAACGGGTAGCAGAAAAAATCCATCAGCACAGAATATCCAGTTCGATACGTCAAATATCTTGTTTATCGCAGGCGGAGCTTTCGCTGGGATTGAGTCGTTTATTAAAGAAACTCGCGAAGAGAGTGCAGGCATTGGTTTTGGTGCAAGTCTCTCCTCATCTAAAAAAGAGTCAGCTGGCATGAAAGGTTTGACTGATGAGCACTTAGTTCAATATGGCATGATTCCTGAGTTTATTGGCCGCTTTCCGGTAACGACAGTGCTGAATGATCTAACTGTTGATATTCTCAAGCGCATCCTTGTTGAGCCTGAAGACTCAATCGTTAAATACTATACAGCTTTATTCGCGTCTGAGGGTGTGGATTTGATTTTTGAAGACAAAGGCCTTCAGTATATTGCCGAGCAAGCTTTAGAATCTTCTCGTGGCGCACGGGCACTTGATAAGCTGGTGGATGATCTGCTTGATGACGCTGTTTTTAATTTGCCAAGTATGGAAGGTGGTGCTGTGGTTGTGGTAAAAGGTGATGGTGTAGTCTCGGTAACAGGGGGTAATATCGCCCCGCAAGCCGCGTAAGACCAATTAATACTTCATTTATAACCTGCATTTGTTGCAGGTTTTTTTTAGTTGTTCTATTATTAGGCGACATTTTTTTAAGGTGTATTATATTTATGAAGCTTAGCAATGTAATTATCTTGACCGCCTCCTTAATGGCGGTTTTTCAGGCAAGTGCTGACAACTCAAATCCATTTTTGCGTCCAGAAATTAAAACAGTTTCCGTTGATAAGGCGATGGTAGTCCAGCCTCAGAGTCCGGCTGTTAATCCCTATGAATCTTCAATGGATGAGCTGGAGATGTCGGGTTTCAAAGATCATTTTGGTGCCCAAAAGAAATTTGTAGACCCTCGCCTGTCAAGCGAGACAGTTGTGTATCGTGGCTTTATTAACGGCACGCATCTTTATTTCGACACAAAGGCGCGAGAGTACATCTTCGATAAATCTGGCGTTGAGCCAGTGAAAACACTGACAACCTCTCTGCCTGCACTCAAAGACGTGAATTTTTAAGGATTATTTATGAGACAATCGCTATTTTATCTGGGTTCTGTGGCGGCTGCCATGTTGTTATCAGGCTGCGCCTCTATGCCAGCGGATGATGAGGTAATTAAAGATAATGATTACTATGCAAATCCAATGATTGAAGAATGGAAGGCAAAAGAACCTGCGATCAAATTTTTTAAGGTTGATGGTGGTCTGGTTATCGCAGAACCCAATGGCATTCCTACAGCTATCAAGAATATTGATATTTCGACAGGCCTGTCTCCTGAATCTACCGTTACAGACTTAGCGGTTATGCTTGATCAGCTCGGAGTTTATGCGGTTATTCCCGAGAAAGAAGTACGCGACATGCCTATTGCTCTCTTTGCTTTTGAAGGGAAGCTGGGTGACTACTTAGATGCTGTAAGCTCAGCTTACAACGTTAGTTTCAACTGGAAGCGTGGAAATGTTTTGACAATTGAAAAGGCGTCAGACTATATCCTTCGCATACCGCAGGATGAAGACCTCGCAACAGCTATTCAGACGTCACTGGAAAAGCTGGGTGCCTCTAATGTGCATTTTTCCCTTGAGAGTGGATCTATTCTTTACAGCGCCCCTCTTAGTAGTCATGAGCGCATTGTTGACTACGTTGAGCGTCTGAGTATTAATGCTGCAATGATTAGCATCCAAGCTTCTGTGGTTACTGTAGCACTTGATAACAACCTGAATCGCGGTTTTGACTGGTCGTCTCTTAATGCCACGATTGGTAATGCGAGTGCTTTTGAGTCAAGTGAGAGTACAACCAGTACGACAGACACTTCTACGACTGATACGGATAGCGATGATACTTCAACCTCAGGCTCTTCTGTAGGTAGCTTCCTGTCAAGCAGCCTGTCTGAAACCAAAGCTCTGATGTCGCTAACAAACGGCGGTGGCTCGCTGAGTCTTTTAAAGGGTGATTTGAATTTTACGGCAGCGATTAACTTTCTAAATACCTATGGTAATACTGAAACAAAACAAAGCGTATTAATGAAAACACTGTCCGGTAAAGAGGTCGGCATCAAGTCGATTAATGAAGTGCCTTATATTGATAATGTAGGTACTGCTAGTTCTCAGAGTGGCTACACTAATGGCACAGGCTTCGGCACAACCAACGTGGAAACACTGGAAATTGGATTAGATCTGACGCTTAAACCATATTACAGCTCTGATTCTGAGATTGTGACTATCGATATCCAGCTGGAGCTGAGTTCTCTTCTCGGCATGATGGAGCTTCAAGCAGGTAACCAGCTGGGTACTATTTCATACCCTAATACACAAAAGCAGTCATTCAAGGATATCGTTAAGCTTCGGGCTGGCGAGCCAGTGATTGTTGGTGGTATTACTTACAATCAGATCGCGGATTCCCGTTCGAATCTGGCATTCTTAAAGGACTACGAGACAGCCAGTCAGAATCTTGTTATCTCACGCAATGCGATGTTCATTTTGTTGAGGCCAACCATTACTGTTTTTGGTGATTTTGACCAAGATCAGGTCATCGTGGTTAAGGAGTAGGGTTATGGGTTTGTTTAAGTCAAAAAAGGATGACGCTGGCCATGTTAAGGAGCTGAATGATACCCTCTCATCTGATGAAGGTGCAGGTGTTTCTGACAATGATTATGGTGAATCAGCTGAGTTTAGCCTGCCTAAGGATGTTTATGTTGATTTCTACGCAATCAAAGACAAGAAGCGTCTCAAGAAACATATTTTGGCGGTAGCTGAAAAGCAGTTCACGTCATTAAACGATGTGACCTACCAAATGTTGCCGCATGGCGACGGGTATCTGTATGAGATTCATCAAAGTGGTAACGGCAGGGGTTTTCTTGGTGACATGTTGGCCAACAATTACCCTGACCCTATGATTGTTACTTCTGACTCAATTTATCGCCTGACATCAGACAGTAGTGGTAATATTGTTACTTACAAACTGACGGGCGATGATGTTGATGCAGTGTCGAATTCGCCTGAAGATTACGACATACTTACAGGAGTGGATAAGCTATCACCAATTAAGTCTGTAGGATTTGGTGTTTTCATGTTCGGCTTGACAATTGCTGTGCTCGGTTTAATTACTTTGGGTGCATCTTCAGCGTACAAGTATTTTGTAGTGGATAAAGAGGAGAATATTTTCTTTACCAATATGAATAAGTACTTTCCTACGGATTATGTCGGAGATCTGAAGAAACAAATGTATTCACTGGATTTATCGACAGAGTTCTTCAAGTCTGCTACCTATGATGTTAAAGCTAACCCAGTATGGTCAGTCGAGAAGGGAAAGATTGAAATTCAAAAAGACAGTGCTGAAGGGGAAATTGTCGACCCAGATAATGCTGTTGGTGAAAATCTTGAACTTGATACAGCCCCTATCTATCAGGAAGAAGGGGAAGGTCTTGAGGACTTAGAAGTTGAGGTGCAACCATGAATATTTTAGGGAAAAGTTTTTACATTACCTCCGGAGTATTGTTGTCTCTCGTGGGGTTCGGGGCAATGGGTCTCTCTGCAATGCACTTTATTGAACCTGTAAAGCCCGTAAATTACCAGAGGGTGAAGGAGGCTAAGATTAACTTCTGTGCAGTTAACTTTGCCAACAACAAGACTTACATGAATATGGCTGTTGAGCGTAAGGGGGATACTGTTACTTTCTTGGCTCACGGTCTCAAAGAGTGGGAAGGTAAATTCAACATGGTATCTCAGGTTGAATCGCAGTGTGAAGGGTTAGGGCTGACCAAGATGTGTTTTGGTGAAAACTGTAACGTCGCCGAATTGTCTGGCAATAAAGCGAAGCCTGTAAGGCATAATGGCCTATATTTCGAGCTGACTTATGACGATAAACATATAGACCCACGTATAGAGCGAAACTGGAATTAAGCCTCCTAAAGTTAAAAGCCCGCGTCTAGCGGGCTTTTTTGTGTTTAATGCTTAATTGCTGCACTTTAATTGCCCCGTTTCGAGACCCAAAAAAGCCACGCAACGCGCATTATTATATAAACAACCTATTTAATCGGGAAAATATGAAATTATTCACATTTTTTTCGACATAAGGGATTCGTATATTCCCCCATTATATCAATAGGTTGGAGCGACAAAGATAGTTCGAGGCAGTTATTTTCAATAAAAATCAGAAGTTTTTCACAAAAAGTGTTTGACGTTAAATATACCACGTATTAATATTACCACAGTTGCCGAGGAGCACTCGGTAAACACTTTGAAATTTGGTATTTATATAAGGTATTTTATTTATGTTTTCATTGATCATCTCTATCATCGCTATCGCTCTGGCTGCTGTTCTGCTTCTGACTTCTGCTTTCTACGGTGGCGACGCCCTGACTGAAGGTTCTGCGAAAGCTGAGGCAGCAAAACTGGCCAACGAAGCGCAGCAAATCTCCGGCGCATATGACATGCACCGTGTAGAGAACGGCGGTACTGCTCCATTAGACATCGCTGAACTGGTAACTGACGATTACCTGAAAGCTGCGCCTATCACTGATTGGGTTATCTCTGGCACTGATCTTGTTACTTCTGACTCTGCCGATGTGGACGAAGCTATCAGTGATGAAGTGTGTGGATACGTTAATGCCACTGCAAACGGCCTGACTTGTGCTGCTGGCACTAACACCAACGTTGTGACTTTCGCTCTGTAATCGAGCTGAAAGTATAAAAAAGGGGGCTTTGCCTCCTTTTTTTTGTTTGTAAAATCACCTAGTTTTATTTCAATTTTCGACCTTTCTGTTTATAATAGCCCGACTATTTAACTTGGTATTCTACGATGTACGGACTTATTCTATCTATAATCGGTATCGCTATATTCTCAGTATTCATGGCAGCAGGCTCCAACTATGTGGATACGGACAGACTGGAGTCACAGAAAAAACGAGCAGTTTTGCAGTCTGCCTTGTCGGAGTATGCGTCCGGTGTCGTTCAGTTTAGTGTTTTGTTCGGTAAGAATCCCGTTTCGGTTGGTGAAGTTTCTCCAGCGCTTGTGGATGCACCGGCCTTAACCTCAGGCACTGTAGTTGAGCAGTTTTCTACCTATAGTGTCCCTTCAGTGGGTCAGCGTTTCGGGATCTGCTTAAGCTTCAGTCAGGTTCCGCTTTCAACCTACATGGCTGCTTCGGGGCTTAAGGGTGATATGGGGGGGTCTCGCATCAAAATAACATCATCTTGTAGTAGTTTAGACGAAATATCTGCGCCTCTGGCATACCCAGCCAGCTTTAACCTTATCTATCTTATTAAGGCATAAGGAGTCCTTATTTATGCTTTCACTATTCATTATCCTTATCCTTGTGCTGGGGGTGGTTGCGGTTTCATATAATACTCAGTTGAATATGATGAATAGCAGCAATCAGCTGTATAAATCTATTTCAGAGCGCACAACTGTTACGAGCTGGGTTTCTTCTATTCAGTCTGCTATGCGGCCCTATGGTGTTAACAGAACCTTAGTTGTACCGAATGGTGTAACAAACAGTGAAATTGATTACATGAAGCCTCCGTCACAAATTAATCTTCCGGAGGTGAATAGCTGGGGAAATGACTACATCTACTGTCCGTATGCAAGGACAGAAGCGTCGGGAACAGCGTCTTTTAAATCGGGCGCAGGTAATACCTACTCAGGTACGCTTATAACGGGTGCGGATGGTATCGAGTATGTAGCCTCAGTGGCTGCTGACGCAGATCCCACAAGTACTGGTCTTGTTGCAGCCATTATTTCCCCACTGCCTAGTGCTGACGAGCTTTCATGTGATGATATTCGTTACGACTCTATCAATAAAAGTTACTATACTGTCAATTACAATGGTGTAGTGTACGGCCTGAATTACAACGCAATGGTGGTTAGTAATGTGGCTGATAGTGTCGTGCTTGAATCCGGTGGCACGTCGCTTGATGCGGAGGCGGAATTATGGCCCTCTGTGCTTCCTGATGTATTTACCGTGAATGCGCCTTCTGCTGACGGTTATTATCTTACTGAAACAATTAATTTTGTGAACCCTGTTGGTAGCAAGGAAAAGGTCATCAATATTTTTGGCGAGGGTATGGATGTCAGTAGGTTTGACAGAATGGCAACTGGAACTGTTTTGCGGTTTGAGAACGTGACAGTAAATCTAAGTAATGTAACATTCAGACTGGGCATGACACTTGAGTTTATTAACTCTAAAGTGACTTTGAATAACGCAAATCTTCCTCTGGCAAAATTTGAAAACTCCACTGTCTCTGTAGTTGATATTGCTCATATCAGTGCATATGGTGATGTTGTTACCATCAAAAACAGTTCGTTTAATGCGCCAAACTCAGAGCTTTATTTAAGAAGTTATATGGGCGGGCTTGCTTTTGATGTTCAGAACTCAGACCTTGCTATTAATGATCTGTCCATGCGTAATTTTAACAACGGCGGTGTCATGATGGTTTTTGGTCATGGCTCAAAGCTTACGGTGACGGGAAGTTTGATGTCTCAGGGATCATCACTTGATGCTGTTATTAGTGGTGACAAGGGTAGTGAAATCTATGTTGGTGGGCCGATTGCCATTCAGAATGTTGTTGATGCTGCATTCTATATGCTGTCAGATTTTACGCTATACAATAGCGCAATGACATTCACCAGTTCTCCTAATGTGGCTGTTATGTTAGGTGGAAGTGGGACGCTTGACTTTGAAGGTTCTTCGATTGCTGCAACCGGCAGCGCTCCTGTGATTGGTGTTCAGGATATAGGCGGCGCAAAATTTGTAGTTGGCACAGGTTCCGGTATAGTCGCATCAAGTGCATGCTGGGATGGGGTGATATTTACCGATGCTAATGGTCAGGTGAGCGGCAATACATCAGAGCCGACATCGGATACCTTTAAGGGTGTGAACCGAAGCAACTGGAATTGTGTCATTAATTAATGCATAATGAGCGGCATTATTTATACGGAGTATTTTATTTGTGGCAGTTAGAGATCAGAAATTACGTGATTATATAACAAGGCACGAGCTGGTTAAGCCGATTGAGCTTGAGGCTTGTGTTACTGAAGTTGAAATTACAAAAGAGCGACTAGGTAAGGCGCTCGTGAAAAATGGTTTTATCGATCAGGACACATTAATTAATGCCCTTGTTGAAGTTACTGATGATGCGTTATTTGATGAAGAGCTAATTGTTCCTCATGTACCAGCAGATATCCTTTGGGATACACAAACAAAGATTGTGGCCTTAACAGTCAAGACTGTTTATATCGCGACAATGAGTTCTGAAAATGAGGTCAGATACAGGCTGGAACGCTACTTTCAGGGTCTGAACATCAAGTTCACACCTGCCAACCTGACAGACATCGAGAATTATCTGGATAAGCTGACAGGTCTCGAAAACTCCGAAGAAACTGTTTTAGAAAACCTGCTGCATCAATCTGTTGTTCAGAGTGCGTCTGATATACACATTGAGCCTAAGACTGACTCATACACTGTTTTCTTTAGGGTTTTGGGTGAGCGAAGTATTGTTTATGAAGGCACGCTTGATGAGCACATGTCACTTGTTTCGCGAATCAAAGATAAGTGCGGGATGGATATCGCTGAACGTCGAATCGACCAAGATGGTAAGTTTTCATACGAATATAACGGGCGCATCATCGACCTTCGTGTGGTGACTATTCCTATGCGTGAGGGTGAGAAAGTTGTAATCCGTCTGCTTGACCCGAAAAACGCAAACAAAAAACTTACCGATTTAGGTATCAGTAACCTGAAGGCATGGCGTCAGGGTACAAGTTTGTCATCAGGTCTGTGTCTGATTTGTGGCCCGACTGGTTCTGGTAAGACAACCACTCTGAACGCTACGACACGACACTTAGACCGATTTGGTAAGTGTATCGGCACAATCGAAGATCCTGTTGAGTACTCTATCCCTTACGTAACGCAGATTAACGTAAATGAACTTATAGGCCTAACCTTTGCCCGTGGTGTGCGTGCATTCATGCGGGGCGATCCGGATGTCATTATTGTTGGTGAGATTCGAGATATTGAAACAGCTCGAAATGCACTGAAAGCTGCCGAGACGGGACACTTGGTTATCGGTACGCTCCATACTGAATCAATTCGCGGTGCCATTGACCGTTTGCGCGACATTGGTGTTGAAGCGCATGAATTAAAACAGATCCTCCGAGCCATCATGGTTCAGCGGCTAATGAAAGTTATCTGCAAGACCTGCTATGGCGAAAATCCGGATTGTCCGCATTGTTTTGGTCGTGGCTATTCATCACGAACCATCGTTTCGGAGGCGAATTACTTCAAAAGTTTCGATGATGTAAAGCGCCTGCTGACTACCGATGATATCTGGTGGGAGAACATGGCTCAAGATGCTTATAACCAGTATGCCCGAGGTGATACGGACATTAGAGAGATGTATCGTGTATTTGGTGTTGAAGGAACTGACTTAGTTCTTGAGAACGGTATGAATGAACGGGACAAAGCGCTGATGGCGGCAGGCAAGATTGATATGAGCGAGTACGAGTAATTATTATGGCTAAGAATATCAAATTCATTGTTCAGATTGAGTCGCGACGTCAAATTCGAAAAGAAATTGTTGAGGCTGAGTCAAAGGAGCAGGCGCTTCGTCGTGCCAAAACTATGGGGAAGGTTGTCGCCATCGACAAACAGCCTTGGTATAAAAGCTTTGAAATCAAAATGGATGACTCTGAGCGCCAGATCTTCTTACAAAGATTGGCAGCGATGTTAGCCTCCCGTGTAGGTGCGGGGCAGGCGCTTCGCCTTATGCGTGATACCTTTAAAGGGCCAATCAGCAAGGTAAGTGGTCGCATGCTCAATATGGTTGAGTCAGGCGATAATATCGGTAAAGCGATGGAGAAGATTGGAAACCGTCACTTCGGTGCTCAGGTTATTGCGCTTGTTCAGGCTGGTGAGCGGGGTGGCAATACGTCCAAAGCGCTAAAAAATGCAGCTCAGTTCGAAATGGAGATGGATCGCATTAAAAAGAGTGCAGGGTCAGGTATATGGAGCGGTCTTTCTTCGTTCTTTGTGGCAGCAATCCTTATTCTTGGTACGCGATTCTTCTTTGCTCCCAAAATGCTGTCCTCCGATATCATTCAGATGAAATGGGAAGAGGTCGAAGCAACGGTTAACTTTTGGAAGATGGTTGCAGACATCTCTGCTGTTTTCATGGGTATTTTTATTCTGTTTTTGATGTTCGTAATGTTTATGTCCGCTTTGTCTCGGGTAGGGCCGGGAAATGTGCCGCAGAAGGCTGACAGGGTGATTATGGGGATTCCTATCGTTAAAGACCTGATTCTGGCCAAGAACAACTATACCGCTATTTTTGGCCTCTCGATGCTGATTGAGTCTGGTGTAAGCATGGTGCAGTCACTGACTATATCAGCTGATGCTACACGCAAGGGGCAGATGAAAGAAGACTTTAAAGCTGCCGCAGCGGCGGTTAACCGAGGTAAAGAATGGGCACAGGCTATGTATGGCTTACACCCTACAGACAAAGCGGCATTATCCACTTCGGAAGATCGCTCGCAAATTGCTGAGTCACTGAATGCAATTGCAGAACAGTACAAAGCTATTTATGCAAGTCGTATTGCAATGACAGCCCCTGTGCTTCAGGGTATCGCGGCGCTATTCCTTATGATAGGTGCAGGCGTTCTCTTCGGCATGTCGATCCTCCCTATGCTTAAGATTTCTGCATCAGGTCTTTAAGGAAAAAATACGATGAAATTAAAATATATTCTCGCATCAATCATGTTTACAACTTCTGTTAAGGCAGCGACGCATACACCTGCGCCCGTAAATGTGATGGATTCTCAGGCGTTAACAGTAACGCATATCACAATGAGTATGCTTGAAAGTAAAATCCCGTCTTTTAGAAATTTATGGACTAAGCGAGAGCGTCTTGATGATGGTGTCGTGATATATAAGCAGGACGGTTTATTTTCTCTTGATGATGTAGCCTACAGAGATGTGGAAATTAGTCATATGCCTGCCAGACGCTCTGGTTATCAGGTGATGAATTCCGCATCTGCTTTACAGTCCACTGGTGTACTTACAAATAAAATCCGCATGATGGCGGGCATTGCACCTGTTTCAAATCATGATAACAAGCCTGTAATGCTGTGCCGCTTGGAGAATCATATTGAGGATACTTTCTACGAAATGACAGCTTCTCAATTTGCTACTTTTCAAACAGCGTTCCCTGCTAATTACGCTATGGGCCACCTTTGTACCACAGCAGGTTCGAGTCGTTCGTACTGGAAGAACCGCTTAAATGATTTTTACGACGAATTTGGGAATAAACGATAATGAAGAAAGTACTTTTAGCTTTAAGTGTTTTGGCGATGAGCGTTTCCATGGTTCAGGCTAAGGAACGCACAAAAGATCGCTTTCTCGGTAAGCAGGATGCATCTCAGGTGGAGAGTGAGGCAAGTCCGGATATTAAGAAGGCTCCCCTTTTGGGTGCTGATTTCGTGGATTCTCATCCTGAACTCTCTAATGCGCGGTATTGGGGAGATGCCGAAAGAAGCACTGTTTATCAGCATGAGCAATTAAGTTTTGATTATTCCTCAGCAGAAGAGGGCAGTGATGGCAGTGTAGATATTTCTGGCTTTAAAGACATGAGCTATGCTGTTGTTAAGCCGCACAATGAGGAAGAGAGGAAAAGTACGATTACTCCGCCAGTGAGAGCGGTTTTGGGTGTCGGGCATCATAGCGGATATGATAAATTTGAAGCTCTAAAGCGCAGAGAACAGAATATTAATTTCCTCCCTGTTTTATCAGACGATAGAGGGTATCTGATTCGCTCAGACATCTACTGGAAAGAGCTGAATGGTGTAAATGTAATGGAGAAACAGTTCCTTTCTAATCCTGAAGCTGTTGTGAGCTACACAAAGCACTTTAATGAACTCGTGTTGTCTATCGCAAGAGAAAGCTTTCATGAGGCATTGCGCTACGATTTAAGCATGGTTGATGTTGATGTTTTGAATCCTGATGCTTCTGAATTTAAAAAAAAGGAATTTCCGTTTGTTGTGCGTGAAATATGCCTGACTGACAAACTAAGCGGAAATAAGGTTTTTGCGAGTGCGAAATTAGATACAAAAGATGGAATGGTAATGAATTTATCTGTGTTCGAAGGTATTCAGGAGTGTGGGGGGAGCTAATGCCCCCAAGTTCGCCCCAATCTTGCGAAAACCGGTGCTTTTTTTAGGTGCCGGTTTATTGTTTTGAGTGCAAACAAATAAGCCCGACTAGCAAACCATGATATAGTGGAAAGAACTACTGTCATAACAGATAACCAGACAAGCCCTGCCCCAGCCATACTGGAGAGTGGAACGATTGCCGCGCCGGAGACAAGCATCACTACTGATGCTAAGTATAATTGCTTAATATTCAACTTAATACCCTCTGCTGTTGTGTCTATATAGAATAACACAAAAAAACTAAATGTCAAGTGAGCGGCGGTTTTTTCTGTATAAAAACACAGCATTTTGAAGCACAAAAAAGCACGCTTGGTTACCCGAAGCGTGCTTACTTTTTTCTAATTTTTTGATTACGAGATTTCGCTTACGATATCTTTCATAGATCCGAAAGCGTTTACAAGAGCATTTTTAAGTTTCTGTTGACGCTTTTCCACACTGCTGATGGCAACTTCAATACGATAGCGGCTTGTTTCATCCAGCATCGGCAGCACTTCGGCCAGAGACGCTTGGAGGTTTGCGATTTCAGGGAGATCAGAAAGCTCTGTACTGACCTGTACTGGTCTAGGCATTTCTTCCACTGACGTGTCGGTATTGGTGTCAGCCTTTGCTTCTTTTTGTTTAACTGGTGATGGTTTGCTGTCAGTATTCTTCGCTTCTTTTGCCTTCGCTTCTTTTGCCTTCGCGGATTTATCTGCTTGGGTTGCAGTTGCTTTTGTCGTTTCGCTACCAGATTTCGTGGGCGTTGTTTCCTTTGTTTCGCTGCTCGCTTTTAAGGCTGCGGCTTTCTTTGCCTTAACAGCTGGATCTTTGCTACCTTCGAGTTTTGCATCAGTTGTATATTCAGGGAATTTGACCTTCTTGTTGAGGCTAAATATTTTGTTTTCTTTTTCCAGTTTGCTGATTGCATCGTTGATATCAACCCGAGTAAAGCTATTTGGAAGCTTTCCTTGAATTCGATTCAGCTTAATGACTCCGCCTTCAGCATTTTTGATGACATCCAGTACCATTTCTTCGATTGGCACCAGCTCTGGCGTTGAGGATTTGGTTGATGAGGCAGTCTTTTTCGTGGCTTTAGCTGCCTGAGTCTTTTCAGGTTTTGCTTTTGGTTTTTCGCTCGCAGCTTTTTTCTTGGCCTCTTCTCTTTCTTTAATGAATTTTGAATAGCCTTCTGCATTGAAGATGTAAATATCTTCTTCCCACTCAGTGTCCTTGTTTACAGTTAGACCTCCTTTTTCAACGAGAAAATTCAGAATTTGATCTATCTGTTCTACGGTGGAATTAAGTTCGTCTGCCAGATTTGAGGCAGTCTGAGGTCTTTCTTGTAGTGTGATTATTGTATCATTAAGAAGCTTGTTTGTAATATTTGCTGGTTGAGTTGATTTTGCTGGTTTTGCTGGTTTTGTTTCCGCTTTTGCTTCTTTAACGGTGTTTTGTTTTTCTGTGGCGCGGGTGTTTTGTGATGTTTTGCCTTCATCGGTAATTCGAAAAGCTCTGTTTTCACATACAATGTGTGAATCTGGAATTTCCGAGGCTGTATTCAAGATGGCGTTGATAGTCCCTCTTGGAATATTGGCCTGTTTTGAAATTTCACCTGCCGTTTTTCCTTCGTTTGTAACCAAGCTAAGTACTTTCTCAACATGATCTTGGGTTAATGGGGTAGGGGAGCTTTGAATAACAGAGTTTGCTAGAACTTGCTCAATCATATTCATGTTCATGGAAAAACCTCGATATGTTGTGTATACCTAAGCGGATAGTTGGCTCAGTAAAAAATGGATCAGATTGTTGTGTAAGCGGAGAGCTATGAACTTATAATAACCATAAATTTAAAAAATGCAACTAAAAAGCCCGTAATAACGGGCTTGAAGAGGGTTTTAACCAATTTTGGTTAACGAATGATCTGTTTTTGCATGGCTGGAGATTTTCTTGCAGCCTTGTCACGAGCATTTTGGATTAACTGCTCCTGACGAATTTCTGCTTCCATTCTGGCTCTTCGCTTTTCCTCTTTCAAGGAGTTATCAGGTGGAGTCACCATTTTCAAATCTCTCTCTAAGGATTTGATTATTTTCAAATCTTCATTGATGTAGAACTCCAGCAGGAGGACGGCTTTTTCATTGACGCTTCCGGCTCCGGAGCTTTGTTCGGATGCAAGATACTTTGTCACTGCAACAACGTTGTGTGAAACTTTCTCTCGTAATTTTTCCAATGCCTTGTCTTCGAAAGGTTTGCCTTCTGCGATATATTTTCCATAGAGGTAAGAGAAATCAGCAAAAATAGGTTTATATCCTGATTTTGCGCCAAAATCTTTTAACAGAGTTTTCTCAAAAAACTGCCTTTGCACATAAAGGATTGCCAGAGGGAAGCCGATGTCGCTGCTGACAGCATCGCCGAATACAAGATCAGAAATTTTTTCAACTTCTGAAGTATTCAACCAAGAGCTTAATAACCCGAAAGTAACTTCGTCCCAAACCATGCGGTTTAAGTTTGATCGTCCGTTAAACGTAATACCGGCTGCAATGCCGTTAGGCTGAAGCTTTACACCTTCTTTATCAGACGATACATATTCAATCAATGGGCGCTTAGTCATTACATTTTCGCGAACCTTGAAATTGTCCACAAGATGCTTAAATCCTAATGCATACTTGCCAAGCGCACCTGTTGCATCCCGATACATTGCAGGTTGCAGTCTAGGGGATGATTTTGGCATTAGCTTGATATCAATATCAGGAACGATATGGCCACTGACAGAGTAAGAGTACCCCTTTGGTGTAACCTCTTTATTCATTTCTGAATAGGCGTAACCGCCTGTTGCCAACACACCGGCTAAAATAATGCCAAGCGCTATTTTTCCGTTCCTGTTTATTTTCATGATATCACCTATGCGTTTAAGCCGCTTTCGCCTGCTTCTTCAGTTTTTTATCAAAATGCTTGGCGTTTTTTGGATTTTCAAAATACGCGGAAATTTTTTCTTCAACATACAGCTTTGCACTTTCTTCGGAACCAGCGTTGCGGATCATTGAAGCCTTGGTTTCTGGTTTGAGCTGGAAGAACACACGACCAACAAATTCTTTGCGACCTTCTTCACTGCGAATCATCTGAGCCACTTCATTTTTCCCAATGCGCTTAACCACACTACCAGCCACTTTGATGATGGAGGGGTCGAACTTAGATAAAATACTGATGGCGCTCTTTACTTGCTTAAACATATAAAATTCTCCGTAAATTAAAACCCCTGATTATTGAGAACAAAAGTCCCGTCATCAGAGGGTGTAATGCGAAGTATATTTAAGCATTTTTGCTTCTTCTGTTCAATAGACAAAGTATTATTATCCAGAAGTTCCTCAAGGGATCTAGTGATTTTGGGTGTGGTCAGCAATAATGATAGCGAGTCTGTTTGTAACGCTATTCTCATGCCCTTCAAGTTCAATCTCAACTGACTGTTCTCAAAATTCGTAAACTCCCTTAGTTTCTTGATGTGTGAATGAAATGTGGATGGCTGCCCTAGCTCCATTGAGTCCAAGAGACGTAGCAGCTGGAAATCCTGATTAAAGGCCAACACTTTTATCTCAGCACCTCTTCTCGGTATGGAAGTGCCTTTAAACAGATATACAGGTTTTGGCATCGAATGATGACTGTCTGAGACCTCATGGATTGTGTGCGCGGAAATTACATTTATATTGTTATCTCTACAAACCCGAAGTATGGGGTTAGAGAGAGTTGGAACGCTAATTTTAAAGCGCTCCGGTTTGCGGTGCAGTAGTGTTCTTGTCAATATCATTGAGAACCCTTCAGATGAAGAGTCTTCATCTGCATCAAGATCAAGGGCTGAGATGCCAGAATGCTCGCCATTCATTACTTCGTATGCTTGATTGTATGTGCGTGTATAAGATACCAATCCCTGTTCGTACATTTGCTGTAATTCTGAAAACGAATCACAGGGATCTTTTCCTGATAGTAGTGACCGCTCCTTCAGGTAGTCCATTGTATTATATAAGCCTACTGTCTGACTGGTGGAGTCGGTAATAACTGACTCTGAGGCGGACTCTAATGAAGACTTTAGTGTGTGGATATCTTCCGCTTTTCCTTCAAACAATACCTGCGTGCCTTCCTTCGAGTAAAGCAGTGCGTGCGTTGGTAATGTAGGCTGCTGGTGGATAGCGCTGATTGCTGGAGTAAGAATTCTGCCTCGCGTAAGCATCTTGTCTTCGTTCTGATAGAAACCTATTACTCGATCAAGTAAACGCCTAGATGCAGCCTTGGTCATAAGGCCGATATCTATTTCACTACTGGCCTTTTTTATCGCGCTGTTGAGGTCGTCTTTGGTGAGAGCGTTGGTTCTGACTCTCCAAAATTTCTTTCCACAGGATGTCGCTATATCTTTTATGTGTTGTGCTATCCATTCGCCTTCTGCATCGTTATCTGTAAGGCAAAGCACTTCGCTGTGAGAATTAATTTTACTGGTTATTACGCTTTCACGTTTAGGGCTTATGGCCACTAGTTCAGGGTTAAGCTTGTTGTCCAGCCCTAATGAGTCATTAGGCAGGTCAAAAATACGTCCCTGTGTATAACAAAATCCTACATCCCTGTCAGAGAACAGGTCTCTGAACAGGTTGTATTTGTTGGGTGATTCGTAGATAACTAAAGGCTTCATTTTGATGCTATTTAGTCAATTCGGGTCTGAACATCTTCATTGAGGTCGAGGTCGATTTCGCCATCGCCGACTGCTTCGTCAATACCATCTTCCAGTTCACTGAATTTTTCATTAACCTGATTTACTGCGTTTTCAGATACGGCCTTTAGGATCTGACAAGAATTTATTTTCGATATATCGATACCGAAGTCAGGGAGACCGGGGAAGTTTAGTCCGAGATCACAAGAGTCAGGATTTTCGAAGAAATAGGGAATCCAGCCCGGATCGCCAACTTCGGCGTTCATATCAGGGCTGGTAGTATCGGCCTGCGTTCTACAATATTCTGAAATTATATCATCAGTCGCACGACTTCTGACTTTCAGACGGCACTCTCCGGCTTCCGCCGTTTCAGTTCCACCAAAATAAAGTCCCGACAACGCCAAGACAGCCATAAGTGCGGCTGTGGTACTTGATTTCTTAGTCATTAACACTTTCCATTACCTCTTTGTTTAAGTGTATGAACAAATCAACGCAAATCGACCTATGGAGAAATGCCTGAACTCGTCCACAAAATATCCGAAAATAAACCTGTTGCTCTTGCGGGGTGCTTTCTTCCCTCATCATTTCAGCAGATTCCAAATAACATACCACCCCCCATCCAACAGGGTTGGTCTCTGTGCTGCCATACCGGTCAAGATAAGCTACTGCGCTTATACACTGCCGAAGCGGCATTGATAAAAGAACAGGTATCAGCTTGTGAATGATTTCCTGCTGCTCCTGCTCCAGTGGGAGCTTAACAATGTCTGGTAATGCAGAAGCTAGCTTGGTGAATAAGTCAGAGAACTCATTATATGAATATGTCCAAGATTCTCGCTTCTCTAGATCATCAAGAAATCCTCTTACGTCAGGCGTAAGCGCCTTCCAAAAAGCATCCTGTGTCTCTGGCTCAAAATATTTTTCTATTGTTGCCACGTAAAATACCTCTTAAGCGAATATACCACTTTTTAATTGATTTTATTTTAGAATTAATAGATCATATATTCAATAGATTTCGCACATTCGGGGTCTAGTTATGTGTAAGGTGTATTTATATGAAGTACCAATTTTCAACTTCTGCGGCAGATGCCGCTAGGTTTGTTACCAGAGCTGAGGTCGAACACGCAGACTTGGGGTTTGGTCGCTCTAAGCATATGGGCGGAAATAAGCACAGACGTACTTTGATTTCCCGAAATATGAATATCATGGCGGATATTTTTCGTGACCGACATGGCATTACGCGAGATCAGTTCTTTAAGGGGCTTTCTGAGCACAGTACTTATGAAAGCAAGGTTGAGCAAGGTCTGGGGTTAGAACGTGAAAAAGCTATTTAAGAAGGTATTAATCGCATCTGGTATTGCATCATGTATGGCGTCTGGTGTAGCGGTCAGCGCTACATTTAACGATCCACTTAATACACTACAGAACTCATTTACTAACCTTCAGGACGTAGAGCACCGAATTGCAGAAGAGCTTGAGAATCAGGCGCAAAGAATGCTTGAGAAAGAGTTGTCGAAGTTAGGTCTGGAATCAGAGGCGGCAACAGCTGCACAGGAAGTCATAGCAGAGCAGCGTTTGGCAGAAAACCTGAGAAACTCTGAAGTGGCCAGACAGCAAGAGCCTCTTTTTGATATTTGTCAGGATTCAGGTCAGATTTCATTCACTATGAGTACTGATATGGAGTGCTATCGCGACTCGATTATCGATGAAGTAATTACTGAAGCGAAAGATTCTCGCCCTAACGGCAACGATACGCCGGAGGAGAAGGAAGAAAAGATTCAAAGCTATACTGCGAACAGAATTTTTAACTGTGAAGTCATGCTTACAAATACTGATTCTGATGTGACTGGCGATTACGCAGATGCATCAGAGAGTAAATGTTATGACCCGCGCTTCCTGATTGATAGTTATCAGACGACTGTTCCTACAGGTAAGGATCTTGAAGCTGCGAAACAGGCAATTGCAGTTCTTGCTCAGCCTACCGTTGAGGAGGCTCCCGCAGCAGCAGATTCATTTAACACAAAATATGGCAGAGAGGCGCATTTACAGCATCAAAGAAAACAGATGATGAAGGATATTGTCCTCAATGTTTATTCAGAAAATCTCAAAATGACAATGCCAAGTAAGTTTGCAGATGCAGAAAAAACAGACCCGCTTCCTTCGCTGCTTCAATCGCTTGAGGATTTTGATAACAACCGGTATGGCGACCCAGAGTTTCTTTTGAAAATCGGTGCTGCACATGCAGATAAAAGCAATACAGATGTGGATGTGGCTAAGGCAAGTACCTACAACATTGAACAGGTGCAGCGTGAAATGGCTGTTATGGACTCATTTCTTGTTCATATGGCTGTGTTGCAGTACAAGTCTCAGCTTCGGATGGAGACGATTCAAGCATCCCTTCTGGGCTTAGAAACAACACCGTTGGATAAGTGATATGAGGATTTGGCTTCTCCTGATTATTTCATTACTGCCATCTCGGGCGTTTGCTCTTGATTACAGTCATCTTCTCTCTGATTTTGAGATTTATACGGGTATTGCAGTAAATGCGGGAAGGTTGGTTGGCTTTATCATGTTTGGAATGGCGTGGTATGGAATTAGACAGAACGCCTTTAATCCGAATCAGTATCCTCTTAATGCATGTTTATGGGGGATGTTCTCGGGACTTGGCTTGATTATGTCCGGAGTTCTTTATACGGCATTCTATGACACTCTTTTTGATCAGAACGTTGCTTTTGATAACAGCTTTATTGCTTTGAATCCCTCCTCCATAACTGCGATCACAGGGACTTCTGGCTCTAGCTCAATATTAAACGTAATGATGCCTGTAGAGACCATGGGGGCGATTTTAGCGGTAATGTATTTTATCGGCGTATTAAGTTTCTTAAAGGGTATTTATATAATTAAAGATGCGGGAAAGCAAAACTTTGCCGACTCAGGAAATTCGAATCTTTCAAAAGCAATTGTTCATATGATTGCAGGTGTCTTTGCTATGCATTTCACCAAGGTGGGTTGCGCTTTAGAGGCATCTTTTGGATTTGGTTTGTTTTGCGTGACCTAAGTTGCGTCCTGCTTTTATTTAATAGGGTATTTATTTATGTTTCATGAGATAAAAAGGCCGTTTAAGGTTATTCGCGAACAGGTTTTAGGAAAGCTGAATGTCTTTTCAACCTTCAACTCTATGCGCAATAGCTATGAGCAGGAAGTCGGCTCCGTCAGCACCAGACCCGCTGTCTCTTCAAATGTATCTCAAGAGGAGTTTACCAAGCGGTACAAGGGCTTGGTTAGATATCAGATGATTTTGATATTCTTTTGGGCATATACACTTCTGTTTGTCGTGTTTTCATTAAATGTGCTTTCACTAATTGTCTCTTTGATGATTTTTGGGATGTTCGGCATTTTCTATACGCTGTCTGTCTTCAAGGCATGGAAGGCGAGGTTCGTGTTTGCAAATTGGGAATCTCGGGACAAACCTGTTCTGTTGACATTTTCTGATTTTATGAACGCGCTGTCACTTCATAAGCGACTAGCCCTTCCTGTGTTTAATATCAACCGCTACGGAGACCTATAATGCAAGCATTTCTAAAGTGGTTTTTCGTTGTATTAGTGCTACAGGTGTCTGTGGCAGGTTATGCATATGCGGATGACTCAGATGATATAAAGGACATTCTTACGGCTGAAGAAGTGGCAGGTGATGATTTCCATAAAATCCTCAAAGGCATGTGGGGGGATTTCATTTTTGGAGGTTCTGGAGAGGCGACTCTTCTTTCAACTGTTGTTGGTTATACAAATGTTCTTGCCTTGATTCTTGGGATTATTATCGTCTCTTACGTATCGGTTGCTTCTGTTATTAATAGTGCTCAAACGGGGGAGGTGCTTGGAAAACAATGGAATAGCTATTGGTTGCCAATAAGGACGGCTACGGCATTCGGCCTTTTGGTTCCGAGTCAGGCTGGTGGCATGGCCCTATCAACTGCGCAGGTGATTGTCATAAAGTTAGTAATTATGGCATCGACATCAGCTACTTTTGTGTGGAATAAGACCGTCGACACTGCGCTAGAGCTTACCACTAACAAGCCATCCTATGTTCAGCCTTACAAGCTAGCCTATGACACAACAGTATCTCTGGCATGTACAGAGACAGTTTCCGATGGATATAGTTTAACAACGGCAAATGCTGTAACCGTAAGATACTCTGATGGCGGAACGCAGACGATCAGTACCAGTGATGTTAAGACCTCTTTTGCCTCTGGGATTTCGACTGCTCTTGCAGGTGTGGCGGTAGATAGATACATTGAAAAAATTAGTTTTATGGATGGAAGCTGCGGAACTATTAACTTTATGCTTCCAAATTTTGATAATTTTACTCAGTTCTCAAGTAACGTTTCTTCTGGGCAGAAGCAGCTTGTTTCAACATATGTGAACATTGCTGAAACTCAGGCGAAACAAAGACTGTATGATTTTCAAACTGCTTATATTGACTTCATTAACTCTTTCCTGACTGATTTTATAAAATCAGAAAGGAGTTATAGTTCTTCGGCAGATCGCCAGAGACAAAGAATGGCCAACCAACTTGCTGCTACTTCTGGGTACGCAGCCACAAGTACTGGTGTCATTCGCATTGCTACTGGAACAGTCTCTATTGAAAAGTTCAGCTTTAAGTCCGTTGCACAAGAATATGTCGCAATGATGGAGGATGAGGAGGAAGAGCTTAATATTTATAATATTGCCACTAAAGGTATCAGTGGTAGTGACTACAGTACTCACCTGAAGGTGGCAGAAAGAACTGTCCAATATCGTCGCCTTGTGGATGCATTTATTCAGAACGTAGAGGATAAATGGGTGAGTACCAGCACAGACGGCTCGCCGGATCTCGCCGACATGCGTACTGAGCTTAAGAAAGGGGGCTGGGTATATGCTGGATCATTCTTCTACAAGATTGCAAAGCTTGAGGGTCTTGCATCTAAAGCAGCAGCAGCAATGAATGCTACAGGCAATACCTTCAACCTAGCTAACTGCAAAGAGTGCAGAGAAGAGGCGCTTGTTTCATCTTCAATCGAACTTATAAGTTTCATGTACAAAAATGCTTATAGGACAAATTATTTGAATGGCACTGATTCTGAGAGATCTTACGGATTCCCTGATGCTGGTGTAAATGCTCAGGTTGTTCCTATGGTGTCGACTCAAAGCGTCAATACTGATTTAAACTCTAAAGTTGTCGATGAAGCAATAAGTAAGCAAACAATCGAAATACTCGCTGCTGCGGGTTCAAAAACAAGTGAATTCTGGAGTGGTGCTGAGTCAGGCAGTAGCTTAGGACTCGATGCTGACAACCCCTTCCAGTTTGCGGCAGATATCGGGCACGGCATGAATGATATACGCTATCTGCTGTGGATGGTGAAATTTGGGGCTAATGTTGCGCTTTATACGACTGACTCGTTAGAGAATGGTGTTAATTCAAGTGCTGCCGGATTCTTTGGCGCTGGCGCTATAGGTGCCGCAGTATTTGGCTCAGTTAAGGCGTCACTTGCGTCCCTAGTAGAGCTTCTTACCATAGCACTTACGCTTATTACTGCAATGGCGTGGACGCTCGCATATTACATCCCGATGATGCCAGCTTTACTCTGGATAACTCTTATTGGTGCCTACCTATTGATAGTTATCGAGGCTGTTGTTGCGACGCCGCTGGCAGTAATCCTGATGGCAACACCTGAAGGAGAAGGTATCAGCGGTACGCGATTCCAAAACGCTATTATACTGCTCGCCTCTGTATATTTGCGACCTGCCTTAATGGTTGTAGGTTTAGTTGCAGCTATATACGTTGCTAAGTACAGTTTTATGGTGCTTAATGTAATATTCTGGAGTCAGGCTGAAAGTGCTGTAGTCGACGATATATTCGCTTTCTTTGCGATATTTGCTCTCTATATTACATCACTGCATCAAGTCTTATCTAATTCGATAAAGTCTATTGATAGTTTGCCTACAGCTATTCTTAACTGGGTAGGTCAGGGAGTGAATGCACAATTCGGGCAAAATGAAATAAGCGGAGCATCCCAGCAGCTCGACGCAAAGGAAAATGCATTTGGTAGTGCGGGTGATAATTTTAAAACTGTCTTTGAAAACTTTAAGAAAAAGAAGGAAGACAGAGCGAGAACTGATAACACCTAGCTACCAATAGTTAGTAGCAAAGTAAATAAAAAACCTAGCATAAAAATTTATGCTAGGTTTTTTACATATCTAAGTCACTTTCCCACTGGCTTACATTCTCGTTTCCGATAAGAGCAGTTGTTAGTAACGCCAGAATTACAGGAACAACAACTACTGAGATACCTTCTGTGACTAAATCGCGAGTCACCAGAACCCAAGAGTACATTGTTCTTCCGAAGAACTCTTCGTGATAACCTGAAAGCATGACGGCGACTGACTGGAATCCATCTCTGATGTTATCCATTTGCCATAGCATAAGGATAAAGTAGCCCAATGCGAAAACAAAAGCTAAAGGCATAATTAATTACCTGTTGTGTGCTGCATAAGCAGCGTGGAATACTAGCGTATAATACGCGCTATATTCTCAACCCAAATATACACTAGCACAACACAGTATTAATGTCAACAATTTTTCATAGCGGAGATAAATTGTTTTCTTCAACTTCTTTATCTTTACTGGTGTTGGCCCAAGTTGACTGCTTGAATGCTACATTGAAGCATTTTTCATATTCACTTGGGTTGGCGTTCCTTATCACAGCCGCCTTTTGAAGTAAGTGTTGGCATCTCTCGTTTATGAAGTTGTAAAGTTGAACAACTCTGTCGACATGGTTATCTAAATCTTCTAGGCGTGACAGATCATCTTCTGTTAAGTCCCATTCGACTCTAACGGCATTCGAGCGTTCTTTGTATTGCTCGACTGTAATGCCTAATCCGCTTTCTGGATTGAACAGCCTATTTTTCAAATAATCCCTGTATAAAAGCATTTCGTTTGGGTCAACATGCACTTCCGGATTTTTCTTTAGCAGGTTTTGATAGAACGTGTTCCATTTTGCTCTTAGAAAGAGTTGTGCATGGGTATCCATGTTCATCTTAAAAGGCTTGAATTTGTCTACGACATCTTCACTCTCAAGAAACGTCCTGTTGGTAATGGGGTCTGCAATAAGCCTCTGGCGACTTCTTATGGAGTGTTCGGCATCTGTCATAAAATCGCCACTGTACAGACTGAGAGAAGGATCTTTAACCTCACTTGAAGGAGGTTTATTAAATACCATTCCTATAGTTCTTTTGATTTGGACAAGGTGCTTCTTAACAATCTCTTCATTTCTCTTTACTGTGTCCCAGTCTATATTTGCTTTGTCTGCCACTCTTGCATAGCCCGCTTCGCTAGGCTCAGCTCCTTTAGGCTGAGGGCAGGTCAGCAGTGGAAGTTTGTTGGATACGATGGTTTTAATACCTGTAGGAATGGGGGTATGAGTTTTGTCATTATTTTTAGTGAACAGTTCATGCGCAATTTCCTGAGGGTCGCCGGTAAGCAGAAATGTAAGATCTGTAGATAAATCAATTCCGTAAAACCGGTTTTTGTTAACAGGATCTACAGAAACGGGAAGCATCATTTCTGTACTGTAGTTTTCTCTTTTAACAAACATACTTGTATGAACCAATATATTCTGGCTCTTAAGGAGCTGCTGAGTATACCTCTTGTCAGAAAGTAATTTGAATTTCGCAAAAAGTTCTGGCTTTCTGTTCTTTATAAGTCTTGCTACCTCGATGGTATTAAGTACGTCAGTCTGAGCATCATGCGCTACACCGTTAGATATCCCATTTTCATTACAGAGATCTTCAAGTTTTAAAGATACCGAGCCGTCTTCTTTTGTCGGCCATTTGAGTGCTGACTCACCATAGAGCCTCGTTAACATTACAAGTTTATAAATGTCTGTTCTATGATTCCCGTTTTTCCATTCTTGTGCATAGGGGTCTAGCAGGTTTCTGAAATTGATCTGTCTGTTTAGTTCATCATCGAAAGAGATGGTATTAAAGCCCGCGACACATGTGTTTGCTGTTTGCATAAATATATCTTGAGTCTTTTTTGCAGCTTCAAATTCCGTTAGCAAGTTCTGATTTGACTTACCATAAAGTATGCTGGGTGGAATTTTGTGTACCATAAAAGCTTCGGGGTGAGGTATCACATCTGGACGCAAGGCGACGTAGAACTTTGTAATTTTCGGATTTCCGCTTTTATCAGTAATAAGGTTCAAATCTCCATCAGTTTCAATTATACAAGACTGAACCACCTGATCGTTAACAGTATCGGTGCCGGTGCTTTCATGATCATAAAAACAATAGCGGTCAGGGTTCTGATAGGAACTATTTACAAACTTAGAATTCATGATAAATACCAGATTAATTTAGTTGACCTATTATACCAAAATTGCTTTAATCAGTATACAAAAGTGCCATTTTTCGGTCTTTTGATGGTATTTATCAGAGGTATTTATGAATAATTTGAGTATTGAATCATGTATGATCAAGTATGGGGTGTCAGATGCTGCTATGTCAGTTATTGCTACTTCCGTCCTTGAGAACAAAACACTTTCAGAGTGCTCATTAAGCTTATCTAAGTTGAATGAGTCTTCTTATCCTAGTCCACTTACGCTGAAGCAAATCTTTGTTGTGGCATCTGTTATTGCGTCTTCGATAATGGGGGATGAATTGTCTGAGATAGCCCCCTCCATGACAGCTGAGCGCACACAAATGTTGGCTGCTGAACCTGCTGTAGCTAGTCTTCGAGGTACTCGAAATCGTGCGACAAACTTGGAAGATGGAATTATGGAATATCTCGCCGAGATTGAAGCGGAATTTCAGGAAGTTTACTGAAAGGAAATTAAAAAGGGTAACTTTGCGAAGTTACCCTTGTTGTTTAGTCACTTGTGTATTGTTTAGTCACTTGTGTAAGTAGCATCACCTTTTAGTAGGTCGATAAAGTTAACCCAAGTGCCATCCCCCGGCGATTTAACCATAACGTTACTCATATCAAGATATCCCGACATGGTAGACGCGCATGTATCGGACGCTATTGTGCATGCATCATCTTCTCGTAGCATGACAACTCTGTTACTACTTACTCTAAGCTCCTGTCCAGATGATGTAGCTACGATGTTTTCCGCCCTGACTATGTTTGTGAGAGAAATACCGCTAGGGTCTATCATATAATTACCATCTGTATCATAGATTGCGGACGCATAAGCCTCAGAGAGGAAAGTATTTCCTGAATCAGCTAAGATGTTGCCGTCGCTGATTAAGTCTCCCTGAATTGCTTTATCGCCAGTTCCATATTGGTTTCCTCCTACGATCTTATCGCCAGACACGCTGATGTCGCCTTCAGAGTACATGTCGACTGAAGCGGTTATGCTCTGAGCATTTACGATGGTGTCCGAGTGGATGTTTTGACCTGCATACACAGTGGCGGCATCAGCAAACGAATTTACTCTTATCATCTCAGCATCAACGATGCCGAAGCTTCTTATGTTGTCGTTGTAATAAGAATTGCCAAGTGTAATTAAATCCTGACCCACTTCCAGATCGCCCTCAGTGATGATTCTGTCCTTTGTGTATACTGAGTCTGCCACTACCATATCCGACTCTGTGATAATGTCACCTCTTGTGTCTAAGTCACCTTCAGCTGTGATATCTGCGACGCTGTAAATGTCGGTATCAATTACAAGACCTGCACCAAGAGTTGGAAGCCAGCTACCATCATAATACACCCCAGAGTTACCGAGCTTGAGCACCTCCCCAGTTAAGTTGTATAGCCGGTTCACACCTCTAATATGCCGCTCATTCTCGTTCGTAGAGTCGAATTGAAGATTATTGTGCATTGAGTTTGAGCCATCAGTCCGGACTATCGTATCAAGCTCGCCGCTCGTCTCCGTAACCATTACGATAAGGCCGCCCTCCTTGGGGCTTGACGAAGATATGCGACATTCGTCTGCCAATAAAGAAGGGTTGATATTTAGCGGACAAAAATAAAATCTGGCATCCGTACTTGCAAGGCTGATATTAGTGCTAGCGTTACCGCTACCATCAACTTGCATCTGGATGTCATTCATATCTAGGGCATTAGCATCCATTACGCTGCCACCATTAGCCGTTAGTGCCGCAAGACCCAGTTGATATTGGTCAATCACGGTGTCTGTTCCTGACGCATCTTTTGCGTCAATTACCGTTCTTGCTTTTAGCTTTCCTGTTCCAATGGTCGTGTCTAGTTCAGTGTTGAACTGGAGATTAGACCGCCCTAAGAACTCAGGGAAGTCGCAACTTAAATAGTGGTAGGCAGCAAGCCCTCCGGCGCACTCACTAGAACTTTTTAGCCAGTCTGTACCGTTTTGCATAGTGACCCCGTTCGATATGTAGGTACTGTTGCTCACATTAACTGAAATATGACCCCTGACTGCATTGTTAAAGACCAGTAGCTGGCTTCCCAGTGCTCGGCCTTGCTCAGCCTTCTCGTTTATTGTGGTTTGTTGTATTGTCAAAACAAGAACAAAACCAATAATCGAGAGGGCAATCATCATTTCGATGAGTGTAAAACCCTTCTCACTGTGTTTAATCATAATGCTCTCCTTAAGGGCACTCTGTCCAGCCCGCGTGGAAAGTACCTTCGTTCCAAATGCCGCCGTTTTGGTTGTCGTACCAGCATCCAGCAGGGCCGGAGTCTGAGCCAGTGCCGGTGTCAGTGCCGGTATCTGTGCTGTCATCGTCATTTGACGTTACGCTGGAAGCGATCCAGTCGACAAGACGAACCCATTGGCCATTATCTACGTCCTTCACGTAGAGGTTCTCCATGTCGAAGTAGCCTTCTAGGGTTGTTGCACAAGTGTCTGACGCTGAAGTACACGCATTATCTTCGGCAGTAAAAAGAAACTCATTTGCATTCAATCTCAGCTCGCTTCCCGATGTTGAGGGGGCCAGTTGATCAGCTCGCATTACGTTTAACCGAGATGTGCCGCTTGGGTCTAGTACATATGCTCCGTCATTATCATACACCGCAGAAGCAAAAACGTTATTCAGGTAGGCTGTGCCAGTGTCGGCGATAAGATCGCTATCCGTAAAGATGCTGCCTTGAACTACAGAGTCTCCGGATATGTATTCATCACCACCGATAATGCTATCACCGTCGACACTTAAATCGCCTTCAGATATCAGGTCGACTGACGCTCTGATTACAGGTGCATTGACTAATTGTCCAGCATAAATACCCCCAGTGGCGGAAATCTCTTGAGCCTCCAAGAAGGTGCTTGAGCGGATCTTTTCGGCTGTCATCGTTCCGAATACAGTGGCGTCGCCGTTAATAATCGCCTCACCAAGTATGTATTGATCGCCCCATACTTCTAAGTCATCTTCCGTTGTTATCTGGCCCCCTGCATACACCATTCCATCAACAAAGGCGCTACCTTCAGTTAGAATGTCGCCTTTGATATCCACGTCACCTAGTGTGCGAACGTCTCCGACAGCATAGATGTCGGTATCAATAACTAGCCCGTCTCCAAGAATGGGAGCGAAAGCGCCGCTGTCATAGTAGATTCCGGAATTTCCGATTTTAAGTATTTCTCCAGCAAGGTTATATACCCTGTCGACACCGATAATTTCTCGAAACTCTTCATCTGCTGAATCAAAATCCAAGGAGGCATGCATTGCGTTTCCTCCATTGGTAAACAGCCATGCGGCAGAGCTTGAGCTGCTTTCGGTGATCATGACTATTAGGCCGCCTTCGCGAGTGGCACTTCCAACATCGGTACATTCAGGATTAAGTATGCCAACTGCAATTCCGATAGGGCAGTAGATAATAAATGACGAAGTATTAGACATCGCTGGGTCGGAGATGGCTGCACTCATACCCGCAATATCAACGCTGGTAGACATCGCTCCGCCAGAAGCTGTTATGGCTGCTTGCCCAAGCAGGTTTGACGGTAATAGGGTATTTCCGCCAGCATCTTTTGTGTTGAGTACTGTTTTAATTTTAACCGTATTGGCATCTGAAGAGCCGTCAATTTCTGTATTGTAAATGAAATTGCCGATTCGTGTTGTGTTTTGCTGGTTGCAGTTGAGGTAATTACTGTTTGCTGTACCACCGCAATCTGTGGCTGATTTAAGCCAGTCAAGCCCTGTCTCAGTAGTAATACCTGCTCCAGTATGGAGGTTTGGGTTTGCGGCATTTATTGCTGCAAATTTCCGCGCAGCATTATGGACAGCAAATAGCTCCATCCCGAGATTTCTGGCTTCATGCTCATCTGCCTTTTTAGCTGCTTGCTCAGCTCCCATCACTGAGATAAAGCCAAAGATGGCGAGAACCGCAATCAGCTCCAGCAAACTTGCTCCACGCTGTTTTTTCATAATAAATACCTGCTTCAGTAGAATATCATTAAATATACCATCTATTATAATATTCTCAATCCTAATAATAGCAAAAAGCCCTCAAAAGTTTGAGGGCTTGTTCGTGCAGATCTAAACTACTTAACGGTCACGGAAAGTAAGTTCGTTCGCTGTAGCAGTACAGTTAGCACGGATGGTAGCAACACCAGATGTTACATCAACAGCATTGGCTTCAACTTCTTCAAATTGACGGTAGGTTTTATCCAGAATGTCGTTACATGCGCCATCAGGGATACCTTTCCAAGTCATTTCAAACCCATCATCTGCTGAGCCGAACAGATTGTACGGAGCAACATCAACACCGTCAGTCAGCCAGCCGTTCGCGATAAGTGCAGTGTTGCCGGGAACGCGCATCTGCTCAGGAAAACCAGCAGAAACTGTAAGCACTGAGTTATCCAAACCGGTGTAGACACGCTGGGTTGCGAACATAGATTTCAGAACAGTTTTCATGTTCAGGATATTGTTCACTTCCGCGTTTACTTTCTGTGTATCACTACCAGCGGCACTACCTTGCATTACCAGAAGGTAAATAAGAGCGGCGATGCCCATGTAGACCAGAATTTCGAGAATTGACGCACCTTTCTGATTTTTCATTGGGTGGCGCTTGAAGCTTGCAGTTTTCATAAATAAATACCTCTTATAAATACAAAGTTAGTGTAATCTGCACTGGTTGAAAAATTACCAGATTATTTTTAAATATACAACCTATTAATTTTGAAACCGTGAATTAATTCATAGATTGTGTGACAGCAAAGAATGAGTAGTATGCCCATCCGATAAATACGGCTACGACTAAGAACATGATTAGCTTAACAAGGTTTGCAATCTTACCAATTGCAGCGACACTGTTTTCAATGGAGCCTTTACCAATATCATCCATGTATGACGCAATATCTCCAGTATTTGCATACACAGCTATATCAACCTTTGTCTCTTCATCAAAAAAATTAGTTCGAAAGGATTCACCAGTGGCTGTCCCTGTGCTAATTTTATCCGCAATTTTATTAATTTCCGATGCGACATACCGGTTTGCGTTACTGCGAAGCTTTATCAGCGCTTCCAGCACGGTTACATTTGAGCGCATCAGTGCGGACATTGAAATCAAAAACACTGAAGACTGAAAAGAGCGGTAGAACGAATAGGGAGGGAACTTGTCCAAATATCCTCGGGCAATTCCTGTAATTAAACCAAGAGACTTTACAATCAAAAATACTCCAACCGCTATTCCGATCAGAGTGTGGTGCCAATGATGTATTACATACTCTGACAGGGTATATAAGTCCTGAGAAACAGCAGGCCACTCTTCAGGGGGCTTGATGCGAGTCATGGTAGGAACAATCTTTACCGAGAACATTCCTATCATACCAAACAGGGCAAAGAGTAAGCCTACAGGATAAGTTAGCGCACCTATGATAGTCCCTTTCATTGCAGTGATAGCTGAAGTGGCATTGATGCAGTTATCAAAGGAAGAGGCGACATCTCCAGACTCCTCACCGGCTCTTATAAGCATTACTTCGTTTTCTGGTATCCATCCCTCTACTGCTTTGAAAAGAGGCTCTCCCACATCCATTTTCTTTATCCAGTCTCGCAAGGCGTACTTTTTCATATCAGTAACATCATCACTGCGAGAGTATTCCTTCTCAAGCATTTGCAAAATTTCAAGCATAGGGATGCCGTTTGCTACAAATCCCTTTAGCTTTTTATAGAGTGACAAGCGTGCTTTGGTTGTAAACAGCTTTTTAGCAACCCACTTTCCGGCACTGCCTGCAATATTTTTAATGTTACTCATAAATACCCACCAATATATACAACGTATTAATTGCTACGATTGTCCTTTTTTGTCCCTGTTAAATCAACAACATTTTTTACCTTATTAGGTTTTAAGTTTAGTGAAGATTCCAGTTTAGGCTTGCCCTCTGTTGCATTATCTTCTGAAATGTCTTTGGCAATTTTTGCAAGGATGTCGCTCAGACTCTCTGAGGATGCGTCAATCATACCTATCCGACGCTCTATGCTTGCAGGGTCGCATCTTCCTGAAAACACCTTTTCAAGGCCATGATCCCGCAAAAACATACCCCCGCTATTTTTGTAGTAATCTTTTGCGGCTTCATCATTCCCTTCGCGAATACACTGCCTCATATGGCTGTCAGGAATAATTACCTCAGCCATAACCTCTACACCCGTGTGGCCTCCCGCACATTTTTTACAGCCTTCAGTGTTAGGATATCGGACATTACTCACATTTAGGGACTCATTGTACGCTGCTACTTTATGTACGCGAGAAATTAAACGTTTGGCAAGAGTAAGCTTCTCCGGCGCAACCTTCTTAAGGTAATCTTCTTCCGTAAGTGAGCATTCTGCGCACAGCACTGGAACTAAAGATTGATAGGTAATCGACGCAATGAAGTCATCACTAGCTAATATACTGTTGCTAATCCCTAACTCTCTTAGGCGGTCATATGCGCCGAAGCCAGATGGGCAGTGAACGGTAGTAAGTACGCTGTGACCTGATTGCGTAGCAGCAACAAGTAGCTTTGCACCTTCAGCGTCGCGGATCTCTCCCGGCATGATAATGTCAGGAGCAGAACGTAATGCTGCCCCCATAAGGTCATTAAACCCTACAGTGCTGCCGTCATCCTTGTCTTTCCCTTTTTTGCGAACGACGGAGCCGTGCGTAACGCCTTTAATCATGATCTCAGTCGGATCTTCAATTGTAAGAACCCGTTTTTCGCCGTTGGTTTCCCACATAATGTTTGATATGCGTGTCGCAAGGGTTGTGGTTTTTCCGCTTCCTGTGACACCTACAAGCATATGCACGCCAATCGGTTTGGAGTCCGCTATCGTAAGTAAGGCATCCTGAGTCTTATTGAATCCCAGTGTTGTAAGCTCTCTGTGTTGCAATTCTTTTGGTTGTCCAGCAAGCAGGCGGTAGGTCATATCAAACCCGTTTGCATCAGGGAAAGACTGCAATCGAAATTCCGTTAACTCACCGGCAATTACTAGCTTCATCTTGGCTGCTTGAGGCTTTGATGACACAAACGTTACATCGCCTAAGCCTCCCCACTTGGAATAAGTGATACGGGAAATGGTTTCACCTTCACTATAGGTGAGTTCTTCTATGAAGACTGTTTTTCCTCTAACCTTAAATTTTACGGTTGTAAGCTCTTTCCTCACCAAAAGGAAAATGTCAGAGGCACCCATTTTTTTTGCAAGTGTGGCGATTTCAAGGAACTTTTCACCTTCATCACTAAGGTTTTCAATAGATGTTTTGCTTCTGGCAACCTCATCCTTATTGGCATTCTCGGAATGAGTCTCTAAAATAATCTTCATCACATTTTTAGTAACGAAAACCTTTTTCGGCTTGTAGCCTAAGCTTCTGCATTTATTTGCAATTTTAAGAAAGTTATTGTCTACCGCAAGGTCTTTTAAATGCTCTGCGCATAGAATAAGGACGTCATCGCTTTCAGTTTCAGCCACAATATAGTCGCCGTATTGATTCTTAGGAATTCTTATTGCGCTCTTGTCGGTGAGGCCAGAAATTAGTTTTTTTACTGCGGGCAAATTCTCCAGCATGGTGACCACTTTCTTTGCCTGAGCTGGTTTCTTCTTGACGGTTGGTTTGGCTGCTGAACCGCCAGTTTTCAGTTGAGCTTTTTTGCGCTTAACCGGCTGCGAAGCAGAGGAAGTGACTTTTTTTTCATCATCTGTAAAAAATGAGAGGGCTTTCGATAGCAATCCAGTCTTCATAATAAAATACCACGTATATAATGCAAAAAAGATAGTCCGATGGACTATCTTTATGCGGCTCGTTTAATTAGCGCAAGCCGCTTCGTCCACTTTTCGCTGCTGCCTCAGCTGCCTTGATAGCTGACTGATTGAAGGTCTGCGCGAAGGCAAATTCCTCATTGGTCTGTGCAACGAAAACTTCCTCTTCATTATCCACGAAAGTCACGCCATTGCTATGAATTTTTGCAACCTTGAGTGTAGGGCTTAACTCGCTTCCTGCTCTGACAGTAGTTACCTTTTCATTGAAGTAAACGGTTGCCTTCATATTGTTTGAAAGTCCAAACACTTTCGTAACAAACACCTTGTTTTCAGTCGCAGAAATATCAGCTAACTTTCTTGCTGAATCAAGTTTAATGGCCTGATTCTGGCCTTCCAAGTTTCGTACCATAGATTGCAATTCGGCAATTTGAGCCTTATAAGCTTCTTCTCTCTTCATGAAGTCTTCAGCCATAGATTTTACAGCTGCATTAACTTTATCCTGAATGGAGTTTTGCTCAAGAGCCTCTAGTGCCTGCTTTTCTGCGATCTTCTGAGTTAAAATCTCCAGTTTAATTGCGCCCATTTGCTTTTGGTAGTTAAGCTGATCGATTGCATCAATTTCCGCCTCTCCTTCAACCTCTGAATTGGCTTTTTGAGGCTCAACTGCCGGTAAGGAGGTGGCTTCTGATGTCGCGTTAGTTAAAGTTGCTGGGGTAGAGACCTCCTTGACTTCTGTTTTTTTCAGTAGCGCGAGAGATGCTTGTGAAGAAGCCTCATCAGCAAATACTGAAGTTCCAAGTGTGGTGGTGATTAATACCGCAACTACTCTTAACTTACCTAATTTCTTGTTCATAAAATACCCCGTAAACTATCCACTTAAAATTGTTATCGAATTCGAACTTAACGCGCTCTACCATGAATCTGTCAAATCCATCTATGACCTTACTCATCTTTTTCAGTTCATAGAGGCCATGTCCTGTGATGGTGAAGTTACGAGATTCGTATTGAAACTGTCTTTTCCGCGCTTCAGCAGCGTTATTAATACCTTCAATCGGAACAGGCCTCACATCCACAGGGATTTTGGCGGTGACCCATTGGATATTGGCTCTGTCGAGACTATGCATAAAATTAGCAAGTACGAGAGGATCAGAAGACATAATAGTCTGGACATCTTTCTCGTGATCAGGCTTAGTATGTACGACAGGATCGAAAACGCTTGCAGTCTGTCCTTTGTCTCCAAACTTAACAGCAAGCCTGTCTCCCATTTTTTGCTTGAATATAAGGGCGGTTCCATATTGAAGCTTTTCCCATACAACTTCGTGGAAATCCTTTTGTGAATAATCAAAGATGTAAGTGTTAGCCTCCCATCCACCCTCAAAGCGAGATTGTGATGAAATGTAATTCGCAATTCCATCCAGCAACTTTTTATTGTCGTACAGATTGATATCGCTATTAACCCAAGAAACCTCTTCCTTGTATGCAGTTTCTATGATTTCTGACCGAGAAGGGCCAACCTTTTGATTTACAAAATCACCCTTATCTCTTTCAATACCGTTTGGGAGCTTTTTACGAATTTCTTCGATATTGATCACTGGCTCTTTTTCTTCGAACTGACTAAAGTCAATGCTCGAAATCCCCCAGTAACCAAGCCCTATCAGTACAGCAGTGCCCAAGCCAAGAAAAATCTTTTTCTGAGTGTCTCCATGTAGTTTTTCGAAGGCAGGCACCTCCGAAAAGTCTACAGACTGAGTTAATTCGAGAAAGTCGATATATGTATCAACTCTGCTACCAACTGCGTCACCCAGCTCAATTTCAGCCATATTCGAATCTGCATAAAACTCAAAGCGATCAGTATCCACCCCAGTGCTTTCGATTAACTCTTCAAACTCACCAACAAAGTCTTCTTTGTTAATCAGAACATCACCACCAGAGATAACCTCTCCATTGTTTATGATACATACCCAGATTTTTTCTTCTGAGATGGCATAAAGATAGATGGCGTTTTCTTTTAATGATGCGACCATTTCGGCTGCTGCCCGAGCGCCTTCGTACTCCGGCATATCTATCAGTGAAAACTGAATTACCTCTTTGTCGTCGAATTTAATTTCACGACTTACTGCGAAGGTCATTCCAAGCTTTTCGGCCTCAGACTTGATATCGCGTTTTAAAGCACCTTTAGAGGACAGGTGCCAACTTAGGCCGAAACCTATTTGATGGCTACCATACTCTTTTATCATTGTCATAATAAGCCCCCGCAGAACCTTAGTGGTTCATCAAGTAAGGTGTAAGTACAATCAGAGTCATCACTCGTTTCTGGCCGCCAGACTTCTTACCTCCGGCCATCCAAGTATTTCTTCCGCCCAGACTATCGATTTCCTCGGTATTCTCGATTCTTTCAAACCCGCCAACCATAATCGAAGTTCCCGGCCTTACAACAAGGACATTTTGGAATTTCTTTTCATTTTTATTAACAGACTGGATTGTAATTCCGTCAAAGGTGTAGTCATTTACACCTGTAAGCTGCGACAGGTCGCCAGTAAACTCCATCATAATCTCACCTTTAGAGGTGATTTTTGGCAGGAATCCTAAGCTAAATCCAGACTTAGCTTCCGCCTGCTCAATGCCGGTCGTCTCACGGGTGCCTTCGTCATTAATCTCACGAGTAACGTTTTTCAGGTATCCTGTCTTGTCCAAGTTTTGGATTGGCGTTGGAATGCCATGAGTCGTATAAGCGGTGGCGTTCGTAACAGTGCTTACATTAGCAACACTATTGAGCGCATTAACGAGTGCTCGCGTATTCGCCCATGGGCTGCTGCTGTCAATCATACTGATATCAATATTGGGTGACAGAACATCAGTGAAGCTGGTTGTTAGACCGGCACTAATGGTATTGCTATTGAATAGCGCTGCCCAGTCGATACCTATATCTGCTGAGTCATCGACTTTGATTTCATAAATCTCGGTCTTAATTGCAATCTGCTGGGTAATAACATCGTTCAGCTTTAAAACATACTCTTCAACATCAGAAATAACTCGTGGAGTATCTTTAATTGTCAGAATGCCTGCCTCTTGATCAATGCTATAAGTCCCTGTAGCTGACTTGATAGTTTCAATAGTGGAAGCAAGAGACTCCCACTCCGCAGCAGGGGTGTAGTTAGTTGTTACAGTATGACCACCGGTTGCAGCGCTGCCACCCTCGGAATCCGAACCTCCGCTGACTTCTGAGCCTACACTAGAGGTGAAAGCGCGATTACCACCAAGATAATCGATCTTGAAGGTTTGGGTGTCCATGTAGAAGAACACCAGTGTGTTATCTTCCCACTTCCAGTTAAGATTTGTTTTGGCGCTAATGTAGTCAAAGTAAGATTCGGCAGAGTCGTTGTAACTTACGCTAAACTTGACCTTACTGCCAACTAAGCCGTTACCTGCATTATCAATAACTTCAAATGAGTTTACTGCCGTTGTTTGTCTGACCCCAGTAGCAGAGACATCTTCCTGCATAGCCTGCTCAAGTGTAGTAACGTATTCAATGGCGTCAGCGGTTACCTCAGTACGCACCCCAAGCTCTTTACCAGCATCAGAGATAAGCTCTTGCAAAGAGATGGGATTGACGGTAGATACAATCATATTTTCTTTAAAAATATCAGGAAGCAAATCTTTATTGTTTACAACAAACGGCTTATCACTGATGTATAGCTCATCAACAACCTTTACTCTTGATGGTGAGCGGGTCATAATACTTCCTTGGCGGTACAACTGTGTCGCCTCATGATCTTTTTGCTCAATTTCTTCACCGGCTCGGTCTACTGGAGCAGTCGCACAGCCAGATAAAATACCGGCAGCAACGGCACTCAGAAAAAATACTTTGGTTTTTTGATACATTGTTTATATTCCTTACCTTAGAAGCTTAACTGTTGCTCGAAACCGCCGCGCTCAACTATCAGCGTATTATTTCGGGTCTTAAAGATACCTGATAGAGGCATTTCAGATGATGATGTTGCACGAAGAACTTGGTCAATTACACCGCCTTCACCTACAAAATCACCTGTGAGAGTTGTGCTCGACTCCGGCCAGTAATCGACTACTTTGTTTCCGTCCTTAACCTTCCAAGACAGAGACCATCCTGCTTTGTCACACCACTCTTGAATATTTTCGCGCAGACTTTTGCCGGTATCGAGGTGCCATACCGTAGGTATTTTCTTTGCCAGATGCTTGGCTATTTCGGCTTTTTTGGCGATTCCGATTACGCGCTCAGCTGCATTGATTTCAGAATACAATTCATTTTGCTGTGACAGGGAATGTAGAACACCCTCCCAAGTATCGCCACCACTCCAGGATACATCCATGCTATGGATTCCGCGATCATAGTTAACCGTCCAGCTTGTGTAGTCCGGCACAATATTTTCAACCGCCAAAACCAAAGGAATATCTTTACCTTGATTCATCAGAACAGTAGGAGTCTGGTTGTAAACTGACATCGTTAGTCCAACGTTTCCGTCGCGCTTTTGCGGGGTGGCGAAATGCTGTTGGGACTGAGCATACATATCATCCTGCTGCATAGCAGCAGCAAAGACCTGCCCAGTCGGCGTGACACCTTGAACTACAGGAATCTGAACAAGCCCTTGTGGGGTCTGCTGATATAGTACAGGCTGTTGTTGAGCCGTCACAACCTGCTGTCCTGTGATAGGTGCGCTAATTACATTCTTCGCAAAATTAACAGAAGAGGACTCTTTGTTAACTGGAGAGATGTACAGATTGGCACTTGCGGTGCCAGCCACAACACAAGCAGCAAAGCCTGCTGTAAGCAAAATCGAAATTTTAGTCAGCTTCATAATAAATACCTAAAATACCTTCCGTAAAAACATGCGTATTGTTGCTTAAATCTAAGCATAAATCAATTAAATATACGCACTATTAATTATAAAAATTAAACCGCTAGCAATTATAGTTCTTTTCGCCAGCTCGGGCGGATATATCTCATCCTTCCGACAGCAAAAGTACGTAGTTTGCGCCCTAGCATATCAAGAGTTAGACCCTTCTTGTTCAGTATAAAAAGAAGAATAAAGGCGGACAGGCAAAGGTAAAACGTAAATGCTGTTGGAATGGCTAGCAAAAGCAGGAACGGTACAAGGACAATCATGTCAAACATGAATATCTGTACTCTTTTGGCGTAGTTTGCTCTCGACATAGTTTAGTCCTCCAACTCGCTGCCGTCACCAAAGTTAAGACGCACTTTTTCAAGCTCTCGCTCTGATATTCTTCCGCTGGCATAAAGGGCTTCAGCTTGCTTAAACATTGGCATTCCAAACTTAAAAACCATGCTTCTGAGCTTTCTTGCTAAATTATCAGCATTACTGATCTCATCTTTTATTTTGTCGTTAAAGATTAGCCATTCCCTTATTGGTACTCTTTTCCCGTCAGTTCCTATGACCAGAATTTGGCATACCATGCCTCTCATAGCGTTGATTAGATTGTTTTTAACAGAATGCTGTTGATGCTCTGGTATTTCAGAAATCATACGAGGCAAGGCGTCTGCAATAGAGTTTGAGTGTAGTGTGGCCATTACGAAGTGGCCAGTATTGGCGGCTTCAGCTGCAATAGAAATGGTCTCTGCATCGCGAGCCTCACCGAGGATAATATCATCCGGATCTTGGCGAAGCGCCGATCTCATTCCTTCATAGAAGCTAGCGTAGCTTTGTCCTACCTGAAACTGATCAATGATACATGTATCACTTTTTATTGAGTGATAAGTATATTCAACAGGGCTTTCAATTGTGATCATTTTTCTATAAGAGTCGGGCTGCTCCAGTACATACCTAATCATTGCAGCGAGAGACGTGGTTTTACCACTACCCGTACTGCCGACCATCATAAATAGACCTTTTGTAGAGTTGTGGATCAAGTCCAATATCTCTTGGGGGATATTAAGATCTGCTGCTTGCGGCGGTTCGGCGGCTAAAGCACGAATCGTCATTGATAAACAGAGCCTGCCGTTATGCACTTTGTTGGCGGCGTTAACCCTGAATCGTCTTGATTCTTGCTTACCTTCTTCGTTTTCTCGCTTGTACACCAACGAGACGTCAATTGGTTCAGGCATACCTAGCTTTGTTTGTGCGGCAGTTCCGTAAAACGAGACAAGCAAATCCAGAGCTTCTTTGTCAGAAATAGTTCTGTTTGTGATTCTCTTAAGTTTACCTTGGTGCCGAACTATAACGAAGTCAAACGCACGGATAAAGATATCACTACCACCCATCGAAACCATTTTTTCAAGTAAAAGGTTTAAGTCTTCTCTATGTTGCACTCTACTAGGTAGCTGAATTGCCTCAGCGAACAGCTCAGCCTTTGATAATCCGCTCATTAAAACTCTCCGTCTTTACGTAGAGATTGGCGGGTTGAAAGCTTCAGAATTTCCCACTCTCCTGTTTTGCTATTTAGTCTGGCAGGAGAGGTAAGTTGATAGTTTGTGACACTTATATTCATCACATTCCCGTCAGACTTGACCAACGATGTCTCGAAAGCAAGCGCAGGCATTTCAACGTGATTGGATAGGGAATATCGGATGAATTTCGACATGCCAATAAAGTCTCTGCCTAACGCTCTCGCGTTTGCAATAACCTCTTCATTTGCCTGTTCGGTGCCAAGCTCCCAGCCTTTCTTAATTCCTTCTCTCCAAACCTCTTGCTCTTCGCTTGTTTTCGGAAGTATGCTGTTAAAGGGAGGCTGATACTCTTTGAAATCATCCATAAGCAGATAATTTCTCCAGTTTGGTGCTTCAGAGACAAATCTCTCATGAGCAATAATTTCAATACGACTTTTAGTGTGCTCAGCCTGCTTGCCATCCGGTGAGATTGTTAGATTTTCCTTTGTTTCTACAACCACTCCCGGTAATAAAAGCGCTTCGAACTTACCTGTATTGGTACTTCTCATAAGTACTCCAAAATCAAATTCCATGTCCAAGCTTGTTTTGATCTCCTTTATGCTGGCATAAAGACGCTTCATTTCATGGTTGTATCCGGAGTAGATGCCTAGCTGGATGGCTGAGTCGTACATCGTTTTTAAATTGAAGTTTTTCTCTGAAATTGCATCGTCACCGATAGGTTCGTTGCCTGCGCTTTTGTCATGATGCATATTCATTAGTTCGGTTATAGTGGGCGAAGGATTTTCCTTTGCATAACCAACACTGGAGATTGCCACCATACTTAAGGCGGCTATAGCAACTGCTATCCGCTTCATATTAGTAACCTGTATTGTATTTAAATACCATTAGCTTTGTAGCTGGATATACTTCAATGGTGATAAGATCGCCGACCTGAGAGGAAAGCTCTTTCAGTGCTTCATTCAAAGGCAGTCCTGCCTGATTAATTGTCACGTCAGGTTCTTTGTAAGAAGGAACACCTTGTGGATCAAGGTCGTATCCTGCAAAAGCAGCAATTGCCTGAGCTACCTTAAATGCACTATCGGTTACATATAGATCAACCTCTTGCTCAAATCCGGGCGGTATATACGTAGCCTGCATAAATTTTTGCTCATGCTGTTCTTGGCTAAGCGATTCAAGTGCTAATGACTCCTGATACTTGGCCAAAAGGCGCAATTCATCGCGAGCTTCAGCTGCAATATGCTTAATTTCAACCATGGCGTTTTGTTCTGGCTGAACGAGAACAACATCCTGCTCTTTGACACTTGTAGTTGTACAGCCCATCATCAGCGAGCAGCCTACCAACCCTAGTGGTAAAAGTAATTTTCTGTGCATGTTACTTACCCTAATAAATACAACGTATATAATCTGGACATATCCTAAACGCTTTCTAACCCGCAATCAATATATACAACCTATTAATGATATAATTCTTCAGCAAGTTTTTTCGCGGCGACTTCATAAATCGCAGTTCCTTCAGGAATATCTGTCGTTTTTTCCAAATACTTCATGTAATTGTCGGCGCTTCCTTTGGGGAATTTCTTCGCCAAAAACTGTAATCCTTCTTCTACGCCTGCAAGCTTAATCATTTCTTGTCTGAGTTTATAGTCTTTCAGGGTGGTGGTGTATCCCCATAGCTCAATTGGGCCTAATGTAAGGTAAAGTAACTGTTCTACCCGAACGTTAGAACCCTTAATGGTTCCCAAATAAAGAAATGCGCTCCCTTTGGAAGTTGGGCCTGTTGCATAACGAACAAGGTCTTCTTTGGCGTCCTCTGATGGCTGAAAGCACTTAACAATATCCTTCAATTCATCCGGAGACTTACCTTTTGATAGGATATATATATTATCAGCCAGTCCGCGAATTGACGGGCTGAAGTCTGTAACAGCTTGAGATGCTAAAGCAATTGTTACCCAAAATTTTCTTCCTTCACGCGCATCACCATCAAGCTGATCTTGAATTGAGCGACAATCCTGAACTCGGTGGAATTCGTCGAAAACCAGTTTCTTAGGTATTTGCCCCTCTTTTTGTAGTCTGACTCTGTGGTATTCTGCATATTTATCAGGAACTTGAGGAACAGTATCCTGTTCGTTTTGATAAAAATCCCGACCTAATACATATCGACCTACCATGTACATGAGGTTGCGACGCTGCTTGGCTTTTGCAGTGCTGCCTTTAGGAGCAACTTCCGAAAGGTCGAGCGCTACAACACGGGCATAAGAGAGATCAAGTTCTGATGGCCGAGCAAGAATGGGATATTCATTAACGATGGACATTGCCATTTGTTTAACAAAATCGACCAGTTTTTCTTCTGTGCCTTCGAACATCGCGCTACCGAAGTTCTCAATAATGCTTGTTGAGCCAGTAATTACAGTGCTGATGTCATTGATTGTAGGCATCGCTAACCGCTGTGCTTTGGACGCTAGCTCGAACTGCTTTCTTTCAAACATTATGTCAAATACGCGCCACCACGTTGTTTCTTCATCAACTTCAATGTCATTCTCTTCGAGATAGTTATCGACATCTTTGGCCACCCCGTATTGATATATATTGGGAGATCTTTCATCTGAAAAGTGAAGATACATCTCGTCAATAAGCAATGATAATAATTCTGGCAAGCGTAAAGGAGTCTTGTCTGAGCCAACCGGAGTAAACGCCGTCAATAGGAAGTTTAATAAAAACTCTTTATCAAGCGTCAGTGGTGTCCGACATCCTAATGGCGTATCAAATGGATTGATGTCACAAGAAGTGTCGGTTTTGCTCATCCTTAGCTTCATTTTTGCAAACAAGCTTTTCATATGGTCAGGAGCGAGAGACTGAGCAAATTCAACGAAACTGCCGAGTGAATAGCCGATATCCAGCATAGCTAGTCGGGGCAGTACGCCGTTTCTGGCATTGCCCATTAGAAAGGACATATTATCCGCTGCCAGCTTAAATGATTTACCAAATCCCGGTGGCGCTACGTAAATATCAAGCCACGAAGTTTGTTGTCCACTCGCTTGCTCTATGGGGAAGAGTTTTCTGTTCTTTGTTCTATATAGCCCTGAGCCTGTTTTCCATGGGCTGGCAGGTCTGCTTATAGGGCTGATATAAAAAGCCTCTCCTAGTGGCATAGGGAAAGCGGTAGCAATGTATTTTTGCGATATCGCGGGTATGGTGTTCGTCCACAGCTCTATAGGGTCGCCCATCTCCTCTATTATGTCGCATGAACCCCAGCCTTGGAGTGCTTGGGTTAGTATTTCTTTCCGCAGGGATGCTTCTTTTTCTGTTTTGCCCCATGTGCAGCATGCTATTTTGCAAGACACCAGTTTATGTTTGGCTCCCACTCCAATTAGCTGTTCAGCTGCTTGGACAACTTCTTTTGAGTTACTGCTGGTGATTGCCACGATGCTTGCCAGAGACTTTTTGTTTTTAATCTTGGAAAGAATTTCTTTGTGACCTGTTTCAATGACAAAACTTATACGCCATGGGATTGAAGGGTCGATATCATCAAACAGCTCTGAAAAAGGGCGCAAGTCCTGAGGAGGAAGATCCATGTTTAGCGGCGTGATGATATTATTGCCATACTGAACGCTCGTCCTCATCGAGTCATGTTGAACAGGAATCTTATTAAATAGCTGAAATCCGATATCCATATTCAGGATGTGGGATTGATCTTGATCGTTACATCCGTCCTTAACCAGTCTTGGCGTCATCTTGTCACCAAGAATAGTAGGTCTCCATTTTTCGCTTACAGAATTGTCATCAATAGACTGTTTTATTTCATACATGGCTTCATGACAACTGAGCTTATCCACGCTCATAAAGGCTTTAAGCTCTTTTTCAATTGTCGAGCAAATGGCGGAGTGGTTTTCGAGAAGCTCGGGAAGTTCAAAAAAGTGGCTTTGGCCATATTCAGCAGGTTTAACCCCAGTTTCAGCTTTCTGACCTTTCTTTCCTCGGTTCTGCATCATTGTTGACTGCGAAGATTTTTTTACCAGAGGGAACGTAGTAACGACTAGAAAAGCTCTTTCGTATGTTGTGCAGGACGCTAGCGCTCTTTGTCTTGATTCGATTAAGGGGGATACCTTCATTCCTACCTTTGCCATTGACTCAAGCACAGGATTAAGGCTTTTTTCGATAGGCAGGCTGGATAGCTCAGGATTGTTTTCGAAAACAAACTGAAGCCGATAACCTTTTTTATCCAAGTTGCCCTGTAGCTTGGACTCAAGGTCTTTTGCGATCTCCAAGATGCCATTGTCCGCTACAGCTACCAATGAGCCATTAAGACGGTACATAGTAGAGTAAGAGGAGTCCTTGCATACGAAGGTGTCATTTTCCGATCCTTCAGTGTCAATCACGTTTGATTCGAGATTGCAGTAGTCAAACATAGACATCTTCGTTGCTTTGGAGAGTATTGACTGAAACGGAAACATTTAGGAATTACCTTTCTTGGATAGCGAGATAAAAATTGATTTCAATGCCTCAGGCCGAGCAGGCTTTTCAATTTCAGAAACATCATCCAAAGCTCGGATATTCTCTTCAGAAATTGCAACGCCTCTCTCAAAAGATAATTTGTGCATCGAGAACAAGTAGTCCTTCTCAACCCGCTTTTGAAGCGAATCAAAGATTTCATTCGTATATAGTTCCACTGATTAGCCCTTATTCATCATAAACATTGGAGGTATCATTCCATTTTCAAATGCTATTTCCTTGGCGATGTGCTCTTCACTGGTTTTGCAGTAAACAACGACACGCCCAGTTCCGAAAGAACCCACGATAAGACCGTTCCTTTCAAACTCGTAGGCCGCTTTCAGGCACATAATCCGATCATAAGCACGCATGTAAGCGCCGACAGGAGTAAAGAACTTTCCTCTGTTTAAAGAGAGGGAGTATGCCGTCCATATGTTTTCCAGCATCAATCCTTTTGAATAAGAGTATTCATCAGCATCAAGATCGATATCTTTATGCACTTTCAACTCACCGAGTTCCGACACAAACCCTTCAAAGATCTCAACCAGACAGTATTTCAATAACTCTTCTAACTCAGGTAGAGTCACCCAGTTTCTCTGGATGTTGCTTCCCTGCCCGAAAAGAGCGAAAGGACGGAAAAACTTGTCCGTATGGAGTACTGAGATTCTAAAAACGGCAGCTTTATCTTTGCAAACGCGATGAATTTTATTTAGTGCTGACTTTGTGCCTGAAATCATCATGCCTTCGCGAGTGCCTATCATCGTAGCAATATCAGATTCATTTAAAGCCCTCCACTGAGTGCTCACGGGGTATGGCATTGACATTATGTGTCTGGCATAAGCGCCCTTAGGAAAGCAGAATGTTCGGGTTTTAGTGCCTTGCGGAACTTCACGCATCATCGCTTGATTTTGCTGGGTTGATTGCATGAAAGCTTCAGTTAGCTGACTTGAAGATGCTCCCATAGGAAATTGACGTACTTCTTTGCTGAGAACGAAGTCACTCAATAATGTATTAAGGCGATAAGGTGAATATTTAAGATCTATATCGTACAGATTGCGGCACTGATTGATTACACGCTGGAATGTTTTAGCGCAGAATTCCGCTAAACCCTTTATATCATCTTCCAGTCCGACCTCATCCCCTATTAGCTTTACAGAAGTTCTGAAGAACTGCTGATCGAAAACGTTAGGCTTCCTGTTGAGGTTAAAGCGCTTGAACTCGCGAAAAGGAAGGTTGGTCACCCAATATACATTGGAATCAAGTTCGCCGAGGCCATCAATACGTGTAGCCTCATTGCCTGATATTGATGCCCATGCTTTTCCTACCTGCTCAATATCTTCGAAGCAGACAACGCCAATTTTCAACATAAATAGATACCTCTTATAATAGTTATAAAAGATAACATATTTATACGAAGTATTAAATAGCCTGAATAAAAAATCCTCCTGATATACAGGAGGATGAAGATTAGATGATTTTGAATTTGGCCAGTAACCTTTTTATGCCCGCAAGACCTTCTTTGAATTTGTAAACTTGCATCCATCTGAAGCAGTTTGCTTTCGCAATCTGATGCCACTTTTGGTTGGAGACATGCTTTAAAGTAACGTCTCGCCAGTATCTGTGCTCTTTGAGAAAAGCTTCTTTATAGGGTATCAGATAAATATGTTTCAGGCTCTTTGACCTTTCATCATAGTGTTTGTCAGAAAGTTCTTTGAGTTTATTGCTTAACAATATTGGATCGGACGTCCCTAAGAACTTATCTGCATCAACGCGCATTTGCTCAAATCGCTTTAGGTAGTCACTAGCTTGTTTGGATTCGTCAGGATCTTTTGATTCTAATTGTATCCACAGTAGCCTAACTAGGTGGTTGATAGCTGGCTGGCAAACCGGTAGTTCTATGTCGCCGAACATTTCTTGTTCGGCATAAATAAGCATTCCCAGTCCTTTTGTACCAGCATAGCCGATGTGTTGGCTCATGTGACAAAGAGGACATGCTGTAACAAGATTTTCTTCGGTATTATTGTCATGATCGTCATCTAAATGATGCACATGTTGATACTTTTTAGACTTAAAGTCGCAATAATAGCAGGTGTAGTTATCCCTCTCCTTTACTTTGTCTTTTGCCTGTGAAAACTCAAGATTTGAGTCGGATGGGTGAGGGGAGTCGCCCCTGAAATCACTTCTTTTAACGGAGACAAGTAGATCACGCATGCAAAATCACCTTAGCGTTAACTAAATCCTAAAAAAGGGCGAAACGTCGCCCTTTTCTTGCCAGACATTGCTTAAATATCAGCGTTGCCGATCTTCCAATCAGAGTCGGATACAGAGCTACCCTTAAGGGAAGTGGCAAACATATTCACGAGGAACGTGATAAGGATAAGGGCCACGCCGATGATCATACTGATACCACCATTTTTCCCGTGGTCTTGACCTTGTTGCTTGCCTTCTTTCTTCAGTAGCAACAAACCAGCACCGAAGAAAATGAAGCCCAGAAGGTAGAAAAAGTTTGCAGCCAAGTCACCAACAGAGTTGAATTGGTTGGAGATGTTACACATTACTTTTGCAAAACCCACTGAGCTGGAACAGTCAGCGAATGCCATTGGAGAAATAGCAAATAGACCGCCAATCATCGCTAAGCGAGTCATTGCCTTGCCTTTAGATTTAAAGAAATTTTTCATAAATACCTCTTACATATATACCAGTTACTTAATGATAAGCGAGAGTTAAACTCCCGCTTAATATACATCCTTTCAGAAATATATACCACCTATTAATTAAAGGATGAAGCTATTTCCAATGAAAAACCTTCCATTGTCATCATACCCACGGACAAGCCCCATTTTTTTATAGGTTTCTCCTGCTAGCACTCTCACAAATTCACCGTCAGCAGTTCTGATAAGATACCCTTTTAGTACCATACCGTTTTGCATTGTCGTAAATTTACCATTCACGCTCCATCCTTCGAGCAGGGTGGGTGGAGCAACTAGCTTGGCCTTTTCTTCAGATTCTTTTTTTTCAATCTGACTTGCCAGTTTGTTCAGTCTGTCGGTCAGCATCTGAATTTCGCTGTCTTTTTTAGCAGCATTCGCTTTGGCTTCAATCTCTGCCTTCTGCTTTGCTTTTGCTGCTGCAATCTCTGCTAGGCGGTTTTGCTCTTGAATTTCTTTTTGCTTCTCAAGATTCTTTTCTCTTTCAGCAAGGGTTTCATTGAGCTTTTGCAGTCTAAGCATAGAGGCATCTATGGTTGTCCTTGTTTTGTCGACAAACATGCCGTTCGAGAGAAGTGCAAGTTTCCCGTCAAGCAGTGTAGAGGTTACTGTGACCTCACTCCCATAGTAATTTAGCCGAGTACCTGATACAGCAGGCAATTGGGTTATGCCATCTTGGGTCAAGATCTTTAGCTCGCCGCTTTGTTCTACCAGATTTAACGCATCAGCTCTGGCCAGTCCTTTCGTCAGAGTTTTATAAACCTCAGCATTAATATCTACAGTTTCCTTTTTTAACTCAGCTTCAGATAAATTGGTCGCCTCTTCTTGAGGAGAGTCATCCGAATCATCAATCGATATAACGGAAACGGTTGTTTTTTTATCAATACTTTCGCCCAGCATATTGATTTTCCCAGCGACTGTATTTGGCTTCTCTGAGTCGGGTACGTCTGCTGTAGCTTCCTGCTCCTTGTTTACATAAGTGAAGCCATCGTTATCTTTACTATCATAGTCTGGCTTTGGCATAGCTGCCGGTTTTTCCTGATGCATTACCGGTGCAGGTGTTGCATCTACGGGCTTGGTGATAACAACAGGTTCGATTGTTGGATCTGGTTCGCTGTTATCAGAAAACATCATGTTATATACCCATGCACCTGCAAGGAGTACAAATACCCCGATGCCAACATTTGTAATGAGTTCTATTTTATTTTTGCCTGAAGGTTCATCGTCGTGCTCGCCTTCTAAATCCTCTTCCCCGACCTCTTCTTCCTCAATCTCTTCGGGGTTTTTTATGGCATCCTCCTCAGAATCCGAGTCATTACCGTAAGCACTTTCCTCTTCAGCCTTCAACGTCGATAGAGATTCGTCCAGCTCTTGCTCTTCCTTTTCAAGGGCATTCAATTCTCGTTCTTCGTCGGATAACTTGTCCTCAAGTTCATCTTCCTCGGATTCTTGCGCATCTTCAATATCGAAATCGTCGTCGGGAAATTCAATGTCGTCGTCCATATCAATATCGCTGATGTCATCATCCATATCGGCATCTGAGTCGTCGATTCCCTCAACTTCTTCTGATGGCTCGTCTTCAATTTCCAGTTCTTCATCGAAACCGTCGCCCAGAAGTTCGTCTGCCAACTGATTTTCAAGATCTAAATCTGTATCTTTACCTTTGTCGCTCATAATAAATACCTCGTAAATAAAACTTAATTCTTAAGTGGAACTTTAAAATCTGCCATTAGCATAATGCCAATGGGTCGGTCAGCGTTAATGACTACAGTACTTTCTCTGTTAACGTTCTCCATAAACTTAGGCGCAAGGTAAGAACCCACTTTGCCTGCTGCATACATTAGACGATCCTTAAATCCTTCAACAGCTTCAGAGGTGGTATTGGTTGTGTCAGCAGAAGTTGTCGTACTGGTGCTGGTTAGCGACTCACCATAACCTTGGGCTAGCGCAGAAAGAACAATGCCAGAGTATCGTTCCCAAAAGTGATGGTCGACATCATCAGCTAAGCCGGACTTCCATGTTTCAGGGTCTATCGCTATGGCAGAGATAGGGTAACTCTTCTGTCCGCGAATTGAATAACTGTTGAATGTCAGTGTTCCTAAATCTCCCGCCTTTTGCAGCTTACCAATCAATATGCCATTGTACATTCCTCCGTTTGAAGAGATGACTGCGCGAACAACATTATTTTCATCGGTATTTAATTCGATAGAGTTAATTGCAGCAAAGACTTCGCCAGCAGCTAACACTTCAGAAAAAGGATACTCAGCCTCTATAGCTTCTTCGCTGCTAGTTTTATTGGAATCTGTATTTTCAGTGCTGTCCAGAATTCCTGCTATATTCCCGTTGATGCGGGATTCTACCTTACCGCGTAGCTGCTCGTAGCGCTCCATGTATTTCGCTCGCGTTGCCTCACCATCAAGCAATTTAGCAGATGGCTCGCCAGCACTTGCTGTGAGCGATGCTGGTGCGGATTCACTGGCTTCTGACTTGTATTCGTTGATGGCCAGTTTAGTGATGCGACCTAATTTCGTAAAATCGACCAGAGATGACGAAGCAGTGGCTTGTTGGGATACCTTTTCATTCATTCTCGCTATAAAGTCAGCTTTATTGAAACCTCCATCGCTACTGATATTCGCGCCAGTACGCTGATTCATTTTCTGCCCGAGATTATCAAGGTTTTTTTGCGCTGCATTCTTCTCAATTTCAACATTCTCAATCTGGCCGGAGTTGATCTTCCTGTCTTCTGCTTTTTTCTCCATGTCTTTAAATAGAGCGCCGATATCTATAATGTCATCGTCTTTCTCTTCATCTTTGTCTTTTTTTGCGTCCAGCTCTGTTCCTTTCGACAGGTCGATGCCTTCAACATAGGATTCTGAACCGGCACTTGCCTTGATGGTCTCTATTTCTTTTTGTTTGAGTTCACCAAGCAGCTTTGCGTTGGTGTTGTCTTTGGAGATAATGCCTACCTTTTCGGCCTTCTGGGCTGAAGTGTTAATTGGTGAATCTATTTTTACAAAACCATTTTCAGCGGGCGTGGTAGGGCTGCTTCCAATAAGGCTGTACAATAAGTAGCAAACTACACCCACCCCTAAAAGCATAAAAAGTATGACCAGTCTTGCTTTCGGTGGAATCGCCTTTTGTAAATTCTGGATCATTTTTTTCATTATCGTTGCACTCCTCTGGTGACAGGAGAAATGGGAACAACCTGATAGCGCCCATCCTTTTTCATGGTTACAGCATTTGAGAAATCGAGCTTATAAAGGTTGTAGCCGTTTGAAGACTTTTGGTATGTGAGGCTGGGAGGAAATGTAATTTCTTCCTTGGTTCTAACGTAGAGCGCGTTTTCTACCCGAACAAAAACTGAATCACTATCCCAAGTAGATTTGTATTTCTGACCACCCGTGACTTCTTCTCCGTTTAGCATTTTAATAAGGATTGGATCTGAATTACTGACGCTTTGGGTCACTGGTGTTAAAGATTCTTTGCTGTTCGGCCCAATTTGAGGAATTCTGATGTTCTTTTTTAGATCAAACCCACTCTCGTTGCCTATCAGTTTGACTGTGACAAGCTGATTGATGCCCTGAAGAGCAATCAATGCAGTGGTTTCTACAAATCTTTCTTTGATAGTGAAAACGGCGGTATTCTTTGCCTCTCCAAACGCTTTGCTTTCATAAGCATTGCTGTTTCCGATAACATCGCCTGCGAGTGGCCAAGGATTGCCCTGATAATCAAAGAAGCTCAAGGAGCTTGGATTATTTGCAGCAACATGGACAATGATAGGTGAAAAGCCGTTAGGGTTATAATCCTCTTCAGAAATCATAACTTGTTGCTTTTCGATTGGACGATTGGCAGCAGACTCAGATACCAAGCGATTCTGTCTCGCTCGGATTATTTGCTCTGGAGTATATTTTTGCTGCGCATCAATTTCTCTATCCGCAATAGCTTCCCTTTCTTGTTGAGTCAGCTCGCGGAGCAACGGCTCAAGCTCTCCTTTCTCCATAAGAAGGTAGAGTAGGGCATCTTTCTTTGCTTCGATAAGTTGAATTTCAGATGCAGACAAACCCTGATCGTATTCGGAACTATCCTGCGCTAAGGCAGGATAGTTGGTGGCAAGGGCGGTACAAACGCCTGCCAAAATAATAGATTTTTTAAACATTGGCGGATAGCCTCATAATAAAATACCAAGCCTATATATAGCGTGTAGATGCTACCACTGAGGCAGGCTCAAATCAATTATATACAGAGTATTAATTGAGACTCTCTAAGATTACTTTGTTTATGCCCAGACCTTTGATGTCCTCAAGCATACTTCGTCGCACAACAGACACTGTGAAGAGAACTTTGTTCACATAGACGTTACTTTCATTGGTATAAGTGAAAGTAACAGGGATCTGAAATATCCATTCGTATTTTCCGCTATTGTCACCACCCTCCTTAACAAGAACAGGCTTTTGATTAACTGACAATTGAGAGATAAGTTTTTCAGCTACGATGGTGTCGAATATACCTTTCTCTTGAATTGCAGCAATAAGGCTGTTTCTTCCTGAGTCAGTGAAGTACTTGAGTGTTTTTTGATTTAGCTGATCTTTCATATTCAGATAGTTAAAATCGAATACATCTACAAGCGCATCCTCAAGCCACTGAGCAACAACAGGTGCAGAGTGATTTGCATATCTAAGGGGTACAAGCTGAATGTATTGGCCCGCTTCGTCAGCTGCAAAATACGTTTTATCCGGAGAAACTGTAACAGCTAAGAATGTTGTTACAACAGCCATGCCAAACATTATGCTGGAGGAGATGAGGGCAACCTTTAATTTTTTGGCACCGGTCTCATAGAACTTATTTCTCATTTGAACGAGTTCTTCAACAGGTAAGTCGGAACCTGATTCAGAGTCTCTCTTCTTGCTGCTAACTTTTAAGGCTGCATCTTCCTTTCCTTGAGCACTGCGCACAGGCTTTTTGTTAGGAGTAACTCTTCTACTTGGGGCTGGCTTTTTGCCTGTGTTTTTTACTGGAATGCTCATGCGTCACCTCCATGACAAACCGCAGAGTGAATATCAAAAGCTTCTATTGCTCTATCGTAGGCCGAGTCATAAATCGCTCGACTTCCAGCATGAGTGGTCTTTGCTTTACACTTTTGGTTGCGCACAGTTTTTCTGCTAAATGACTTGGCACGGACTTTACTTGTCAGTTTCTTGTGCTTTTTGAAGTTCATAAATACACCTTATAAATACACCTTAAAGATTATTTTTTATCATCCGACTCAGGGAGGATGGGTTTTCCCTCCTCGTTAATTAGATAAAGCCTTCCCTCAATTCTTCGATTTGCATTAACTGCCGATTCCAACGATTCATGTGCAGGGGGAAGTTCATACAAATGTCCATTATAGGTAGTCATGTAGAAGGAGTCGCTGGGCAATATAAGTCTGAAAAACAGACTAACAGCGCAGAGTAGAAGACCTGCCATATTGAGTAAAAATAGTCGCTTCACTCGCTTTTTGAATACTATCGAATGGTCTTCGAAATCATTGTAACTGAACCTTACAGAAGAGTTTGTGTTCTCCGCTTTCACGCCAAACTTTTTCATTAGCGCCCTTACCCTCTGGTCACGCGCTTTTTTACTCTGCTCGCTCATAGAATCACTCTTAAATAGATACCACGTACAATTTTGCCCACGGAGGCACTAATTCTGCCTAGTGGGGCAATATTATTGCCTTCGTGGGCAGTAATGGTGTCCTCGTGGGCACGATATAATGCGGCTCTTCTGGAACTATTGGCGTTCAAATGAAGCCTGTCCGATAACTACATTATTTTTTGTTATAAACTTATAAAAGTTATAATAGTTATAATAGTTATACCATGTTTTTTCAGGATAGTAAATATACGAACTATTAATTCGTATATTTACCGACAGGTTTGTTTTAGGGTTTTAATAGGAAGGGGATGATTCTGGTGCTGTCTTGGAATGAAGTGTATGTACCTGATGGAATCGTAAACTGACCTTTTTTGGCGAAAGTTGTAGGTACTGCTTCAATGTTTAGTGATCTACATTTTTCATTAGCGTTGTTTACTTTTTCGATGATGTCTATTGATTCGAAAGTTCGGTCAAAAAGACTGGCATCTATCTTGTTCTCGATGAGAATTTTCCTTAAGGCGTTAGTAGGATTTCCTTCTGGGCTTCCCTTTGTTGATCCGAAAAATCTGAAAAATGGTGTTAGGTCGACATCAGGTTTTATGAGTTGCAGGGTGTAAAAAGTTCGGCTTGGAGTTTCCCAGTTCTCGTTCATTCCGGCATGGATGATTTCAAGGCTAAGTCCGTTCCTTTTTGTGAAATCCTGATAAGCTTCGTAGGCTGATAGGCTTGCTTTGCTTGTCAGGGAAATGACTATTGATACGTCTGCCTTGAGGCTTTGGGATGGAGATTTGTGATCCACGTAATGCCAGTTTTCGGTGGGGAATGGCTTTTCAATTTCTGCTGCTGTTACAACAACGGGTTGCTGGATTTTTTGGTAGTATTGGTTTCCGTAGTAACCCGCTGTACCAATGCCAGCTATTGCACAAACCACCAGCATTCGCAGGTGTTCAGGATTCATTGAACCGAATTTTTCCATGATAGGTTCTTTGATTTTGTTGAAGGACATCTGTGACTCCAAATGTAAAATACATCGTAAAAATAAATCCTGCTCTCACACAGGGCGGCGATCATAACACGTTTTTTTAAAAAAAATACCGAAAAGTTAAGTATTTTTCTAAGAGTAAATTTTAAACAAAATCGCTTATTTTTTTCAACTAAAGATCTTTAAAAAAAAGATTGATTAAATGGGTATAGTATATTAGAGAATAACGTAGTTATTCTCTTAAAACAGATCTTAAGATGTTTAGAAGATCTCGCGTGCGTGAAATGATGCGGTTAAAAAGCGACCAATTAAAATAAACAAAGAATTAATTGACACTCCCTCAGGATCGGATATGATCTGCATCCGTCTCTCACACGGCATACAATTTTCGGAGTATTTATTTTGAACAGCATTTCTGACCGCGACTACATCGCGGCGTTATCCGTTTTGGCAAACACAATTCACGACATATACGGTTTAGAGCCAACTGAAGTTGATTTGCTTGAGTCGGCTAATCGTAAAGTTGAAGGCTCAGAGTCAGACAAGGCCAGATGTTTTTCGATTCAGTGTTTGTTCACGATGGAGGATGAGTTGGTGTCTTCGGACAGGATTGATTCAGTGATGTCGGAATATCTGGGTTCTATCGGTATTGACGGGTATGAAATTTCCAAGTTTGAAACGTTAGGTGGTCAGCTTCGAAGTTTGAGATTTAAAGTTTTTACAACACATCCGCAAATGGTTATTCATAGTTTTTTTGATTTTAATAAAGCTGAACTCTCAGACGTTCTTGTCTGTAAAAACTTAACTGTCGCCAAGGTGAACGAGGTTAGTCTTGAGGCTATAAAACCTGAGGATTGTATCTAGTAAAGCTTGCTTCTAAGTAGGAGCGAAGCGACTTCATTAGAGGATGGCGATCAGCCATCCGGTTAACTGTTGAACTTCAGGAGGGGTGACAAATCTGGAACAGATTTGGCGGCTTTCCTGATTCAACAAGGAAAAAGCGAAGCGTTCAGCGAAGGAAAGAGATCGTGATGAGCTGCGAAGCAGATCTGATCACGATGTCGTCCGTAGCTTGGTGTCGAGATCGAGTCGAGGTTCAAAGCTGGATTCAGTGACAAGTTAGCGAAGCGTTTTGGCGCTGATCCAGCGAACCGCTGACGAGAGGTCGATGCCTCTTTCCTGCGAAGCAGGATTGTTTTGCGTGTGGCGGCTGGATCGGTGAGAGGGCGGAGCACTCAGAGCCGAGCCAGCCGCCGCACGCTCCCGCGCAGGATCTGCCTCAAGGTTGTCTGAGGTTACCAGCTCAAATAATTACGGTGAAAAGTCTACTCTCATAATGTACTCCGTTGTTGTTTTTTCAGTATGAATATAATAACACAACAACACTAAATTGTCAATAAGGAATGAAAATAAACCCCCTCTTTTTTGAATATTTCTCAGTTTTATGAGTGTGCATCACGGAATCTCAGATAGGTGTTGTGAGTTTTTCCATTTATCGCTGTTGTCATCATGCTGCGCATATGAGATCACGTTCACATGAGGGTCAACTGCAACACCTGATCCAAAGCCAGATCCTCATCCAGATCCCACTATCACGAACCACCAGCCCCACAGTGGCCATAACCCAAAATAATAGAATGGCGAAGCCACCAGCAGGCAAAGCGGTGTGGAATGTTACATTTTGCGCTTATATATAGAAGGGTTGGGTTGTGCGGATGATAAGGGATATAAAAAAGGCTGACAGAGTGTCAGCCTTAATAATGTTACACATAGAACTCACGGTTCATATCTCATATACGGCAGGCACCGCCACTGCATGATGAATCATCTTCAGCAACGACCACTTCAACGGGTTTGTCGCTTTCCATCTCACCACCAGCATTGTCACGGGTGTTGTGATAGTAGAAGGTCTTGACGCCAATTTTGTAGGCCATGAAGATGTCACGCAGAATGACTTTCATTGGCACCTTGCCGTTTTCGAACTTAGTCGGATCGTAGTTGGTGTTGGCAGAGATGGTTTGGTCAACAAACTTCTGCATAACGCCACACAGGTTGATGTAGCCGTTATTGTTAGGGATAGACCACAGCAGCTCATATGCATCACGCAGCTTTTTAAACTCAGGAACAACCTGCTTGAGTACACCGTCTTTAGATGACTTTACAGAAATCAGGCCGCGAGGTGGTTCAATGCCGTTGGTGGCGTTGGACACTTGCGAGGATGTTTCTGATGGCATCAGAGCGGACAGTGTAGAGTTGCGCATACCGAACTCTTTGACGTCAGCACGAAGACCTTCCCAGTCCATTTGCAGCGGCTCGTTGCAAACTGCATCAAGGTCGCGTTTGTAGGTGTCGATAGGCAGGATGCCTTTAGACAGTTTGGTTTCGTTGAAGGCAGGGCAAGCACCTTTTTCCTTTGCGAGATTCACAGAGGCTTTCATCAGGTGATACTGCATTGCTTCGAACGTGCGGTGAGTATGTGCCAGTGCTGATCCGTCTGAGTACTTCAGTCCGCGTCGGGCGAGGTCGTAGGCGTAGTTAACAACGCCCACGCCAAGGGTGCGGCGGTTCATGGTGGCGATGCGAGCTGCTGGTACAGGATAGTCCTGATAGTCCAGCAGTTCATCAAGGGCACGCACAGCGATGTCTGACAGGCGTTCAAAGTCGTCAGGGGAGTTGATTTTGCCGAGGTTGAAAGCAGCCAGTGTACACAGGGCGATTTCACCGTTCTCGTCATTGACGTGCTCAAGTGGCTTTGTAGGCAAAGCGATTTCGAGGCACAGGTTGCTTTGACGGATAGGTGCAACGCTAGGGTCGAAGGGGCTGTGGTTGTTGCAGTGATCTACGTTTTGCAGATAGATGCGGCCTGTAGAGGCACGCTCTTGCGCGACTGTAGAAAATAACTCCATGCCGTTGATGGTTTTGCGGCGGATTGAGGTGTCAGCTTCGTACTTCAGGTAGAGTTCTTCGAACTTGTTCTGATCGGCGAAGAAGGCTTCGTACATTCCCGGCACGTCAGACGGGCTGAACAGAGAGATGTCCTGACCTTTCATGATGCGTTGGTACATGAGTTTGTTCAGCTGCACACCGTAGTCGAGGTGACGGGCGCGGTTTTCTTCAACCCCACGGTTGTTCTTCAGAACCACCAGCGATTCGATTTCGAAGTGCCAGATAGGGAAGAACAGTGTAGCAGCACCACCACGCACGCCGCCTTGAGAGCAAGACTTAACAGCGGTCTGGAAGTACTTGATGAAAGGGATAACGCCTGTGTGGAAGGCTTCGCCGTTGCGAATAGCGCTACCGAGTGCGCGGATGCGACCAACGTTCAGACCGATACCGGCACGTTGACTCACATACTTCACGATAGAGGAAGCAGAGGCATTGATGGAGTCAAGCGAGTCACCGGACTCAATCAGTACGCATGAGCTGAACTGACGGGTTGGGGTACGCACACCGGCCATAATAGGTGTAGGCAGAGACAGTTCATGCTGTGATACGGCGTCATAGAACTTTTTGACGTAGTGCATCCGGTTTTCCTGTGGGTACTTGGAGAACAGGCAGGCACCGATAAGCATGTATGCAAACTGTGGTGATTCGAAGATGGCGTCGGACTTGGTGCGATCTTGAACCAGATATTTGCCTTCAAGTTGTTTGCTTGCTGCGTAGTGCAGATCCATATCACGGGTGTGGTCGATGAATTCATTCATCAGGTTGAATTCAGCTTCGGTGTAGTCCACCAGCAGGCTCTTGTCATAGCGGCCAGCTTCTACCAGTTTGGAGACGTGTGCGAACAGAGCTGGTGGCGTGAATGTACCGAACGCGATTTTGCGAATTTGAATCAGGTTCAGGCGAGCGGCCATGAGTGAGTAGTCTGGTGCTTCTTCGCTGATGAGGTCGGCGGCAGTTTTGATCAGGGTTTTATGAATATCGGCGGTAGTGATGCCGTCATAGAACTGAACTTGAGCACGGAGTGCAACATGAGAGACAGAGACGTCTTCCAGACCTTCAGCGGCCCAAGACAGGCACTTGTGAATTTTCTCGATATCGACAGGGGCTTTTTCGCCGCCGCGTTTTGTTACATTGATAGACATATAGTACCTCGTAAATAATGTCTTATTGCTTCAGGTCAGTTTGATAATAATAACACAACTGATACCCGATGTCAATAATAGATGGTATAAAAACTTCATCATGACTTAAATAATCAGACCTGTTTATTTTACCATAGTTAGGCTATAAAACACACGTTTTTTATCTCTCATGCACACCTTTATTTTTGCGTAATAGACTGATATTTAACAGGGTTTTAATATACTACGTATTATATTTAAAATGCAGTATAAAAACCCGTAAAAGGATGCATATAAGGATACCTGAAAGCCACCAGCGGGGGATGGAAAATACGGTTCGCCGGTGAGAATAATGGGGTTAATAAGCGGTATAATTGGCACCTGAGCAAAAAAGCGCCTTTCGGCGCTCTTGACTGACTGGATTATGCGGCTGGTGGTGTGATGGAGAGCCACAGGTAGTAACTCTCACGCTCGGGTGTTTAGCAAGGTTCTCTCCGGTCTGAGTAGAGGCTCTGAGGTCAGAGCCAAGGATAATGGGTTGGTGGACTAGCGAGGGATGTGGTAATCGAACACATTAGGTATTTTTGGGTGTTCGACTTTTATCGCCAGCTCCTGTCTAAGATGTTGCATCGGGTATCGCTCGTCTATGCCGACGTGGTGTGGCAAATACTCGTGCTTGGTGATATCAGTATCGAGAGTGATATTAATATTAGTTTGCGTGCCACCCTCTTCGAATGCATTAAGGATGATGCGTACATCTATCGACCACTGTGAGCGTGAGATAGTAATCTTATCGAAATCGGCAGCGCCCTCATGAATTGCCTTAATGGAAATGACGCCGGAGTTAAAGCCATAATCCCTATTGCGAACATTAACTTGCTTGTAGTGCTGGCGTATGCTGGGGTTGGCTGGCTCATGAATGGTTTCAAAATCCTCGGCGATGTTAGTATTTTCGGATAGTCTGCCTTTAAATATGAAGTCATAATCTTTGCATACAAAGATGATCGCGTCATTAGCGCGGATGGTAAGGTACTCGCGATCATCGTACCTAACGGTGTCCACCAGCAGTCCGGTGTTACATGCCTCAAAGCGCTCAAAGGTGGCATTGATTGCATTGTAGGATTCCCAGCCGTTGGCACGGGCGGCGAACTCATTAAGGAAATTCGGGTTCTTCGGCTTGGTGCCTAAGAGGTCGAGGGCGTGGGGTGCTACTTCTTTCTTGTATTGCTCAAATTCTACAGGGGTGAGATAACGCGGTGCTAACTTTTGCATAGTACTGTCCTTTTGGCCTGTCGTGATGTCTGAGCGTTACGCATCGCGTGGCCTGTATTCAGTAGGTACGCAAATTAAGTAAGGGGTGTAGCACAAGTGTTTTGGCACCCGAAGGTTGCTCAGTACCGAGGTCTTGCCGACCTCCCCCCAGACCAGTCGGATTGGTTACCGCCGCCCTGAGATGTGTACATTAAAACACAAAATTGGATACTTGTCAAGATATTTGTGAAAATAGCTGGTGGGTGAGTCCACCAGCGTGATGGGTTATGCGGCGTCAGCAATCTGTTGCAGGCAAAGTTCCTCAATGGTCTCAGCGGCTACTTTGATGAAATACTGATGCGTGCCGAGTTCTTCGGTGTTTTTGAATTCAAGTTCTTTTTTGAGTGTCGGCTCAAGCAGAAATGCTGCTTTAAGCAGTGCGCTTCCGACCACCTCATCATCTTTCCTGTACTGAAGCGCATCCTTAGCGCAGTCACTGAGATTGTTGCCAATCCATTGAATGGCATCCTCATGGCTATCTGTTTCGGCGGACTCTTTAATGGCGTTAAGTACGAGTTGACGGCGCGGCTTGCGTAGCTTGGCCAGAGTGGCGCTGGGGAAGATGGCATACATAGCCGGACATTCGACGGCCTTAGGTATGGTTATGAGTGTATAATCCCGAATGGCGAGTTCGTAAGCTATCCCGTAGTCACCACCAGACCATCCGACGATATCCTCCCTGAGTTTCTCGCGATGGCAAATGTGGCGCAAAGATTTTCGGGTAATAGCATACTGCTCACTGGGTCTGGTTTTCAGATTATCGCGTGCAATCTGGATCAACGCCTCAGCGACCCCGCTGGCGGTAGCATAGCCACTTTCATCGCGCATGACATTAACGTGGGCGGAAGTAATGGCGCTCTTGGTTGGTTGCTTCATTCTTCTGAGTTTATCAGCAGGCATGATTGCAAAACGACTTTCTGTCCGCTGCTGGGTAGACGGGTTCCGCACCTGTGCCAGCGCATAGCCGATATTGCCGAGGCTGAGCATGGTCTTGTAGACGGTAATGCTGTGCAGGCGCTGCTCTACACCGCAGAGCGTAAGCATATTGCTGTAGCTGGTGGAATACTTGCCGGAGTTCATATTGCCGAAGCGTTCATGACAAAGGCTTGCCATGGCATTTGCTGTGTTATCAATACTTCTATGGATTGATTGCATTGTGTTGTCACTCATGGTGTATGGCCTTGCTGGCCGGTGAATACACTATGATTGAGGCAGGCAAAAAGGTCAACTAAAAATAACCTATTTCAAATAAAAAAACCTATTTCACTTTATCGGGATGGGCTTTAGAAGGGGGTTGCCGCGCCAGCGGTTGACTGAGAGAGGGGCTGGCGCGGCGTTGACTAGGCGTATTCGGGGTAGATGTGGCAAAGGTGATCGTAAATGGCTGTCTCGGCCTTACCATACTCGATGCCGGTATTTTCGCAGGCATCAAAGGCAACTTCGCTGGCAAGAGTGCCTAATGACTCGTCCTCGGCGTCAAGTACTTTGCCTTCCGTCTTCATGCGTCCGCTACCGATAATAGCTTCTGCTTTAAGCATAGCAACGAGTTTGGCGCGATAGAGATGAACCGGCTTATGGCTGAAGTGACCTTCCACCCGCTTCATGCTTTTATCGACGGGCCAGCCTTCGTGGTCGGCGTTGTAGGCGTGCTTGTTATGCAGATCCCGCCACTCCTGAAGCTGGTGGCTGTACACAAGGGGTGTGTCAGTAAATGTAACAAACAGGGCGTTAAGGTGATTTTTCAGTTGGCTCATGACGTCAGACCTTTATGTGTTATCGTGTAAGTGAGTTTGTAGCGCTGGTGGCTTACCCACCAGCTGTCCTGTCACTTAGGGCGGGGTTCGGATGCTGAAAAAGATAGTTGATTGAGTCCACCAGCTTGCACGCCGTCTCGTTTTGAGTGTATTAGTTAGCGAGGGTGTTTTCGTTATCTGTGTAGATGCGGATAAACAGGTAAGCCGCTGCGATTTGGCAGCTAAGCAAAACAAGCAGGCCAAGGATATTTATTGCTATCTCTAAACCTGACATTATACTGGCTGTCTTGATGATGTAGGTAGGGATGGCAATCAGTGAAGCTACTGCCAAAAAGACAGCTGTAAAAAACAGCACCAAACACGTTGCAGAAATTAGTGATTTAATTGGCACATTGCATTCCTCTCTCTCAGTCAACACACATATAGTAACACAACAGAAAGCATATGTCAACATGATTTTATGTATTAGTACAAAAGCCGACTGAGTTGGCGAATCCCTGATAAGGATGGCGGGTGGTGTGTCCACCCGCTGGTTATGGTCTTAGTTGGTGGTAGAAACCGCCTTGTTAGCCATTGCGATAAGTGCCAGCAGGGCTTCGGCATCTTCCACGCTGACAGACAGTGCCACTTTTTTCAGTTCACGGTGCGCGGTCTGGTTGGCTTCCAGCTTTTCTTGCAGTCTGTAGCCGATATCTTCTACCGCTGGCAGCAGGGCTTGCAGCGCCTTGGTTGCCGCATCGTCAGATTTTACAGCGGCTTTCTTCTTAGTTGCCTTTTTAGGTTTGGCAACAGCGGTTACGGCAGGGTGCGCTTCCATCAGGCCCAGATCGGCAAAAGACATTTGGTTTTCGTTAAGCAGTGCAGTGCGTTTAGTCATGGTGTGTTCTCTCTCTCAGTCAGTGAATATATAATAACACAAGAGATAGTATATGTCAACACAAAAAGCAAAATAAATGACAGAAATATCCAGTCTCCACGCCGTTGCGGGCAGGAAGCGCACTGGATTGGTAACAAAAGAAGGGCAGCTGGTGGAGTCCACCAGCTTAGAGAGTGGCGATTAGCCCTGAAAAATCTTTTCGCCACGGATACGGGCAAGTCCTGCGTCCATTTCTTTGGTTTCGACCCGCTCGAAGGTTCTCATAAGTTCAGCACTGGTGTCGCGAGCATAGCGCTGTACAGCCGCCATATTCTTAAACCCTTCAATCACTTTTGTGCGTGTTGAGGTCAGTGGCTTGAATACGCCAGAAAGGGTAGTGCCGGTAACAACAGTAACAGTATTTTGCATATCGATTTCCTCTCAGTCAGTGAACATATAATATCACAAACGACACGCAATGTCAACAAGAGAGGGTGATTAATTTTATGACCGCGAGTCGCACCCGCAGCTGGCTGTCTCAGGGTTGTGGCCGGATGTAGTTGAGCTGCTGTTTCAGGCCTTGGCTGTCGTAATAATGGACAATGAAGTGGTCATCACTGAGCTTTTCAATGGCAGCACCTTCACCGGTCAGTATTGGATCGCCAATGGCGTTGTTCAGCTTCAGTGCGGCACCGTCAAAGTAGTAGTACCCAGCCAGATGTGCTTCTGTTTTGTCCTGCCAGCGTGCTGGGTCGGTCTTGTCCAGTTTTGCGGTGAAGAACAGGGCTTTGATATTGGTATCAAAGTAAGCGCTGAGGGTGCCTTTCTCGCCACTGTCGTCAGCACGCTTGTACTTTGCTTCATACAGGCCGCTGAGGCCTTCCGGTGCGGGCTTGCTTTCATACTGCTCAATCAGGTCGGCGTTAGCCTGTTTGTAGTCAGCGACAGTGTTGTGGTTGTTGCCTGCCTGCGCGATACCGGAAATGGTAGTGAGCAGAGTAAGTGCTGTAAAGAGAAGTGCATTGCGTAAGCGATAGGATGTCTGTCTCATGGATACCTCATGTATTACGGTTTTAATCAAGGGTTAATGATACAGGCCTGTAGTGGTCTGTGTATGTACGGGCTTTGCAGGCGTTGTGCCAGCGATCTGTTTTTGTTTTTCGTTCCAGCCGGTTTAGTCGCGTCTTACTGGTCTCTCGGCGTATTCGATAATATTGCGGGATTTGCTGTCTACCTTGAAGGCTTTCCCGAGGGTGTCGCTGTACGTCCACCAGCCGTCATTTGTGCGCTCATGGTCAGTGGCACACGGGAAGGGGTTGGCGAAGTTGGTCACCTTGGCATCGCGCTGTGCGATTATGGCTTTTTCGTAATACCCGCACTGGGCCATGATGTCGGCAGGTACGTGCATGGCAGATTGACTTAAGTCGACGGTAACGGCGTAAGGATTATTCATTTATTCACCTTTTATGCAAAATTTACGGGATACGCCCTTGGGGAATTTTGACACTTTATGCATTTTAGTGAATAAATCCTGCATAAATCAAATTCACCAGATACGTTTACCAGTCCAGCTTTCTGGCTGCCTCCTGTACGCGCAGCATGGCTTCTCTGCGGTCTTTCTTTTCTTTCTGGCAGCGCATACATGGAATCCCGTGAGGGATGCGGTGCTTGCATTGCTTGGGTGTAACAGCAGGTTGGTTCATAAATACCTCTCAATCAGTAAGTACATATTAACACATTCGTTATATCGTGTCAATACAGTAGTGTAATATGTATGATTGATAGCTGGTGGATGGCCCACCAGCACAGGGGTTGTTAGCGCAATGCGATGGCGTCCAGCTCGGTCACGACCTCTTTAAGTTGGTTGTTAATGAGGTATTGCAGGTCAACTTTCCATCCGGATTGGGTCATGCCGTATTCGGAATTGAGGTAGACGATGTTTACATCATCCGCAATGATGCCGGAGTCAGGAAAGTGCAGAAACCGGATACCCTTGGAATCTGTGCTTTCTGCAACATCGTCGGGCAGGAATTCGCCTTTGCGCTGGAGCTGAACATGAATAGCGCCATGGATTTGTGAGTGAAGTACGTTAAGTTGGGCCATCAGGTGATTTTGCATGGTATATCCTCTCTTAGTCAGTGCAAACATAATAACACAATACATAGTATTCGTCAACAAAAACTGTGTTTTACTTTATGTCTGAACTGTGGCGCATCGCAGGCGTGATGCGCTGGGAAAGGTCACACGCTGGGGATAAAGCCGCCCAGTGCGCGGATCTCACTGAGTTCCTGCTCGGCAGCATCCTCAACAGACTCAATGTTGTTTGCACCGTACTCGGCGTGCAGCTTGTGTTCGGCGTGCTCAACGCTGGCGGCAGCGACCACGCCACGGCCTTTGAAGTTGCGGCACAGGTGGAATACATACAGGTTTTGCTTTTTGACGGGCATGGTTATGCCTCCTGTTTATTGTTGTAAGCGCGGGGTTTGACTTGCTGATACAGAAAGTAGCATGCCACCACCAGCGCCATGACGGTAAGCGCTCCGGCAGTCAGTGCAGGGGCGGGCGTGGCCAGTGTGACAAGGGTATCCATCATACGCACGATAAGGTGGGTCAGTGCCGCACCACCTGCCAGCATACCAGCGGCAATAGCAAGGAGACGGATTGCAAGAACGAAACGTGAAGCATTAAGCATAAAGTACCTCTCTCAGTCAGTGAACACATAATAACACATGAGTAACTATATGTCAACTGATAATTTAAGGCGGGGTTGCTGGTGGGCTGGCCACCAGCGTTCCGCGAATCAGTGCAGTGTCAGGCCGGAAAGTACCTGCTGGGCAAATGCCTTGGAACCAAAGAAACCACGGGTCTCATGCAGCACGCCGCCCTTGATGCTGTTGGTGTCGGTCGCATCCACGCGGTAGCGGATGATGGTGAAGCCACCGGCAACAGGCATAACGTGCGGGTTAGTCAGATACACCTTGCCGCCTTCCAGAATGCCGTGTTCAACCGCTTCACGGATGGCACGGACTTCTTTCATGGGGGTGTCATGACTCAAGCTGACGGGCATGGCAGCAACGGCGATGTACGGGTTCAAGGCTGGGTTTTGCAGTACGGCTTCAATCATGTTGTCTATCCTCTCTCAGTCAGTGAATTAATAATAACACAAATGTCATTATAGGTCAACACAAATAGAAGGGTAAATGATAAAAATGCAGTTCACGCAGGGCGTAAGCAAGGCAATGGGATTGCAGACAAAACGGGGGCTGTGCCAGCGGGTTGACTGAGAGAGGGTGCTGGCACAGCAGAAGGCGGGTTGAGGCGTCTCTCATCGCCTGCATTGCTGGTGGGCAGGCCACCAGCCGCAGGGTTTTACAGGAGGATGCTGGGCTTGGGGCGCTCATTCTCCTGTTGAATGGCTTCTACCGCAGCCTGACCGATGGGGCCGCTTTCTTTGGAGATAGAGCGGGCAATAGCCTGACGTTTGATGTGGTAGGCTTTTTCGTCCTCTTTGCCCAGTTCGGCCTTCAGTTCTGCGATATGCTTTCTCAGTGCTTCGGCTTTGCCTTCAATGGCTTTCAGAGAAGCGGCCTCATCATCGTTGGTGACGGTATCGATAACAACCCCGCTGTGTTCAACGATAAATTTTGACAGTGCATGCTTTACGTCTTTGTTGTGCATGTCGATAGCAGCTTGCAGGTAGCTGTTGATTTCAGCAATAATGCCAGCTTGCAGGTCTGCCTTCTGAGCCTCCAGTTCATTAGCCACATACTCGCAGGCTTCGTTGTAACGCTTTACCTGCGTTTCACGTTTGCAGCCCTTTAAAGATACACTTTTTTGAATTTCTTTGCTCTGTACACCGCAGTGCCATGCACTTCTGTCTTTCATAGCGAGGTTGTCGATGGTGACCAGCAGGTGGCGGTCAGCATCCGGAACATATTCGCTGAGTGTATCGAGCATGTTCTCAACGATGTCGCTCCTTACAAAGCCAGTAAGCTGAGCGGACGCATAATCGAGGCTACTGTAAATAGGGGTGTCGGGCTTAATAGCCTTTGATGCCTTTTGTGTGATTTCAACGTCGTTGGCCGTGATAGGTTCAGCGGTGATGAATACCATGCCTGCAACGGTGTTTTCAAATTGAAGTTTGTTCATGTGCATACCTTCTCTCAGTCAGTGAGAAAATAATAACACAAATCTCACTACATGTCAATATCATTATTGATTTATCTTGAAGTTTTCTGAGGGGTGCCACCGCTACGCTGATGACTGACTAAGAGGGTAGCGGTGGCTAAAAATTATTCTGAAAGGATGGAAGCAAGTTTTACAGCCTGCTCATCAACCTCTTCGAGCTGCCTGTCTAGGTGTTCGAGCTTTTCCAGCAGGGTTTTGCGCTCGTCGCGTATCGCTGCTTTGACACGCTCTTTTGCTTCGTCCAGTGTGGCAAGGATCTGGGTATGCTTACCGCACAATGGCTCCTCTGCTGTGACAAAGCGGGAATTGAACTGCGCTTCCTGTTGTACCACCATGTAGCGTTCCGGTGCGGGGTGGTTCAGGGTAAGCGTGTATTCAAAGACGCCATCACCGGTATCAACCACGCTGGCCACCTTTAGCGGGATGATTACATTGTGGCGGCTTATGCCGTAACAGTATTCAGGATGTTCCATGGGATGACCTTCTGCTGTGTCTGAAGTAAAGTCAGGAGCGCGAAACCACGCGCTCTCTGAGCACGGCTTAACTGATTAAAAGCGCAGGCCTGATGCTGCCCTCAAGCAGCACGCTCTCGACCTCATCAGGGGCATCATCGTCATAGGCGATGAAATCCAAGGATTTGCTGGTGTCAACAAGGCCGGTGCAGAGTGCAGACTCTACCATACGGCTGATTTCCAGATTATTGACTGACGTTTCCCATGAGTGGATGTGCTCTCCCTCTTGGGTGAAAACCACTGTAGTGCTTTTGTCAGGGGCTTTAAGCAATTGTTCCGGTGTGGCCATTACATGTCCTCTCTCATTCACTGAGTAAATAATAACACAAACGAGCGATCGCGTCAATATATTTGTTGATTTTTTAAGTCCACGGAGTGATAAACACACAGGGTGTTGCAATCAAAAAGCAGAGCTGGTGGAAAGCCACCAGCCTGCGGGGGTTGCCGCCTATGCGCGGTGCGGGTATCTGGCGTCGATAGCGTCTATTTCTGCATTGCCTTTTTCACCGCTGGCGGCACGTACCTTGCGGGTGATGGCGGTGCGTCTCATCCCGATGATGGTGGCTTCTTCCTTGGTGATGTCTGCCTCCAGCGCGGCCAGTTTTACTCTCATGGCCCTCAGCTTTTCTTCACGGATCTCTATCTGGGTGGATTCCTCGGCGGTCAGGGATGCTTGAGTGAATACATCTTCCTGTTTAACGATTACCTTGAACAGGTGTGTTCTCACATCATCATTGTGATTTTGAATAGCGCTGACCATGAGATTGTTGATTGTGGTCAGCAGCGTGGCTTCTTCTCTCTCTTTGGACTCCGCCAGACGTCGCCCGACGTTCTTACAGGCATCGTTGTAACGCTGTATCTGGGTTTCCGGTGAGCAGTCCCGTAAAATTACGTTGCGGCGGAATGCTTCGCCGTAAACGCCTCTGTTCTGATGGCTCAGGGCTTGAACAAAGCGCTGGATTTGAAGTCCGCCGCACTTGATTTCTGTCAGGACAGATTCAAGCATGGATGCGCTCACCTCCGGCTTCAGGAAGATTTTGCGGATGGCGACAGCGCGATTCGGGATGTCGGGATCTGTAGAGCTGACAGGCTGGCTGATGTCGGTTGTGTACATCACATCGTCGGCAGTCAGTGGTGCAGTCAGGGTGATAAACGACAGCCCTGAAACTGTGCCTTCAAATTGAAGCTTGCTCATGTTTGTGTCCTTCTCTCAGTCAGTGAAAATATAATAACACAAATGATATTGAAAGTCAACATGATTATGGGGATTTTGGGGTGTTGGCGGGCCGGAAGATGTCCGGCCCTCCGGCTGTCATAAAAAGGTTTCGGTGCCGTCCGGAAATTCCTCGAAGTAGTCGGCAATCATTTTATCCAGATCGTCTGGGTTATCGACTCTGAATTTCTCGTAGCCGTAGAACTCCACAACGTGGTGGACACCGTTATGGATAATGCCTTCTTCATCCTTGTAGTTTATGTCAGAAACCCGCAGGATGCGGTAGTGCGGCGTTTTCAGTACAGGCCAGCAAAAGCGGCCATTTGTCAGTTCGGAAAACCGCTTCAGCTTCGGGTTGACGTCGGCGGCAGTAGGGGTTTTCTGGCGCGTATGTGTATGAAATTCGTGTGGAGCGTATCCCATGTGAAATCCTCTCTCTTAGTCAGTGAACACATAATAACACAAATAACATCGCAAGTCAATAAAAAGGGTCATTAAGACCCTTTTTTGTAACCCCGTTTTGGTGTGGTGAGCGGCTCAGAGAACTCAATATAACGCGCCACCTCTTTGTTTCCTTCGTAACATTCAATGACGCAGGTCATAAACGAGGCCGTACCACCATCGGTAGTCGGGATACTGGTATTGTAATTGTCACTGCTGCGCGTCAGTTCGCCATCAGCAATGCGCTGCATGTCAGCGGCATACTGGTCAGCCTCAACAGGGTAGCTGCCTTCCGGAGACGGGGTATGGACGTCTTTGATGTCGAACATGCCGTAGGCGGTTTCGTACAGCATACAGGTGCGCTTGTTGTTGCGCAGGTAGCTGGCTACTACAGCGGCGGCACGCTCCTTGGAATGACGATAAGGTACACCACGGCATAGGGTTACGGTGGCAACAGGCACGCCTTCCACAATCACCCACGCCCATGTTTCAGCATAGCGTTTCGCGTCTGGCATCGCGTAGTGTAGCGGGTAAGTGGTGTTGTCCAGTGTAACGTCTTTAGGAAGGCCTTCAGGTACAGTAAGCAGCAGTTCGGTCATGTCTATTTCCTTCTCTCAGTCAGTGAATATATAATAACACAACCGACATCACATGTCAACACAACAGTGTAAAAAGTTTTGCTGGCGGGCAGGCCACCAGCACGGGGAGTAGCGGGCTTATCTAAACAGACAGAGTGGCGTTATACTGCGCCAGAGCGTCGTCCAGAAAAGCGTTCATGCGGCAAAGCAGGGTGTGCTGGTGTTCTTTGCGCAATGCGGGGATCTCTTCGTTCAGTGCAACTGCGGTGCGGTTATAGACCTTCAACTTGTCCTGATATGCGGCAAATTCCTTTGGTAAGTCATTGAGAGCCACAGGTCGGGATTCAATGTGCTGCACCATCTTCTCAGGCGTCAGGGTAGGGAACTGAGGGCGGCCAGCAGTGTTGGGCAGAAGCGCCGCAGTCAGCGCACTGGCCTGAGCGGCGGGTAATGCGCCAACCAGTTCGTTAACCAGTTCGGCTTTCAGGGTGAGGTTCAGGGTGACCGATATCGTTTCAGGCACAGCGTTGCGATCTTCACCGCTCCATTCTTTCAGGTAGTTCATGCTGTTTGTTAAATGGCAGTGGTTGATGCTGACACAGCCGGTGCGTGATGCGGTGCCGTCTGGGCGGATGGTGATGATGTCTCTCATGGGGTGTTCCTTCTCTCAGTCAGTGTATACATAATAACACAGATAGAACTAAAAGTCAACAGGGAGATGCAATTAAATGGGAGTTTTAACCAAGGGTGTAGAACAGAGAGGGTATCCGTATTGGCTACAATAACAAATCAACAGACTCCCTGACGAAGGTCAGGGCTGCGCAGACCTGTGCAGGCTGTCAGAGCGCCTGAGAGTGTGTAGGAGACGACGGAGCGGCATCCGCCCCGTGAGCCTCGTGGGTGGTGGTTTTTCACCGTGACGGCTTCTGGGGTGCGAAATTGATGCACTGTAGGGCAGCAAACAGGCTGACAGAGGCCAGTAGCGCAAGCAACTGTGCAATAAAACCCTCGGGTGTGCCGGATACGGATAATATCCCGCGCATTGTGGGTATGACATTCGCTTCGGCGATCAGGCGGCTGAGCATGGTGTCTGCGACGTAAGCCAGACCTGCTGATGCCAGTATCAGTGCAGCGGGAATAAAGTGAGCAGCAAGCAGGGTGCGGAACGGGGTTTTCATGATGTCTTACCTCTCTCAGTCAGTGAGATAATAATAACACAATTGAGAGCAAGTGTCAATGAAAATTTATCCGGAATGCTCCCGCCGTGCCGCGCTGGGTGCTAGTTGTGCGTGTCGTAAAGCTCGCCACGGGATTCTGCATCCTCGGCTTCTTCGCGGGACATGTGCTCGCCACCGGCGATAAAGTTGCCCATGCCGTCGTTGTACTTGTCCAGACTGTCTTCGTCGGGCTTGTCCTCTTCACTGCTGCTGCCGAACAGCAGGCTAAGGGCAATAAAGACAACAACCATGACGATTCCGGCGAAAAGTGGGCCGTAGTGTGACATAAGCTTCTCCTGTCTCAGGCGCGGTGCGGGTTATGCTGGATGTAGTCGATCACATCATTCAGTTCGATGTTCATGCGGACGGCATAGTCACGCGCCGTAAAGGTCTTACGCTCACTGCGGTAGAAAGCGGCTAAGCGTGCAGCCGCCCGCTTCACAATGTCTACGTCTTTGGCGCACGCACGCCAGCCGGTATTGAGGATGCCGGATGAGGCGATCTTCTCGCGGTAGGCTTTCATGATGTAAGAACGCTGGGCACGCTCGGTGGAATCAGGGGAATTCTTTACGATGGTGTTAACGGCAGTGATATCAAATAACATGGTGAGTCCTCTCTCAGTCAGTGAGCATATAGTAACACTGATGAGCCAACTTGTCAACAAATAATGCTGTTCGGAGTCAGTGATGTATGCACTCCGCCGTTGTGTTCTTTGATCACGCGCTGTAGGTTGTCGTTGATGTCGGCCAGCAGTGTGGCTTTCAGTTCAGATTCACGTCCTGCGAATGCGTTACATGCCCGCTTACAGGCTGCGTTGTAGCGGTGCAGGAGTGTTTCGTTGTCGCAGCCTTTGAAAGCTACGGCTTCTCTGATGCTGTCGCTGCGCATGCCGCTGTTCCACGGTTCCTGCGTTTTGCTCAGTGCGGTAACGGTTCTGAGTACGTGAGCGTTGATGTTAGGGGTGTTGCTCAGGGCTTTCAGTATAGCTTCTGCGACATCATCTTTAATGTAGCCCCAGATAAAGGCGTTGGCCTGCTCAAGGCAGCTGAGCGGCGTGGTGAATGAGGTTGCCGGTTCGGGTGTGTGTGATTCAAAGAGCACATCCTGCGCTGTCAGTGGCTCCAGAGTGATGAGTGTGAGATCCGCAGCAGGGTGTTCTAAACGCAATTTATTCATTAGTAATGCACCTTTTCTCATTCAGCGGGCACATAATAACACAAGCGAGAACAAGTGTCAATATAATTATCAGGGTGTTAAGCGGGGCTGGTGTTAGCCCCGTCAGACTGTGCGGTTAATTGTGCAGGAAGCGGTTGCGACTGGTGCAGATGGCTAAGCGGGTTTCCTCTTCGCGCTGACTCTGGCGCTCTTTTTCTTGATTCATGTACGTCAGTGCCATTCTTGACAGTGGCAGGGCGGCCTTGCCTGCTTCCTCGATGTCGGTGAATACCAGCGGCATGCCTTTGAATCCGTCAGCGGTACAGCGCAGATTGGTCTTGGTCAGGTAGTGTACATCCTGCTCGGTCAGGCCTGTGGTGCCTTCCTCAATAATGCGGCGAATGCGGACGAAATCACCGGCTTCGCTGGGGGTGTGCTCTGCATCTGTGATGATAAGTCCTACCACGATACCGTTGGGGGTAACGGCATACAGGGTTTGGCCAGTGGCAGGGAGTGTCGGTACAGTCATTTTCGCTTCCTCTCTCAGTCAGTGAGAGCATAATAACACAAGTTTATTTTCATGTCAATTAAATGAGTGATTTATTTGGTCTTTCAGGGCGGGGCTGGTGGGTAAATCCACCAGCCAGCGGGCGGCTAGCTATGCCTGCTGATCACGCCTTCCGGCAGGGAGCAGAAGAGGCGCTGGGCGTAGAGGTGTTCAGGATGGCTGCCGATATTTCTCATGCCGAGGTTAGCCCCTCTGGCAATGGCTTTAAGCTCAGAAAGGTAAATGCTCTCCACTTCCTCAATCGTGAGGTCGTTCTCAGTGTTCGAAACCGCATCATACATGTGTGAGGTAAACAGGTTGCAACCGATTTGAAGTACAACAACTTCGCTGCTCATTTTCATAATGTGCGGGGCGGGGGAGTTGCTTTCAAGTGCTTGCTGAAGCTGCTTTTTGGTGATGTTCAGCTTGTTATTCAGATCATCGCAGATGACTGTCATATGTTGCTTTGGGGTCAGGGTTGCTGCCATGGTGCTTCTTTGTGTTGCTTGCAAAGTACGGGCAATGTCGGCGTAGTGCGCCGCCAGCGGTTGCCAGCGGCTTGTTTTAGGTTAGCTGTAGCGATTTTCGGTCTTCAGAAAGTCTTCCATCATGTTCACGTACAGGCGGTCTGCATAGAGTTCGTCGTTGTCTTTGTGTAGGGTTCGCATTTTCAGGGAGACGTTCTCGGACAAGTTATCCTTGCGCTCTTCGACATTATTCTGAATGTCGGCGACCTCTATGTTATCACCGGCCTGACCGTCTTCGTCGCAGTAGTCATTGTACAGGTTGTTGTACAGGGTTTGCAGTACAGTCAGTTCCCGTGCAGTCTGCATGAAACCGCTGGCAAAGCACTTGTCGTTGCTGATGCTGGCAATCATGGCGGTTTTGGTGCTGTCCAGTTCGATTTTTACTTTATCGATGGTCTTTTGCAGGCGTTGCGTCATTGTCGTAGCCATGTGTTGTTCCTCTCTCAGTCAGTGAACATATAATAACACAATAGTTAATATATGTCAACATAATTATGTTATTTTCAGTCAATTTTTTGCTGGTGGGTTGTTCCACCAGCAGGGCGGCTGCCGGTTTTACTTGGCCGTTTTGCGTACCAGCTTGATTGCATTGTGGGTGGCCCAGTCCATCATGGTCGGTGAGCGCAGCGTTCTGAATGAGGGAGAGCCGTGAGGGTACTCGATTTCCTCAATCATTTTGCCTTTGCGTTCATCAAGGTATGTATCGCTGTTCCAGCCCGCAGCACGGCGTAGCTGTCGGATAGCGAGGTTGGCAACCTCCTCTTCAGAAATATGAATAGTTTGCGGGATAGAAACGGTTACTTTCAGTGCGTGGCTCATGGTGTCTTTCCTCTCTCAGTTAGTGAATATATAATAACACACACGATACTATTTGTCAATGCTTTGAATAAAATAAAGATAACGGAGACACAGCAAAAGGTGGCTGCTGCCAGCAAAAAACAGATCGGTGTCGCAGGGCGTCAGGGGCGCTCCTGTGTGATGACGCCAAGCAGAATGAAACCCGCTCCCAGAATCGCCGTGACAAGGACTACAGCGATCTGTAATGCAGGGCTGACGGGATTACATATATTTTCTGTCAGGCCGCAGTTGCTAACCGACAGCGGGGCGGTGGTGGCGTAGACTGAAACAGTAAGACAAACAATGCCGCTCAGGATTGCGATCAGGTGCATAAAATGATTACTCAGTGCGTTGGCATGGTGCTTCAGTTGTTTTCTTATGAAGCCCTTGTAGTGTGATCAGGGCGGGCGGAATGACCACCCGCAGAACGCGGCCTTAGTTGACGGCAGATACCGCCTTGTTGGCCATTGCGATAAGTGCCAGCAGGGTTTCGGCATCTTCCACGCTGACAGACAGTGCCACTTTTTTCAGTTCACGGTGCGCGGTCTGGTTGGCTTCCAGCTTTTCTTGCAGGTGGTAGCCGATATCTTCTACCGCTGGCAGCAGGGCTTGCAGCGCCTTGGTTGCCGCATCGTCAGATTTTACAGCGGCTTTCTTCTTAGTTGCCTTTTTAGGTTTGGCA